>UQGJ01000008.1 GCA_900540545.1 uncultured Eubacteriales bacterium
CCTTGCTTCGCTCTTCACTCACTCACCTCTCTTTGTTCAGTTTTCAGGGCGTCAGTTGCCCCGACGCGATGTGGCCCGTTGGTCAAGCGGCTAAGACGGCGGCCTCTCACGCCGCAAACGTGGGTTCGATTCCCGCACGGGTCACCATCTTTTTTACTTGCGCCTTTAGCTCAGTTGGTAGAGCAACTGACTCTTAATCAGTGGGTCCCCGGTTCGAATCCGTGAAGGCGCACCATTCTCCATCGGGTGCTCATGCGCCCGATGGAGAACCTATGGAAGTTCCGTCAAGTTTTGCTTGACTTTTCTGGAAAATTGCATATAATAACTTATCGTTGAGAAGAACGGTAAGGAGAAGAAAGTTCCTTGAAGTTTCTTTTGCTTACTTTTCTTTTCTAAGAAAAGTAGTTGGTGTTGATTGCAGTGAGGGTCCACCCGTTCCCATCCCGAACACGGCAGTTAAGCTCACTTGCGCCGAAAATACTTGCTTGGAGACGAGCCGGGAAAATAGGTAACGCCAACACAATTGAGGGTCTGGTCTGACCAGACCAGACCCTTCAATATTCCTCAATAGCTCAGTTGGTAGAGCATGCGGCTGTTAACCGCAGGGTCGTTGGTTCGAGTCCAACTTGGGGAGCCAGATGTATGGAATGCCGTCACGGTCTCCCCCGTGGCGGCAATCCTATACTTAAAGAAACCGCTACCGGCACTAGATGGGCCTTTAGCTCAGTTGGTTAGAGCAGCCGGCTCATAACCGGCCGGTCCCGGGTTCGAGTCCCCGAAGGCCCACCAAAAAGTATACAGCGCGTCAAACCTGGCGCCGCTGATTCACCATAGTGGTCATCCCGGCACCAATCGGCCTTCCCTTGCGGTCGGCCTCTTGGTCGGGGACTCGGAGCTATGGAACGTGCCACCGGCACATTCCATGTACGCTCCGACTGAAGGCCCACCATACAGGGGTATAGCTCAGCAGGTAGAGCAGCGGTCTCCAAAACCGCGTGCCGAGGGTTCGATTCCTTCTGCCCCTGCCAAAAAAGCCTCGCAGTCTTAGGACTGCGGGGCTTTTTTTGTGCTTGAAAAAATTTTTGGACAGGGTGAAAGATTTTGTCTCAAAAACTGGTCTTTATAGATTAGAAGCGCGCTTCGCAAAAATACGGATCACTGGCTTGCAGGTCCTGGGGTAATTTTTGCCTCTGGATAGGACATATCAGTCTAAATAGCATCTTTGATGCTTTGAAAAATGCCGAAACTTGTCTTATGATAAACGAGCTGCAGCCAATGATCAGAGATGTGGAGCGACTGCTATATGGAAAAAAGAAAGAGAAAACAGGGGTCTACGGGACGCGCACGCAGGCAGGTCGGCGAAAATATCCGCCGGCTGCGGGAAGCGCGTGGCTGGACCCAGGAGGACCTGGCAGAGCATAGCGGCTTGGCCCCAGCCCATATAGGACGCATTGAACGGGGAGAGCTGGATTGTGGCATCAACACGCTGGAGGCATTGGCCCTGGCGTTGGGCGTGGACCTGAGCAGGCTGGTGGAGGACCGGGCCTGGAGGACTATGTGCGCCCTGAAAGAGGAATATGCCAATGAACTGGGCGCCTATCCCGAAAAAACCAGGGACGGGCTGCTAAATGTGATGGAACATGTTATAAAGTTGATTGAGAAGGGAGAAGCAAGGGATTAAGATGAAGTATCACGTGGTGAGAGAAGAGCTTTACCACAGGGAGTTCGGACGCTATCCCAGCTACGGGATCGTGGCGGTGGGGAACGACGGCTGGACGTCCTACGTACCGGACATTTCCACCAAGGAGTGGAAGGTGCAGAGCCTGGCGGAGCGGATGAACCGCCTGGGGGCCGCGCCGGTCCACCTGCTGGACATCGTTTTGGACAGCCTGGAGTAGAGAGCACAAGGCCGTGGGGAGAAATCCCCACGGCCTTGATACTGGCTGGAAATATTTTATTTTTTAGTTTTTTGGATTATGGACGCTGGGCGGGGATGAGGTTATTTGCCGTAGTAGTAGATGTCGCTGATGATGGTGTCAGTTTCGGTGCCGTTGGGGCCGGTGGCAGAGTGCTCGGTACGGAGGCGGTAATAGTAGCCGGAGGTCATCCAACGGGTCTTGGAGATGGATACAGTCATCTCGGAAGTTGTGCTGGTGGACCAGGACATGCCGGAGACCGTCGACCAGGTACCTTTGTTGAGCTGCTCAACATAAACATCAAGAGTAATTTTGGTGGAACTACTGTGTCCCGTGGTAGTCCCAATAATTGTAGCCTTTCCATCATCATCAACGGTAAAAGTGTTTGATGTAGAGGCAAGCTGTTTCCAAGTATATGTTGAGATATCTGAGTTACTATTTGCAGTGGCGATAGATGAGGCACCGATGATGACGCTGAAGGCCAATGCCAGAGCAGTAATCTTTTTTAGTACATTCATTTTTAACTCTCCTTTTCCAGCCAAAGTTATGATAACAGAGGCGAAAAGAAGAATCTACGTAAATAATACTATTTGGGATATACACTTTCAGCGATTTGGACGGCAAGTTCTGAATTAATGGTACCACTAATTGAATATATAGTGGTGTCACTATACCATGTTAAATAGCAGTTGCCATCAATTGATGATAATCGACCCTCCATTTCATTAATAAAAATTGTCTGTGTGCTATCGTCACGAGATATGCGATAATTTGTTCCACACACAGGTAATTGCCTGTAAACAAACCGACTATCGCGACTTACATACTGAATTGCGGTGCTTCCATCATCGGTTTGCATCGGGGTTGCGATAAATCCCTCTGGGATAAATTCAGGGAGACATGAAGTGCTGGCGGATGGAATAGCCTGACTGGGTTTGGCCCGGAACCCGACATAGTCCTCCGTGATGCTGGTCAGGAAATTGTTGACGGTGGTTCTGACGGCTTCCACGTTCATGTAGGCGGCCAGGAAGACGCCGCCGATAATGGCGATATAGACCGCGGCGCGGCGTGCGGTCCGGCCGACGCGCGCAGCCCACTTCTTCAGGCCGATTTCGCGCCGCTGGCGGGCCACAATTGCGTCCAGGTGCCGGACCAGCGACGGGGGCATAGAGGGGAGCGTGTCGTCCACAGGCGCGGCCAGCAGCTCCTGGCCGAGGCGGTCCAGATAGGCGTCCACGCCGTCGCAGAGCAGGAGGTCGAAGGCGCGTTCTCCGGTGCTGTCAAATTCGATGGGGTCGTCAGGAAACAGACGCATGGCCGTTCACCTCCTTGTGCAGTTTGGCGCGGATCCGAAAAATCCGGTTGGTCACAGTGGACACCGGCCAGCCGGTGAGCCGGCTGATGTCCTGGTAGGAATATCCGTCATGGAAACGGAGCACCATAAGGGAGCGGTGTTCCGGGGACATCTGCTCCAGGGCGGAGACAATGACCAGGTGAGTATCGACGCCGTCCCAGTCGTCGGGGAGGCGGGTTTTCTGCTCCAGCCAGGGGTCGTCCGGGGGAAGCTGGGCCTCGTTGCGCTTCTTCCGCTCCTTGAGAAAATCAAAGCAGCAGTTTCTGACCACGTGGGCCAGATAGCCCATGGCCCGGTCGTCACCAGCCCGGGCAGCATCCATGAAGCCGTTGGGGTATGCGGCGATTTTGGTGAATGCGTTCTGAACCACGTCCTGCGCGTCGGCGGGGTTATGCAGATAGGTGATGGCGTAGGCGACCAGGCGCTTGTAGCGGTTATCATAGTCGTGGCCCAGGAGCTTGCTCTCTTCCGGGGTAGTGATGATGCCAATCAGCATAAACATAAAAAACCTCCTTGCCAAAAAATTGCAATGTCGGCGTAAAATACACATACAGAACATCATACAGGCATATTTCGACATAATGCAAGAAATATGTTTCGACACCGGCCTGTGAGGGTCTAAAGAACCGTTTTTTCGGAAAAACGGGTTGACAAGCCCGCTTGAATATGGTATATTAACATCCGCGCTACCAAGTGGAGGCGCAAAAACGAGTATGAGATGGCGCGGTAGTTCAGTTGGTTAGAACGCCGGCCTGTCACGCCGGAGGTCGAGGGTTCAAGTCCCTTCCGCGTCGCCATCGTGGGGTGCAATCGCGCCTCATATGCTGATATAGCTCAGTCGGTAGAGCGCATCCTTGGTAAGGATGAGGTCCCCGGTCCGAATCCGGGTATCAGCTCCAAAAAGAAAGACACGCCATTTGGCGTGTCTTTTTTGATTTTGCCGCCCAACAGACGCCCTGCGACCGAAAGGCCGCGGGGTTTTGTTTGGAGGGGGCGAGCTGGGGACTTCTGGCATTTTGTATAAATTATCTAAATCCTATTTTCCTATTCTCACAAAGTTGGGCAAATGGCAAAGATTGTGCTTGCAAATGGCGCGTAAAGCGGGTATGATGTGTGTATCGGGAGCTGGAAACGTTTCCATGAAACGTTTCCAGCCTGTCCCCACATCGAAACAGGAGGAATTATAATGAAAAAGCTGCTTGCTCTTGCACTGACTGGCGCTCTGTCCCTGACGCTTCTGGCCGGCTGCAGTAACAGCGGGACCCAGGCCACCAACCCGCCCGCGGGCGACAACACCAAGCCCGTGGAGACCACCGCCGGCACCCCCACCGCCGAGGGGAGCGTCTACTACCTGAACTTCAAGCCCGAGCAGGACGAGGCCTGGCAGGCCCTGGCCAAGGCTTACACCGCCGAGACCGGCGTGCCCGTCACCGTGGAGACCGCCGCCCAGGGCGGCTATGAGACCACCCTGATGGCCGAGATTGCCAAGAACGATCCCCCCACCCTGTTCCAGGTCAACGGCCCCGTGGGTCTGGCCAACTGGAAGGATTACTGCTATGACCTCTCCGGCTCCCAGGTCTACGGCGAGCTGACCAGCGACGCCTTCGCCCTGAAGGACGGCAGCGCGGTGGACGGCATCGCCTACGTGGTGGAGTCCTATGGCATCATCACCAACAAGACCCTGCTGGCCAAGGCCGGCTACTCCATCGACGACATCAAGAGCTTTGCCGACCTGAAGAAGGTGGCCGAAGACATCACCGCCCGCTCCGGCGAGCTGGGCTTCGCGGCCTTCTCCTCCTCCGGCATGGACTCCTCCTCCGACTGGCGGTTCCAGACCCATCTGGCCAACCTGCCCATCTACTTTGAGTACCAGGCCGACGGCATCGGCTCCACCGACGCCATCAAAGGCACCTATCTGGACAACTACCGCGACATCTGGAACCTGTACATCAACAACTCCACCTGCGACCCCAAGGAGCTGACCGCCAAGACCGGCGACGACTCCCGGAATGAGTTCCTGGCTGGTCAGGCCGTGTTCTTCCAGAACGGTTCCTGGGAGTACGGCAACGTCACCGGCGAGGGCAAGTTCACCGACGACGACCTGGCCATGATCCCCATCTACATCGGCGTGGGCGACGAGGCCAACCAGGGCCTGTGCACCGGCACCGAGAACTTCTGGTGCGTGAACAAGAACGCCAAGCCCGAGAACATCCAGGCCACCCTGGACTTCATGTACTGGTGCGTCTCCTCCGAGCAGGGCACCAAGGCCATGGCCGAGGACATGGGCTTCGTCATCCCCTTCAAGAACGCCCAGGAGTCCCCCAACCTGTTCGTCAAGCAGGACGCTGAGATGACCGCCGCCGGCAAGACCCCCGTGTCCTGGAACTTCGCCACCATCCCCTCCGAGGAGTGGAAGAAGGGCCTGAGCACCGCCCTGGCCATGTACGCCGCCGACCAGAGCGACGCCAACTGGGACGCCGTGAAGGCCGCCTTTGTGGACAACTGGGCCGTGGAGTATCAGCTCACCCACGAGGGGTAACAATAGGAACTGCGAGAGGGCGGGCAAGAGACTTGCCCGCCCTCTTTCTTAAAGTTTGTGCTATTTGCGGGCGGCCGCAAGGGCCGCCCCTACGGCCACCGGGTACGTGAGGGCGGGCGCCCGATGGGTGCCCCTGCAATGCAGAGGCACCCATGAGATGCCCGCCGGGCAAACACAGAATTTATTTGGAGGTGGTTTCATGGAACGGGCCGTCAAACGCTGGGCGCCGGTCTTTTTCTTGCCCACGCTGTTGGCTTTCATCATCGGGTTTATCGTCCCCTTCGTGCAGGGCCTCTACCTGTCCTTCTGCCGGTTCACCACGGTGGACAACGCCACGTGGGCGGGCTTCAGCAACTACGAAAAGGCCCTGTCGGACCCCAACTTCGGCCACGCCTTCTGGTTCACCGTGGCCTTCGCGGTGGTGTCCATCATCCTCATCAACGTCATCGCCTTCGGCATCGCCCTGCTGCTGACCCGGAAGCTCCGGGGCACCAACATCTTCCGCACCGTGTTCTTCATGCCCAACCTCATCGGCGGCATCGTGCTGGGCTACATCTGGAACATCCTCATCAATGCCGTCCTCTCCTACGTGGGGGAGCCGCTGCTGAAGCTGAACAGCGGGGCGGGGTTCTGGGGCCTCATCATCCTGATGTGCTGGCAGCAGATCGGCTACATGATGATCATCTACATCGCCGGGCTCCAGAACATCCCCGGGGACCTCATCGAGGCGGCCCAAATCGACGGGGCCAATTCCTGGACCACCCTGTGGAAGGTGAAGCTGCCCATGGTGATGCCCTCCATCACCATCTGCCTGTTCCTCACCCTGACCAACGGCTTCAAGCTCTTTGACCAGAACCTGGCCCTCACCGGCGGCGACCCGGCCAAGTCCACCGAGATGCTGGCCCTGAACATCTATAACACGTTCTACGGCCGCACCGGACCCCAGTGGATGGGCATCGGCCAGGCCAAGGCGGTCATCTTCTGCCTCCTGGTCATCGCCATCTCCATGATCCAGCTTAGGGCCACCCGCTCCAAGGAGGTGCAGCAGTAATGAAAAAGAAAACGAAAGTCCTGGACACCGTCTGGGTCATCGCGCTGGCGCTGCTGTGCGTGGCCTACGTGTTCCCGGTGGTGCTGGTGCTGCTGAACTCCTTCAAAATCGAGACGGCCATCTCCACCTCCACCACCTTCCAGCTCCCCACGGCGGAGACCTTCGCGGGACTGCAGAACTACGTCAGCGCCATCTCCTCCCAGGGCTTCTTCAAGAGCCTTGGGTACAGCCTCTTTATCACCGTCAGTTCCGTGGCCCTGATCCTGGTGTGCTGCTCCATGTGCGCGTGGTACATCGCCCGGAGCAAGGGGAAGTTCTCCAAACTGCTGTACTTCCTCTTCGTGCTGTCCATGGTGGTGCCCTTCCAGATGGTCATGTTCACCCTGTCCCAGACGGCCAACAAGCTCCACCTCACCAGCCCCTGGACCATCTGCATCATCTACCTGGGCTTTGGCGCGGGCTTGGCGGTGTTCATGTTCACCGGCTTTATGAAGTCCATCCCCATTGAGGTGGAGGAGGCCGCCATGATCGACGGCTGCAACCCCATCCAGACCTTCTTTCTCATTGACATCCCCATTTTGAAGCCCACCCTGGTGTCCGTGGGCATCCTGGAGGCCATGTGGGTGTGGAACGACTACCTGCTGCCCTATCTGGTGCTGGACCGGGTCAAGGGGTATTACACCATCCCCATGCTTATCCAGAACTTCCGGGGCAGCTATGGAAAGGTGGAGATGGGGGCCATGATGGCCTGCATCGTCCTGACCATCATCCCCATCGTCATCGTGTATCTGGCGGGCCAGAAGCACATCATCAAGGGCGTGGCCGCGGGGGCCGTGAAGGGGTGAGTCCATGACCATCAAGGACATCGCCAGAGAGTCGGGCTACGCGGTGGGAACGGTGTCCCGGGTCCTCAACAACCGGCCCGACGTGTCGGAGGAGGCCCGGACCAAAATCATGGCGGTGGTGGAGAAAAACCACTTCCGCCTGAACAACAACGCCAAGCACCTGAAGCAGCAGGCCAGCAGCGGCATCGCCGTCATCGTCAAGGGCACCCAGAACATGCTCTTCGCCGCCATTGTGGAGGTCCTCCAGGGCCTCATCAAGACCAAGGGCTACGCCTGCCTCATCTACTACATCGACGAGGACGACGACGAACTGGAGCAGGCCCTCCAGGTCTGCCGGGAGCGGCGGCCCCAGGGCATCCTGTTTTTGGGCAGCAACCTGGAGTATTTCCGGGATTCCTTCGACCAGGTGGGGGTGCCCTGCGTGCTGGTGACCAACTCGGCGGCCAGCCTGGGCTATGACCGGCTATCCAGCGTGAGTACCGACGACGAGCGGGCGGCCCAGGCCGCCGTGGAATATCTGGTGGCTCAGGGGCACCGGAACATCGGGGTGCTGGGCGGGTACATCGAGCGCTCCCGGCCCTCCTTGGCCCGCTATACGGGCTGCCAGCGGGCCTTTGAGGCCAGTGGGCTGGCCTTCCAGCCTGAGCGGCAGTATGAGGCCGCCCGGTTCGCCCTGGGCAGCGGCTACCGGGCCATGGAGCGGCTGCTGGACCGGATGCCGGAGCTGACCGCCGTGTTCGCCATGTCGGACGTGATGGCGGTGGGGGCCATCCGGGCCATCCGGGACCGGGGCCTGCGGGTGCCGGAGGATGTGTCCATCGTGGGCTTCGACGGCATCGAGCTGGGGGGCTATCTGACCCCCAAGCTGGCCACCGTCCGGCAGGACGGGGCCCACATTGCCCGCCGCGGCGTGGAGCTGCTGCTCCGGGCGGTGGAACAGCACGCCCCGGCGGTCCACGAGGTGGTCCCCTTTGAGCTGGTGACCGGCGAGAGCGTGAGACGGATCGACTGACGGACCCATAACGAGCAAAGGGCGTGACCCACCTTGAGAGAGAGCGGAATTTTGATGCACCTGTCCAGCCTGCCCTCCCCCCACGGCATCGGGGCCATGGGGCGGGCGGCGCGGGAGTTTGTGGATTTTCTGGCGGCCGCGGGGCAGTCCTGCTGGCAGCTGCTGCCCATCTGCCCCACCAGCTACGGCGACTCCCCCTACCAGTCCTTTTCCACCTTCGCGGGCAACCCCTATTTCATCGACCTGGACGACCTGGCCGATGCGGGGCTGCTGGAGCGGGCGGAGTACGAGGGCGTGGACTGGGAGAGCAGGCCGGAGGACGTCAACTACGGGGCCTTGTATGAGAAGCGCTACCCCATCCTCCGCCGGGCGGCGGCCCGGCTGCTGGCCCAGCCCCCGGAGGATTACGGGGCCTTCTGCGGCCGGAACGGGGACTGGCTCCCCGACTACGCCCTGTTCATGGCCCTGAAGGACGCCCACGGGGGCGCGCCCTGGCGGGACTGGGAGCCCCCCCTGCGGAACCGGGATCCGGAGGCCATCCAAAGGGCCTGGGAGACCTGCGCCGGGGACGTGGCCTTCTACACGGCCCTTCAATACCTCTTTTTCCACCAGTGGGAGGCGCTGAAGGGGTACGCCAACGGCAGGGGGGTCAAAATCATCGGGGACCTGCCCATCTATGTCTCCCTGGACAGCGTGGACGTGTGGGCCCACCCGGAGCTGTTCCAGCTGGATGAAAACCGGGACCCCAGGGAGGTCTCCGGCTGCCCCCCCGACGGCTTCTCCGCCGGCGGACAGCTCTGGGGCAACCCCCTCTTCGACTGGGAGGCTATGGCCGAGAACGGCTACGCCTGGTGGGCGGGGCGCATCGGATACCTGTGCCGGGTGTACGACGTGCTGCGCATCGACCACTTCCGGGGCTTTGACTCCTATTACGCCATCCCCTTCGGCGCCACCGACGCCCGGAACGGCCGCTGGCGGCAGGGGCCGGGCATGGACTTGTTCCGGGCGGTGGAGCGGGCCGTGGGCAAGCAGCCCATCATTGCCGAGGACCTGGGCTTTCTCACCGACTCGGTGCGGCAGCTCCTGGCCGACAGCGGCTTCCCCGGCATGAAGGTGCTGGAGTTCGCCTTTGACAGCCGAGATGAGGATAGCAGCAGCTATCTGCCCCACACCTACCCCCGGCACTGCGTGGCCTACGCCGGGACCCACGACAATGACACCATCCTGGGCTGGATGGACTCCGCCGACCCCGCCGACGTGGCCTATGCCAAGGAGTATCTGGGCCTCAACGAGGCGGAGGGGTACCACTGGGGCATGATGCGGGCGCTGTGGGCCAGCGTGGCAGACCTCACCGTGGTCCAGGCCCAGGACCTGCTGGGCCTGGGGGGAGAGGCCCGGATGAACGAGCCCTCCACCGTGGGGAAGAACTGGCGCTGGCGGGCCCTGCCGGGGGCCTTCGACGAGGCGCTGGCCGCCCGGGTCCGGCGGGCGATGAAGATTTACGGAAGATAGGGAGAGGCCCCGCTGTGGTGTGTGCCACGGCGGGGCCTTTTTATGTCAGGGCGGGGCCCTGCCGGGGGCGGAGTCCCTCCGGGGGGTTTCCTTTCTGATTTCAGAAAGGAAACCGAAAGAAAACCAGGGGGCCGACACGGGGCTTTTCAAGCCCCTATCGTCGGCCCCCTGGACCCCAGAGAACGTCCGGGCGGCGGTACGGGTTTTGGGGGCTGGCAAGACTTGAGAGCTGTTGCAGCCCGTATCGGTCTGGCGCTGGAACGACTTCGGCTGCCGCCCCTCGGCACATCACCCGGCAAACCTTGTGAGTAGTTGCGTTTTCATCGGTGCAAACAAGCCGCCATTGGTTGAAATGTTTTCGAATCGGCCTTCCGCCCATTGGCAGTCGGCACGGGCGGCCTTTGGCCGCCTGCGTTCCCGCACCAGCCTTGCCGGGTACTGCCATGCTAGGCGCGCTACGCCAGCGCATGGGGGTGAAGAACCGCGTGTTAGGCCGTAACGGCCGGGGCGGGCGCTGAAAGGCAGACTTGTTACCTCTAGCCGGTTTCGACCTCATGCCCCGTCGGCGCCGCCCCAGGTCCAGGGCCGCGGCCCTGGTTTTCTTTCCGTTCTCTTTCTCAAATGAGAAAGAGAACCCCCGCCGGAGGCGCCGCCCCACGGAGGGACTCCGATTTGTAAAGGAGAACACCCCATGAACCACGAAATCGTCATTGAGTCTGAACTAGAGGGGGACATGCCCTGGGAGGGGCTGCTCCGCAGAGCCATCTGCGCCGCCCTGGACGCCGAGGGGGTGGCCGCGCCCTGCGAGGTGGACGTGCTCATCACCGACGACGAGGGCATCCGCGCCATCAACCTGGAACAGCGGGGGGTGGACAGGCCCACCGACGTGCTGAGTTTCCCCATGTTCGAGTACGTCCCCGGACAGCCGCCCAGGGACGGGGCCGACGCCGACCCGGAGACGGGGCTGGTGCCCCTGGGGGACATGGTTATTTCCCTGGAGCGGTGCGCCGCCCAGGCCCAGGAGTTCGGCCACCCGTTGGAGCGGGAGCTGGCCTATCTGGCCGTCCACTCCGCCCTGCACCTGCTGGGCTACGACCACATGGACGAGGGCCCGGAGAAGGCCCGGATGCGGGCGCGGGAAGAGGCCATTCTGGGCGAACTGGGCATCACAAGGGAGTGAGGTCGGCATGAAAATAGGTCACAGGGTGGCACTGGGGGCCATCGCGCTGTTTTTCCTGGTCACGGTTGGAAAAAGCCTGGCGGCCTCGGCCATGGGGGCGCGGGTCCGGCTGGACGTGGTACTGCCCGCTACTCTGGTATTCTTCCTGCCCATTCGGAGCACCCGGCCGGACGGGGTGCGGCTGTACAGCGCCTTGCTCTACCGGGTGGTCTCCCGGCCCACTGAAGCGGGAAACCGGGAGAGGGTGGTCCAGTGGTGGCCGAAGAATACCAAGCCCCTGGACGAAGATAAAAAATAGAGGATGGAAACCGAATGGACATGATACTGCTTCTGGCCCTGGGGCTGCTCCTCCTGCTGGCGCTCATCCTTTTGACTGGAAAGCTGTGCAGGGCGCGGCGGTACAAAATCCGCACGGAAGCGGGCGTGCAGAGGACGGAGTACATCACCATCGGCGGAATCGGGCAGTATATCCAAATCCGGGGGTGGGACCGGGCCAACCCGGTGATGCTCATCCTCCACGGCGGCCCGGGCGGCAGCATGGCCTACTATTCCTATGGCTGGCAGGCGGAGCTGGAGCGGCACTATACCGTCGTCCACTGGGACCAGCGGGGCTGCGGGAACACCTATTTTCATGATACGGGGGCCGCGAGACCCACCTTGGAACTGCTGCTGTCCGACTTGGACGAGCTGGTGGATTACCTCCGTTCAACGTTTGACCAGGAGAAGGTCGTTTTGATGGGCCACTCCTGGGGGACCTACCTGGGCGCGCTCTACGCGGGGCGGCACGGGGAAAAGATGTCCGCCTATGTGGCGGTGAGCCAGATGCTGGACTTCAAGAAGTCCGAGGAGGTCTCGGCGCGGGAGGCCATGGGCTTGGCCCGGGCGGCGGGCCGGGAGCGGGACGCGGAGGAGATCGGCGGTATGCTGGCGGACCTCCTGGCGGCCCGGACCTTCGGAAAGACGGAGGCTACGGCGCTGCTGAAGCTCCGGCAGAAGAAGGAGAAGTATCTGCCGCCCCAATACCCAAGGGGGATGGGGGCGGTCCGAATTTTCTCCCCCTATATGACCTGGAACGACTTCAAGTGGATGCTGAGTTTTGAGAATATGATCGCGTCCAACGGCGAACTCTACCGGGCGCTCCTGTCGGAGGAGACGGCGACCATCGACGGGAGCCGGCGGAGGTATGAGATGCCGGTCATTCTGGTGGCGGGGGCGCGGGACTGGACCACGCCGCGCTGTCTGGCGGAGGCATATTTCGACCATATCTCCGCGCCGCGGAAAGAGCTGATTGTGATGGAGGACGCGGGACATATCCCGTTTCTCGATAGACCGGACGAGTTTTCGGAAAAGCTGTTAAATACGCTCAAGAAAGTTGAGGATCACCTGAAATGAACATCAAAAAATCCGGCATGATCTCCATCGTGGGGCGGCCCAACGTGGGCAAGTCCACCCTGACCAACGCCCTGGTGGGGGAGAAGATCGCCATCGTCACCAACAAGCCCCAGACCACCCGCAACCGCATCTGCGCCATCCTGAACCGGGGGGAGAGCCAGTTCGTGTTCCTGGACACGCCGGGGCTGCACAAGGCCCGCTCCCGGCTGGGAGACTATATGGTCAAGGTGGTGCGGGAGAGCGTGGCCGACGTGGACGCCGCCATGCTCCTGGTGGAGCCGGTGCCCAGCGTGGGCGGCCCGGAGACTGAGCTCATAGGGCGGCTCAAGGCCCTGCGGGTGCCCACGGTGCTGGTTATCAACAAAATCGACACGGTGAAAAAGGAGGACCTGCTCTCCGTCATGCAGGCCTATCAGGAGGCCCACGCGTTCCAGGCCATCGTGCCCATCTCCGCCAAGAGTGGGGAGGGCATCGACGAGCTGCTGAACGTGTTGGAGCAGTTCTTGCCCGAGGGGCCTCAGCTCTTCCCTGACGACATGGTGACGGACCAGCCGGAGCGGCAGGTCTGCGCCGAGATCATCCGGGAAAAACTGCTGCTGTGCCTGGACAAGGAGATTCCCCACGGCACGGCGGTGGAGATCACCAAGTTCTCCGAGCGGGAGAGCGAGATCATCGACGTGGAGGCCACGATTTTCTGCGAGAAGAACAGCCATAAGGGCATCATCATCGGGAAAAACGGGGCCATGCTGAAGAAAATCTCCACCCTGGCCCGGAAGGACATCGAGACCTTCATGGGGACTAAGGTCTATCTGGAGACCTGGGTGAAGGTCAAGGAAAACTGGCGGGATAATGTGAATTTTATTCGGAATGTGGGGTATACGGAGGAGTAAAGGACGGCGCTCCCGCGCGGGGGTCCTCTTTCTCGTTTGAGAAAGAGGACGGAAAGAAAACCAGGGCTTCGGCCCTGGACCCGTGGGGCGGCGCCAACGGGGCGTGGCAGTCGAAACCGGCTAGAGGAAACAAGTCTGCCCTCCAGCCCCCGCCCCGGCCGTTACGGCCTGTCACGCAGTTGTTCGCCCCGTTTGCGCTGGCGCGGCGCGCCTAACTTGCGCAATACCCGGCATGGCTGGTGCGGTAACGGGCCGCCGGGGTCGGCGGCCCCTACGGCAGGAAGCCGAAGGTCTCTTGTAGGGGCCGCCCACTGGGCGGCCCGTGCCGACTGGCAACGGGCAGAAGGCTGATTCAAAAACGCACAACCCAATGGCGGCCCGTTTGCACCCATCAAAACGCAACTACTATCAAGTTTTGCCGGGTCATATGCCGAGGGGCGATAGCCGGAGTTGTTCGTGCGCCAGACCAATACGAGCTGCAACGGCGCACAAGTCTTGCCAGCCCCCAAAGACCGTACCGCCGCCCGGACGTTCTCCGGGGTCCAGGGGGCGGCGTATAGGGCCTTGAAAAGGCCCGTGCCGCCCCTTGGTTTTCTTTTGGTTCCTTTCTCAAACGAGAAAGGAACGCCCCTGGCAGGGGCACGCCCCTGAATCGAAAAATTTTACCGCTTATAAACACCATGAATTCAGCCACCCTAACTCCAGAAGGGGGTTGTTTGCATGACGTCCGAAACCCTGTGGAAGCTGTTCCTGGCCACCGGCCTGCCGGAGGCCTACACCCTGTTCTGCCTCCTGCGGGAGGAAGAGGAGAACCAGGTCAAGACCGCATAAACGGCTCCCCGGAGCCGTACATAAATCAGGTGAGAGTATGCACATCAAGACCCAGGGCCTGGTCCTGCGGGAGGCCGGCTACAAGGAGTCCGACAAGATTTTGACCGTACTCACCCGGGAGGGGGGCAAGCGGACCGTGAAGGCCCGGGGCTGCCGCAAAAAAAACAGCCCTCTGGCCGCCGCGGCCCAACTGCTGGTGTGGTCGGACATGACCCTCTTTGAATACCGGGACTACTTCACCCTCAACGAGGCCGATTCCCTGGAGCAGTTCTGGGGGGTCAAGGCCGATTTGGTCAAGCTGTCATTGGGGTCCTACTTCGCCGAGGTGGCCGAGGCGGTGGCCGAGGAGGGGCGGCCAGACGGGGGGCTGTTGTCCCTGGTGCTGAACTCCCTCTACGCCCTGGACAAGCTGAACAAGCCGCTGGCCCTCATCAAGGCGGCCTTTGAACTGAAGCTGCTGTGCGTGGCGGGGTACGAGCCCATGCTGGACGCCTGCGCGGTGTGCGGGGTCCCGGACCCGGCAGAGCCGCGGCTGGATTTGAGCGAGGGGGTCCTCCACTGTTCCGGGTGTCCGGCGGGGGAGGGCATCTCCATGCCCCTGGACGGGACCAGCCTGGCGGCCATGCGCCACGTGGTCTACGGCGACCCCAAGCGTCTGTTCTCCTTCCCCATGGACGCCCCCGGCATGAAGCGGATGGGGGACGCCTGCGAGGCCTTTCTGCTGACCCAGATGGAGCGGGGATTCCGGACCCTGGACTTCTATAAACAATTGACATATGACGGAGGGGCAATGACATGAAGCTGTATATCGTGGACGCGTTTACGACGAAGCGGTTTTCCGGCAATCAGGCGGGGGTAGCACTGCTGGGGGACGATGTCTGGCCCGGCGAAGGGTTCATGCAGGTCCTGGCCGCCGAGCTGAAGCACTCAGAGACCGCCTTCGTGAAGGCCAACGGGGAGAAGTCCTTCCGGGTCCGCTACTTTACCCCCGAGGGGGAGGTGGACCTCTGCGGCCACGCCACCATCGCCACCTTCACCGTTTTGCGGGAGACGGGCATGATTGGGCCGGGGACCTACAACGCCTCCACTCTGGCGGGGGAGCTGGCCATCCGGGTGTCCGCCGATGCGGTGTGGATGGACATGGCCCCGCCGGTGGAGGCCCGGACCTTCACCGACGAAGAGTCGGCGGAACTCTATGCCGCCTACGGCCTGTACCTGGCCGACAAGCCGGAGGGCTACCAGCCCAAGGCGGTGAGCACCGGACTGTGCGACATCCTGCTGCCGGTGAAGAGCGCAGATGCGCTGGACCGGGCCGTCCAGAACGAGGCCGAGGTGACCCGCCTGTCCAAGCAGTACGAGGTGGTGGGAGTCCACATGTTCTGGCCCTGCCTGGACGGGGATGCGGCCTGCCACTGCCGGAATTTTGCGCCCCTGTACGCCATCCCGGAGGAAGCGGCCACCGGCACCTCCAACGGGGCGCTGACCTACTACCTTTACAAATATGGAAAGTTGGCGCCGGGGGCAGAGAACCGCTTCGTCCAGGGGGAGAAGATGGGTAAGCCCTCGGAAATCTTGAGCCGCTTGGAGGTGGACGGGGAGGCCGTGAAGGTCCTCATCGGCGGCCGGGCCGTCATCGCCCTGCGGGCGGAGCTGGTATGATAGAACTGCGGTCCTGGGAGGCCGGGGACGGCCCCGCCTTTGCCCGCTACGCCTGCGACCCGGCGGTGGCCCGGTTTATGAACCCCGGATTTCCCAGGACCCCGGAGGCTTGCGCCCGAGTGGTAGCTGAACTGGCGGCGGCGGACCCAAAGGTCCAGGATTGTCGCGCCATCGTGGTGGATGGCGAGGTGGCCGGGTCCGTGGGCCTCTTTTTACAGGGGGATGGGACGGCGGCGGTGGCCTATTGGCTGGGAGTCCCCTTCCAGGGGAAGGGGCGCATGGCAAAGTTGCTGCCCGAATTTTGCAGGGCCGCGTTTCAGCGCTATCCCATCACGGCGCTGACCGCCCGGCCCCACCGGGACAACGCTGCCTCCCGAAGGACGCTGGAGCGAGCCGGATTCCAACTGTCCGGGGATGGGGAGACTTATATCCTATGTTTGGAGAACCGATATGACCGATTTATTTGAAAAATCCATCCAGACTCTGGAATTGCCCAGGGTGCTGGAGTTGCTGGCGGAGCAGGCGGCCACGGAGGAGGGCAAGGCCCGGTGCCGGGCGCTGCGGCCGGAGACCGGCTTTGACGACGTGCGCCGGCGGCAGGAGGAGACCTCCGCCGCCCTGGGCATGATCGTGCTGCGGGGCACCCCGGCCCTGGGGGGCGTGAAGCCTGTGGCCGTCGCTTTACAACGGGCGGACATGGGGGGGGCGCTGAACACCCGGGAGCTGCTGGACATCGCCGCCCTGCTGCGGGCGGCCCGGTCCGCCAAGGAGTACGCCAGCGGCGAGGGGAACACCAAGACCTGTATCGACCACCTCTTCGCCTCCCTGACGGCCAACCGCTTCCTGGAGGAGCGCATCTCCGGCTCCATTTTAGGGGAGGACGAGATCGCCGACGCGGCCAGCCCCGAGCTGGCCGACATCCGGCGGCATATCCGGGCCTCGGCGGGGAAGGTGCGGGACATTTTGCAGAAGCTGCTGTCCTCCTCCCAGGCCAAATACCTCCAGGAGTCCATCATCACCATGCGCTCCGGACGGTACGTGGTGCCGGTGAAGTCGGAGTGCAAGAACGAGGTCCCCGGCCTGGTCCACGACGTGTCCGGCTCCGGCGGGACCTTCTTCATCGAACCCATGGCGGTGGTCAAGACCAACAACGAGCTGCGGGAGCTGGCCGCCCGGGAGGAGAAGGAGATCGAGCGCATCCTGCGGGAGCTGTCCGCCGAGTGCGCCGCCCACCGGGAGGACATCAGCCAGGACTACGACCTGCTGGTGCTCATCGACTGCATCTTCGCCCGGGCCCGGCTGTCCAGCCGGATGGGGTGCACGGAGCCCAAGCTGGCGAAGCGGGGCATCTCCCTGAAAAAGGCCCGCCACCCCCTGCTGGACCCGGCGAAGGCCGTGGCCAACGACCTGTGGCTGGGGGAGGATTTCGACACCCTGGTGGTCACCGGCCCCAACACCGGCGGCAAGACGGTGACGCTGAAAACCATCGGGCTGCTGACCCTGATGGCCCAGTGCGGCCTCCACATCCCGGCCAACGACGACAGTACGGTGATGGTCTTTGACCACGTGCTGGCCGACATCGGCGACGAGCAGTCCATCGCCCAGAACCTGTCCACCTTCTCCTCCCACATGACCAACATCGTGGGCATCCTCCGGGAGTGCGGCCCCGGCTCCCTCATCCTCTTCGACGAGTTGGGGGCGGGCACCGACCCGGTGGAGGGCGCCGCGTTGGCCGCCGCCATCATCGAGACGGCCAGGAAGCGGGGGGCGCTGGTCTGCGCCACCACCCACTACGCCGAGCTGAAGGTCTACGCCATGACCACCGCCGGGGTGGAGAACGCCTCCTGCGAGTTCGACGTGGACTCCCTGGCCCCCACCTATAAGCTGCTCATCGGCATCCCCGGCAAGTCCAATGCCTTCGCCATCTCGGAGCGGCTGGGGCTGCCCCGGGACATCATCGACCTGGCCGCCCAGCGCATCGACGCGGAGAACGTGCGGTTCGAGGACGTGCTGACCCAGTTGGACCGCCAGCGGCAGGAGATGGAAAAGGAGAAGGACGAGGCCCGCAAGCTCCGCCGGGAGATGGAGGACTCGGCCAAGGTGGCCCGGGAATACCGGGAAAAGCTGGAGAAGGAGAAGGCCAAGGCCGTGGAGAAGGCCCAGGCCGAGGCCAGGACCATCATCCAGGAGGCCAGGGACACCGCCGACGCGGTGTTCGCTGAGCTCAACGAGATGCGCAAGCGCCAGGAGAAGGAGGCCGACTGGCAGGAGCAGAATGACCGCCGGGCGGGGCTGAAGCACCGCCTGAACCAGGCGGAGGACGCCCTGGGACGGGAAGAGGAGCTGCCCCCGCCGCCCCCCACCCGCCCTGCCAGGGCCGGGGACCGGGTGGAGCTGGTGAAGATGGGGACCCAGGCCGACGTGCTGGAGGTCAACCGGGACGGCTCCCTCCAGCTCCAGGCGGGTATCCTGAAAATCACCGCCAAGCAGGAGGAGGTCCGGGTGGTGGAGGGGGAGTCCTCCGCCAAAAAGCAGGCCGCCCAGATCGCCCAGCGGGCCGCCCACCAGCTGCGCTCCCTGGGGGCGTCGCCGGAGGTGGACCTGCGGGGCATGATGACCGACGAGGCCCTGCTGGTCCTGGACCGCTTCCTGGACAGCGCCGTCATGGGACGGCTGGAGACCGTCACCGTCATCCACGGAAAGGGCACCGGCGCGGTCCGCAAGGCCGTCCGGGACCACCTGAAACGCAGCAAATACGTCAAGACCTTCCGCCCCGGCCGGTATGGTGAAGGGGAAGACGGGGTGACGGTGGTGGAATTGAAATAAATTCCAAAAGAGATTTCTTGTGAAAATCGCCATTGAGGACCCGCGAATTTGTGCAAAATGTCATTGACGGTTGGACAGAAATTTGATATGCTATGTAGGCAAACAAATGCTTTGCTAGGGGGGGAACACAATGTATATCAAAGAGGCCGTTGTCAACAACCAGGTCGGTCTCCACGCCAGGCCCGCTACGTTCTTCATTCAGAAGGCCAACGAGTTCAAGAGCTCCATCTGGGTGGAGAAGGACGAGCGCAGAGTGAACGCCAAGAGCCTGCTGGGTGTCCTCTCTCTGGGCATCGTGAAGGGGACCGCCATCAATCTGATCGCGGACGGACCCGACGAGAAGGAAGCCGTTGAGGCGCTCATCGAGCTGATCTCCAGCAACTTCTCCGAGTAAGGACCTTTGACAGAAAAAGCGCCGCGTAAGCGGCGCTTTTTTTGGTATCTGCGGACGGGAGGCGCGGGATGAACGCAATGACGCCGGAGCCGAAGAACCGGGGGCCGCTGCGCCTGTGGCTGGGGGCCCGGTACTACCGCGCCCGCCGATGGGCGTGGTGGCACGTGTCGGGGGTCCGCTTCGCCCGGAAGCGGACGGACGCCGCCTGCCCCTTCCTTGTGGCGGACCACGCCACGCCCCTCGTGCGCAAACTCCGGGACGTGGACATGTGGATGCAGGAGAACAAGGTGCGGAATCTCCGCCTGGCCGTGGAGCGGCTGGACGGCCTGGTCCTGCTGCCCGGCGAGACCCTCTCCTACTGGCGGGCCATCGGCAACCCCACTCACCGGAAGGGCTACGTGGAGGGGATGCTGCTGCGGAGCGGGAAGGTGGTCCCCGGCGTGGGCGGCGGGCTGTGCCAGTGCTCCAACCTGCTGTACTGGATGACCCTGCACACCCCGCTCACCGTGGCGGAGCGCCACCGCCACGGCTACGACGTGTTTCCCGATGCCGACCGCACCCAGCCTTTCGGCAGCGGGGCCACCTGCTTTTACAACTATCTGGACCTGATGATCCGCAACGACACCCCCTTGGTCTGGCGGCTGGTCCTGCGGGTAACGGACACCCGTCTGGAGGGGGAGTGGCGCTGCGACGGCCCCCAGGAGTTCCGCTACGAGGTCTACGAGGCCGCCCATGAGTTCCGGGGGGAGTACTGGGGCGGCTACACCAGGCACAACGTCCTGCGGCGCAGGGTGTTTGACTTGGAGGGCGTCCAAGTGGGGGACGAGTTGGTGTGCGAGAACCACGCCATCATGATGTATTCGCCGATGCTGGAGGGGAAGGAGTAAGGAGCGTTCCCCTCCGGGGGCAGGGTTCTTTTGTTGAAAAGAACCCTGGGAAGAAACAACCAGGGGCTGAGGCCCCTGGACCTAAGAGCGGCGCCAACGTTACCCTAGAGATTGAAACCGGCGAGAGGTAACCAGTCTACCCTCAAGCGCCCGCCCCGGCCGTTACGGCCTATCGTGCACTTGTTCACCCCCATGCGCTGGCGCGGCACGCCTAGCATGGCAATGCCCGGCAAGGCTGGTGCAGAGACGGGCCGCCGGGGTCGGCGGCCCCTACGGAAGAAAACCGGAGACCACTTGTAGGGGCCGCCCACTGGGCGGCCCGGTCCGACTCCCAACGGCCACAAGGCCGATTCCAAAACGCACAACCCCAGTGGCGGCCCGTTTGCACCGATGAAAACGCAACTATTATCAAGTTTTGCCAGGTCATATGCCGAGGGGCGGCAGCCGGAGTTGTTCGTGCGCGGACCGATACGGGCTGCAACAGCTTTCTGGTTTTGCCAACTAACATAACCCCACCGCCGCCCGGACGTTCCCGGGGGCCAGGGGGCGGCGGATAGGGCATTGAAAATGCCCGTGCCGCCCCCGGTCCTTCTTTCCGTCCCCTTTCTTCTAGAAGAAAGGGGACCCGCCGGAGGCCGCGCCTCCATTCCATCAGAGCAAGGAGGAACCCCCGTGACCTTCGACGAACTGAAAGAAAAAGCACATGCCCTGCCGCTGAAGCCGGGCGTGTATATCATGCAGAACGCCAAGAACGAGGTCATCTACGTGGGCAAGGCCAAGGCGCTGAAGAACCGGGTCTCCCAATACTTCGCCGACCTGGCCTCCCACACGGAAAAGACCCGGGCCATGGTGTCCCAGATCGACCACTTCGATGTCATCATCGCCGACTCGGAGTTCGAGGCGTTGGTGCTGGAGTGCTCCCTCATCAAGCGCCACCAGCCCCACTACAATATCCTGCTCAAGGACGACAAGGGCTACCCCTACATCCGCCTGGATGGGAAGTCGGAGTACCCCCGGTTCTCCGTGGCCAACCGGGTGGCGGAGGACGGGGCGCGGTACTTCGGCCCCTACGGCAGCCGGGGGGCCACCTTCGACATCATCGAGGCCCTCCGCTCGGCCCTGAAGCTGCCCAAGTGCAACAAGAAGTTCCCCAGGGACATCGGCAAGGAGCGTCCCTGTCTCTACTACCGCATGGGCCAGTGTGACGGCTACTGCCGCAGGGAGATGGACCAGAGCCGGTACGGCGAGGCCATGGAGCAGGCCGTCCGGCTGTTGGAGGGCAAGTCCGACGAGGTCCTCACCGACCTGGAGGGCGAAATGGCCCGGGCCGCCGAGGACCTGCGCTTCGAGCGGGCGGCCGAGCTGCGGGACCGCATCAAATCCATCGAACTGCTGGGCAAGCGGCAGAAGGTGGTGGCGGGCAGTCTGGCCGACACCGACGTGGTGGGCTACCACCGGGGAGAGGCCAAGAGCTGCTTCGTGGTCCTCCACTACGTGGACGGCGATTTGGCCGCCAAGGACATGGACCTGCTGGAAAACCCGGTGGAGGAGGAACGGGAGGATACGGTATCCGCCCTGGTGAAACAATACTACGGCGGGCGGGGGAACCTGCCCAGGCAGATTCTGCTGCCCTGCGAAATCGAGGACGAGGTCCCCGTGACCCGGATGCTCTCTGAGGCCAGCGGCCACCGGGTCACCTTGGTGACCCCCCAGCGGGGAGCCAAGATGGACCTGGTCAAGCTGGCCAACACCAACGCTGTAGAGGAGGTGGCCCGCTGGACCACCAAGGAGGAGCGGCAGAGCAAGCTGATGGAGGCCCTGGGCAAAATGCTGGGCCTGGACCAGCCGCCCAAACGGATGGAGGCCTACGACATCTCCAACACCGGGGACACCAACATCGTGGCCTCCATGACCGTGTTCGTGGACGGCAAGCCCCTGAAGCGGGACTACCGGCATTTCAAGCTGAAGGATATGGCCCACGCCGACGACTACGCCTCCATGGAGCAGGTGCTGACCCGGCGGTTCCGGCGGTATCTGGACGGGGACGAGAAGTTCGGGGACCTGCCCGACGTGCTGCTCATCGACGGCGGCGAAAACCACGCCAAGGTGGCAGTGCGGGTGCTGGAGGCCAACGGCCTGCACATCCCGGTCTACGGCATGGTGAAGGACGACCGGCACCGGACCCGCGCCCTGGTGACCCCACAGGGGCAGGAGATCGGCATCCAGCAGATACCGGCGGTGTTCGCCCTCATCGGGCGCATCCAGGAGGAGACCCACCGCTTCGCCATCGAGTTCCAGCGGCTCCAGCAGTCCAAGCAGGTGAAGGGCTCGGCTCTGGACAAGATACCCGGCGTGGGGGACAAGCGGCGGGCCGACCTGCTCAAGCACTTCAAGAGCGTGAAGAATATCAAGGCGTCCTCCCTGGCGGAGCTGGAGGAGGTCGTGGACAAGCGGACGGCCAAGGCGGTGTTCGAGTATTTTCGGGAAATGAAGAAGGAATTGAGAATTGACAATGGATAATAGAGAATACCGCCCACGGGGCGGGACGGTGGGCGGGCGGCCCTTGGTTTTCTTTCGGTTCCCTTTCTGAAACCAGAAAGGGAACCCGCCGGAGGCATCCCCCGGCAGGGAGTCCCCTGCCACAACGAACAAGGAGGAACAGCTATGCGCGTCATCACAGGCACGGCACGGGGCCGGAAATTGAAGGAATTGCAGGGCATGGAGACCCGGCCCACCACCGACAAGGTGAAGGAATCCATGTTCAACATCGTCCAGTTCGACATCGAGGGCCGGAAGGTGCTGGACCTGTTCAGCGGCACGGGACAGCTGGGCATCGAGTGCCTGAGCCGGGGGGCGGCACACTGCACCTTTGTGGACCTGCGGAGGGAAGCGGCGGCCCTGGTGCGGGAAAATTTGGCATGGTGCAGGCTGGAGGACCGGGCCGCCGTGGTCCAGGGGGATTATCTGGCCTTTTTGACACGATGCCGGGAGAAATTCGACCTCATCTTCCTGGACCCGCCCTATGCCAGCGGCCTGCTGGAAAAGGCGTTGGAGACCATCACGGCGATTGACATCCTGTCGGAAAATGGTATAATGGTCTGCGAAAGCGGGCTGGAACAGGAACTTCCCGAGCTGAACGCCCCCTACGAGAAGGGCAAGGACTACCGCTACGGCAAAATCAAGCTGACGGTTTACCGCCGCGCGGTGTGACCGGCTAATCCCATAAAGGGGCTGTGACCCATGAAGATCGCCATCTACCCCGGCAGTTTCGACCCCATCACCCTGGGGCATCTGAACATCATCAAGCGGGCGGCGCTGTGCTTTGACAAGCTCATCGTCTGCGTGATGATAAACTCCGCCAAGAACGGGCTGTTCGCCCCCGCCGAGCGGGTGGAGTTGATCCGCAAGGTGGTGTCCCAGCTGCCCAACGTGGAGGTGGACTCCTCGGAACTGCTGGTGGCCGAGTACGCCAAGCAGCACCGGGCCAGGGTCATCGTCAAGGGCCTGCGGGCCGTGTCCGACTTTGAGGCCGAGGTCCAGATGTCCGTCATCAACCGGAAGCTGAATCCCAACGTGGACACCATGTTCCTGCCCTCCCACGAGAAGTATACCTACCTCAGCTCCACCGTGGTGAAGGAGATGGTGCGCTACGGCGTGGAACTGAGCGATTTCCTCCCGCGGGAGATCATAGACGACGTAAAACAGAAAATGGATGAATGCAGGAGGGACGACTGATGGCGACCAACGTGGAAGAACTGGTGGACATGCTCTTTGCCATGATCGACGAGGCCAAGAACATGCCTTTGAGCGGCGATAAATGTATTATTGAGAGGGACAAGGCCCTGGACCTGTTGGACGACATCAAGGCCCAGTTCCCCGTGGAGTTGGGGGAGGCCAAGAAGCTGCTGGCCGCCCGCAACGACTATATTGCCTCCGCCAAGCGGGAGGCCGAGCTCATCCGCAAGCAGGCGGAGGAGAAGGCCCGGCAGATGCTGGCCGAGGACGAGCTGATGGCCCAGGCCAAGCAGCGGGCCAACGAACTGCTCAAGACCGCCGACGACCGCAGCCGGGAGCTGCGCCGGGCGGCCAACGAGTACTGCGAGGACGCCCTGCGGCGCACCGAGGAGGCCGTCAGCGAGGCCTACGACGAGATCAAGCGCTCCCGCGCCCGGTTCCGGGCGGCGGCCAGCGGGGTACAGCCCGCCGGGGGGCAGAGCGCCGTGTACGACGCCGAGGCCGAAGAGGGCTGATTCTCCGAAATACGATGCTTAGAAGAGCGCGGACCCGAAGGGGTCCGCGCTCTTTTTGTATTGGGGCAGGGCCCCTGCCGGGGGGCGCTCCCGCGCGGGGGTTCCTTTCTCGTTTGAGAAAGGAACCGAAAGAAAACCAGGGGGCGGCTACGGGCCACGCTGTGGCCCTATCCGCCACCCCCTGGACCCCGGGAAACGTCCGGGCGGCGGTACGAGTTATGTTTACTGGCAAGACTAGAAAGCCGTTGCAGCTCGTATCGGTCCGGCGCTAGAACAACTCCGGCTATCGCCCCTCGCGTAAGAGCCAGGTAAAACTTATGAGTAGTTGCGTTTTTCTTAGTGCAGACAAGCCGCCACAAGGTCTGCGCGTCTTTTACTTGGCATTACGCCCGTTGCCAAACACCCACACCACCGTCCCCGTCCCGCCCGTAGGCGTAATTCTTCCTTCTTCCTTCTTAATTCTTCATTTCCTCCGGTACCAAATATAGCCCTTTTTCCCCATGGGACCACCAGAGACGGTGGTTTATGGTCAAAAACGCCAAAATCGGTTGTAGTTTTTTGTTTCCGACTTGTCATCGAACAAACGTTTTCGTTCAAAAAATGGCGGGAATTACACGAAAAAAACCAGTATTTTGAGGGAAAAAATATGGCGGAAACTATTGCAATTTTGTAACAATGCATTTATACTAGAAAGCACAGTGGAGCGAAATGGAGCAAAATAGAGTAATTTAACACCAAAGTGGAGGAGATGAACAGGCGTGGGGAGCGTGACCGGCACCTATGAGCACAGCATCGATGCCAAGGGCCGGCTGTTTATCCCTGCCAAACTCCGTGAGGAGCTGGGCGCCGCCTTTTATCTCGCCATGGGCGTGGACACCTGTTTGGCCATCTACCCCCAGGAGAGCTGGGACCAGTTCACGGAGAAGTTCGCCTCCCTGCCGGTGAGCCAGTCCAAGGGGATGCGCTCACTCTTTGCCAACGCCGTGAAGTGCGTGCCCGACAGCCAGGGGCGCATCGTCCTGCCTCAGCGCCTGCGGGCCTATGCCGATTTGGACAAGGACGTGGTCATCATCGGCGTGCACAACCGGGCAGAGATTTGGAGCGCCCAGCGCTGGAACGACACCGAGGAGGAAATGACGCCGGAGAAGATGGCCGCGCTCATGGAATCCCTGGGTATGTAAGGGGAGGCGGCCATGGAATTCACCCACAAGCCGGTCCTCCTGGACGAGTGCCTGGAGGGGCTGAACATCCGCCCGGACGGGCGGTATCTGGACGGCACCCTGGGCCGGGCGGGCCACTCCCTGGAAATCGTGAAGCGGCTGACCACGGGGCACCTCACCTGCATCGACCGGGACCAGGCGGCCCTGGACGCGGCGGGGGACAAGCTCTCCGGCTATCTGGACCGGGTCACCCTGGTCCACGGCAACTTCGGCGATTTGGCCGCCCTGGCGGACTGCCAGGGACCCTTTGACGGAATGCTTTTCGACCTGGGCGTGTCCTCCCCCCAGCTGGACGACCCTGAGCGGGGCTTTTCTTACATGAATGACGCGCCGCTGGATATGCGCATGGACCAAGCGGCCCCCCTCACCGCCTACGGGGTGGTGAACGAGTGGCCCCAGGAGGAGCTGAAGCGCATCCTGTGGCAGTACGGCGAGGAGCGGTACGCGCCCCAGATCGCCGGGGCCATCGCCCGGCGGCGGGCGGTGCGGCCTATCGAGACTACCTTCGAGCTGGTGGAGACCATCAAAAGCGCCATGCCGGCCCAGGCCCTGCGGGAGAAGCAGCACCCGGCCAAGCGCAGCTTCCAGGCCATCCGCATCGCGGTGAACGACGAGCTGACGGCGGTGGACCGGATGATACAGGCGGCGGTGCCCCGGCTGGCCCGGGGCGGGCGGCTGTGCATCATCTCCTTCCACTCCCTGGAGGACCGCATCGTGAAGAACGGGCTGGCCGGGTTCGCCAAGGGCTGCACCTGCCCGCCGGATTTCCCGGTGTGCGTGTGCGGCAAGACGCCGGACGTGAAGCTGGTGAGCCGGAAGCCCATCACCGCCTCGGAGGCGGAATTGGAAGAGAATCCCCGGGCCCGGAGCGCCAAGCTGCGGGTGGCGGAGAAGTTGTAGAGAGATAGAGGAGGGCGCGGCCGCGCCCATACGAAAGAGAATGGAGTGACACGGCGTGGCAACTGCGACTGCGACGGCCAGAAGAAGAACCGACATGAACCGGCCCAGAGGGACTTACGGGAACCTGGCCTACGCGGAGCCCGCCATCGAGCGGGGCGGGGCGGAGGTACTCCGCCCCCAGCCCAAGGTACGCACCCGGGAGCGGGCGGCAGTCCGGCCCAAGGTCCAGGTCCGGGAGGCGGGGCACGTGTCCGTCTTCGCCGTGGTGGGCTTTCTGGCCGTGGGCGTGTTCGCCGCGCTGCTGCTGCTGAGCTACGTGCAGCTCACCGTCACCGCCGACTCGGTGTCCACCCTGAAACGGGAGCTGACCAACCTGGAGACCGAGCAGTCCAAGCTGCTGGCCCAGTATGAGCTGGCTTACGACCTGAGCTCCATCGAGCAGAAGGTCACCGCCGACGGCAGCATGGTCAAGCCCTTGAGCGACCAGATCTACACCCTGGACCTCATGGAGCAGGACAGCGTGATCCGCTACACCGGCGAGACCGCCGGACAGGGTGACCAGGGGCTGGCGGCCGAGGCCAAGGGCTTCGTGGACAGTGTGCTGGCATATTTCCGCTGACGCGGCCATATGCTTGGAGTGAATCCATCAGATAAGAGACATTGGAGGGGCGTAAGAAAATGAAATTTTCTTACGCCCTTCGTTATCAGGGGTAAAGGAGACCGGCATGGCGCGGAAAGAACAGAACGCAAAACCGAAAGACACCGGCGGGGACCGCCGGGCCAACAAGACCATCCTGGGCCGCACCATCTTCCTGATGACGGTCTTCGGGGTGGTCGCCTTTGTGCCGTTGCTGTGGAAGCTCTGGCAGGTGCAAATCGTGGGCCACGACCAGTTTGAGGAGATGGCCATCGACCAGCAGACCAGCGACCTCACCGTCACCGCGCCTAGGGGCACCATCTACGACGTCCAGGGCAACATCCTGGCCATCTCCGCCACGGTCCAGAACGTCATCATCTCCCCCAAGGAGGTCCTGAGCGGGGCCACCGACGCCCAGAAGCGGGCCGAGGCCAAGCTGGAAAAGTCCGTGGGCCTCACCGACGTGGAGAAGGAAAAGAAGGGCTACGTCCTCACCGGCGCGGAACAGGCGGCGCTGAACGGCACCTATAAGGAGTTCGTGGCCGACGGGCTGGCGGGCATCCTGGGCATGGACCGCAGCGACATCCTCAAGCGGATGGAGAAGACCGGCTCCATGTACGAGGTCCTCCGGCGCAGGGTGGAGGACGACATCTCCACCCAGGTCAACGAGTTCATCTCGGCCAACGGCCTGTACCCCGGCGTCTACCTCCGGCCGGACACCAAGCGCTACTACCCCTATTCCTCCATGGCCGCCCAGGTCATCGGCTGGGTCAACCCCAACAACGACAACAAGGGCGCCTACGGCCTGGAGGCCCGGTACGACGACGTGCTCTCCGGCACTCCGGGGCGGGTGGTGACGGCCAAGAACGCCGCCGGCGGGGAGATGCTCTCCAACTACGAAAACTACATTGACCCAGAGCCGGGGCACAATTTGAACATTACCATCGACGCCACCATCCAGAACTACTGCGAGCGGACCCTGGCCGAGGGCATGAGTTCCTACGAGGTCCGCAAGGGCGGCTTCTGCATCGCCATGAACCCCAAGACGGGGGCGGTGCTGGCCCTGGCCTCCACCCCCAACTACGACCTCAACGACCCCTGGGGGGTCACGGACCCGGTGCTGTCGGCCTACCTGGAGCAGGTGAAGAGCGACCCCAGCACCACCGAGGAGGCCTACCTGGAGGCCCTGGGCAACACCCAGCTCCAGCAGTGGCGGAACAAGGCCCTGTCCGACGCCTACGAGCCCGGTTCCACCTTCAAGACCCTGGTGCTGGCCGCCGCCCTGGAGGAGGGGGTGGTCACCGAGAGCGACCACTTCTACTGTTCCGGCTCCAAGAAGGTCGCCACCTGGACCATCCGCTGCTCCAAGCGGGAGGGCCACGGGGACCAGACCCTGCCCCAGGCGGTGGCAAACTCCTGCAACCCGGCCTTCATCGAGATCGGCCAGCGGCTGGGGGCGGAGAAGTTCTACGACTACCTGGAAGCCTACGGCTTCTTTGAAAAGACCGGCCTGGACCCCCAGGTGGAGGGCCGCAGCCAGATCTGGGACCGGGATGACTTCACCAGCGAGCAGGGCATCGCCTCCCTGGCCACCGCCTCCTTCGGCCAGACCCTGAAAATCACCCCCATCCAGATGATCACCGCCGCCTGCGCCGCCGTCAACGGCGGGCACCTGATGCAGCCCTATCTGGTCCAGTCCGTCACCGACCAGAACGGCAACGTCATTGAGTCCACCCAGCCCACCGAGGTGCGGCAGGTGGTCAGTGAGCGGACCTCCGAGCGGGTGCGCACCATCCTGGAAGGGGTGGTGGACGGCGGCACCGGCAAGAACGCCTACATGTCCGGCTACCGCATCGGCGGCAAGACGGGCACGTCAGAGAAGCGGGACGAAAAGACCGGGGACCTCATCGTCTCCTTCCTGGGGGTGGCCCCGGCCAACGACCCCCAGGTGGTGGTCCTCCTGGCCTTCGACAGCCCCACCCCGGCGTCTCCGGGGAACAACCTCACCTCCCATGGGTTCTACATCAGCGGCGGCAGCATGGCCGCCCTGGCCGCGGGCCCCCTCATCGCCGACATTTTGGACTATCTGGGGGTGGAGAAGGTCTACACCGACGAGGACTACGCCGACGTGCTGGTGCCCCAGACCGTGGGCCTCAATCAGGCCGACGCCCAGAAGCTGCTGGACTCCAAGGGCCTGAACTACCGCATCGTGGGCGAGGGGGCCGTAGTCACCGACCAGCTCCCAGCCCAGGGGGCGTCCATCCCCATCAAGAGCGAGGTGGTCCTCTACCTGGGGGCCGACAAACCCACCGAGCAGGTGGCCGTGCCCGACCTGGTGGGCAAGACCCCGGCCTCGGCGGAACAGGCCCTGACCAAGCTGGGGCTGTACATGCGGGCGGCGGGCGTCACCGCCTATTCCGACACTACCGTCTCCGCCAGCCAGTCCATCCCGGCGGGCACGATGGTGGACCCCGGCACCGTGGTGGAGGTCCACTTCATGGACACCCAGGTCCAGGACTACGCGGCCAACGGGAACATCGGACAACAAGTCAATTAGCAATCAAAAAGGAAGGATTCGGGGTGAAGCATGAAGCTGAGGGACCTTATTGCCGGCGTGGCGCTGACCAAGCTGCCGCCGGACCAGGACGTGGAAATCAGCGGGATCAGCTACGACACCCGGGACATCACCCCAGGCTGCCTCTTCGCGGCGCTGCCGGGCTATAAAACAGACGGACACTTTTATATCGACGAAGCCCTGGGCAAGGGGGCGGCGGTGGTGCTGTGCCAGACGGAGCCCATCCGCCCCGGACCCTGGCTGGTGGCGGAGGACCCCCGGGCGGCGCTGGCCGCCCTCTCCGCCAACTGGTTCGGCCACCCTGCGGAGGGCATGACCGTGGTGGCTGTCACCGGCACCAACGGCAAAACCACCACCACCTACCTGCTGAAATCCGTACTGGAGGGGGCCCTGGGGGCCAAGGTTGGCCTCATCGGCACCAACCAGAACATGATTGGGGAGGAGGTCCTGCCCGCCCACCGCACCACGCCGGAGTCCTACGAGCTCCAGGAGCTGCTGCGGCACATGGCCGACGCGGGGTGCAGCCACGTGGTCATGGAGGCATCCTCCATCGCCCTGGCCCTCCACCGCACCGACGGCATCCGCTTCGCCGCGGGCATCTTCACCAACCTGACCCGGGACCACCTGGATTTCCACGGCACCATGGAGGCGTACCGGGACGCCAAGGGCCTGCTGTTCCGGCAGAGCGACGTGGCCATCCTCAACCTGGACGACGAGGCGGGGCGGTATTTCAGGGACACCGCGCCCTGCCCGGTGTTCACCTACTCCGAGCGGAAGGACGAGGCCGACCTGGTGGCGAAGAACATCCGGCTTTTCCCCAGCCATGTGGAGTTCGAGGCGGTGGCGAAAAACGCCATCGGCCGGGTCTTTCTGCCCATCCCCGGCGGCTTCACCATCTACAACGCCCTGGGCGTGGTGGCCGCCGCCCTGAACCTGGGCCTGGAGCTGCCCGCCATCCTCACCGCCCTGCGCACCGCCAGGGGGGTGAAGGGCAGGGTGGAGGTGGTCCCCGTCCCGGCGGCCTACACCGTCATCATCGACTACGCCCACACCCCCGACGCCCTTGAGAACATCCTCACCACCGTCCGGGACCTGACCGAGCGGCGGGTCATCTGCGTCTTTGGCTGCGGCGGGGACCGGGACCGTACCAAGCGTCCCGTCATGGGCTCCATCGCTGCGGCCCTGTCCGACCTGGCGGTGGTCACTTCGGATAACCCACGGACCGAGGACCCCATGGACATCATCGCCGACATTCTCCCCGGCATGGAGGGGGCGCACTACCTGCTGGAGCCGGACCGGCGGAAGGCCATCCGGCTGGCCCTGTCCCAGGCCAAGACCGGCGACGTGGTGGTCCTGGCGGGGAAGGGCCACGAGACCTACCAGGAGATCGGCACAGAGACGGTCCACCTGGACGAGCGGGAAGAGGTGGCGGGATATTTTGCGGAATGCAGGAATGCAGAATGCAGAATGCAGAATGGCCGCTGCGGCGGAACGGAAGGGTTGGAGGATGCGCAATAAATTCTGCATTCTGCATTCTCAATTCTGCATTGATGTGGTATAATCCCGCTTTAAGCGTTGGCTCAGGAGGTTGAAAAGTATGAGAATTTTGATTGCGGCCGGGGTGTCCTTTGTGATTTCGGCCATCGCGGGGAAGCTTTTGATCCCCATCCTGCGCCGGATGAAGGCGGGACAGTCCATCAAGGAGGACGGCCCCACCTGGCACATGTCCAAGCAGGGTACCCCCACCATGGGCGGGCTGATGTTCATTTTGAGCATCCTGGTCACCGTCCTGGCCGTGGGCTGGGCGGACATCGCCGGGGGGGACTACCGGGCCGTCTTTGTGTTCTGCTTTGCCCTGGTCTTTGGGGTCATCGGCTATCTGGACGACTACGAAAAGGTGAAGAAGAAGGAGAACACCGGCCTCACCGCCGGGCCCAAGTTCCTGCTCCAGCTGGCCGCCGCCATCGCCTTCACGGTGCTGCTGCGGAACTTCGGCTACCTGAAGCCGGACCTGTACGTCCCCTTCGCCAACGTGAGCATCCACCTGCCCTGGGTGGTCTATATGGTCTTTGCCGCCTTCGTCATGGTGGGCACGGTGAACGCTGTGAACATCACCGACGGCGTGGACGGCCTGTCCTCCAGCGTCACCCTGCCCGTGGCGGCCTTCTTCGCCGCCGTGGCGTGGTACTGGGGGGTGCCCAGCCTGGGGATTTTCGGCGGGGCCCTCTTCGGCGGGCTGTGCGGCTTCCTCATTTACAACCACTACCCGGCCAAGGTCTTTATGGGCGACACCGGCTCCCTCTTCCTGGGGGGCGCGGTGTGCGGCTTGGCCTTCGCCTTTGACATGCCCCTCATTTTGATTCTGGTGGGCATTGTCTACATCGCCGAGACCCTCTCCGACATCATCCAGGTGCTCTACTTCAAGGCCACCCATGGCAAGCGCATCTTCAAGATGGCCCCCCTTCACCACCACTTCGAAATGTGTGGCTGGAACGAGAAAAAAGTGGTGGCGGTCTTTGCGGCGGTATCCCTGGTGTTCTGCGCGGTGGCCTTTTTCGGGATTTTGAACCGCTACCCCGTGTAACGCAATGAAGAATGAAGAATTAAGAACGAAGAATTATGGTGTCCGGCGCAGCCGGACGAATTGAAGTATAGTTTCGCCGGAGGCGAAACACCGTCATTCTTCATTATTCATTCTTAATTTTTAATTAATTTGGAAAGGCAGGTGGTCCCATGGCATTCAAAACGAAACCTAAGCGCGACCTCACGGTGGAAGAACAGCTGGCCAGGGGGCCGCTGGATTTGCCGTTTCTCATGCTGGTGCTGCTGCTGGCCGGCATCGGCCTTATCATGGTCTTTTCCGCGTCCTACGCCTCGGCCTACTACGACGTGCAGCACATCACCGGCCACGACCCCACCTACTTCGTGCGCCGGCAGGCCCTCTTCGCCGTGGCGGGGGTGGCCGTTATGTATCTGGTCTCCAAGGTCAACTACCAGCACTTCCGCTGGATGTCCATCTTTGTGCTGGTGGGGGCCATCGTCCTGCTGGCCCTGGTCCCTATCATCGGCAAAGAGGTCAACGGCGCCAAGCGCTGGATCGTGCTGCCCGGCATCCCCCAGTTCCAGCCCTCGGAGTTCGCCAAAATCGGGGTCATCATGTACTTCTCCGCCCGGCTGGCCAAGCGGAGCACGGAGAAAAAGCGGCAGTTCGACCGCCGGGCCTTCAAGGGCCGCTTCCTCACCTTCCTGGACCGCATCGGCTTCCTGGAGCTGGTGCCCTACGCCCTGATCCTCCTGGTCGTGGCCCTGCTGCTGCTGCTGGAGCCCCACATGTCGGCCACCATTCTGATTTTCGCCGTGGGGGCGTCCATCCTCTTTGCGGCGGGGGTCAACATGGGCTGGTTCGCGGCGGGGGGGACCCTGGCCGTGGTGGCCCTCACCTTCATCATCACCAACACCGACTATATGACCAAGCGCATCCAGCTGTGGCAAAACCCCTGGAGCGACCCCCAGGGGGGCGGCTATCAGATCATCCAGTCCCTGTACGCCATCGGCTCCGGCGGTCTGCTGGGCCTGGGGCTGGGCAACTCCCGGCAGAAGTTCCTCTATATCCCGGAGCCCCAGAACGACTTCGTGTTCTCCATCGCCTGCGAGGAGCTGGGCCTCATCGGGGCGGGGCTGATTCTGCTCCTCTTCGCCCTGCTGGTCTTGCGGGGCTACTGGCTGGCCCTCCACGCCAGGGACCGCTTCGGCGCCCTGCTCATCGTGGGCATCACCACCCAGATGGCGGTGCAGGTGTTCCTGAACATCGGCGTGGTCACCAACTTGTTCCCCGTCACCGGCATCTCCCTGCCCTTCTTCAGCTATGGGGGCACGGCCCTGGTGATACAGCTGGTGGAAATGGGCATCATATTGAGCGTATCCAGGCAGATACCGGCGCCGAAGGCGGGATGACGGAGAAATGAAGAATGAAGAATTAAGAATGAGGAATGGCGGTGTTTCGCCTCCGGCGAAACCAAATTGAATTTGTCCGGCTTTGCCGGACACCACAATTCTTCATTCTTAATTACGCAGAAGGGGTGTCTTGACGATGCGCGTTTTATTCACCTGCGGTGGCACGGCGGGGCACATCAACCCGGCGGTGGCTCTGGCGCGGCTCTTTCAGGCACGGAACCCGGACTGCCAGGTCCTCTTCGTGGGGGCCGAGGGGGGCATGGAGTGCCGCCTGGTCCCCAAGGAGGGCTATGAGCTGCGCACCGTCCAGGTGAGCACCATCCACCGCTCCCTGAAGTGGAAGGACCTGAAGCACAACGTGGGCACCGTGGTCCACATGCCCCGGTCCCGCCATCAGGCTGCCACCATCCTCCGGGAGTTCCAGCCCGACCTGGTGGTGGGCACCGGGGGCTACGCCTCCTACCCCGTGGTCCGGGAGGCGGCCCGCCGGGGCATCCCCACCGCCGTCCACGAGTCCAACGCCGTGCCGGGGCTGACCACCAAGATGCTCTCCAAGGTGGTGGACCGGGTGATGGTGGGCTTTGAGGACTCCCGGAGCCACTACCCACACCCGGAAAAGGTGGCCGTCACCGGCACCCCGGTGCGGCCGGAGTTCTTCACCCGGACCCGGAAGGAGGCCCGGCGGGAGCTGGGCATCGCCGACGACCGGCCCCTGATCCTCACCTACTGGGGCTCCCTGGGGGCCGATGTGATGAACGGCTATATCCTGGACTTCATCGGCCGGGAGCTGGCCGACGGCGCCCCCTTCCACCACATCCACGGGGCGGGGCGGAACTACGCTTCCATGACCGCCGGGCTGGAGCAGCGGGGCATTTCCCTGGAAAAGGGCGTGGAGGTCCGGGAGTATATCTACGACATGCCCCTGGTCATGGCCGCCGCCGACCTGGTCCTGTGCCGGGCGGGGGCCTCCACCATCGCGGAGCTGTCCGCCATCGCCAAGCCCAGCATTCTGGTGCCCTCGCCCAACGTGACCAACAACCACCAGGAGAAGAACGCCCGGGTGCTGGAGCGCCACGGCGCGGCGGTGGTCCTGCTGGAGCCGGACTGCTCCGGGGCCGTCCTCTACGACCGGACCAAGGCCCTCCTCACCGACCCCGCCGCCCTGGGCGACATGTCCCGCCACCTTGCCGAACTCTCCGTAGGCGACGCGGCGGAGGAGATATATGGGACGCTGATGGAATTAAGAATGAAGAATGAAAAATGAAGAATGGTGGTGTTTCGCCTTCGGCGAAACCAAATTAAATTTGTCCGGCGTTGCCGGACACCACAATTCTTAATTCTTCATTCTTAACTCTTCATTTTCCCCGCCCGCTGTCACATCGGCCCATGCCCGCATAGTATGGCCTGAAACCATGAATGCGGAGGATGGACCTATGAGTGCTTATCTGGTGGAAGGCGGAAAGGAGCTCCGGGGGACCGCCAAGGTCCACGGAGCCAAAAACAGTGTGCTGCCCATCCTGGCGGCTACCATTTTATGCGCGGGAGAGTGCGTCGTCCACAACTGCCCCGATTTGTCGGACGTGCGCGCCTCTATGGATATTTTGTCCCATCTGGGCTGCAGGGTCTCCCGGTCGGTGGACGCCATCGCGGTGGACGCCTCGGCGCTGACCCGGTGCGACGTGCCCGACGAGTTGATGCGGGAGATGCGCTCCTCGGTCATTTTCCTGGGGGCGATCCTGGCCCGGACGGGGCAGGCCCATCTGAGCATGCCCGGCGGCTGCGAGCTGGGTCCCCGGCCCATCGACCTGCACCTGGCGGCCATCCGGGCCCTGGGGGCGGACATCGAGGAGCGGGGCGGGGACCTGATCTGCACCACGCCGGAGGGGCTCCACGGCGCGGAAATCAATTTGTCCATCCCCAGCGTGGGGGCCACGGAGAACGCCATGCTCTGCGCCTGCGGGGCCGAGGGGGTCACCACCATCGCCAACGCCGCCCGGGAGCCGGAGATCGTGGACCTGCAGCGGTTCCTCCAGGCCCTGGGGGCCGACGTGAAGGGGGCGGGGACCTCGGTGGTCACCGTCCGTGGGGGCAATGCCCTCCACGGCGGGGAGTACGCCGTCATGCCCGACCGCATCGTGGCGGCCACCCTCCTGTCCGCCGTGGCGGCGGCGGGGGGCAAGGCAGACATCCTGGGCACCGACTACCGCCAGCTCTCCACCGTCACCGCCGTGCTGGCGGAGGCGGGGTGCAGGGTCCACAGCGGCGGCGATTACATCTCCATCCGGCGGGAGGCCCCCCTCAAGGGGGTGCGGCCCATCCGGACGGCCCCCTATCCCGGCTTTCCCACCGACGCCCAGCCCCCGGTGATGGCGGCCCTCTGCGCCGCCGACGGCACCACGGTCTTTGTGGAGAACATGTTCGAAAGCCGCTACCGCCACGTGGATGAGCTGACCCGCATGGGGGCCGACATCCGGGTGGAGGGGAAGGTGGCCGTCATCTGCGGCGTGCCCCGGCTCCACGGCGCGGCGGTGAAGGCCGCCGACCTGCGGGGGGGCGCGGCCCTGGTGGTGGCGGCCCTGGGGGCCGAGGGCCGGAGCGAGATCACCGGCCTGGAGCACGTGGACCGGGGCTACGATCGCCTGGACAGCACCCTGCGGGCCCTGGGCGCGGATATGACGCGGGTGTGAGGGGATTGGGCCGCCGGCCCCGGCGGTCCGTCCCAGTGTTCTACACAGATTTGTAAGCAAATCTTAACGATTTCTCCACCTTTCTATGTTAAACTATCAGGGTTACGAAAGAAACCATCGGAGGCAGGCCCATGGCAGCACGGCGCTCCAACAAAAGAAAACGGCGCAACCGGGGCCGCTTCGGCGGCCTCTATCAGCTGCTGTCCTTCGTCATCATTCTGGCGGTGGTATTGGCGGGCTGTATCGTGTTTTTCCGGGTGAACGAGATCACAGTGGTGGGCCAGGGCAAGTACACCGCCCAGCAGATCATCGACGCCTCCGGCGTCCAGACCGGCGACAACCTGTTCCTCATCAATAAAGCCCGGGTGGCCCGGCAGATCTACACGGGCCTGCCCTACGTGGACGAGGTGAATCCCCGCCGGGTCCTGCCCGACCAGGTAATCCTCACCGTCACCGAGTGCACCCCCGCCGCTGTGGTCCAGGGCGGGGAGGGCTGGTGGATCATCGACGCCAAGGGCAAGCTCCTGGAGCAGGTGACCACCAGCCAGCAGCCCGGCCTGGCCAAGGTCACGGGCCTGCAGGCCCTCCTCCCCGCGGCGGGCACCCCGCTGTCCGTGGCGGCGGAGGACGTCCCGCGGTTGGACAGCCTGAAGCAGCTCATGCGGGCGCTGACGGATCGGGGCATGATGGAACGGGTGACGGCCATCGACCTAACCGGCCCCGCCGACCTGCTGCTGTCCTACGACGGCCGGTTCACCGTCAAGGTCCCCCTGAGCGCCGACTACCCCCAAAAAATGCGCATCCTGGAGGGGGTGGTGGCCCAACTCCAGCCCAACGAAAAGGGGAGCATCGACCTGACCCGGGAGGATAAGGTCTATTTCGACCCGGAATGAGCAGGAAAGTTTTGTGAAAGTTTACCGTAACACTTGACCCGGTAAGGAAAGAGCGTTACAATACTTTATATTGGTATGCTTATAGATAAAATTACTATAATTTGTTGTTTACATAGGAGGAACAGGCATGGCTTTTGGATTGGATACAGGGCCTGACAGCGTCGTCAACATCAAGGTCATCGGCGTCGGCGGCGGCGGCAGCAACGTGGTCAACCGTATGGTTCGTTCCGGCGTCAAGGGCGTCGATTTTATTGCAGTGAATACGGACAAGCAGGCGCTCTCCACGTCCAGCGCCACCTTCAAGATACAAATCGGCGAAAAGCTGACCTGCGGCCAGGGCGCCGGCTCCAATCCCGAGGTGGGCAAGAAGTCCGCCGAGGAGAGCCGGGGCGCCATTTCCAAGGCCCTGGAGGACGCAGATATGGTGTTCATCACCGCCGGTATGGGCGGCGGCACCGGCACCGGCGCGGCCCCCATCGTGGCCGACATTGCCAAGGAGGCGGGCATCCTCACCGTGGGCGTGGTCACCAAGCCCTTCGCCTTTGAAGGCCGCCGCCGGATGCTCCAGGCCGAGGCGGGCATCGAGGAGCTGCGCAGCAAGGTGGACTCCCTGGTCATCATCCCCAACGAGCGCCTGAAGTTCGCCACCGACCAGAAAATCACCTTCCAGAACGCCTTTGAAATTGCCGACGACGTGCTCCGGCAGGCCGTCCAGTCCATCTCCGACCTCATCAAGAACACCGGCTTCATCAACCTGGACTTCGCCGACGTCACCGCCGTCATGAAGGACGCGGGCATGGCCCACATGGGCGTGGGCCGGGCCGCCGGCAAGAACAAGGCCGAGGAGGCCGCCAAGATGGCCATCTCCAGCCCTCTGCTGGAGACCTCCATCAACGGCGCCCACGGCGTGCTGGTCAACGTCACCGGCTCCATGGACATCGGCCTGGAGGAGGTGGAGACCGCCGCCAATCTGGTCCAGCAGGCTGCCCACCCCGACGCCCTCATCATCTTCGGCGCCGCCTTCGACGAGGAGCTGGAGGACGAGATTCGGGTCACGGTCATCTCCACCGGCTTCGAAGAGGGCGCGGGCGGGATGCCCAGCAACGTGTTCTCCGCCGCCAAGGACAAGGCGGCTGCCGCCGCCCCCGCCGCCGGCGGGCGGACCTTCCTGGAGCCCCTGCCCGAAAAGGAGCCGGAGCCCGAGGACGACCCCTTTGTGGACATCTTCAAGATTTTCAACAAGGATAAGTAAAACCAATAAAAGCGCCGCCCGGAAGTCTCCGGGCGGCGCTTTTTTGTGTGACAACGGCCTTCCTCTGGGGGAAGGTGCCCCCGCAGGGGCGGATGAGGGGAACGCCGATTCGGCCCAAAAGGCCAAAGGCGGCGCTAATCCTCCATGATGTAATACGGGTGCCGCTCGCCGGACCGGCCGTACTCGATGGCTCGGACGGGGCAGCCGCCGATGCAGGCCATGCAGTGGGTGCAGTGCCCCTTCCAGACGGGCTTGCCCTCCGCCATGCCGATGTTGTCCAGGGGGCACCGCTGGGCGCATTTTCCGCAGGAGACGCAGGCCTCCGTCACGCGGAACTTCCTGTCGTGGACCAGCAGGGGGTAGTAGAGGGCGTTCACCGGCCCGCTGTTCAGCCTGTCGCCCAGGGAGACGGCGGGGCGGGGGAAGTCCCGGCCCTCCCGAATCAATTCAGCCAGCTCCGCGATGCGGGGGATGGCCCGCTGGACGATGGCCCGGGCCTCGGCCTCGTCCGGGGTGGGGAACATGGCCAGATAGTTTTCCGGCATGACCACCTGGGCCAGGCCCCGGAACCTTAAGCCTTTCTCCCGGCAGAGCTTTTCGGCGTAGGCGCCGGCGTTGCCCGCGCTGCCGCCGCAGGTCAGCACGAAATAGGCGTCCCGGCCCGCGCCGAACCCGGTGCGGCGGACCCACTGCTCCACCACCCGGGGCAGCCGCCAGGCATAGGTGGGGGCCACGAACACCAGCGGCCCCTCCGGGGGGATGGGCGGCGTTTCCCCCGTTTTCAGGCAGTGGTTGATGGAGACCAGGCCGTGGCCGGCGGCCTCCGCGATTTGCCTGGCGGCCAGCTGGCTGTTGCCGGTGCCGCTGAAATAGTAGATCATAGGGACCCTCCTCTTGACAGATGCCGGTGGATTCAATATGATATGAATTGTATCACATGGGCGGCGGCTGTCAACCGGGGACGTGAGACAAAGGCGGGGGGAACTGTATCATGGACAAGAGAAAATTGGCCAACCGGCAGGTGAAGGACCGGCTGCTGTCCGCGCTGATCGCGTTCGCGGGGGAGAAGGACTGGTCCAAGGTGACGGTCACGGAGCTGATCCAGCGCTCCGGGGTGGCCCGGGCCTCCTTCTACCGCAACTTCAAGTCGGTGGAGGCGCTGATCGACTACGGGCTGGGGGAGATGAACCGGCTGTACCACCAGGGGAAGGGGGACCTGCCGGAGGATTTCCGCAGCCGGGCGCTGATGGAGTACAAATTCCGCTTCTACCGGGACCATGCTCCTCTGGTGCTGGCCTTCCACCGGGCCAAGGTGTCCACCTCTCTGCTGGACATCATCACCGACTGCGAGATCGATGCCTTTGGGGACATGCCCGCGTCCTCCATCTCCCGGTACGAGCTGTACTTTTATTCCGGCGCGTTTTACAACATGATGCTGTGCTGGCTGGAGGGCGGGGCCAAGGAGCCGCCGGAGGCCATGGCCGATACCTTCCTGCGCCTGACAGGACAGCCGTAAAAGGCCGGTTTGCGGCTTTTTATCTTGCAATCCGGACAACCGGCGCATATAATAGATACGTTAGGGGTATATCAAATCGAGACATAAAGGAGTGAGACCGTCGTGAACAGCGACCCTGGAAGCCGAAGTACCCACAGCTACATAACAGCGGCGCGTCTCACCAAGGGATAGGTCTGTCCACAGGTGGCCCGCGCCGGGAAAGGCGTGATACCAATGCTGACCATCCATAAGACCGTGGACGGGAAAATGACCAAGCTGGACAAGGTGGAGGACGGGTGCTGGGTGAACCTCACCTACCCCACCGAGGACGAGATGAGTACCGTCACCGCCCTGCTGGGCATCGACCCTGGGTTCCTCCGGGCCGCCCTGGACGAGGAGGAGACCTCCCGCATCGACACCGAGGACGGGCAGACCCTCATCATCATCGACCTGCCCTCCGTGGAGAAGGGGGACGCCGTGGTCTACTCCACCCTCCCCCTGGGCATCATCGTGGCGGAGAAGTGCATCATCACCGTCTGCCTGAAGGAGTCCTCCATCATCCGGGATTTCCAGGACGGGCTGGTGAAGAACGCGGAGACCCAGAAAAAGACCGGGTTCATCCTCTATCTGCTCCTCCAGGTGGCCAAGCGCTTCCTGCAATACCTGAAACAGATCGACAAGATCTACAACTATATGGAGCGCCAGCTCTACAAGTCCCAGCGGAACAAGGAGCTGATCCAGCTCCTGGACCTGGAGAAGTCCCTGGTCTACTTCAACACCTCCCTGAAGGCCAACGAGGTGACCCTGGAGAAGATCCTGCGCGGGCGCATCATCACCCTCTACGAGGAGGACCACGACCTGCTGGAGGACGTGCTCATCGAGGTCCGCCAGGCCATCGAGATGGCAAACATCTACTCCTCCATCATCTCCGGCATGATGGACGCCTTCGCGTCGGTGATTTCCAACAACCTGAACGTCATCATGAAGGTGCTGACCTCCATCACCATTCTGCTGACCATCCCGAATATCATCTTCGGTTTTTACGGCATGAACATCACCACGGGCCTTCCCCTGGACCAGTTCTGGTGGATTCCCCTGGTCATCGCCGCCGTGGCCATCGTCGTGGCGGGCGTGATTTTGAAGGTCAAGGATTTGTTTTGACGCGGCGGCCGGGTCCAGGAGGACCCGGTCGTTTTTTCGCCTGGGTCCTTGGATTCGTTCGGTTTTTATGGACATTTCCCCGGTTTTCCTGTATAGTAATGGTGATATGATTCGCAACAAAGAGGTGGAGCCGATGAGTAAAGTGACAAGTGAATTCATGGTGGCGTGCGTGGAGACGGTGAAGCGGCTGTGGCACCTCTATCTGCTGGGCGGGGACGCCCAGGAGGCGGACGAGGTCATTGGCCATTTGCCGGAGGACGTGGTGGTCATCGGCACCGGGCGGCATGAGCTGTACGAGTCCAGGGAGGCCTTCGGCCTGGGCATGATGGCGGAACACGCCGAGGCCGGGGACACCGAGTTTGAAATCATCGACGAATGGTACGAGCCGCTCTACGTTACCGAGGACGTGTGCCTGGTCTATGGCCGGGCCTGGGTGCGGGAGAAGGAGAGCCTGGGCAAGACGGTCTATATCGAGATGGATAGCCGGTTTTCCGTCCTCTGTCGGAAGGGACCGGCGGGGGTGGAGGTCTGCCACGTCCACCAGTCCATCCCGTATGCGGACCAGCAGGAGGGGGAGTATTACCCCAAGACCATGTCCCTGCTGGCCGAGGAGGCCATCGAAAAGACCCGCACTCTGGAGCGGCGGGTGGAACTGGACGCGCTGACCGAGCTGCTGAACCGGGTCTTTCTGGAGCAGCGGGTGGCCCAGGCCCTGGCGGAGGAGGAGGGCACCTTCCTGATGCTGGACCTGGACGACTTCAAGGGGATCAACGACACCCTGGGCCATCCCACCGGCGACGGGGTCATCCGGGACCTGGCCCGGCTCATGCGGCAGGTGTTCGGCCCCAACGCCATTCTGGGCCGCCTGGGCGGCGACGAGTTCGCCGCGTGGGTGAAGGGGGACGGGGCGGCGGCCGAGGGCTTGGCCCGGGCGCTGCTGGACGGCTTCGCCGCCCTGGGGACCCGCTACGGGACCGATTTGGGCTGTTCCGTGGGGCTGGCCCACGCCGGGGCGGGGGAGACCGACTTCAACAGCCTCTACCGCCGGACCGACGAGGCTCTCTACCGGGCCAAGGGCGCGGGCAAGGGCAAGGTCTGCTGGTGAGGATTCGGCCCTTTCGACCAAATCATAGGCAAAAGGCGTACTGCCGCGGTTTGCGCGGCAGTACGCCTTTTATGCTGTCTGTGGATTTCGTCAGCCGCCGCTTCGGAGCAGGCAGATGCCGGCGCTGGTCAGCCCGATGCCCAGGAGGGCAAACCCGGTGTGGGCGTCGGCCTTGCCCAAAACGGACAGGACGAGGACGGAGACGCCCATGGCCACCGTCAGCGCCTTGCACACCAGGGTGATGACCGCCTCGATTTTTGCCCGTAGGGTAGGGGCGGCGGTGGAGTGCTTGGCCTGCATGAGCTCGTCTACGGAAATTTCAAATAATTCCGCCAGCCGGGGCAGCGAGTTGATGTCCGGGCAGGAGAGATCGCGCTCCCACTTCGAGACCGCCTTGTCGGTGACATTCATTTTCTCCGCCAGCTCGGCCTGGGTCATGCCGCGCTCTTTCCGCAGTGCGGCAATCATGGCCCCCACGGTCTGTTTCATCTGAAAACCATCTCCTCTCAATCAATGGCCCTATTGTACTCCAGGCCCGGGGCCGGATTCAACCGATAGGGAGTTGAGCGGGCTCGACCGGCGGTTGGAAGCGCGGTTGAGCGCACAGGCGGCAAAAAGCGGCGGGCGGAACAGTCTTTGTTCCGCCCGCCAAAGCAGTTCTGTTGGAGATGGGGTGGGGCATTATTCCCCGCAGCGCTTGGACAGGCCCAGGAAAACAGCGGCCGCGGCGGCGGAGAGGGCGGCGCCCAGCGCCAGCAGGGCGGGGAGGGCGGCGCCCAGCGCCAGCAGGGCGGGGAGGGCGCTGTGGTCCTCGGCGGCCAGGGTGCCGGTCTGGGGCAGGTTCCCCATGGGGACGGCCTCGCCTACGATCAGGACCTCCACCGCAGGGGCGGACTCCTCCGTGGCGGGCTGGCCGATGTCCTGGGGGAGGTCGGCCAGGGGCACATCCGCGTCGGGAATCAGTTCCACCTCGACATCGGCAGGGTCGGCGCTGTCGGTGGTGGGGACGGCCTCCGTCAGAGGCAGGGCGGCCAGGGGAACGTCCTCATCGGGGAGGTCCACCGGCTCGTTGTCCACCACCGGCTGGGAGGGGGCGGGGTCTCTGTGGGAGTTGTTGCCGCTGCTGCCAGTGGAGCCGGTGCTGCCGCTGTTGCCGGAATCGCCGGGATTCTGGCCCTCGCCGGGGTTCTCGCCTTCGTCGGGGTTCTGGTCCTCGCCGGGGTTCTCGCCTTCACCGGGGTTCTGGCCTTCGCCGGGGTTCTGGTCCTCGCCAGGGTTCTCACCTTCGCCGGGGTTCTCACCTTCGCCGGGGTTCTCACCTTCGCCGGGGTTCTCACCCTCGCCGGGGTTCTCGCCTTCGCCGGGGTTCTCGCCTTCGCCGGGGTTCTCACCTTCGCCGGGGTTCTCACCCTCGCCAGGGTTCTCACCCTCGCCAGGGTTCTCACCCTCGCCAGGGTTCTGGCCTTCGCCAGGGTTCTGGCCTTCGCCAGGGTTCTGGCCTTCACCGGGGTTCTGACCCTCGCCAGGATTCTCGCCTTCGCCAGGATTCTCGCCATCATCGGGGATTTCCACATAGGGGGAGACCAGGATACGCAGCTCGGTACCGGCGGGGAAGGTTACAAAGCCGAAGGCGTAGCCGTTGTCCGTCACCAGATAGGGCTTGGCGTTGCCGTTGGCGTCCAGCTCGGAAATCACGGTGCCGGCGGGGAAAACCGCAACCTTCTCACCGTTGCTGTTCTTCTCGTAACCCACAGCCTCGTCGATGAGGGACATGGTCACGCGCTTATCGCCGGTCTCGTTCAGCCACACGCCGAAAGAAACCACGGTCTTTCCCTCTTCCAGGGTGGTGGACCAGGTGGTGCCGCCCTTGTAGGCAAAGGTGTAGCCCTCGGCGGCCTCGTAGGTGATGGTGTAGGAGTCCGCCACCTGACGGCAGGTGTGGATAGTGGGGTAGCACTCGTCGCTGTGCTCGTGGGCGGTCAGGGCACAGCAGCTGTCATCGTGCATATGCTCCTCCTGGCCGCAGGTAAGGGTAAAGGCGTGGTCGTTGCCAACGCAAGAGCCGTTGGGGTAGTCGTGGCCGCCAAGAGTATAGTGCTCCGGGTCCTCACACTGGAGGCGGCAGCCGTCGATATTCAGAAGATGGTAGCCGCGGTCGTCGCGGTGGGAGGCGTCGGTGCAGGCCTGGGTGTAGCACAGGCTCTGAGGACGATCGGGGTCAAACTCGTGGATATGCTCACCGCCATACTCACAGGCAGAGAAGTCACAGCCGTCGCCGTGGATGTGCTCTTCCAGGCCGCACTGAAGCTCGTCGGCGGTAACTTCCTCGCACTCCCAGTGGTAGCCGGGCTTCAGCTCTTCGGTGTGGGGGAGGGCGTATTCCGCATCCCCGGCGGCCAGGGCGGCCACGCCGGTGAGGGAGAAGGTGACGGTCAGGGCCAGCGCGGCGGAAGCGGCGCGGAACAGGTGGGTCTTCTTCATGGGGATACCTCCGAAGTACGGGCGGTGCGCCCGGTAGTCTTAACTGATGAACTCAGTCTACAAGGCGCTGGTTACATTGCGGTCACAAGATGAAAAGTAACAGATAAAAAAGTGCCTTGGCAGTCGTTGACTGCCAAGGCAAAAAATATGTTATCGCGCCGCTCCGGCGGGGTCCTGGGCGTCCTCTTTGGGCTTGAACCAGCTGTACTGCTTGTCGTCCAGGCCGGGGATGAAGAGGTATTTGCGGATAATGAACAGCAGGGCGATGGCGCACACCATGATGAGGTTCTCCACGGGGGAGGTGTGCTCAATGACCATCTGGCGGGCGATGGCGAAGAGGAGGACCTCAATGACCGAACTGAGGTTGTGCCGGGAGAGCATCTTCAAAAACTCGATGCCGATGACCACGGTGAAGGCGGTGGAGAGGAAGGCCATCAGCCCGTCGGTGCCGGCGGGGTCCCCGGCCAGCACGCCCAACTGGATGCCCACGGTGCGCAGGGACAGCACCACGGCGGCGATGACCAGCAGGCTGACCAGAATCTCCAGGAACTGGGCGATGCGGTAGATGAGGCCGGGGATGCGGACTTTCAGCAGGTCCATGTCCATACAGGAAGCGCCTCTCTCCCGTTACAGATTGGGCAGGGCGGCCAGCAGGCCGTCCACGTCGCTCTCCTCAGTGGCGAAGCAGGAGACGAACCGGATGACGGTGTGACCGGGCTCCTCGGCGGGGCACCAGTCCTCGTAGGCGCACACCGCGTCGATCTGGGGCTTGATGGCGTCGGGGACCACGGCGAAGACCTGGTTGGTGGGGGACTCCACCCACAGGGGCCAGCCCTTGGCCTTCAGGCCGGACTGGAGCCGGGCGGCCATGGCGTTGGCGTGGCGGGCCATCTCGAAGTACAGGCCGTCCTTGAGCAGGGTCTCGAACTGGACGCCCTCCAGCCAGCCCTTGGCCAGCACCGCGCCCATGCGCTTTTTCATGCGGAAGAAGCCCTCCTGGAGGGCGGGGTTGGTGATGACCAGGGCCTCGCCCAGCAGGGCGCCGTTCTTGGTGCCGCCGATGTAGAAGGCGTCGGTGAGCGCGGCCAGGTCGGGCAGGGTCAGGTCGTTGGCCTCGGAGGACAGGGCGGCCCCCAGTCGGGCGCCGTCCAGGAACAGCAGCAGGCCGTTGGCCTTGCAGAACTGGGACAGGGCGGTGAGCTCGGCCTTGGTATAGATCATGCCGCTCTCGGTGGCGTCGGCGATCTCCACCAGCCGGGGCTTCACCAAGTGCTCGTCGGTGTGGCGCTCCAGCACGGGGACGATCATCTCGGGCGTGACCTTTCCGTCGGTGCCGGTATGTACTTGCAGGATCTTATGGCCGGTGGCCTCAACGGCCCCCACCTCGTGGCCGTTGATGTGGGAGGTCTCGGCGGCCACGATGCCCTCCCAGGGGCGGAGGAAGTGGGCGATGGCGGTACAGTTGGTCTGGGTGCCGCCGATGAGGAACTGGACCTCTGCCTGGGGGCAGCGGCACAGGTCCCGAATCAGGTCCTTGGCCCGGGCGGAGTAGTCGTCGTCGCCGTAGCCCACGTTGCCCTCCATGTTGGTCTCGGCCAGGGCGGAGAGGACCTTGGGGTGGGCGCCGAAGGAGTAGTCGTTGCGAAACAGATACTTCATCTTTCTTACCTCCTGAAAAAATGAGAGAGCGGGCGGCCACAAGGGCCGCCCCTACGGATAAGGATGTAGGGGCGACCCTTGCGGTCGCCGCGGGATGCTTACACTTTGAACGAATCCTTCAAACTCACCGACCGGTTGAACACCAGATGGCCCGGCTGGGAGTCCTTGTTGTCCACGCAGAAGTAGCCCTGGCGCATGAACTGGTAGGAGGCGGGGGCGGCGGCGTCCTGCAGGCCGCGCTCCACCTTGGCGCCCGTGAGAACCTCCAGAGAGCCTGGGTTCAGGCAGTCCAGGAAGTTCTTGTCCCCGGCGTCGGGCTCGGGGTCAGAGAACAGGTTGTCGTAGAGCCGGACCTCGGCGTCCACGGCGGTGGCGGCGTCCACCCAGTGGATGGTGGCCCCCTTCACCTTCCGGCCGTCGGCGGGGTCGCCCCCCCGGCTGTCGGGGTCGTACTCGCACAGGACCTCTACCACGTCGCCCGCCTCGTCCTTGACGCAGCCGGTGCACTTGACCAGATAGGCGCCCTTCAGGCGGCACTCAGGGCCGTCGGGGTAGAGGCGCTTATACTTGGGGATGGGGGTCTCCAAAAAGTCCTCGGCCTCGATGTAGAGGTGCCGGGAGAAGGTGATCTCCCGGGTCCCGTCCTCGGGGCGGTTGGGGTTATTCTCCACGGTGAAGGTCTCGCTCTGGCCCTCGGGGTAGTTGGTGACGGTGAGGCGTATGGGCCGCAGCACGGCCATGACCCGCTGGGCGGTCTCGTTCAAATCCTCCCGCAGGCAGTGCTCCAGGAAGCCGAACTCCACCGTGGACGCAGACTTGGCCACGCCGTTGCGCTCGGAGAAATTGCGGATGGACCGGGGGGTGTAGCCTCGGCGGCGCAGGCCGCACAGGGTGGGCATCCGGGGGTCGTCCCAACCGGAGACCTTGCCCTCCTCCACCAGCTGGCGGAGCTTGCGCTTGGACATGACGGTGTAGTTGATGCCCAGGCGGGCGAACTCGATTTGCCGGGGCTTGGAGGGCACATCGCAGTTGGCGATGACCCAGTCGTACAGGGGCCGGTGGTCCTCAAACTCCAGGGAGCACAGGGAGTGGGTAATGTGTTCCAACGCGTCCTCGATGGGGTGGGCGAAGTCGTACATGGGGTAGATGCACCACTTGTCCCCCTGGCGGTGGTGGTGCATGTGGTTGATGCGGTAGATAACGGGGTCCCGCATGTTGAAGTTGCCGCTGGCCAGGTCGATTTTGGCCCGCAGGGTCATGCGCCCGTTCTCGAACTCGCCGTTCTTCATCCGCTCAAAGAGGTCCAGGGACTCCTCCACGGGGCGGTCCCGGTAGGGGGAGGTGGCGGGGGTGCCCACGTCGCCCCGGTGGGCCTTGAACTCCTCGGGGGTCAGCTCGCACACGTAGGCCAGCCCCTTTTTGATGAGTTCCACGGCGTACTCGTACATTTTATCAAAGTAATCGGAGGCGTAATAGAAGCGGTCGCCCCAATCGAAGCCCAGCCAGTGGATGTCCTCCTTGATGGCGTCCACGAACTCCACATCCTCCTTGGTGGGGTTGGTGTCGTCCATGCGCAGGTTGCACAGGCCGCCATACTTTTCGGCGGTGCCGAAGTCGATGATGAGGGCCTTGCAGTGGCCGATGTGGAGGTAGCCGTTGGGCTCGGGCGGGAAGCGGGTGTGGACGGTCATACCTTGGAACTGACCACCCTGGGCGATGTCCTCGTCGATGAAATCATGGATAAAATTCTGGGCCATGGTGGGCTTCAGCTCTTCCGGCATTGTCGTTTCACTCCTTTGTAGTATAGAACCTTTATATTTTACCCTGTACCGGTAAAAAATGCAATAGATTTTGGGGCTGACTCCCGCAGGCTTGCGTTTCCCGGGTTCCCGGCGTACAATACCACTGCGGGGAGAAAAACACAGGCCGGTTGGTAGTCCTGGCCGCGGCCTTCGGCGGACGCGTCCCGCCGCCGAAAGCCGTCAGTAACCTGCCCTCCCATGGGTTGTCCGCCCCCCGCGCGCAGAACAAAAAATGGGAGGACAACTGCATATGGAAACTGGAAACGCGAGGGTGACCGTCTATTTTGAGGACCCCTTTTGGGTGGGCGTCCTGGAGCGGGAGTGGTGCGGGGAGCTGGAGGTGTGCAAGTTCACCTTCGGGCCGGAGCCCAAGGACTACGAGGTCTACGACTTCCTGCTCCAACACTGGCGGGAGCTGGTATTCAGCCCGCCGGTGGCGGCCCGCGGCCGTCCGAAGGCGGTCAGCCCCAAGCGGATGCAGAAAGCGGCCGCCGCCCAGGTCCACGGGACCGGGGTGGGGACCAAGGCGCAGCAGGCGCTGCAGCTCCAGCGGGAGCAGAACAAACAGCAGCGGCGGACCGACCGCCGGGACCGGGACGCGGCGGAGGAGGAGCGGAAGTTCCAGCTCCGTCAGGCCAAGAAAAAGGAGAAGCGGCGGGGGCATAAGCCCCTGCCGCTTCTCTGTTTTGGAAGTTGGTAAAACTTGTGAGTAGCTGCGTTTTTGAATCGGCCTTGCACGCACTGCCAGTCTGCACGGGCGGCCACAGAGGGCGGCCTCAGTGCCGCCCCGCCTCCGTTCTTCGTCCCCCTGTCATTGCGAACCAGTCCGCAGACTGGTGTGGCAATCCGCCGCCCCCGTCTTGTCCCTGTAGGGCCCGGCGTCCTCGACGGGCCGCGCCCTCGTCCCAAGTCGCAAAGGCCGCCGTTCAGGCCCGCCGACAGCGCGCTACTTCCCCAAATACGAAAAATGCATATAGTCCTTGCTGGTGGACCAGGCGTTACCGCCCCAGGCGAAGCCGTGGGCGGCAAAAATCCGCACCACGCTGCCGTCCTCCGGGATGGAGAAGGGGTCCTCCCCCGGCGTCCAGTAGGAGCCGGCCCCCACACGGCCGTCGTTATAGACTTGGTAATTCTCCTCCCAATTCAGGTCGATGGCGGTGCCGCAGTTGTGCTCCCCGGGGGAGGTGTCCCCCCGCCAGTCGTAGCCCCCCAGGTTCTTGATGGGGAACTGCTCCGGGTCGTCAAAAATCTCAGTGAAGATGGCCTCCACCTCCTCAGCCAGGGCGGCGTGGACGGTGAGGGTGGCCGTTCCGGCCGTCTTGACGCCGGTTTCAGTGTTCAGCCGCCATACGGGGACGGTGACCTCCGCCACCCCCGCGTCGGCCTCCTCCTGGCTGGCGAACCGGCGCTTGCCCTCGTCCCCGAAGAGGAACAGGCACTTCCGCCGGTTTTCCCCCGGCATCTTGAGCCAGAAGTCCTGCATATAGTACTCGTCCCAGCTCAGCTCCCCCCGGGAGACCATGGCCAGGGCCTCCTCCTGGGTGCGCTCGGCGGCGATCTGGGGCCGGTAGGTCAGGGTCAATTCCCGGGAGAGGGAGCTGACCATGCCGCGGGGCCCTACAAAAGTATAGCCCTCCAGTCCCGGAATCTGGCCGTAATCGGTGCCCACCGCCAGCTCCAGCACCCGGTCCCCCAGGGGGCCGCCGGACTCGTCCATCCCATGGAGGGTGACGGAGACCAGCTCGCCGTGGAGGTCGGCGTCCAGCCGGTCCACCAGGCGCATGAGCAGGACGCAGCCCTCGGCCCGGTTCAGGGGGTTCCCGCCAGAGAAGGTGCCGTCGGGCATCCCGTTGACCATGCCCCGGGCGAAGGCGGTCCGCACGGCGGCCTGGTAGCCGGGGGCCATTTGGTCCCAGTCGGAAAAGGCGGCGGCGGGGTCCAGGTCCCCCTCCTCCGTCAAGAAGCCGAAATCGGGCACGCCGCCGTGGAGCTCCAACAGCCGGGTGAGCAGGACCACCGCTTCCTGCCGGGTGATGGCCCGGTCCAGGCTGTCCCCGGTCACGTCCAGAAAGTCGTCCTCCGGCAGCAGCCCCACGTCCCGTCCCGCCGTCCACGCCTTGGCGGCCCAGTGGGACCCGCCGGGGGCGGCGGCCTCGTAGGTCTCCCGGTAAAAGGTGCGGCCCAGCAGGGTGAGGTACTGCCCCCAGGTCAGGGGGCCGGCAGGCTCCATGGCCCCGCCGGGCTGGCCGGTGAGGATACCCAGCTCATGGGCCCGGTCCATGGCCGCATAGGCCCAGTGGCTCTCCGGCAAATCGGGGTAGGACGCCGCCAGAGCGGCGGGGAGGACCAGCGCCAGGCAGAGGAGGAGGGAGAGGAGCCGTTTCACCACAGAACACCTTCTTATGATTTGTTTTTTCTCAGTATATAACAGAAACGGCGGGGCGTCCAGAGGCCGCCCCCTACGAAAAGCCCGTAGAGGGCGGCGTCCTCGATGCCCCGCCGCTTGGCGGAACCGTTATTTCCCGATGCCGAAGGTATAGAGATTGTCGTAATCCATCCCCACGGCGATGTCCACCGTGCCACGGTCCTGGTTGTAGACGCAGGACCACTGGGTGGTGGAGGTCTTGTCCTTCCTCACCTTCTGGCTCACGGACTCCAGCAGGTCCATGGCCTGGGCCTCAGTGAAGATGCCGTTCTGTTCGGTCATGGTGCGCTCCAGAATGTCAAAGCGGTCCTGGCCCGCGCCGAAGTCCCAGTCGCCGGGGGTCAGCAGGAAATTGGTGGCCCGGGGGGAGTCCACCACGTTCATCTCGTCCCCGATGTACTCCACCACCACGGCCTTGCCCGTGGCGTCGGCGATCTGGAAGTGGTAGCAGGAGTTGGCGGAGGCGTGCATATCATACTGGCCCAGCAGGTCCAGGGCCTCGTCCACGGTGGCGGCCTTGTCCAGGATCATGCGGATGGCCGTGGTGGTGGTGATGTCCACCTTGCCGGTGTCCTGGTTGGTGGGCTCGGTGTCGATGAGCAGCACGCCCACGGCCACGCCCTTTTCATTCACGCCGTCCAGGGGCACGTAAGGGGCGGCCAGGGTCAGGAAGCTGTTGGCCAGATTGGTGGGCAGCTTGTTCTCCCCGAAGCCGATGTAGGCCAGGTTCACCATGGAGATGGACTGATAGCCGTTGTCCGGCGCGGTGCGGACAAAGAGGGCGGGGGAGTAGTACATGTCAAAGTTGCGCCCGAAGAGGTGCTCCCCCTCGGGGGTCTCCACGGCGAAGGTGGAGCAGCCCAGGTCGGGCAGGTCGAATTCCATGGGCAGGCCCTTCAGCAGCCTGCCGGCGATAAAGTTGATGAGCTCCGGGTCGGTGGCGGCGCCGGTCTCCAGGAAATCGTCGAAGCCGTAGTCGCCGATGTAGTCCATGGTGAACAGGGAGGTGTCACCCACCCGCTCCAGGGTCCCCAGGGTCCGCAGCTCCCGCTGGAACACCAGCAGCACAACCAGCACGGCGGCCAGCAGCACCGCCGCAATACCAATCAAAATTTTGGGGACCAGCCCCAGCTTCTTTTTCTGCTTGGTCACAGTCGTATCCATATGACAATCTCCTTTGAACTTCAAATCATTTGAGAATCAAACGAGTTACATCATAGGACGGTGGGGCCGGTTTGTCAAGAAAAATTTTTTTGAAAAGAGTATTGACAAAACCGAATATTTGAATATACTAATATTAGAACAAGCGAATGAAGGTGAAGCCAATGGAAGTCAGCAAGGAGCTGTACGAGGAAAAGACGGAGCTGTTGAAGGCGCTTGCCCATCCCCTGCGGCTCCAAATCGTCCGGGGCCTGCTGGTGGGCGGATGCCACAACGTGCGCTGCATGGAGGCGGGGACAGGACAGAGCCAGTCCACCATCTCTCAGCACCTGATGCGCCTGAAGGCGGCAGGCGTGGTGAAATGTGAGCGGCAGGGCAACGAGGTCTACTATGAGGTGGCCGACCCGGCCGCGGCGGCGGTGGTCGCCGCCCTGTTCGGTGATAAGGAGTGTGAGTATAATTGTCCTATGATATCGCCATCATCGGCGGAGGACCGGCTGGCCTGAGCGCCGCCATCAACGCCAGAGCCAGAAACAAGACCGTTCTGGTGGTCACAAACGATTACCGGGAGAGCCCCCTCTACCGGGCCGAGCGGGTGGACAATTACCTGGGCATGCCCGGCCAGTCCGGCGCGGAACTGCTGGATTCCTACCAAAAACACGCCGAAACCATGGGCGTGGACTTCAGAAGCGGCCGGGTGCTGAATATCATGCCCATGGAGGGCGCATGCTATCTGAGCATCGGCAGTGAGATGGAGGAGGCCAAGGCCGTCATTCTGGCCACCGGCGTCTCCCGGGGGAAAAAATTCCCCGGCGAGGCGGAATTTCTGGGCCGGGGCGTCAGCTACTGCGCTACCTGCGACGGTATGCTTTACCGGAACCGGCCGGTGGCGGTGGTGGGCCTGGCCCCAGACGCCCCGGAGGAGGCCAACTTCCTCCACGGCCTGGGCTGCCGGGTCACCTACGTCTCCGGCAAAGAGCCGTCGGGCCTGGACCCGGCCATCCCCTTCGTCAAGGCCGCCCGGATGGAGATCACCGGCGGCGAATCCGTCACAGCCCTGCGGGCCAACGAGACGGAGATACCCTGCGACGGGGTGTTCCTCCTCCGCCACGCCATCGCCCCCACCGACCTGCTGCCCGCCCTGGAACTGGAGGGGGGCTATGTGAAGGTGGACCGGGAGATGAAAACCAACGTCCCCGGCGTGTTCGCCTGCGGCGACTGCACCGGGACGCCCCTCCAGCTGGCCAAGGCTGCCGGAGAGGGCCTCATCGCCGGCCAGAAGGCCGCAGAATACGTAGATAACCTCTAAAAAATTTATTTCATAAAAGGAGAAATGAGTCATGTCTGTTCTGCATTTCAACGAGTCCGAGTTCAACGAGAAGATCCCCGCCGCCCCCATCGCCATGGTGGATTTCTGGGCTACCTGGTGCGGCCCCTGCAAGATGCTGGCCCCCGTCATCGAGCAGCTGGGCGACAAGTACGACGGCAAGGCCGTGGTGGGCAAGGTGGACATCGACGAGAACCAGGCCCTGGCCGCCAAGTACGGCGTCATGAGCATCCCCACCGTGATCTTCTTCCAGAACGGCGAGGAGATCGGCCGCAAGGTGGGCGTTCAGCCCGCCAGCGCCTATACGCAGATTCTCGACGCCCACGTGTGAGATGGAGCGCAAAAAAGGACCGTGTACCGGGAGTGGTACACGGTCCTTTTTTTGTTAGGATGATGGAGGGGAGCATCTACCGGCCTGGCCCGGCGTTCAACAGCGGGCGGCCAAAGGCTGCCTGCGCCCCGTCCTTTAGTGTTCCTTTGCCCCCAGCATGGCCACCACTTCTGCCCTGGTGCAGTGGTAATCACCATCCCAGGCCCGACGGTAGGCCCCCCGGAAAGGGTCGCCCCCCAGATAGATTGGAAGCTGGTCCCGTTCCGCCGGGGGCACCTCGATGACCACCACCGCGCCGCTATCGGTCCCGGCCACCCATACCTGGTCCCGCCGGAGGATGTTCTCATTGACCACCGCCGGGTCGTTGACCAGCCGCCAGAACTCCTCGGCTAACTCGTGGGGTTCCAGCAGGCCCTGGACCCGCAGGGTGTGGTCGGGCAACTCCTCCACCCCCAGCAGGATGACGCCACCGTAACTGTTGGCAAAGGCGGAGTAGGTCTCCCAAATGCTCTGGGGCAGCCCGCCAGTGGCCAGTTTGGCCTCCAGCCGGTTGTTCTCCCGGTACTGCTCCATGTGGTTCAAATCCAGCAAGCCCACCGCCTCCTTTTGAAGCCATTATAGCGGGCGGAGGACCGGACGGCAACCCCCTACTTCATGACTGCCGCCACCCGGTTGAGGATCGCCGCGTGGGTCTGGTCCAGCAGGTGGGTGTAGATGCGCCCCGTGGTGGCCGGGGTGGAGTGGCCCAGGGCCTTTCCGATGTCGAACAGCGGCGCGCCCTGGGCGGAGGCCACCGTGGCGAAGGTGTGCCGCAGACCGTGGAGGGTGATTTTGGGCAGGCCGTGCTTCTGGATGAACCGGGAGAAGGCCAGGCTCACGGCGTTGGGCGGGTATGGCTCCCCGTGGCGGTCCACCAGCACCATGCCGGTGCCGTCCCAGTCCCGGCCCGCCCGGACGCAGTCCTCCTGCTGCCGCCGCTGTTCCCGGATGAGCAGCTCGTAGATGTCGTCGGACAGGTACAGGGTCCGGGTGGAGGAGCGGTTCTTGGTCTCCTTGGCCACTACCATGGCCCCCGCCGTGGTCCGGGCCTCTTTGATGCGCACCACCCGGTGGTTGAAGTCCACGTTGGGCCACCGCAGGCCGCAGATCTCCTCCCGCCGCAGCCCCAGCCCCGCCGCCAGCTTGATGACCAGCTCCAGCCACGTCCCCTCGGACAGGGCGCACAGCCGCCGCAAATGCTCCGGGTCGTAAAACTTGGCCTCGTAGGGCACCAGCCGGGGCGGCTCCACCCGCTCCGTGGGACTGCGGGACAAGATCTCCTGCTTCACCGCCATCCGCAGGGCGGAGGACAGCAGGTCGTGGTGCCGCCGGATGGTGTTGGGGGACAGGCCCTTCTCCCGCAGCAGCATGGTGTAGTATTTCTGTACATCCTGGGGGGTCAGCTTCTGCACGGGAATATCCCCCAGGGCGGGGGAGAGGTGGTTGTCGATGATTTTTCGGTAGCCGTACACCGTGGTCTGGGCCCGGCTGGGGCGGATGACCTCCTCCATCCAGTACTCCAGCCACTGGTCCAGGGTCATGGAGCGGGGCCGCACCTGGCGGTAGCGCTCCCGCTCTGCCTGGAACTCCCGCAGGGCACGCCGGGCCTGGGGCAGGGTGGTGAAGGTCTGGTAGGATTTCACCCGCCGCCCGTCCTCGTCCAGTCCGTAATCCATGTTGACGTAGTAGAGGTGGCGGGCGTCATCAAATGAAATGTTTCTCTCCACAGTTTTTCTTGGCATGGTATTATTTCCCTCTTTTCGACAAAATATGAGGGTCTTAGTCTAGCACAAACCCTATCAAAAGGGTAGGACACGAAAGAAAAATGCCCTTGGGGAATCAAACTCCCCAAGGGCATTTTTACCATTCTGTGCACTTTTATCCGCCTGCGGAGGGTGCGGCGACCTGCTCGGCCACCCGAATCCCATCGGCCGCCGCTGACATAATGCCGCCCGCCCAGCCGCCGCCCTCGCCGCAGGGGTAGATGCCCCGGACGGGGGACTGGAGGTCGTCTCCCCGGAGGATGCGGACCGGAGAGGAGGAGCGGGTCTCCACCCCGGTGAGCAGGGCGCCGGGGTCGTCAAAGCCCCGGAGCCGCCGCCCCATCACGGGCAGCGCCCCACGGAGGGTCTCGGAGACGAAGCCGGGCAGGCACCGCTCCAGGTCGGCCTCCACCACGCCGGGGCGGTAGGTATGGGCCAGGGGAGAGGGCCCACTCCCGGTCCCCAGGAACCGCCCCACGGAGGTCCCCGGCGCCCGGAACCCGCCGCCCCCCAGCTCGAAGGCCCGCTGTTCCCAAAGGGCCTGGAACGCCATCCCGGCCAGGGGGTGGGCGGAGCCAAAATCGGCGGTGTTCAGCCCCACCAGCAGCCCGCCGTTGATGTTCCGCCCCGCCCGGGCCCGGTGGCTCATGCCGTTGGTCACCAGCTTGCCTGGCTCCGAGGCGGCGCACACCACCTCGCCGCCGGGGCAGACGCAGAAGGTGAAGGCGCTGCGCCCGGAGGGCAGATGGCAGGCCAGCTTGTAGTCCGACGGGGGCAGTTTCTCCCACGCCGGGCCGTACTGGGCGGCGCTGACCGCCGCCTGGGCGTGCTCGATGCGCACCCCCATGGCGAAGGGCTTGGCCTCCATGGGCACCCCGGCGTTAAAGAGCATCTGGAAGGTGTCCCGGGCCGAGTGGCCGGGGGCCAAAATCAGGGCGTCAGCCTCCAGCTCGTAGGGGCCGGAGGGGGCCTCCACGGTCAGCCCCTCCAGCGCCCCGTCCCGGAGCCGAAGCCCGGCCAGCTTGTGCTCGAACCGAACCTCACACCCCAGCGCCAGCAGCTCCCGCCGCAAGTTTCGCACCACATCCCGCAGCACGTCGGTGCCGATGTGGGGCTTGTGGGACCAGCGGATGTCCTCCGGGGCACCGTGGGCCACGAAGGCGTCCACCACCGCCCCCAGCCGTGGGTCGTGGGTCCCGGTGGTCAGCTTGCCGTCGGAGAAGGTCCCGGCCCCGCCCTCGCCAAACTGGACGTTGGATACCGGGTCCAGGTCCCCGGAGGCCCAAAAGCCCTCCACGTCGGCGGTCCGCTGTTCCACACAGCGCCCCCGCTCCAGCACGATGGAGGGCACCCCGGCCCGGGCCAGAAAGAGGGCGGCAAACAGCCCGGCGGGCCCCATCCCCACCACCACGGGGGGCCGCGACGAGGTTCGGCGTACCTCCGGGAAACGGTAGGGGACTGGCTCGTACAGGGTCACATTTTTGTTCTCCGCCCGCCGCACCAGCTCAGCCTCGTTGTCGGCGGACACATCCACCGTGCAGACAAAATGGACCTCGGATTTTTTCCGTGCGTCGATGGACTGCCGGGCCAGGGATACCTGAGAGAGCCGGTCGGGGGAGACGCCCAGAAGTTTGGCGGCCCTGACGTTCAGTTGTGACAGGTCCCCGCCAATGGGCAGGGAGAGGTTGGAAATTCGTATCATGTTATCACCTGAGGGATAGTGTATCATGGGGAGCGGGGGAAAACAATTGGGAATTAAGAAGGAAGAACTACGCCCGCGTCCCCGCACCCGCCTTGCCGGGATTCACCATACCAGGCGCGCCGCGCCAGCGCATTGGGGTGAACGGTTGCGAGGTAGGCCGTAACGGCTGGGGCAGAAGCAGAAAGGCAGACTTGTTACTTCTAGACGGTTTCAACCTCCATGCTACCGTTGGCGCCGCTCTTAGGTCCAGGGCCGAAGCCCTGGTTTTCTTTCCGTTCTCTTTCTCAAATGAGAAAGAGAACCCCCTCCGGAGGCGACACCCCCGGAGGGGGACGCTCCAAACCATACGTCCCCGCCCGTGGGCGGATAAAAAGGACCGGTCAGCAGATTTCCTGCTGACCGGTCCAACGATACCGCTTAGTAGCTCACGCCCTGCCAAACCATAGCTTCAGCCACCTTGAGGAACCCCGCGATGTTGGCCCCGGCCACCAGATTTCCGGGCATCCCGTACTCCTGAGCCGCCTGAGCGGCGGCGTGGTAGATGTTCTTCATGATCTCGTGGAGCTTGGCGTCCACCTCGTCGAAGGTCCAGGCCAGCCGCTGGGAATTCTGGCTCATCTCCAGCCCGGAGGTGGCAACGCCCCCGGCGTTGGCCGCCTTGGCGGGGCCAAAGAGGATGCCGTTGGCCTGGAAAATCTCCACCGCCTCGGGGGTGCAGGGCATGTTGGCCCCCTCGGCCACGGCGATGCAGCCGTTTTTCAGCAGGGCCTGGGCGCTGACGCTGTCCAGCTCGTTCTGGGTGGCGCAGGGCAGGGCGATGTCGCACTTCACCGTCCAGATGCCCGCGCAGTCCTCGGTGTAGGTGGCCGTGGGCACGTAGTCCAGATAGGTCTTGATCCGCGCCCGCTTGACCTCCTTGATCTCCTTGATGACCTTGTAGTCGATGCCGCTGGGGTCGTAGATATAGCCGTTGGAGTCGCTCATGGCCACCACCCTGGCCCCCAGCTGGGTGGCCTTCTGGTTGGCGTAGGTGGCCACGTTGCCGCTGCCGGAGATGACCACGTCGGCCCCCTCAAAGCTCTTGCCCGCCGCGGCGAGCATCTCCTGAGTGAAGTAGCACAGGCCGTAGCCGGTGGCCTCGGTCCGGGCCAGGGAGCCGCCGTAGGTCAGCCCCTTGCCGGTGAGGACCCCGGTGAACTCGTCCCGCAGCCGCTTGTACTGGCCGAAGAGGAACCCAATCTCCCGGGCGCCCACGCCGATGTCCCCGGCGGGCACGTCGGTGTCGGGGCCGATGTGGCGCTGCAGCTCGGTCATGAAGCTCTGGCAGAAGCGCATGACCTCCCCGTCGCTCTTGCCCTTGGGGTCGAAGTCGCTGCCGCCCTTGCCGCCTCCCATGGGCAGGCCGGTGAGACTGTTCTTGAACACCTGCTCAAATCCAAGGAATTTGACGATGGACAGGTTCACGCTGGGGTGGAAGCGCAGCCCGCCCTTGTAGGGGCCGATGGCGGAGTTGAACTGGACCCGGAAGCCCCGGTTCACCTGGACCGTGCCGGCGTCGTCCACCCAGGGCACCCGGAACAGGATGACCCGCTCCGGCTCCACCATGCGCTGGAGGACTCCGGCCTTCTCCAGGTCGGGCCGCTGGGCCAGCACCGGCTGGAGGGACTCCAGCACCTCACCCACCGCCTGGAGGAACTCCGGCTGGTCCGGGTCCTTCTTCGCCACGGTGTCGTAGATGCCTTGCAGATACGCATTCTCAAATGTCATGTCGTCAAACCCCTTTACTGACAGCATTTTACAAAAAATGGAGCCGTCATATTGATTGGGTGTATTATACGACGGCGGGCTTTGAATTGCAAGAGAAAATGAAAAACTTGCAGAACTTGGGAGCCATTTTTTTGCCGAGCCGGAAATTGTGCAGGAACCAAGGACAGAACATGCTTTCACTGTAACTCGCTGAAAGACAAAAGAATTCTGGCGCCGGGGCCGCTGTCCACATCGGCTCAAAAGGGCAAATATAAATTGGCCACAAAAAAACAACGATATGCCACAAACGTGAACAAAATATTTCTTTTTATGATACGATGAACCAAATCCCACGGACGGCGAAGGGACAGGCAGTCCGAAATAACCTTTGAAGAATCCCCATGGGGATTCGCTGTGTATGGCCAGCCATACACAATACCATTCTGCTGGCGAGGAGATGATTCGCAATCATGACCATCCTGGCGGTGGACGGCTGCCCCGGACGGCTGGAGGCGCTGGCGCGCTGCCTGCAGGAGGTGTTCCCGGAGGACGAGATCAAGGCGTTTTCCGACCCCGGCCTGGCCGTGCAGCACAGTTTTCGCGCCGAGGTGACCGCCACCTTCGTTGGCCCGTGTAACCGGCGGCTGGACAGTCTGGCCGTGGTCCAGGGCATCCAGTTCTTTCACCCCGGCGCCAGGGCATTCCTGATTACGGACCAGGACACCCCCAAGCGTATGCTGGACCGGGCGGAAATCAGCGCCTACCTGCACGGTCCCGTCACTGCCGGCGCCATTCGGACGGCGGTTTTCCAGAGTCCAAATGATTTTGAGGATATAAAGGTATGAGAGGAGTTTGCAGTATGAACAGACAAATGGCAACGGGAAAGAAAGTCCTGGCCCTGCTGGTAAGCCTGTCCCTGATGCTGGGGCTGGCCGTGCCGGCCGGGGCGGCGGTGTCCCCGCCGGAGGACACGGGCCTGACGGCCTGCCACACGGCCCACGACGAGACTTGCGGGTACGTGGCCGCCGTGGAGGGTGTGGCCTACGGCTGCACGGAGACCGACGCCGACGGCAACGTCGTCCACGCGGACGGCTGCGGGTACGTGGAGTCCGTGGAGGGCCACCCCTGCGGGCACACCTGCCAGGTGTGCCACCCCACGGAGACGCCGGAGCCGACCCAGACGCCGGAGCCGACAGAGGAGCCGAAGCCGACACAGACGCCGACGGTGGAGGAACCCGTCGATCTGCTCTCGGGGGATATGGAGCTGATGGCGGCAAGCTACTCTGGCGGTTCCGGCACCAGCGCCGACCCTTACATTATTAAGACAAGCGCCGACCTGGCCACGTTGGCGGCGGCGGTCAATGCTGCCTACCCTAACAGCAACGACTATGAGGGCAAATACTTTAAAATTGCGGATGAGGCCACAGACCTGAAGGCGACTGCCCCAATCGGAACTTCCATTGACTACATGCCCATGTCTTTTAAAGGCACGTTTGACGGCAACGGAAAAGTAGTTACCTTAAATATAGTAAAAGGGACCAACAACGCGGAGACCAATCAATATTTGGGCTTGTTCGGATATATCGCCGGAAACGCCGTCATCAAAAATGTTGGCGTCAAGGGTAAGATAACCGGATATGGCGTGATGGGCGGCATTGTAGGCTATTGCGCCGGAAATGCTAAAGTGGAAAATTGTTACAACGCCGCCGAGGTTAACGGCTGTATAAAAGTTGGCGGCATAGCCGGCTCGAATGACGGAACTATAACGCGCTGCTTCAACCAGGGCCCTGTGAACAGTTTACTAGCAGGCTCAGGCTCTGTTGGTGGTATCGTGGGAATGGCGAGTGGTAATTCTACGACCTCCAACTGCTACAACTTAGCGACGGTTTCCGGCCTTGGCGTCTCGATTGGCGGTATAGCTGGTTCTGCCAGTTATTATCCTAATCCAAGTATTATAGAGACTTGTTACAGCACCGGGACCGTTTCTGGAAGCCAAGCGGTGGGCAGTGTTGTAGGCGACAATAATCAGGGTACGATTAAAAACTGTGTCGGCCTGAGTGAACTGGCAACCGCGACGAAACTGGTTAACGGGAAGTATATTGTCGGACGCGTTCTTGGCAATAACTCATATAGTACCACTGTACTCACGAACTTCAAGGCGCTGGACACCATGAAAATTGGCGGGTCGGGGCAGGAAGCAACTGTGACTTCCTCCGGCGATAAGGGTCTCGCCACGAGCAATGGTGCAGATGTTGCCCTTACCGACAAACTGGGCGACGTGTTCCCCGAATCGGAGGGCTGGACGCAGGACATTTATGAGTTCGACCCCAACAAGACCCTAGGCGGCAAGCTGCCTATCCTGCGGGGCTTTGAACAATTCGAGGGCTTGAAGCAGGAACCCCTGGCCCCCGGCGGCAAGCTGAACGAGAACCGGGACCCGGCCAAAATCTACATCAGCGCCAGCGGCAAGGATGACGATGCCAGCAACCCCTACGCCGGCAGCCCCACCGACCCGGTGAAGACCCTGGCGGCGGCGCTGGAGCTGCTGAACGACGGCGGCACCGTCTACATCATGGACGATTTGCCCCTCACGGCGGCGGACGCCTGGGCCCTCGACGGGAGCAAGAGCCTGACCATCACCTCCGACGGCGCCGCCAAGACCGTCAAGCGCGGCGAGGACCTTACTGAGGCGCCCCTGCTGGCCGTCACTGGCGGCGAGGTGACTGTCACCAACCTGAAATTGGACGGCAACACCGTCTTAGCCGCCGCCCCGCTGGTGTCCGTCACCGGCGGAGGCCTCACCCTGGGCGACGGCGCCAAAATTCAGAATAACAAGAACTCCAGCCTGGGCGCCGGCGGCGTCCTGGTGGACGGCGGCGCCCTGGCCCTCACTGGCGCCGTCACCGTCACCGGCAGCACCGCCGATGGCGCGGCCAGCAACGTCTATCTGGCCGACGGGACCACCATGACTCTGACTGGCTCCGTCACCGGCAATGTGGGCGTCCGCACGGCGACCGCCCCCACCGCCGGGGGCGTGGCCTTCGCCACCGGCGGCACGGACACCGGTGCCTTCCGCTCTGACGACGAAGCCGCCGGCGTGGCGGCCAAGGACGGCGGGCTGTGTCTCACCACCCGGGCGGTGGGCCTGCCCGACGGCGCCACGGCGGCGCTGGACGGCGGCACCCTCACCGTCACCCTCACCGAGCCCGCCGGCGGTCTCACCCTGAACGACGAAAAGATGGTGCTGGACCTGAACGGCCAGACCGTCACCGGCACGGCCAGCGCCCCCGCCATCACCGTCACCGGCGGGGACGTGACCGTCAAAAATGGCGCAGTCAAGGGCCACACCGCCACCGACGCCAGCGCGGGCGGCGACGGCATCGCCGTCACCGGCGGCAAGCTGACCATCGACGAGAGCCTCACCGTAACCGCCGGCAACGGCGGCGAAGGGATGGACGGCGGTATCGGCCTGAACGTCACCACCGGCGACGCCGTCAACCACGGCACCGTCTCCGGCGGCAAGGGCGGCGCGGGCGGCAACGGCGGCGTGGGCATCGTCAACGCCGGCGGCGGGACCGTCACCAACGAGGGCACCGCCATGGGCGGCGCGGGCACCGCGTCCTCCACCGGCGGCGCCGACGGCGTGGGCGGCAAGGCCGTCAGCGAAAAGGTCACCACCACCGGCGCGAGCCGGGAGATTCCCGGCAGCGACCCTCTACCCGGGTGGGTCACGTCCACTGGCCTGTCGGACGACACCGCCGCCTGGAACGCGGCCACGGGCCGGCTGACGATTTTGGACAACTTTACGATGACCACCACCGGCCTTGTCATCCCGGCTGACACCACTGTGGTGCTGGACCTGAACGGCAAGACGCTGACCGGGCACAGCGGCGATCCGGCGGTCAAGACCACGGCGGCCAGCGTAAAGCTCACCATCTGCGACAGCAGTTCCGCCGGCAACGGCACGTTAAAGGGCAACGGCAGTTATTCCGCCGTGGACTTCTATGCCTGCGGCGATGACTGCGTGATTGCAATTCAAAATCAGGTGACCGTCACCTCCACTGGATACGCCGGAGCCAGCAGCACCAATCCCTACGCCACCCTCTCTGTCGGCGCGGCCACGGTGTACGTGGGCTGCGACCTTGCGGGTGAAAACCCCACCAAGGGCGCCACCGTTGAAAATACCTGTACCGACAACATCGGCGCGGGCGCCATCAAGTTCGTCAACGGCGCTGGCACCGTCCATATCGGCGAGGGCAACACCGTGAAGGCATACGCCACGGCCATTTTCGCGGACGCATCGGGCGCTGTCGATACCAGCACCCTGGTGAACGCCGGCGCCATCAGCAGTACCACCGCCAGCAGCATCGACGTGCGGGCTGATTATACCCTCAACCTGACCAATACCGGCACCATCACCGGCGCCGACGGCGCCAGCGGCAAGGACGGGCTGCCGGCTATCACCACCGCTGGGACCCTCACCGTCACCAGAAACGCCGGGACCATCACCGGCGGCGCGGGCGCTGCCAGCAAGAACGGCGGCGCGGCCATCGCCGCCACCGGCGCGGGCACCGTGACCATCACCGAGAACACCGGCACCATCCAGGGCGGCAAGGGCGGCGACGCCACTGCGGCTGACGGCCTGGGCGGCAACGGCGGCGCGGGTATCTCCGGCACCGCGGCCAATATCACCATCACCTCCAACGCCGGCCACATCCAGGGCGGTAAGGGCGGCGACGGCATCTGCAACGGCCACCCGGAGGACGCGGGCTACGTCAGCGGCACCCCCGCCACCCACGGGCAGGGCGGCAAGGCCGTGCCCGACGGCGTGGATATTTCCAGTGTCGGCGGCGAGGTGGAGAACGGCGTCAAGGGCCTGTGCCCCAACGAGCCGTCCTCGGAGAACATCCCCGCGTGGCTCTCCGGCGTTCTGGCAGAGAGGAAATTTACCCATACCTACGACGAGACGACGGGCGAGCGCACCCTCACCCTCACCGGCGACGCCAGCCTCACCGGCACCCTGACCATCCCCGTGGACACCCAGCTGGTCCTCGACTTGAACGGCCATACCCTCACCGGGCCGGGCAGTGCGGCGGCGGTGACGGCGGCGTCCAGCGCAAAGAATGTCAAACTGACCGTCTGCGACACCAGCGCATCCGGCGGCGGCAAGCTGGACGGCGGCAGCAAGGCCGCCGTGGAGTTCACCGACTGCGGCACGGGCTGCGTGGTGGCAGTGCGGAACAATGCGACCGTCACCTCCGCCAACAGCACTACGGGCACTATCAACTCCGGCAAGGCCACCCTCCACATAGGCGCGAACAGCAGCGGCGAAAACGTCACCCAGGGGGCCACCGTGGAAAATACCGTCTCCGGCGGAAGCGCCCTGTATCTCGCAAACGCCTGTGACGTCACCGTCTACGCGGGCAACACCGTCAAGCACGCGGCGGGCGGTGCCGTGTTCATCCCCAACACCGCCACTGGCACGGTAAACCTGACCAACGCGGGCAGTATCACCAGCGGTAGGGGGAGCGGCAACAACGGCTCAGCGGGCGTGTCCGTGGGCAACTCCACCGCCACCCTGAACCTGACCAACTCCGGCACCATCCGGGGCGGCGACGGAGCGGACAGCAACACCGGCGCCGGCGGAAACGGCGGCGCGGGCGTGTCCACCAGCGGCAGCGGCGCCGTAAATATCACAAACCAGCCCACCGGCAAAATCATGGCCGGCAACGGCGGTGAAGCCACCGGGAATACCGGCACTGGCGGCTCGGGCGGTTCGGGCATCACGGCCGGCACCGCGTCCACCGTCACCATCACCTCCAACACCGGCACCATTCAGGCCGGCAGTGGCGGCGACAGCGCCGCGGGTCTGGGCGGCGCCGGCGGCGACGCCCTCCTGGCTGGCGGCACCAGCGCGTCCCAACACGCGACCATCATCCTCACCGCCAATGGGGAGACCGGCAACATTCTGGCCGGCGCGGGCGGCGCGGGTCTCATCGGCGGCGGCGACGGCGGTGCGGGCGTCTACGCCCTGAACGACGGCGCGGCTACCATCACCTCCAACGCCGGCACCATTCACGGCGGCGCCGGCGGCGACAGCACCCAGAACGCCGGCGGCAAGGGCGGCGCGGCGCTGTATCTCAACAGCGATAGTACGCACAAATCCACCCTCACGGTCGAGGCTGGCGCCAACACCGGCACCATGCGGGCCGGCAACGGCGGCAAGGGTGCCGGTACGCAGGGCGGCGGCGCGGGCGGCACGGCGCTGGAAGCTGTGATTAGTTCTGGCAACAGCGGCTCCTTCATCCTTGAAACGGGTGCCAACTCCGGCACCATCCAGGGCGGCAACGGCGGCGACGCCCAGGACGCCGACCACGGCGGAACCAATACGACCCCCGGCGGCGCGGCGGGCGCGGTTGCCAGCGAAAAAGTCACGCTCAACGGCGTGACTGGGACAACCGGCGAAGCCGGCAAGGGCGGCGGCGACACCGGCCTGGACTTCAACCCCGCGCCCCCGGCCTGGGCTGGCGGAATGACCGTCTCCCAGGCGGCGTGGAGCCGGAGCGAGAGCGAGCCATACACCTACACCCTCACGCTGAAAGCCGACGCGGCCCTGCTCGCTGGCCAATCCATCGACTTCCCCGCCGACGGGCGCACCTATGTGCTGGACCTGGCGGGCCACACCATCACTGGCGCGTCGGACGGTCCCGCCGTCACCCTTGGCGGCGCGTCCAACCTGACTATCGCCAACAGCGGCAATCCCGCCGGCATCACCGGCGGCGCGGGCAGGAACGCTGTGGAGGTGAACTCCAATTCCCTCGGCGCTCTGACCATCCTGGCCAACGGGGCGGGGGAGGCCGCAGGGGCCGGGGACCACGCTATCACCATTGTCGGCGGCGACAGCGCAGCCGGTGCGGGCGGCTCCGGCATCAGCTATGAGGCCGCAGTGGGCAGAACCGATACCGTAACCCTGAACATTAGTGCCTATGTGGCCGTCAAGGGCGGCAGCAGTACCGCCGGCGACGGCGGCAGCGGCGTATCCTTCAGCGCCGAAAGCGAAGCGACCGTCACCCTGGAGCTGGACAATAAGGGTTCCATCACCGGCGGCAACGGCGCGGACAGCGCCGCCGACGGCCAAGACGCCAGCAAGGGCGGCGCGGGCCTGCTCGTCACCGGCGCGGGCGCCGTGACCGTCACCGGCACCAACAGCGGTACCATCACCGGCGGCAACGGCGGCGATTATTCCGCCCAAATCAGTACGGGCGGCAGCGCCGGCACCGGCGGCGCGGGCCTCCACGCGGCGGCGTCCGGCGACGTGAGCCACAGCGTTACGCTCACCAACACCGGCACCATCCACGGTGGCAGCGGCGGCATCTTCACCGGCACCGGGAAGGGCGACGGCGGCAACGGCGGCAACGGCATCAGCAAGGCCGTCACCGGCACTGGAGCTGCCAATGTTACCATCACCAACACCAACGGCTTTATCATCGCCGGTGACGGCGGCAATTCCATTGACGCCGACCACGGAGGCAGCGCGGACAACACGGCCGGCGCGAGCGCCCCGGCCGTAATGGAGGGCGTGACCGTCAGCGGCACTACCGATGCGGAACACGTGATGGCCGGCAACCCCGGTACCACCAACAGCAACGCCCTGCCCGTTTGGTCGGGCGGCCTGACGGCCGAGCAGGCCACGTGGGACTACGCCACCAATACCCTGGCGATTTTGAAGAGCGTGACTCTGGGCAGTGGGAAGTCCATTGCCTTCCCCAACACCGACCCCAACGGGCGCGATTTCGTTCTGAATCTGGCCGGGAATACCCTTACCGGGGCCGGCGATAAACCCGTTGTCACCCTGGCGGGCAACGCCAATCTGAACGTGGTCAACTCCGGCGGGCCTGACGCCGCCATCAACGGCGGCGGGGGCCAGGACGCCATCCGGTTTGACGACGGCGCGTCCGGCAAGCAGACCATCACCGCCGCTGCGACGGCGGAAGGCGCGGCCAGCGACGGTCACGCCATCGAGATCACCGGCGGCAGCGCCACCGGCGCGGGCGCAAAGGCTGGCGCGGGCATCGGCTCCGAGGCCACCCCCGACGCCACCGCGTCCCTGGCCGTCAGCCAATTTGTCACCGTCTCCGGCGGCGCCAGCACCAACGGCGCCGGCGGCACCGGCATTGCCCTGCCCCATGCAGATGCGGGGGCTGAAACTACCGCAACCATTACCATTGACGGCACCGTCACCGGCGGCAGCGGCAATACGGCGGGCATGGGTCTCACCACCGGCGGCTCGGAGCAGGGCCCCGTCACCGTCACCGTGGGCGCCACCGGCTCCATCAAGGGCGGCAACGGCAACGACAATGCCGACGGCTATGCACGGGACGGCGGCGTGGGCGCTGCGCTGGGCGCTTATGTGACCCTGAATAACAGCGGCAGCATCACCGGCGGCACGGGCAGTAAGGCTACCAGCGGTAACGCCGGTAACGGCGGCACTGGCGGCGTGGGCGTCACCGTGGCCGGCAGCAGCGAGGTCCACAACCTGAGCGGCGGCTCTATCACCGGCGGCAGCGGCGGCGAGACCACCGCCACCAACGGCACCGGTACCGGTGGTACCGGCGGCGTGGGCGTCACCGTGGCGGACGGCGGCAAGCTGGTCAACAGCGCCACCGTCGCTGGCGGCCTGGGCGGCAGCTCCACGGGAACCGGCCTGGGCGGTAAGGGCGGCGACGGCGGCGCGGGCGTCACCGTGGCCCAGAACGGCACGATGGCCAACAACGCCAACGCTTCCGTCACCGGCGGCAACGGTGGCCTTGGCAACATCGGTAATGGCGGTCAGGGCGGCGTGGGCGTCACCGTCGCCGACGGTGGCAGCGCCACCAACAACGGCACCCTCACCGGCGGTACGGGCGGCAACAGCTATGAGGGCACCCCAGGCGAAGGCGGTGCGGGCAACAGCGGCACTGGCACCTTCAATGGCAATGCCGGCGCGTCCGGCGGCGGAGGTGAGACGCCCGACCAGCCCCTGTGGACGGTGGACGCCTTCGGCTCCGAGCCGGAGGGGGTCACCTTCAAAACCGAGCAGGACGGCACGGTCAAGATCACCTTGACCGCTGCCGTGACCCTGAGCGCCCCCCTGACCATCCCCGCGGACAAAGAGGTGGTCATCGACCTGAAGGGACAAACCCTCACCGGCCCGGAGAACGGCAGCGCCATCCAGTTCGCCGGCAGCGGCGTGAACCTGACCGTCACTGACACCGTGGGCGGCGGCAAGCTCGCCGGCGCCAACGGCTCCGAAGATTTGGCCGGTCAGGCGGCCATCGACTTGGGCGCGCACACCGGCGGCAGTCTCACCGTCACCGGCAAGGCCAGCGTTATCGGCGGCGACGGCAGAAAGGGCGGCGCCGGCATCACTGCGGACGGCGGTAGCACCACCACCATCACTGTGGGCGCCCAGGGCGGCGCCAGCACCGCATCCGTCAAGGGCGGCAGCGCCCTGTCCCCGGCGAATGTGGACTCTTCACTTGCCAGCGGAGGCACCGGGATCGACGTGGGCGGCAACGTGACCGTGTACGCCGGGGCCACTGTCACTGGCGGCAACGGCGGCAGCGGCGAGAAACCCGGCAGCGGAGGCACGGCTGTCAAGACCGCCGGCTCCATCGAGAACTGCGGCAAGCTCCAGGGTGGCGGCGGCGGCGACAGCACCGGCTCCGCTCCGGCCGCCGACGGCGGCGCGGGCGCGTACACCTCTGGCGCGAGCGGCACCATTACCAACCATGCCGGCGGGCAGATAATTGGCGGCAAGGGAGGCAGCAGCACGGATACCGGCGCGGGCGGCGCCGGCGGCATCGGTGCCCACAGCCAGGTGAACACCGCCAACGACACCATCGTCAACGACGGGGCCATCCGGGGCGGCCAGGGCGGCGACAGCGCCGCCGCCAGCGGCGGCAACGGCGGCCCCGGAAGAGATACCCGCCAGGATGCCTTCTTCTTCCATCAGGCGGCGTGCGGTGGAGATCGCTTCATCATTGGTGATGCCGATTACTTTGTCCACCAGCTTCAGATCC
>UQGJ01000009.1 GCA_900540545.1 uncultured Eubacteriales bacterium
TTTGTTCTTCCTCTCCCCAGCGGGCCTGAACGGCGGCCCGCTGGGGTATGGACGGAGGACGGGCCGCCGGGGTCGGCGACCCCTACGGCACATGCCGAAGGTCTCTTGTAGGGGCCGCCCACTGGGTGGCCCGTGCAGACTGGCAATAGGCAGAAGGCTGATTCAAAAACGCACAGACCAATGGCGGCTTGTTTGCACTAAGAAAAACGCAACTACTATCAGGTCTTTCCAGTTCATATGCTGAGGGGCGGCAGCCGGAGTCGTTCAAGCGCCAGGCCAATACGAGCTGCAACAGCTTTCAAGTCTTGCCCGCCAACATAAACAGTACCGCCGCCCGAATGTCCCCAGGGTCCAGGGGGCGGCGGATAGGGCCACATGTGTGGCCCGTGCCGCCCCCTGGTTTTCTTTCGGTTCCCTTTCTGAAATCAGAAAGGGAACCCGCCGGAGGCACCCCTGTGTATAAAAATTCCCTCCCTTGGCAGACTAACGCCAACGGAGGGATTTTTTATGGAACAAAACAAGAAGCGTTCGTGGCTGGCCCCGGCGGTGGCCGGGGGGCTTGCGGGCATTGCAAACGGCTTTTTCGGCGGGGGCGGCGGGATGATATTGGTCCCCCTGCTCACAAGGAAGTGCGGGCTGGACCAGCGCCGGGCCTTCGCCACCTCGGTGTGCGTCATCCTGCCACTGTGTATGCTCTCCTCGGTCATCTACTTCTTTCGGGGCGGGTTGGACTTTATGGCCGCCCTCCCCTATCTGGCCGGCGGCCTAGTGGGGGGCTTCATCGGGGGCAAGGTGTTCAAAAAGCTGAATATGGACTGGCTGCGCCGGGCCTTTGCCCTGCTCATCCTCTACGGCGGCGTGAAGTCGCTGTTCGGCCTGTGAGGTGGGCTGTCGCGGCCCTGGCCGGGGCGGTGACCGGGGTGCTGTCCGGCTTCGGCATCGGGGGCGGGACCCTGCTGCTCATCTACATGACCGCCTTCGCCGGGGTGGAGCAGCATCTGGCCCAGGGCATCAACCTCCTCTACTTCCTCCCCACCGCCGCCACGGCCCTGCCCGCCCACTTCAAAAACGGGTTCGTGGACAAAAAGACCGCCCTCCCCGCCATCCTGGCCGGACTGGCCGGGACCGCCGTGGCCGCCTGGGTGGCCACAGGCCTGGACGTGGCGTGGCTTCGCCGGTTCTTCGGCGCGTTCCTCATCTATATCGGGGTGACGGAGCTGTTTCGGAAGAAAGGGTAGCTCTTTTCTAGCCCTGCATCCGCTTCCGGGTCAGGTACCCCTCTAATATCAGCGTCGCGGCCACCGCGTCCACGTTTTTCTTGTGGTCCTTCATCCGCTTGCCGCCTGCGTGGAGGATGGCGTGGGCCTCGATGGTGGTGCGGCGCTCGTCCCACAGGACGGGGGTGAGGCCCGTGGCCTCCTCCAGTTGGGCGGCGAAGGCCCGGTACAGGTCGGCCCGTGGGCCCTCGGTGCCGTCCATATTCCGAGGAAAGCCCATCACCAGCTCCTCCGCCCCCTGCTCTTTGGCCAGGCGGGCTACCTCGGCGGCCACGAACTCCGGCTTCCGGCTTTGGATGACGGTGGTAAAGCCCGCCAGCAGGCCCGTGGGGTCGGACACGGCCACCCCGGTCCTGGCGTCGCCGTAGTCGATTGCCATAATACGCATAAAAGTATCACCTCGTTCCCCATTATCAGTTATCCATCCTCAATTGTCAATTCAGATTAGAATTTCCCCTTGACTTTTGGCCGGTCGGCGTGGTATCATAATAGCACCTATGAAAAAGGGCTCTTTTTTTGTGCGCATTTTTACGGTGTAATGGGCACAAACCCTTTCCCTCCCATGGAGGACATAGGGAGGCAGATCATGCCGAAACCTACCGTGTTTGAAACTGGGGACAGGCCCTTTGGCGCCCCTTTTGACGACCGCTGGGATTCGGTGCAACCGGACCCCGGCATTTTTATTTTCCGGAGGCCCGAACAATCTAAGGAGGTGCCGAAACATGGCAAAGGCCGGTGCGCGGGTGAAGATCACCCTGAGATGCTCCGAGTGCAAGCAGCGCAACTATGTCACCAACAAGAACAAGAAGAACGATCCCGACCGTCTGGAGATGAACAAGTACTGCCCCTTCTGCAGGAAGCACACGCTCCACACCGAGACCAAGTGATGAACTTGCGGAAGTGTCAAGTGTCACAAGAAAGAAGGGTGTAACGAATGTCTGAAAACGAGAACATCGAGCAGACCGGCGAAGAGCTGGAGACTGCCGAGGTCTCCTCTAAGCCCGCCAAGGCGGACAAGGAGAAGAAGGCCAAGGCCGACAAGAAGGACTCCAAGCCCGGTTTCTTCCAGCGTGTTGCCCGTTGGTTCCGCGAGCTGAAAAGCGAGCTGAAAAAGGTCGTGTGGCCCACGCCCAAGCAGACCGTCAAGAATACCTTGGTGGTCATCGCCTGCGTGATCGTCGTCGGCATCTTCATCTGGGCTTTCGACTGGCTGGCCACCACCGTGGTCACCGCGCTGCTCCACCTCTTTGGTAAGGGTTAAGGGAGCGCGGTATGGCTGATAGTGCGAAGTGGTACGTGGTCCACACCTATTCCGGGTATGAGAACACGGTGAAGGCCACCATCGAAAAGCACGTGGAAAACCGCAACATGCACGACCTCATCCACGAGGTCAAGATCCCCATGGAGACCGTCACCGAAATCACCGACAACGGCCCCAAGACCGTGGAGCGCAAGGTGTTCCCCGGCTACGTGCTGGTGAAGATGGTGCTGACCGACGAGACCTGGCACCTGGTGCGCAACGTGCGCGGCGCCACCGGCTTCGTGGGCTCCGGCAACAAGGCGATCCCCCTCACCGAAGACGAGATTGCGGCTTTGGGCGTGGAAAAGCGCGAGGTCGTGGTGTCCTATCAGGTGGGCGACACCGTGAAAATCACCGACGGCGCCCTGGAGTCCTTCCTGGGCACCGTGGAAGAGATCGACCTGGACCACAGCAAGGTCCGGGTGGTCGTGTCCATGTTCGGCCGGGAGACCCCGGTGGAGCTGGAGCTGGACCAGGTGGAACTGGTACAGAATTGAGTTTTGGGGTGCGGGCGACCGCAAGGGTCGCCCCTACGCTCAGGCTCGTAGGGACGGCCCTGGCGGCCGTCCGTCTCCCCAAGCGACAAGTGGGAGGGACTCTTTTGTCCCGTCCAACCACATTCAATCGTAGGAGGTGCTCATTGTGGCACAGAAAGTAACAGGTTACGTAAAGCTGCAGATCCCGGCCGGCAAGGCGACTCCCGCCCCCCCCGTCGGCCCCGCTCTGGGCCAGCACGGCATCAACATCGCCGCTTTTACCAAGGAGTTCAACGAGCGCACCAAGAATGACGCCGGCCTCATCATCCCCGTCGTCATCACTGTCTACGCCGACCGCTCCTTCACCTTTATCACCAAGACCCCTCCCGCCGCCGTCCTCATCAAGAAGGCCTGCGGTCTGGAGTCCGGTTCCGGCGTGCCCAACAAGACCAAGGTGGCCGTCCTGAAGAAGGACGACCTGCGCAAGATCGCCGAGACCAAGATGCCCGACCTCAACGCCGCCTCCGTGGAGGCTGCCATGAGCATGGTCGCCGGTACCGCCCGTTCCATGGGCGTTACCGTGGAAGAATAAGGGAAGGAGGTAGTTAACGATGTTTAGAGGGAAAAAGTATACCGATTCTGCCAAGCAGATCGACAAGGCCAACCTGTACGACACCAGCGAGGCCATGGACCTGATCGTCAAGACTGCCCCCGCCAAGTTTGACGAGACCGTGGAGCTGCACGTGAAGCTGGGCGTGGACTCCCGCCACGCCGACCAGCAGGTCCGCGGCGCCATCGTTCTCCCCCACGGCACCGGTAAGACCCAGCGCGTGCTGGTCTTCGCCAAGGGCGACAAGGCCGAGGCTGCCAAGGCCGCCGGCGCCGACTTCGTGGGCGAGATGGACATGGTGGAAAAGATCCAGAAGGAAAACTGGTTCGACTACGACGTGGTCGTGGCCACCCCCGACATGATGGGCGTGGTGGGCCGCCTGGGTAAGGTCCTGGGCCCCAAGGGCCTGATGCCCTCCCCCAAGGCCGGCACCGTCACCCCCGACGTGACCAAGGCCGTCACCGAGATCAAGGCCGGTAAGGTGGAGTACCGTCTGGACAAGACCAACATCATCCACTGCCCCATCGGCAAGGTCTCCTTTGGCCCCGAGAAGCTCTCCGAGAACTTCACCGCCCTGATGAACGCCATCATCAAGGCCAAGCCCTCCGCCGCCAAGGGCCAGTATATCAAGAGCTGCGTCGTGGCCTCCACCATGGGCCCCGGCGTGAAGGTCAACGCCGCGAAACTCCTGTAAGTTCCGTTTATATTCGGTTATCCGAGATTTTGCTTGACAAAGTCTCGGATAACCGATATAATATTTTTCGTGTTCAGAGACAGCAGGTGGGTTCCCCCATAAATCCTGCCGAGAATGCAGTATAGAGTGTTTGCTTTGTGCTGTTTCGTGTCTTTGGATGCGGAACAGCACTTTTATTATCTGGAGGTGAATCCGAACATGCCTAACGCAAAGGTTCTGAGTGAAAAGCAGGCCATCGTGGCCGAGCTGACCGAGAAGCTGCAGAAGGCCGCCAGCGGCGTTCTTGTGGATTACAAGGGCATCACCGTGGCCGAGGACACCGCTCTGCGCGCCGAGTGCCGCAAGAACGACGTGGACTACGCCGTGGTCAAGAACACCCTGGTCCGTTTCGCCATCGACAACGTCGGTCTGAACGAGCTGGACGAGATGCTCAACGGCACCACTTCCCTGGCCATCTGCGACGCCGACCCCATTGCCCCCATGCGGGTGATCAACTCCTTCGCCAAGAAGTTCAACGGCGAGAAGTTCACCATCAAGGCCGGCTTTATGGACGGCAAGGTCATCCCCCTGGAGCAGATCAGCGCTCTGGCCGAGCTGCCCAGCAAGGAGGTCCTGCAGGCCCAGGTCCTGGGCACCATGCTGGCCCCCATCACTAGCTTGGCCATCGTCATCAAGGCCATCGCCGAGAAGGGCGGCGCCACTGTCGAGGCCGCCGTCTCCACCGAGGCCGCGCCCGCCGAGGCTGCTGCCGAGGCTCCCGCCGCTGAGTAAGCGGTACCTACAAAACAAAAACGTAATTATTTAGGAGGTAACTATCATGGCTTCTGAGAAGATCACTGCCCTCATTGAGGAAGTTAAGACCCTGACTGTCCTGGAGCTGTCCGAGCTGGTCCACGCCCTGGAGGAGGAGTTCGGCGTCTCCGCCGCCGCTATGGCCGCTCCCGCCGCCGGCGGCGCTGCCGCTCCCGCTGCCGAGGAGAAGACCGAGTTCGACGTGGTGCTGGCCGAGGTCGGCGCCGAGAAGATCAAGGTCATCAAGGTCGTCCGCGAGATCACCGGCCTGGGCCTGGCCGAGGCCAAGGCTATGGTCGAGGCTGCCCCCAAGGCTGTCAAGGAGGCTGTCGGCAAGGACGAGGCCGAGGAGCTGAAGAAGAAGCTGGAAGAGGTCGGCGCCAAGGTCGAGCTGAAGTAAGCTTCTCTCCAACTGCACTTGAAAAGTGGACGAAACCCCTGGTGGGAATTGCTTTGGCAATTTCCATCAGGGGTTTTTGTTTTTTGCCGGGTACTTGGAAATATTTACACCTTGCGGAAGAAAAGATTGCCAGTGTATGATGCTTCTCAGAACATAGAGAGGTGTCAGTCAATGGGGTATTCAAAAGAGTTTGCCTTGCGGCAGGCAGGCCGCACCGACGGGCTGAACCGGGCCGTCTGCGTCGTCGGCCTTGTGATGGAAGGCGGGCGGCTCCTCGCCTACACCGCCGCCCACAGGGCGGAGGGCACGTCCCTGGACATGGGATACATACACTTCTATCTGGCGGCTCTGGCCATCGTGGTGTGCTTCCTGGCCCTGGACCGCCTCACCCGCGGGCATACCTGGCCGCACCACGCAACCCAGGTCACCGGTCTCACCGCCGCACTGGCGTGGGCCTGCCTGTACGCGCGGTTTGAGGTAAGGCAGGGAAATCCCGGGACCATCCTCCCTCAAATCATGCTGCTGACCTCCGCGGGTGCTCGGAATCCGGGGCCGCTCCACGTAGGGGTCAATATTTTACTGTGTCTCTTCTACGTGCTGCTGCTGTGCTTCAGCGGCCTCCCCGCCCAGGTCTTGGCCCGCGAGATCACCGATACCGCCATCTACCTGCTGGTCTCCTATGCGGTTATCCGGGCCACGTTCCACTTTCAGTACGACTCCTACTGCACGGCCAACAAGACCCTGGAGGCGCGCAACGCGCAGTTGGATATGATGTCCGAGCAGCTGGAGCAGCTCCAGGACATGGAGCAGAAAATCGTGGTGGCGCGGCACGATATGCGCCACTACGTCTGGGAGGTACAGCAGGGGCTGGAGCTGGGGGACCTCTCCATCATTCAGTCAACCACCGCGCGTCTGGCCCAGGAAATCGACGCGGCCAAAGCCAGCGACACCCTGAAACCCTATACCGGCGAGGCGGTCTATGACGCCATGCTCAGCCGGTTTGCCCACTGGGCGGAGGGGGAGGGCGTTTCCTTCCGGGCGGAGATGAAACTCCCCAAACAGATGGAGACCCAGGACCTGAGTCTCATCCTGATGAACGCCCTGGAAAACGCGGCCCGGGCCGTACTGGCCCAGGAGGCGGGGACGCGGCGGTTCATCCACGTGGCGAGCAACGATGTGCGGGGGCAGTACTTTTTTGAGATGGACAACTCCTTCCGGCCGGGGAGCGTGGAGCTGGGCGGCGAGGACCGCCTGCCCCGAGCGAAAGCGCCGGGGCACGGGTACGGGACCAGGAGCATGGCGTCCATCTTGGAGCGGTACGGAGCGGTCTACCGCTTCCAGGCGGAGGAGGACATCTTTCAGTTCCAGTTTTTGCTCTCCGATGACAAATAAACAGCGGGTCCCCGGTTTCTTCCGGGGACCCGCTATTTTTCGTTTGCGGAATATTGGATATACTGGCCCAGCAGTTCCCTGCGCCGGGCGCGGGCTACGGGGATTTGGAGGTGATCCGGCAGTTCCATGTACCCACCGCCCTGGAAGCGAACGTAATCCATGTTGACCACGAAGGACTTGTGGGGCTGGCAGAAGCGCGGGTCGGTCAGCAGGTCCGCCAGGGCATCCTCAAACCGCCCTCGGAGCTTCAGGCTGGCCACTTCCCCGCCGTCCGCCAGATGGAATACCATGGCCCTGTCCCTGCTCTCGACGCAGGTGATCTGACAGAAGGGCAAAAAGCGGACCCCCGCATCCGTCCGCACGCCGACGCCTCGGGCCTGGGCGGCGTCCAGATACCGAACGGCCCGGTCCAGAGCCGCGAACAGCTCCTCTCTCTGGAAGGGCTTGAGCAGATAGTTCTGCGCTCCCACGTGGTAGGATGCCAGGGCGTATTCCGGGGTGATGGTCCCGAAAAGGATGGCGCAGACGTCGTTCCGCCGCCGGAGGGCCTTGCCCAGCTCCACCCCGTCCATGCCGGGCATCAGGATGTCCAGGAGATAGACGTCATGCCAGTTCCCGCACTCGAACTCGTTCAAAAGCCGGTAGGGCGAGTCATAGCAGCTCACCTGGACCTCATAGGCCGGGCGCGCCTCCCGGTAGGCGTCCAGCAGCGCCCGGGAGCGCTCCAAATCGGCGGGGGCGTCGTCGCAGACAGCAAAGCGGAGCATGACCGCCCCTCCCTTCCAAACATCCGGCCTGTCTTTTCTTCACAAAATTCGACATTTTCTTCACGTCGCTTTTACAGCCGGCTCACCAGAGTGTAAGATAGGCGCATAACCGGGCAGACTAACGGGCGAAAGGAAGGATACCATGCAAAACAGATTTGTCGCGGCGGACATCGCCGCCTACTGTCATGAGCTCCGCGCCCGGGAGCGCAGCGCCGCCACCATTGAGAAGTACGCCCGCGCTCTGCGGGCTTTTTCCGCGTGGCTCCCGCCGGAAGGCGGCGTGGACCAGGAGACCGCCATGGCCTACAAGGCCGAGCTGGCCGCCCGGTACGCCCCCGCCGGGGTCAACGCCGCCCTGGCCGCCCTCAACGGCTTTTTTCGCTATATGGGCTGGGCGGACTGCCGCCTGAAGCCCCTGCGCATCCAGCGCCGGGTGTTCGCCTCCAAGGAGAAAGAGCTGACAAGGGAGGAGTACGAGCGGCTGGTGGCCGCCGCCGAGGCCCGGCGGGACACCCGCCTGAGCCTGCTTTTGCAGCTCATGGCCGCCACCGGCATCCGGGTCAGCGAGGTCCACGCCGTCACGGTGGAGGCCGCGCGGGAGGGCAAGGCCGTCCTCAACCTCAAGGGGAAGGTCCGCACCATCCTGCTCCCCGGCAAGCTGTGCCGGAAGCTGCTCAAATACGCCGGGGCGCGGAACATTGCCTCCGGCGAGCTGTTCCGCACCAGGAGCGGACGGGCCATGAACCGCAAGGAGATCTGGGCGGCCATGAAGGGTCTGTGCGCCTCCGCCGGAGTGGACCCACGCAAGGTGTTCCCCCACAACCTCCGCCACCTGTTCGCCCGGGTGTTCTACGCCGCCCAGAAGGACCTCGCCAAGCTGGCCGACCTGCTGGGCCACTCCAGCGTGGAGACCACCCGCATCTACCTGCTCTCCTCCGGCGAGGAGCACCGTCAGGCCCTGGAGGCCCTCCGCCTCGTGAGCTGAGGCCAGCAAAAAGGGACGGAATCGCTCTTCCGTCCCAACCGTCCATGGGTCTGAACTGCCTACATAAGTAAACAACTTCGTATGCTCACAGTATAATCTATCGGCCGCACATTTTCAATAGGAAAAACCGCGGCGAATGCAGAAAAAATTTATCCTGTGCCGAAATGGGCATGGAAATGAGACCGGTGGTCCGCCGGTCTTGTTTTCATGCTTTTTTTGTTTGTATTCCGGGCGGCATGGGCGGCTGGGGTTGGGACGGAAGAGCGATTCCGTCCCGGCCCGCGCCCCGCCCAGCCGGGCGTTTCTTTTGTGCGGGGACAGATTGATTATTCATTTTTGGAATTGGGGGTGGGACCACGAACGGAAGAAAAGAGGATATTCTCCAGGCCGCGATGAAGGGGGTGCGGCTCTACGGCCTGGATGGCGTGCGCATCCAGCATATCGGCGCGCTGGCCGGGACCGTCACAAGCAATATCTACGCCTATTTCAAGAGCAAGGACGCGCTGATGCGCGCCTGCTTCGACCTGGTAGACCGCCAAATCGCCCACATCTTCGACCTTATCCAGTTGGACCCAAGGGCCTTTGAGGAGGCGCCGGAGCAGGAGGTGCGGCGGCTGTGGTCGGCCTACTTCCGCTGGCTGGTCGCCCACCCGGACGAGACGGTGTTCTACCACCGCTACCGGGACAGCCCCGCCTTTCCCGCGGTCCAGCGTGCCCAGGACTTCTCCTACTTTGCCTCCTTCACCCACATGCTCCAGATGTTCCAGGCGCGCTACCACATCTACGACCATGTGGACCAGCAGGTGCTGTGGCTCCACGTCCTCACCGGCACGGTGATGTATGCCAAGTACGTGGTGGAAGGCGTCCTGCCCGACACCCCGCAGACCGAGGACAGCATTTTTCGACTCACCATGGACGGCCTGCGCGGCCTGTTCGTGGGCTGACGGAAGGGGGAACCGTATGGAACAGAGAGAAAACTCCCGCTTCACCGTCTCGGTCTGCGACCCGTCGCCGCCGGACCTAGCCCGGACCATCGCCATGGTGCGCCGGGCGCTGGACGGCCTCCCCCAGGGGCGGCGGGCCTCGGTGCGGGCCTATGCCACCTCAGCGGCCTTGCTGGCCGGTCCCCCCTGCCACCTCTGCGTCACCGAGACCGCCCTGGACGGCACGGACGGCTTCGCCCTGGCCCGCCGGGTCCGAGAGCGGCAGACCGGGGCGGCGGTCATCTTCGTCACCGGGGACGCCGGAGACGGCACAGCCCGGAGGGCCGCGGAGTGCCGGGCCGCCGGGTGTCTCCTCAAGCCCCTGGAGCGCCCGGAGGATTTGGAGCGCCTCCGGGCGATGCTGGATGACAGTCTGCGGGGCGCCGCCCCCTCAGCCGCCTGCGGCGGCAGTTCCCCCATTTCTCCGAAATAGGGGAGCCAACGTCCCCCTGCCTCCCCTATCCGAAGGATGGGGGAGGTGGCCCCGCGGGGCCGGTAGGGGTGGCCCTATGCGCGCACAAAAACAATGGGTCCCATGGGCCTTAGAAATAGATGCTGAACAATCAAGAAGGAGTTGAACCTATGAAGGTAAAGATGAGACTTCTGTCTCTGCTCATGGTCTTCGCCATGGTCGTGTCCCTCCTCCCTGCCGCCGCACTGGCAGCGGAACCGGATGAGGGGGACAGCAATCCCCCGGTGGTGGACCCCATCCCCACCCCGGAGGAGACCGGCAGTCAGAAAGAAGAACCCATTGTTCAAACCATGTCGAACGACGGTCTGGAGACGCAGGAGACCACCAAGGAAATTAGCGGCACTATCTCCAACGACCAAACATGGAACGAGGGCGATACCGTCACCGCCGCTACCACCATTTCAAGCGGCACAATTACGGTGAACGGCACGGTGGAGGTAAAAGCCCAAATCACCATCAGCGGCACGGTGACGATTTCGGGCACCGGCACCCTCAAGCACGTCTTTGGTGAGGCTAATACCAGCGGGCACGGCGGCGATATGATTACAGTCACCACTAGCGGCAACCTGACGGTGTCCAGCATCATTCTGGACGGCGGCACAGGCGTAGGCGCCGTCGTGGGCGTGGATGCCACTGGGGCCAAAGCTGCACTATCGAATGTGACCATCCAGAATGTGAAATATGGCAGCAACGGCGACGGTTTCAATAAGACCGCGCTCCACACAGTGGACGGCGCGGAGCTGGCTCTTGACACAGTGAGTATCAGCGGAAACTCTGCGGGTGGCGGCACCAGGTCCGTCATCCTCAACTCCGGCTCTCTGAGCCTGAAGGATGTAAGCTTCAGTGCGAATTCGGATACAGCGACGATTTTCAGCGGCATGGTGGCCCTGTCGGGTGCGCTTACCGTCTCGAATACAGCGGGGTCCATGACCCTGGGGACCGACTCCACCATCACCGGCGACTTCACGCTGGACAGCGATACGCCCCTCTGGGTGGCCGCATCGATTTCCCTGACCGGCACCACTACCCTCACCGGCATCAACGGGGGCGAGGACAAGAACATCATCAAGCGGGCCAACGGCTTCGCTGGCACCCCGGACGCTTCGCCCAGCGCCACTAACTGGGCCCACATGTTCGTGATCGCCGCGGACGCCGCCGTCACCGTGACCAGCCTCACCATAGACGGCAACAGCGGGACGGTCAACTCCGCTGCCGATGGCACGACAGTCAACGACGCGCGGGCAATCTTCCGGATTGAAGGCACCACGGGCAGTACGGGCGGAAGCCTGACCCTGGGCGACGGCGCGGTGCTCCAGAACAACAACGGCGGCAACGGCGGCACGGATTTTGCGCGTACGGCCGGCGCTGTTTTGATCCCGACAACCGGCAAGCTAACCATGGAAAACGGCTCCTTGGTGCAAGGCTGCGCCGCGACGGACAACGCTGTCATCCGAATCGGCAGTAACGACGCCGACACTACTAATACAGTCTTTGCTATGAACGGCGGCACGATAAAGGATAATACCGCTTCCAGCGCCGTCAGTATCAGCAAATCCGCCTTTAATATGTCTGGCGGTGAAATCTCCAACAACACTACAACGGGCAACGGCGGCGGTGTCCGTGTGTACAACAGCGGCGCTTTCACCATGACCGGCGGCGATATTTCCGGCAACACCGCCAAAAAGGGCGGAGGCGTCTACGTGGCTGACGGCACCGTGAATATCAACAAGGGCACCATTTCCGGCAACCACGGCACCCAGACCTCCGGCCTCTTTGGCGGCGGCGGCATCACTGTGAACGGCGGCACCGTCACCATCGGCAACGGCACACTCACCGACAGCAAGTCGGACGTACTTATTCAGGACAACGACGCCTACGACGGCGCCGGGGTCATGGTGGGCACCGGCACCAATTCCGCCGGCACAGTGACCATCAACAAGGACGCCAAAATCAGCGGAAATGCCGGCACCTTCGGCAGCGGCGTGTACGTGGCAGGCGACGGCGACAAAAACGCCGTCGCCACTCTGGACGGCGCCGTGGTCACCGGGAACACCGTTAAAGGCGGCGGCGGCCTCGCCGGCGGAGCCGTGATGCTCATAAAGCCCGGTACGCTGAACCTGAAGGGCGGGGTGCAGATCACCGACAACACAAACACCGAGGGGACCCAGGCGCGCAACCTGTTCCTGCATCTGGCGGACACCCACGCCACCCTGACCGGGAACCTGACCGAGGGCGCCAGTGTGGGCGTTTCCGTGGACGGCACGGCCCTGACCCACGCCGCGGGCACCGTCATCGCAGTGGCGAATGACAATACCATCGCCACCGCCAGCGTGCCCTTCTTCTACGACGACCACGCGAAAGCCCTGCCCATCATCGTGGACGATACCACCAACACCAATCTGGTGTTTGGCGTCAAGAAGGACACCTACGTAGACGCCATCAACGGTTTGGACACCAATGACGGCACCGAAGGGGCGCCGTATAAGACCCTGGCCAAGGCGCTGTTGGAGGTCTCCACCGGCGGCACCGTCCACCTGCTGAGCGACGTGGATTTCGCGGGTCCGTATAACGCCGTGGGTGGTAAGGGTAAGCGGGTCACCATTCAATCTGAGACCAATACATATACCCTATACGTAAAAAATGCGAGCAACTCTAATTCCTTGTTCCATTTGCAGACCGAAAATGGCGTCCCCACCAATCTCACGCTGAACAACGTCATCGTGGATGGCCGCCAACACACCAACGGCAAATATGGCGAATTCTTTATTGACGCCGGAGGCTCCTTAACTCTGGGGGAAAATGCCGCTTTGGAAGGCTTTACTCCCCGTGCCGTGAACGTCCGCAGAGGCGGCACGCTGATTATGGAGGAGGGCAGTCTGATTACCGGGTGTACCGCCGGGCAAAACCTAACGTATAGCCGCGATAATTATCCGACCGCAGAGCAAGTCAACGCCGGATTCGGCCAGAACGCCGGCGGCGCAGTCTATGTCTGCCCCGGCGGCACCTTTGACATGCGGGGCGGCGAGATTTCCCAAAACACCTCCTCTGCCACCAAGGGCGGCGGCGTGTACGGCGAGGCAGGCGCCACCTTCCAGATTTCCGGCAATTCTGTTGTCAAGGACAACGTGGGCGGCAACGTCTACCTCAACGCCGGTCAGGCCATCGACATGTCCGGCCATCTGGGTGCGAGTGCAAACATCTTCGTCTACACCTCCACCAAGCCCGAGGCGGGCACCGACGTGAAAATCGCCACCGGCGCCGACGCCAACGACCTGACGCACGTCCATTCCGACAACGCCGACTATGCCGGTATCATCCTGTGCGGCGGGCCGGCCAGCGGTAATGATCCGAGCGCAGAAGACTACATGCCCCACAGCGACACCCCCATCACCACCGGGGGACATAACAGCGACCAAGTGGCCGGCAACCTGTTCCTCTCCGTGGACGCCCGGGAAATGGTGGACATGGACGTGAGCGTGGACGGCAGCAACAACATTACTCTGGAGATCCACGACCTGGCCCCCAATAAGTTCTACACCGTGCTGGATAAGGACGGCGTGGCGGTAACGATTCCGCCTTCCGTGGGCTCTTCTGCCGGAAACAGCTGGTACAAGCCCAACGCCAACGGCGACCTGACCTTCACCGGCCTGCCGCTGGAGAACGGCCCCTATCAGGTGGTCACCTCCGACAACGCCGGGACAGCGCCTAACGGCAACTCCGAAACGACTACCAACACCAAGGTGGGCGGCCAGATCATGGCCCTCTACGTGGCGAAGGACGCGGGTCCTTCGAGCAAGGGCGCTTGGGCCGCGGGCGTAGATGACGACAGCGCCGATGTCGATGGTTCGGGCAATGCCCGCGGCACCCGCGCCTACCCCTACAAGACCATTTCCTACGCCTACGGCGTGCTGGACACGAAGGCGGCCCAAGCGGGCATCATCACCGTTTTGAGCAGCCCCGAGCAGACCGCTCCTCTCACTATCAAATCCACCACCGCCGCCATTATCCTGGGCGAGGGGGAGAACATCACCGTCACCCGGGCCAGCGGCCTTACCACCGGCCACATGTTCGTCGTTCAGGGCAGCATCACCTTCCGCAACATCACCCTGGACGGCACCAACGGTACCCAGGGCGCGCTGCTCTATATCAACGGCGGAAAGGGCAAGGCGGTCCTGGACAACGCCATCCTCCAGAACAACGATGGCGGCGCAATCAGCAACTCCAACACCGCCGGGGCCGCCGCGGTTGTGGGAGGCGGCTCCCTGACCATGCTGGGCGACTCTCAAATCAAAAACTGCAAGGTGGATAACTATGCCTCCGCCGTGGTGATTGGAAACAGCAGAACCTCCGGTACCTTCGTGATGAAGGACAACAGCAAAATCACCGGCTGCGAAATCACCAGTACGAGCCTCAATCCCGCCAACGGCTACGGAGGGGCGGTGTACGTGTGGAAGGGCGCGTTCTCCATGGAGGGCAGCGCCGCCGTCACTGGCAACACCAACAAGGACGACAACACGCCCGGCGGCGTCTTCGTAGAAAGCGGCGTCGTCATCCTCAAGGACAACGCCACCATCACCGGCAACACCAATACGCCCAGCACCGGCGTGACCGCCGCGGCCAACCTGTACCTGCCTCCGAACCAAAAGGTGAGCGCCAGCGGCCTCACCGGCGGCAGAATCGGCGTCACCGCGGGCTACAACAACGTGCCCACCCTGGGCCATGACACTCCCGTCACCAACGACGTGGCCGCGATGAAGTATTTCTTCTCCGACGAGCCGATGAAGTACGGCGTGAAGCTGGGGTCCGACAGTAAGGTTTATCTTGGCGTGGACGCCAAGATAACCATCGCGGCGGGCGAGGCCGCCGCCGACGGCAGCACCACCTCCATCGTCATCCGCCCCGCCGACCCGGACAAGAACTACTACGCGAAGGCTGGAGACGGCACCATGATTGGTCCCGGCACCTACGACCCGGCCACCGGCACCGTGACCATCGGCGGCCTCTCCCCCGACACGGCTTACAATGTGGTCACCACCCCCAAGGGCGGCGACCCCGCGGCTGATGCCGCCGGCGGCGCCGTGTCCATCATTTCCCCCGTGAAGCCCGTTGTCCCCCCCAAGAAGGACGGCGACGATTTGGTCTATGAGACCGGCAGCAACCACAACGAGTCCAAGCGCGAAGCTATTACGACAACTTCAATGGATAAAATCACCATTAAGGCCGAGGCCGATTACAGCTACGCCGTCCGCACGAAGAACCCCAACGGCAGTTATACCTACTACAAGTATGCGGCAACCCAAGGTGACAGTGGTGGTCCGAACTCACCCACAACGACCCCCAGTTGGGGAAGCGGGAGCGCCGGGACGGAACTCGTATTCCCCAACCTGCCCTTCGACCGGGACTACGAAATCGTGAAGGTCAAGTCGGACAAGACAACCGATTTCGCTGACTCTGCCAAAAACGTCATCCCCGCCGTCACCGACGTACCCACCCTGCCCCCCGTGGTGAGCCAGGACGATATCACCACCGCTCTGCAGCCTGACGGCAACGCCAGCCTCACCATCAAGGCCCCCACCGCCCCCGATAAGGATTACATCGTGGTGGACCCCTATGGGAAGGTCGTCTACATTGGAAACAACAGCGGCGGCTCCCACATTGTCCCCAACCTGCTGCCCGGTACCGAGTACAAGGTGCTGACACAGGCCAAGGGCGGGCCCATCCATGACGGCGACACACTTCAAGCGGACGCGCTCAAGCGCGCCACCAAGGTGGAGACCCCGGCCATCGACAAGAACAAGGTCACGGCAGCGGTGGACCCCGCCCACGCGGGTAAGACGCAAATCGTCATCGAGCCCGCCTCCAAGGACGTGACGTACGTGGTCGTTGACCCGAATGACCAGGGCGGCAAGGTCGCCGGTGTCGGCTCCACCACCACCCAGGGCGGCAAGGTGACCATCGGCAATCTGAACCCCGGTAAGGATTATATTGTGTTGGCTATACCCAAGAGTGTGAGCACCCCCTCTGTGGGCGATTCTGCCACGGATTCCGACAAGGCGCCCGGCGCGGTGACCATCCACACCCCTGCCCTCACCGTCACCGCCCCCACCGCAGGCCAGGTCACCACCACCAGCAACTCCCTCACCATCAACCCCACCGTGGACGGTCTGGAGTACAACCTGATGGACAAGGACGGCAACCTCGTGAAGGGGTGGACCCCCGCTCCCGGCAGCAGCGGTCCCATCACCTTCACCGGCCTGAACTCCAACACCCAGTACACCGTGGTGGTCCGGGACCCCAACGGCGGCAACCCCAGCCTGCCTGTGAAGGGGCCTGACGCCACCACCAAGAGCGGCGGCTCCTCTTCCTCCGGCAGCGGCTCCAGCTCCGGCAGCGGGGCCACCATCGGCAAGACCAAGGGCGGCAAGGTAAGCATCTCCCCCTCCAGTCCGAAGAAGGACGACAAGGTGACCATCACCGTGAAGCCCGACGAGGGCTACGTGTTGGACAGCCTGACCATCAAGGACAGCAAGGGCAACGAGATCAAGTACACCGACAACGGCGACGGAACCTACACCTACACCCAGCCCAGCGGCAAGGTGACCATCGATGCCACCTTCCGCAAGGTCTCCGGCGACCCCAAGGACAACGGCGTGGACCGTCTGCTCATGGTGGACGACCACATCGCCTACATGCAGGGCGACGAAAAGGGCGACTTCCGCCCCGCCGGCGACATCACCCGGGCCGAGGTGGCCCAGATGTTCTATAACCTCCTGAAGGACAAGGGCGTAGCCGGCAATACCGAGTTCACCGACGTGAGCGCCGACGCGTGGTATGCCAAGGCGGTGAACGCTCTGGCAAACCTGGACATCGTTCAGGGCGTGGGCAACGGGATCTACGACCCCAACCGGGCCATCACCCGAGCCGAGTTCGCGGCCATGACCACCCGCTTCGCCCTGCGCACCAGCGGGACAGTGAAGTTCAGCGACGTGACCGAGAACCACTGGGCCTATGAGCCCATCGGCGCGGCGGCCTACTACGGCTGGATCAACGGCTACACCGACGGGACCTTCAAGCCCGACGCCAACATCACCCGGGCCGAGGCGGCCAAGGTAGTCAACACCATGCTGGGCCGCGCCGCGGATGAGGATTTCGTGGACGCCAACGGCGGCAGCCTGAAGGACTTCCCGGACCTGTCCAAGGACTACTGGGCCTTCTATGACATCATGGAGGCCACCAACGCCCACGACTTCACCCGGAAAGACGGCGTGGAGACCTGGGACAAGTAAACAACTCACCTGAAAGAGGCGGGGAGCCTTGCTCCCCGCCTTTTCCAAGCCCTCTACCGCGCAAGGTGGAGGGCTTGGAAAAGGCGAAATCTTTCATAAAGGGAATTCTGGTTACAACCATTTTTGAGAAGGAGGAGAACAGATGAAACAGAAGAAACGGGTTCTCGCGGTCCTGCTGGCGGCGGCTATGATGGCCTCCATGCTCCCTGCGGGAGCATGGGCCGCCGGGGACGAGCCCCCGGCGGCCAGGAGCAAGAAGCTGGCCGCATCCAAAACCGGGGGCGCAGTGACGGCGGCGGCTGCGCCCAGTGGAAGTACGCCGGGTGCAGCCTGGAACGGCACCTATGTGGTTAGCTCCAGTATGAGCCTGTCCAACGTAACGGTGACCGGCAACACCACGGTGTATATAGCTCAGGGGGTGACGCTGACCGTGTCCGGCTCGCTCAGCACGACGGCACAGACCGGGAACTCCACCTCAGCCAGCACGACCCCCGCCGCAGTTCCGAATGCGCCGGGTGGCCGGAACGGCATCACCATTATCAGCGGTACACTGACCTTTACCGGCCCCGGTAATCTGATCGTTACCGGCGGCGCGGGCGCGCGGGGCGCGGATTCCACAGAAAACAACAACTTCAATATGAATAACGGAGGAGGCGGTGGTCGGGGCGGCGACGGCGTGTTCGTCGCTTCCGGAGCAACCCTCAAGTTCGCCGAGACCTTTACCGGAACCGCTGCGATTCGTGGCGGCAACGGCGGTGCGGGCGGCACTGGCCAGCAGGCAAGCGCTTATGTTGTAGTGCAAAACAACAACGCCAGGTCCTATTCCATTCCTGCAACAAACAGGGCCAACAGAAGCGGCAACGGCGGCAACGGCGGCTATGCCGGTTATGGCATAGCCGCTGACGGCGGCACGGTGATTTTTGCTCAGGACGCGGCCAACACCACACTGTCCAAGGAGGGAAACACTACCATCGGCTCCATCAACGTCAAGGGCGGCGTGGGCGGCACCGGAGGAACCGCCGGCACACTGGCAGCCGGAACCGGAATTGCCAGCAATATTCACGGAGTGGGGAGCAATGTGCCGTCTTCCTCTGCCGTAGCTCAGGCAAATGCCCAGATAACCAGCCAGGGTGCGCAGTTGACCAGCGGCTCCTCCTGGAGCAAGACTGGAGAAAGCAATGGCAGCTACACGGTCAATTACTCTGTGGCTGGTTCCGGCGGCGTTGGCGGGCTATCCGGCTACGGCATTGGCGGCGGCACCGTTAAGTTCGAGGGTGGCGTCACCGGCATCGAGGGCGGCAACTCAGGCGGTACCAGCGCCACATGGAATGTGATAACTGGTACCCACAATTACTTCGATAACGGAGTTGCCTCCGCAGCATCGGGAATAAAGAAAACGCCCAATCCGGATGGCACCGAAACGCAAATATCACTGACCGGTGGCCCCGTAAACGGATATAATCAGTATAGCTGTCTGTTGACCGCATCCGCCGTTGGCACGACTTATGGCGTCGCCGCGGTCCCCGCCATTTCCGGCGCTACGGTCTACAACAACGGCGGCATGAGTTACGTCATCTATGGAGACGATGGCGCGGGCAGTGCGCTGACCAACGCCACCGTAAAATCCGAGGGCAATAAGACTGGCTCTTTCTATAATGGGAACGGCGTCAACATGGCCCCGAATGTCACTTCAGGTATTACCGCCGTCCGGGTAAACTACCTGGAGGGTACGGGGGACTTTGCCGGGAACGCTAAAAACTTCTATGTTCTCAACAAGAGCGACACCTGGACCGACGCGGACGGCACAAAGCACACCTCCGAGGGCCTTCTGGTGGGCGGCACGGCCTACATCACCAAGGACCTTTATGTCAGCCCCCAGGGCTACCTCTATCTCTCCGGCATAAATAATGGAGCTACCATTGAATTTGATTTGGCCGTAGGCGCTACCCGGGACGGAGTGGCAGGTAGCGCGGCTAAGGACATTCATCTGAGTGCAGGCAGCCAGGGCATTTACCACTTCACGGGGACCACGGCGGGCGTCACCGCCCGGTACGCCCTGGACGACCCCGATACCGGGGCTTCCTACGACTCCTCCTTCGACGTCCATTGGCTCCAGGGGGTGGACTTTACAAAAACCGTGGAAATCTCCACCGCGCCCCAACTGGCCGCCGTGGCCTGGGCCGTGAACAACGGCGTCCCCGGCGCGGCCACGGCCGGCTACAAGCTGACCAAGGACCTGAACCTGGGCAACTTCGACTGGACCCCCATCGGCACCGAGTCCAATCCCTTCATGGGGACCTTCGACGGCCAAAACCATACGCTCTACAACCTGCGGGTCTCTAAAATCGACGGGGTGACCGGCTACGGCCTCTTTGGATGGGCTGAGGACGCCGCTCTGAAAAACTTCACGCTGGCGCGGTCGGAAATGACGGCAGCCCACGCCGACACGCTGAAAAACAACGGCGTTGCCGCCTCCGCCACCTCCGGCGGCGCATACGACTTCAAGGCCGTCAGCGCCATCAAGGCCATCACCGCCGATACGCCTCTCTATGTGGGCGCGGCGCTGGGGCATGGGGTGGGGAGCACGGTGGATAAAGTCACTGTCACCGACCTGCCCATCGGCAAAGCCACCGGCCAGAGCGTCAGCCTGGGCGGCTTGGTAGGCTATGCCCAAAAATCCAACGTCACCGGCTCCATGGTGACCAACACCTCGGACCATACCCTCTCCGCCTCCGCCGCGGGCGACGCCTACACCGGCGGCATGATCGGCTGGGCCGACGAGACTGACGTGACCAAGAACAGCGCCAGCGGCTACACCACAATAAAAGCGGAGTCCACCACCACCGGCCACGCCTGGGCGGGCGGAGCCATCGGCAAGCTCAACGGCACCACGGAGAAATATGCCGTGGCGACCAACAACCAGGTCTCCGCCACCAGCGGCACCGTCTCCGCCACCAGCAAGTCCGGCGACGCCTGCGCCGCCGGGCTGGTGGGGCAGGCCGAGTACGCCAACGTAAAGGGTGGCGACGGGACCTTCAATACCGCCGACGGCTACACCACGGTACAAGCGACATCCACCGCCACCGGCTCCGCTTGGGCGGGCGGGGCCGTGGGCCGTGTGAACGGCGCCGAGGGCAATTTCGCCATCGTGGTCAACAACGAGGTCAAGAACGCCGGGACCGTCTCCGCCACGAGCAAGGACGGCGACGCCTACGCCGCCGGGCTGGTGGGCGAGGCCATGCACACCGACGTGACCAAGAACAGCGCCGCCGGCTGTACCGCCGTGACCGCCGCCGCCACCAACACCGGCGCGGCCTGGGCCGCCGGGGCCATCGGTTTTATCCAGGGCAACGACCGCACCGCCGCCGTGGCGACGAACAACACCGTGTCCGGCACCAAAATCGACGTCACCGCCACCGCCAAGGGCGCGGAAAAGAACGCCGCCGCCGGCGGCATCCTGGGCGAGGGCAAGGAAGTCGCGGCCTACTCCAATGCGTTCACTGAGACCAGCGACAACACCGTCACCGCCTACTCCCCCGCCGCCACCGCCTGGGCGGGCGGCCTGCTGGGCCACGTGGAGAACCAGGGCTTTGGCCGCATCGCAGTGTCCGACATGAAAGTCCCGGCGGTGGCCGTCACCGCAAAAGGCGACGCCTCCAACCCCGCCGGGAAGGCGTCCTACGCCGGCGGCGTCATCGGCCAGGGCAGAGCCAAGAACGGCGTGGAGCTGGTAAATCTCACTGTGGGCGGCACCGGGGCCAACGGCGCCATCACCTCCAACGCCGCCGCCACCGCTTGGGCGGGCCGTCTGGCCGGTCAGGTGAACAAGGCGACCATCATCAACTGCGCCTTTACCAACGAGAAGGACCAGAAAATCGACGTTGCCGCCACAAGTACCGGCAGCGACGCCTACGCCGCCGGGCTGGTGGGCCAGCTTTTGGAGTCCGGTTCGGTGAACGCCTCCGGCGTTTGGGCCACCAACGTGTCCGCCAGCGCCGCCGCCGACAAGACCGCCTGGGCGGGCGGTCTGCTGGGCTACGCCGACGACACCTCCATCACCGCCTCCAGCGTGAACTATAAAAAGCCCGCCACCGGGGAGGACGCGGAGAACGACTTCGCCGCCTCCACCATCACCGTGACCGGCGCGAAAACCACCTACGCAGGCGGCATCGCGGGCGAAATTGTCAACACCATCCCCCTGAACAAGCCGGGGGAGCACACCTACAAGATGAACAATGCCGTGTCCGTCACCATGACCCTGCCCAACGCCGGTGTGACCGCCGGCGGCCTGTACGGCAAGCTCAACGACGGCCTCGTCGGCACCAGCTACGCGCGGGACTACATCATTACTTCCACAGGCAATTCGACAAATGCGAATCCTCCTACCGGGAACGTGGCCGGCGTGGCGGGCGTGCTCAACGGCTCCGAGCTCATCGCCGTCTACGGCGTGGGCAAGGGCGGCACCGTCATCAGCGCCTACCCCGGCATGTACGCCGAGGGCGGCAACAACGCCTTCTATGGCTGTTACGTGCTGCACGACAAGTTTGCCCCCCGGCCCGAGCGGGACGTCAACGTCTATGGGAATACCTACTATGTCAAGAACGACGGCAGCTTTACCCTGATTCCCGGCACCCAGAAAGAGGCCCAGGAGCAGGGAAAGGAGCTGGTGGAAAAAAAGGCCCAGGCGGTGCCCTATTACACTAAGGGTTCCGACGGCCTGTACGAGCTGAAAACCAGCTACGACGGCGTCACCTACCAGCACACCCAGCTCACCGGGCTGCCCACGTCATACTTTAATAACGATTCCAAGGCCAACGATTCCATGTGGAATCTGCTCCATTTCTATCGTGACGACGACCCCAGCGCGGTCACCACCCGCTTTGAGCAGCGGCTGGGCTATGCGATCTCCTTCAACCGCAAGTCCACCAATGACGTGCCGAACAACTTCAAGTGCCCCACGTTTGTCACCCCCTATGCCTTCACCCTGGCGGTCCAGCCCGGCCTGGATTACGGCCACATCAAGGAGAACAAGGGCGACGAGACCTACTCCACCTACAATGAACCGGGCACCAAGACCTATACCGCCGACACCCAGCTCATTTTCACCGCCGAGGAACAGCCCACCCTGCCCCAGGACAAGGTGTTCTATGTCTTTACCGGGTGGAAGTATGCCTCCGTGGTAGACACATACTATTGGAAGATCAACGAGAACGGGAAGCCGGCCGTGGACACCGTAAAGATTCCGGCGTCTGTCCCGGCCACCGTCAACCCCATCCGCGTCAACAGCGTGGCCTCCTACATGACCCTGACGGCCCTGTTCGAGCGCCGGGACAACCAGATCCGGGGCGAGATCAACAAGGCTCTGTCCGACGCCATGAAGGCGGTCACCCAGGACCCGGACTTCGTGGCCGAGCTCAATGAGCTGCTGGCGGGCGGCTTCCCCCAGGACGCCGCCGACGCCATGCTGGATCAGCTGTACGCCGCCGATGAGACCAGCGGCGAGCCCAAACTGAAGGGCGTGTACGACGCCTTTGAGAAATGGGTCGATACCGATTTGAAAACCGACCTGTCCGACATGGATTTCGGGACTATCTACCCCAATGCCAAAGAAGAATTGTGGGATGACATCACCGACCACCAGGCGGTGGTGAAGCAGATCGTCCGGGACGCGGTGGAGCAGATGATGGCCGCTGACCGCTTCCAGGCCGGCAGCTACGACACCGACATCACCGAGATCGCCCCGGAGCTCACCGACGAGCAGAAAAAGGACTTCACCAAGGGCGACAAGCTGGACTTCGTGGACGTGGGCGTGGACCTGTTCACCACCGGCAATTTTGCCAAGTACGAGGAGACCCAGCTTGCCTTTGAGAAGTCGGGTGCCGCCGGCAGTACCACGGACAACACCAAGCCCGGCATCGGCTCCTTCACCGGCACCACCGCCACCCTCACCGACCTGCTGGGCGGCAAGGGGAGCGTGGCCATCTCCTACATCGACCCCGCCGGCGTGGGGGCCAACGGCGTCTACACCCCCAAGGACGAGAACGGCCAGCCCATCGAGGGCGAGGACCCCTACGACATCTGGAACGCCGTGCCCAAGAACAGCAACAGTAAGTATACCTATGACATCGACACCTCCAAGCTGGTAACAGCCGAGGACGGCAAGCAGTACCTCTACATCCGCGAGACCGACGCCAACGGCTACCAGGTCACCACCCGCGTGGAAGTCGGCGTGAACACCGTGGTGGCCGAGAACGCCCCCGTCAACGCCGTCACCGGCAACACCGGCGTTGGCGACGGCACGGTCATCGAGCCGGCCGAGGGCCAGGAGGACGTGGAGCGCCCCCTGCGCTACGTGCGGGAGGAGATGTGGTTCGGCGCCGTCAATCTGGCCAAGGGCGAGAAGGGCGAAAAGTTGGGCGCGGAGAGCGGCGACCACGCCGACGAGGCCGGGAAGCCCTACTACCACAACGGCAAGGGCGGCGACAAGGACAAGTCCGTCTTTACCAGCACCCCCAGCTCCGGCGCTTACACCGAGGGGCTTTACGTGGAGATCGCCGCCGACCGGGTGGCGGATTGGACCAAGCTGCCCGGCTATGACGTGGACCCAGCGGTCAGCACCGTGAAGGAGATTTTCGGTGAGGACGGCGTGACCGTCACCGGCTACGAGGTCAAGCTGAAGGATGAGGCGACAACGCTGACCTCTGAGCAAGGCTTGATTTCCAAGCAGGACGACACCCCCAGCTTCAGCACCGCCAACGTCCAGCCCGACGTGACCGCTTCCCCCGTCGAGCTCGCCGGTTCCATCACCTACGAGCCGGTCAACGGCTTCACCGTCAAGGCCAAGTACGTCAACCTGCTGGGCGAGCTGAACCAGACCAAGGAGGGCACCGTCATGGTGCCCGACCCGAATGATCCCACGGCTCCGCCGGTGGAGACCACCGTCACCGCCCAGCAGCAGGTCGACAACGTTCTGAACGACGAGGGCTTCGCCGGGGCCATGGGGGTGGACGGGGACGTCATAACCGCCTACAAGGGCATGACCAAGACAGACGCCGAGGGCGTGACCACCAACCCCATCGGCCAGGTCATGGAGACTTACACCCCCACCGAAGGCTACCCCGACGCCGACGCGGTGAAGGACCTGTTCACCCGCGCCACGGCCCTCCAGGAGCTGCTGGACGTGATGGCCGAAAATCAAGATACCATGGACAGTCTCTCCGCCGCCGACAAGACCCGCGTGGCCGAGCTGAAAGGCCGCGCGGACAACCTGCTCTCCGGCAAGGACTATAACGGCAATCCCATCGACCCAGACGACCTGGCGCTGAACAGCGCCCTGTTCTACAACACCGGGGACAACCTCTTCAAGCTGTTGCAAAATGTCTACTACGACAGCGTGGTCATCACCATCCAGACCAATTTCGGCGGCTACGTGAAGCCCGCCACGGGCGGTCAGGTGGGACAGGTAACTTCCTTTGTGGAGGACACCTTGTTCGGACAGGATAAGGTGGGCGGTCTTGCCGCCAACGCCATGAGCCTCTTTGCCGAAAATGGCATCCTGGACAGCGTGGCCTACGTGGTGGGCAAGGGCAAGGAAGCAAAACTGGTACTGGACCAGAAGTTCTATGCGGACGGGTATGAGATTTCCAGCGTGAACGGCGAACCCAACAACGGTTTCTTTACATCGGCAAGCGCTGGCGCGGATTGGACCGCCACGATTTCCGCTGACAAGACCGTGAACAATCTGAACTACACCATTCTGTTTGCTAAGCGGGTGTATGACGTGACCATCCCGACGGAGGTTAAGGATAGCACAACCACCAGCGCCACTGTCGAGGCCACCGCCTCGGGCACCAGTCTGGAAAAAGAGACCGTAGAGGGTGAAGAGACCGGCAACCTGACTGGCTCCGTGACCCACGGCGACAGCGTTACAATTAAAGTAACGCCAGCGGAAGGCTATTCTATCGTCCCCGGCGGCGAAGTGACTTATACTGTCACCCTGCCGAATGGGAGCACAAAATCTGAGACAGCCAAGCTCAATCCCGACGGCACCGTGGTTCTCTCCAACGCGGAGGGCACTATCTCCGATGTGGCGCTGTCCGGCGCCGTGGCCAAGACTGACAAGGACGGGTTGGGAGGCTATCTCACCGAAGCGGGCAAGCTGGTCCGCGACAACTATACTCCCGAGTCTTGGACAAAATTTGACGCGGCCAAAAAAGCGGCGGATGAAGTAAAGACGAAGGCCAATATTGAGGTTGGCCAAGACGGCAGCTATGAGAATGAGGAGGCCAAGAAGGCGGCCATTGAGACGGCTTATCAAGACCTCATTGCGGCCCAGAAAGCCCTGGTGAAGCAGTACACCATCACGCCGGGAAACGATTTTGAGATCAGCGATCTGAGCGCCGGAACATCGCTTGACCCCACCAACAAGGGTGACATCGATACTCTTTACGGCTCCAATGTCGTCACCTATTATCAGAATGGCGTGGTGAAAATCGGGAGTAACTACTACGTCCAGGAGGGTAAAGAGGTTGAGTTGGAGCCTACGGGCCAGCTTGCCGGCCAACTGGGCACCAACGGCACCAAGTCTCTGGTGGGCGTCACCTACGCTCAGGGGGACACGGAGGGCAAAAAGGCCACCCTGGTCACCGGCAACAACCACATCATCATCCCCAACGTCACCGGCGCGGTGGATCGCTTGAAGGCCGAAACCAAAGACAAGACCTTTACCGTCCTCCCCGGCGACAAGGACACCACCGGGAAGACGGATACCACCACGGTTCCCAGTTACGACCTCCCCGATGTGTCGGTGGACAATGTCACAGGAACGCCCGAAACGATGACCGTTACCATAAAGGACGAGGGCAACAGGAACTTTGTCATTGAGGTCCCCATTGACGGAAACAACGGCAAAACCTCCGAAATCAAGGTCAAGGCCCCCGGCGACACGGAGGGCAAGACCATCGCCGTGACCGCCAATAGCCTGGATGGAATCGTCACCGATTCCGACCAAGCTAAAAAAGTGGAGCTGACCAGTGCCCAGCTTCAAGCCATCGTAGACGCCTACAACAACACCACCAAGCCGCAAATCGTCGTAGGCAAGGACACCAAAGTGTCCGGGCAGGTGACCAGTGCGGCGAGTACTCCCGAAGGAGAGGACGGCGGCACGTTCCCGGACATCCCCGTTGAACAAGCTACCAGTCAAGGTGCTGACATTACCGTTCCCACCTACACCGTCACCCCCAAGCCCGGCGAGCATGTCACCGGCGTAACCGTGGACAAGAAGGAAATCCCGCTGCCTACTGACGCGGAAATCCAGACAGTTATTAACGGCGACCACAGCCCCGCCGACAACAGCGACGGCACCAAGACCTACACCAAGACCGACCCCGCTACCGGCGAGAAGACCACTGTGACCACGGACGGCGTGGGCGGCAAGCCCCTCTCCGTCACCGTGGACCCCGGCGTGGACGCGGGCGTCACCGTCACCTTCCCCGTGGACCTGACCAGCCCCGACTACGGCAAGGCCGAGGTGGTGTGGAAGGCCCCCAACAACAATACCCACACCGTGACGGCCAAAACGGAGGCTAACGTCTACGATTTCACCTCCAAGAAGCCCGACCCCAGCGAGGGCACCGCCCTGGTGAAGACCAACGAGGCCCCTGGCGGGGCCGACAAGGGCCAGGTCACCCACGGCAACAGCGCGGAGCTCGTGATTGCCCCCGCCGGCGGGATGCGTGTGGACCCCAACGGCAAGGTGACCATCACCATGGCCGGCGTCCAGGGCGGCGAGGCCGTGACCATCACCGACACCCTGAAGAACCTGGCCGACAAGAACCTGTATCCTAATCTCACGGTCACCGGCGTGAACCGGGACTGCACCGTCAACGCCGGTGCCAGCGTCACCGTGGCGGTCAGCCCCGTCACCGGCCCCCTGACCGTGGACGCCTCCGGTGCGTTCCGCTCCGCCACAGACCTGGACCCGGAGGATATGGTCCATGACCTGACCCTGGCGCTGGACGGGCTGAAGCAGTCCATCGACCTGGGCGACGCCATTGTGAAGAATAAGGACAACGGCCCCTACGTAACGAGCGATACGGCCTGGAAAAACTTCGCCGGCGCGACGGATGACAAGGGCGGCAAGCTGGCCGACGCCAGCGAGAAGCTCTACGACAAGCTGACCAAGGACGACGACCTGCTGGAGACCATCGCAAAGGCCACCACCGAGACCGCCCTGGTTGACGCGGTGAACAAGGCCCTGGGCCTCACTGGCGTAGACAAACTGGACACCTTCACCCAGGTGGTCAACGCCGTCACCAGCGCCAAGGACGATTTGGACGACGCCATTCTGAACCTGACGCCCAAGAGTGACGGCGGCAAGCAGATCCCCATCCTCCCCGGCCTGACCGGCGAGGGCGACAAGCCCATCCTGGGCGTGGGCACCGAGGGCGCTGTCCTCCTGCCCGGCGAGACTCCCGACATCATCGGGTCCGCCGACGACGGCGGACTGACCTCCAGCGAAGAGCTGAAAATCTCCCCCGTCACCCCCAAGCCCGGCAACACCGTGGACAAGGTGACCATCACCGTCACCGACCCCACCACCGGCAAGGAGTACACCGCCGAGATTCCCGTGAACGGCGGCACGGACGTGGGCGAGAACGGCATCGTCATCACCGACAAGGCCACCGGCGCGGTAATCGCCCCTGAAAAGCTCCCCGGCGGGGCGATTGCCGGGACAGTAGACGGCGGCACGGCCAAACCAGACGGCACCGTCTCCGTCCCCGGCGGCACGATTCAGGCCGTGGTGGACGCCATCACCGGCACGAAGAATGACACTACCGGCAATCCGACCGCCGGCTCCGGCGACGGCGTCGTCACCGGCGTGGACGTATCCACAAAGCGGGACAACGGCTTCGACGTGGGCGTCGGTCCTACCCACACCGATGCAAAAACCGACGGCGGTATCACCGGCAACAAGCCCAAGGTGGACACCGTGGACAGTGACAAGAACTCCAACTCCGGCACCGACGACAAGAACACCACCATTGACCCCGGCGAGGACGGTATCACCGTCACCCCCATCAAGCCGGGCGAAGGCTTCACCTATGAGGGCCTGGAGCTCACCGTGGTGGTCCCCGGAGAGTCGGAGGACAAGACCGTCACCGTCTTTATCCCCAAGGACACGGATGAAACCACCGGCAACACCACCCAAGTAAGTCCGAGCGACGTTAGCGACGGCTACACCACCACTGTGACCCCTGACGAACTGGCACAGGCCATCAAGGACGCCACCGGCCTTAACGACATCACCGGCGTCATCGTCACCGACGTGAAGGTGGTCACCGACGCCATCGATGTGCCCGCCATTACCCCTGAACCCGGCAACGGCATTGACGAGGTGGGCGAGGTCGATAAGGTCACTGTCAAACCCGGCGCGACGGACGGGACGGAGTCCCTGACCATCCCCGGCGTCAAGCCCGCCCCCGGCTTCACCGCCGACGGCGGCACCGTGACCGTCACCGTCACCGACCCCATCACCGGCAAGGAGTACACCGCCGAGATCCCCGTGAACGGCGGCGCGGACACCAACGGCGGCATTGTAGTGAAGGGGCCGGACGGCGAGGTGATTGCCCCCGAAGACCTCCCCGGTGGCGCCATTCCCGACGACACCAAGGGTGCCACCTCCGCTGACGCCAGTGACGGCAAAGAGAACGTCACCATCCCCGGCGACACCCTGAACGCCATCATCGACGCCATCACCGGGAGCAAAGACAATGGCACGACCATCCCCGGCTCCGGCAACGGCGTGATTTCCGGCCTTACCGTGGACGGCAAGCGGGAGGGCCACGCCCTGCCCGAAAGCGGCAATGCCACCGGCGACAAGGGCGTGGACGGCACACCCACCATCACTAATACGGATAAGGTCCTTCTGCCTGACACCGAGGACCTGGTGGTGGGCAACATCAAGCCCAAGGAGAACTTCCAGGTGGACGGTCTCACCGTCACCCTCAGCGACGGTACCAAGGTCACCCTGCCCAAAGACGACGGCAAGGAAGAAACAGGGGCAAAGGTCACCGTCACCGTCACCACCCCCGACGGCGTCTCCGAGACGAAAGACATCCCCGTGCCCAACGAAACCGGGGTCACCTTTGAGGAAAGCGGCGGCACGGGCGGCACCGGCAAAATCACCGTGGACGGCGACGCTCTGGAGGCCATCATCAAAGCGGCCCTGGGTGACGAAAGCCCAGACGGCGTGGCCGACGCGGACATCACCGACGTGAAGGTGAACACCTCCGCCAAGCCCGACGTCATCGGCCTGCCTGAGACGGCGGGGACCGACGAACACCAGACTGGCGCACCCACTGTGGAGGTAACAGACGAGAACGGCGACGAAGCAGACGCCATCATCGACCCCGAAACCCCCACAGGCAGCGTGGTCATCGGCAACATCAAGCCCGACCCCGCCTTCAGTACCAAGGACGTGACCATCACCGTCACCGTCCCCACCGCCGACGGCATGGGCACCACGGACTACGAGGTCACGATCCCCATTGGCGAGCCCGCCCCCGACCTGTCCAAACTGCCCGCCTACCCGGTGAAGCCAGACGGCGCCGTGGATAAAGACAACCCCGTGACCGTGGACCTGTCTGACTTGACCGACAAGGGCGGTCTCCTGGACCAGGGCGGCGGCGCGAACGGCTCCGACCTGGCGACCATCCCCACCCAGACCATCGCGGACATCATCGACAAGCTGACGCCGGAATATACCGGCCAAGAACCCGATCCCCGCCCCGCCGGCACCGTTGCCGCCGTGGACGTGAACACCGGCCGCACCGGCCACACGGTCCCCGGCCACACCAATACCATGGACGATGGCGTGGACAACAAGGGTATCGTGCAGGTGTGGACCAACAACCCCACCGGCGAGCCCAGCAAGCTGGAGCCCTCCAAGGGTCTCACCGTAACCGGCGTGGAGGCCCAGAACGAAGGCGAGACCGTTGCCAATGTGACCATCACCACCGCCGGGGGCACCGTCATCACCGTGACGCCCGACGGGACCGTCACCGCTGTGAAGGACGGTGAGGAACTGGTCCTGGGCGCGGGCATCAAGGCCGACATCACCGACGCCGACGGCGACCCCGCCACCACAGAGCCCTTCGACCTGGCCCTGTCCGGCGCCGTGCTGGACACCATCCTGGCCGCCGCGGGTGAGGAGAGCGGCGCGGGCAGCATCCAGAAGGTGGAGGTCAACACTACGAAGCCCGATGAGAACGACCCCGCGGCCACCGTACCCGGCGCACCCGGCGAGGGGACCCTCACCGGGTGGCTCTCCGCCGCCGTGGCCGACCCCTGCGTGGTGGACGCCGCCACCCAGGACCTGGTGGTGGACAACGTGAAGGTCGCCCCGGGGTACACCTACACCGGCGTGACCCTGACCCTCACCGACGGCACCACCGTATCGGTGCCCAAGCAGAGCGTCACCGCCGCAGACGGCAGGGCCCAGGTCACCGTCACCATTACCCAGCCCGACGGGACCACCACGGAGACGAAGCCTGTCCTCCTGCCCCAGCACGTAAAGAGCGGGACGGACCTGTCCAACGGCACGGAAAAGACCACCATCCCCGGCGCCAGCCTGGACGAGATCATCAAGGCGGCCCTGGGCACCAACGACAGCGACGTTGTCCGCGTCGACATCGACGCCGAGGCCACCGGCTACGTCATGCCCACCGCCAAGACCATCAAAGATGTGAACGTCAGCCACGGCCTGGACGGTCTCACCATCAAGAACGACTCTGGCGACGACGCAGACCAGTCCGCTCACGACGACGCTGTGGACAACCACATTGTGGTCCCCCACACCGGGGAGCTGGTGATGGAGTTGACCTACCAGAAGGACGACGACATCTATGGCGAGCAGGGTCAGACCTACCACACCTTCTCCGGCCTCACCGTGGGCGACGTCAGCTTCGACGCGGACACCCTGGAGCGGCTGGGGGTCATCGACCGGGAGAACAGCGACGCCCTGGCCCATCTGAGCGACCCCGACGAGACCATCACCCTGGACGCCCAGAAGCTGGCCGCGCAGTACAAGCTGGCCACGGGCAAGGATTTCCCCGGCTTCGGCGACCTGAGCATCCAGACCGTGCCCCAGAACAGCCAGTACGCCTCCTTCGTGGAGAACTACGAAACCCTCCAGGGAATGCTGGACGAGAACGGAAAGCCCACCGGCGGCTACGCCTACGGCGGTGCTGACCGTGCCGAGTACGAGGAGCTGGTCCAAAAGCTGGCCGACCAGTTCAAGACGGGCACCGCCGACGAGCTCAAGGGCGACAACCTGGCTCACCTGCTGGATAAGAAGGTGGTGCTGGACGGCCTCCAGCAGGAGATCGACGACCTGCGGAAAGCCGACCAGACCCAGGAGGGAATCGACAATACCACGGACGGCGTGGAGACGGCGTTGGGCGACAAGGCAACGAGTGTGAAAGACGCTGCCGACAAACTGAACGGCATTGCCGAGGCCACTGATGAAGAGAAGCAGGCCATCATCGACGCCATCGGCGACGACCTGCTGGACGACATCCGGAATCTGGTCAACGACAGCGCCAAGCTCCCCGACAGCGCCAAGGACGAGGTCTGGACCGGCGGGCTGAATGGAACGACCGCCGATAAGCTGGACGACTTGGAAGCCCTCCTGGAGGCCGTAGAGCGCAGCTCCCTCACCGCCAACGAATACCTGAACAAGGTCCTCAACGACCTGCCCGAGATACCCAATATTTTGGGCGGCGACGGTAGCGGCAGCGGGGTGCCTGACAACGATGACGGCGGCAGTTGGGACTCCCTGGAAAACGACGCTACCGGGACTCTCACAGCCCGCATCAACGCCCTGAAAGCCGCCGAGGCCGCCATCAACAAGGCCGCGGAGAAAATCGAGGACACCCTCGTGGGCGACGGTGACGAGGCCGACTCGGACACCTCCATCACCACCGACCAGCGCAACGCCCTGCTGGACCGGCTCAGCGTCCAGCAGGAAAAGCTAACCCACGAGCTGGAGGACCTGGCCAAGGTCTTTGCGAAGAACTATCTGACAATAGATGACAGCGGATACAACAGCGCGGGCACCTCCACCGAGTCTAGCAATGGTATCAAGGAGAGCACACCCAAAATCAAGGACCTTGCCTCCACCGGCATGGCGGCCTACAACAAGCTGCCCCCCTCCGTTCAAGAGGCTGTGGACGACCTGTTCTACGGCCCCACCCTGCCCGAGCTGAACGAGAGCGTCTTCGCCACCGGCAGCACCAGCGCCGGCCTGCTGGATAAGGAGGGTATCTTCAACGCCCTGGACAAGGACAGCAACCATATCAACAGCAACCACCTGAACGTCGAGAACCTGGGCAGCGATTCCAGCGGCTGGAGCAACAAGGTTGACCCCTCCGGTAAGGCCGTGGGCCAGTGGGTGGACGACATCCTTGCCCTGGAGCCCAGCTACAACGCTCTTACCAGCGGCGACCAGGACAGCTTGAACGATATGCTGACCGGCCAGAACGGTTCCAGGTATCCCGACCTGCTGGACAGGGCCAACGGTCTGGTGGCCGACAAGTTCGTCAAGGACAACCATCTGAATGATCTGGGTCCCGCGGGCGACACCCTTACCCAGGCCCAAAAGGACTTGGTCAGCGGCGCCAAGTGGGAGTGGAACAGCCTTACCGACGAGCAGAAGGCCCTGGTCAACGACAAGGTGAGCGGCATCACCGGCGGCCCGAACTATGAGGACCTGCTGGGTATGCTCACGCCCGGCAGTAGCACCGGCTCCGGCGTCACCGTCACCCAGCGCCCGGGCGGGACCGTGTCCGTCAACCCGGAGCAGCCCAAGAAGGGTGATACCGTCACCATCACCGTCACCCCCAACAGCGGCTACACTGCCAACGCCCCTACCGTCAAGGACAAGGACGGCAATGCCGTGACGCTGACCAAACAGTCCGACGGCAGCTACACATTTACCATGCCCGACGGCAAGGTGACTGTGACGGGCAGCTTCACTAAGAAGGACAACAACTCCGGCGACACGCCCAGCCAAAACCCCGGCACCGGTGGCTCCGGCGGCGGCTCTTCCAGCAACGTCACCGTGGAGGTGGGCAAGACCGAGCACGGCGCGGCGGCGGTGGACTCCGACACGGCCAAAAAGGACGACACCGTCACCATCACCGTCACCCCCGACCTCGGCTACGTGGTGGACAGAGTCACCGTCACCGACAAAAACGGCAATGAGCTGCCCCTCACCGACCACGACGACGGCACCTACACCTACACCCAGCCCAGCGGAAAGGTGACTGTGGACGTCCTGTTCCGCCCGGTCACCGGCGACCCCCATGACAACGGCGTGGCGGATCTGCTCAACACGGACGACCACGCGGCCTACATGCAGGGCCGGGACGGCGGGGTATTCGCCCCCGGCGAGAACATGACCCGCGCCGAGGCGGCTCAGATGTTCTATAACCTCTTGAAGGACAAGAACGTGCCCGCCACCGCCAGCTTCACCGACGTGGACTCGAACGCCTGGTACGCCAAGGCGGTGTCCACGCTGGCCGGGTTGGACATCCTCAGCGGCGTGGGCGGCGGAGCCTTTGCCCCCGACCGCACCATCACTCGGGCGGAATTCGTGGTCATCGCCACCCGGTTCGCCAGACTGGCCCCCGGCGACGCCAAGTTCAGCGACGTGAGCGGGGACTTCTGGGCCCGCGAGGCCATCGGCACTGCCAGCTACTACGGCTGGATCGACGGCTACCCCGACGGGACCTTCCAGCCCCTGAACCTCATCACCCGCGCCGAGGCGGTCAAGGTGGTCAACGCCATGCTGGACCGCAGCGCCGACCGGGACTTCGTGGACGCCAACGGCGGCAATCTGATCCGTTTCCCCGACGTGCCCCCAAGCTACTGGGCTTACTACGACATCATGGAGGCCGCCAACGCCCACGGCTTCACCCGCACCGACGGCGCGGAGACCTGGACGAAGTAACCCGGAATCTTCCGCACACCCCTTGAGGGAGGGGGCCGTCCGCCCCCTCCTTCTCCCATCCCTTCGCCGTTCCGGGGGGAAGGGCTGGGAGAAGGAATTCCCACGGCACACGCCCCATTGAAAGGAGCAAACGGGATGGATATCATCATATACGAAGGCCCTCACATGGAGGTCACGGCGCTGGAGCAGTTGGCCCGGTCGGCCGCCCCGCTCCTCCTCCAGGAGGACGAGACCAACATGCGCTTCCGCACCTGCACGACCAGGGAGGAGCTGGCCGTGCAGGTGCGCGAGCTTGCCCTGCGGGAGGCGGAGGACAGGGACCAGTTCTTCCCCTTCCGGGCAAACGGCGGGACCCGTCTGCTGAAACTCTCCCACGTCAGCTATTTCAAGAGCAGCGGGCACAGGATCATCGCGGTGCTGACCGACGGCACCGAAGTGGTGGGCCGCACCCTGCGGGTCTCTATCTCCTCCCTGCTGGAACCGCTGGTCGCGTCGGGCAAGTTTTACCGGACCTTCCGCTCCACCTTTGTGAACAAGCTGCACATCGCCGCCATGGGCCCGTCGTGGGTCAGGCTGGACGACGGCACCGTTTTGTCCATGTCCCGAAAATACCACACCGCACTGCTCAAAGAGGACGGATAAGAAATGAAAGACCAGGAGTATACCAGCTTTCAAGAACATGGGCCTATGGCCCCTGAGCAGTTCCCCCCGCCGCCAGAACTGGGACCACCGGCCCCCGAGTGGGGCTGGGCACCCGAGAGCATCGTCCTGCCAGAGTTCGGCTCAGACGGCGAAGGGCCAGCCCCGCGCCCCCGCCGGAAGCAGTCCGGCCGGCGTTCGCTGACATTTGCCGCCCTCACCGTGGCGGCCATGAGCATAGTCACCGTCGCCGCGGTGTCTTCCGATGGCACGTTTTTACCGAGGCTGGCCCAATGGGCCAGCGGCGTCTACGATGCGCCCAGCCCCGGCGTCGAGCTGTCCGCGCCGCGGCCAGCCCCATCCCCCACGCCAGCCCCGGAACCGCCGGAGGCGTCCCCACCGCCGGCGGACAGCGCACAGCCGGCACCCACCCCGCCACCGTCGGACCCGCTCCCACCGCCGGAGCCACCCACGGAGGCTGTCCACCCGGTCTCCCTACCGGCGGTCCGTGCCACGCCCACGCCCACCACAGCGCCGACGCCCGCTCCACTGCCCACACTGGAGCCTGCTCCGATACCGACGCCGGAACCAACACCTGAATTGAAGCCGGAGCCGACGCCGTCCCCCACACCAGTACCTATCCCCGCGCCGACACCGACGCCTACCCCGGCACCGACGCCGACACCGACACCCAGGCCTACGCCCCGCCCCAGCCATGACGACGATGACGGCGGCTACGTACCGCCGCGGCCCACTCCCACATCCGAGCCGACACCCCATGTTCACTCCTACGGCGAGGGCGTGGTCACCCTGGCCCCCACCTGCGCGGCAGAGGGCGAGATGACCTACACCTGCGCGGAGTGCGGCGACAGCTACGCCGAACCCATCTCCATGCTGGAACACCAGTGGTCCGATTGGGTCGACGCCGGGGACGGGACCCACGCCCGGAGCTGCGCCGTGGGCGGCGAAACAGAGGCCGAGACCCACGACTACCAAAACGGGAGCTGTATCTGCGGCGCGGCCGCCAACGACCCGCAAACCATATCACTGGGGGAGTTCACCGTTATGCCACAGGACGATGGCGGCTACACCGCCGCGGGGAGTTGGCTTCTGGACTGGAGCCAGACCCCGGGCGACGACCGGGAAATCCAGTTTGGCTGCGCATACCGCTGCGTCTTAACCTCGGATGGGGACCCTGACGACCCGGCCAAAAAGCCCGCCCTGTCGCTGTCGGCGCCAGAGCTCTCCGATTCCATCACATACACTCTGACCATCACCGGGATGGCGTTCGTAAAGCCAGATTCGACCTTTGAAATCATAATAAAAATCTTCTATATGGACGGGGAGACCGAAGTGGTACTGGAGGAGAAGAACTACTCCTTCACCTACACCGCCGGCGTCTCTCTCGAACCCATACCCAGCCCAGAGGGCCCATAAGGAGCGCGTGAAGGCATGAAAAAAGAGAGAGTAAAATTTCCTATCGGCAAGGTACTTGCCGTGGCCGTCATCCTGGTAGTGGTGGCTGCCCTGGTCAACCCCGGTCTGCTGTTTTTCCTCACCCCTGCCCAGCAGCAGGCGGTGGCCAACTTCCAGCAGACTTACTTCACCGACCGCAGCCCCATCCAGTCCGAGAGCGGCGGTTTCGACCCGCTGTGCCTGGTCTCCCTGGCCGTCCTCATCGCCGAGTGCTGGGTAGTCAGCACCCTGGTGGGCCTCTTTCAGCAAAAGGTCCGATTCCGGTCCCGACATGCCGAGACCCTCAAGGGCCTGCTGTGCAACTGTATCAAGTACGCCGTGGTCCTCTTCGCCATCGTTTTTGGTCTGTCCATCCTAGGCGTGGACATGGTGGCCGTCATCGCCTCCCTGGGCGTGCTGGGCCTCATCGTGGGCTTTGGCGCCCAGACCCTCATCGAAGACGTGATTTCCGGTCTCTTCATCATCTTTGAGGGCCAGTTCCATGTGAACGACATCGTCACCATCGACGGCTTCCGGGGCACGGTGGTCTCCATCGGCATCCGCACCACCAGCCTGATGGATGCGGGCGGCAACATCAAAATCATCAACAACTCCGACATCCGCACCCTCACCAACCTCTCCGAGGTGGACTCCTACGCCGTGTCCATCGTGGGCATCTCCTACAACGCCTCCCTCCCCGCCGCCGAGGCCGCCATCCAGGGTCTTTTAGAGCATCTCCCGTCCATGTACCCGGACGTGTTCAAAGTGCCGCCGGAGTACAGCGGCGTGGAAAACCTCTCCGCCTCCTCCGTAGATTTGAAGGTCATCGCCAAGGTGGACGAGTCCCAGCTCTACCGGGCGCGGCGGCTTTTGAACCGGGAGCTGAAGCTCTCCCTGGATGCCGCCGACATCGAGATTCCCTTCCCACAGGTTGTCGTCCACCACGACGACTAATCCCATACCTCCGGCCAAAAAAGCCGCGCGGGAGAGACCGAAACGGTCCCTCCCGCGCTGCTTTTAATTTTACCGAACCCGCTCTTGCCTACTTCGTCAGGGCATCCCACACGAACTGCTGGAGGTCCAGGCCCACCTCCCGCCGGTAGCCCTCCCCTGTCAGCTCGTTGTTGGAGATGATGCGCACTCCCACGCAGGGGACGCCGAACCGGCGGCAAACGTGATAGGCGGCCACGCTCTCCATGTCCTCGCAGAGCTGCCCGCCCCGCGCCCGGAGCCAGAGGATTCGGTCGTACTCCCGGCTGTACAGGTCGCCGCCGCCCAGCCGCCCGGAGACCTTGGCCCCCGGCCAGTAGGGGGCCTTTTCAAACCGCCGGACCCAGTCCGGATCGGCGTCGTAGACCAGAGTTTCCTCCCCGCCGGTGTGGTCGTGGAAGCCCCAGGCGGCGGGGTCCATCCCCTCCCCCCTGCCCCGGGGCGGCATCTCCAGGTCGTGGATATGGACACAGCTGGAGCCGATGACGATGTCTCCCACGTGGAGGTGTTCGCTGTGAGCCCCGGCCAGCCCCTGGTTCACCACAGCAACCGGGTGGAACAGGGTAATGCCCAGGGCGGTGGCGCTGGCGGCGTTGATGGTGCCGATGCCGGTCCGGCTCACCACGAACTCCTGGCCGGCGGCACTCCCCCGCCAGAACTGGTACCCGCCGTGCTCCGACTGCACGGGGTGCTCCAATTGCCCACAGAGCCAATCGGTCTCCACGTCCATGGCCCCCTGGAGCAAAATCGGCCGCTTCACAGGCGCTCCCTCCTCTTCTCCACGGCTTTCTGGACCCGCCAGGACAGCCACGCGCAGAGGCAGCCCACCAGACACCCCACCAGCACGTCGGAGGGGTAGTGGACCCCCACGTAGAGCCGGGACAGGCCCATCAGCACGGCCTGACCCACGCAGACGGCCTTCAGCCAGCCTTTGTCCGCGCACCGAAACCAGGTCATCCCGGCGGCGAAGGCAGCGCAGGTGTGTCCCGACGGGAAGGACAGCGGGTCGTGCTCCGCCACCACGGGAATCAGAGCCTGGAAGGTCACCCAGGGCCGCACCCGGCCCACCAGATGCTTGAGGACCACGTTGGTGCACAGCAGCCCGAACAGCAGGGCGACCAGCGCCCAGAAGCCCGCCCGCCGGGTCCTGGGGAAGCACAACAGCACCAGGGACAGGGCCACCCAGACCAGCCCGGCGTTGCCCAGCTGGGTAAAAAAGGCCACGACGGGGTCCAGCCAGGGCTGGCGGACGGCCGCCTGGACCCAGAGCAGAAAGGGCCCCTCAAAGGCCGTGATGGCTTCCAGCATAGTCATTCCCCTTCCAGGATAGGATAAGAGAAGGGCGGGGGCGTTGGCCCCCGCCCTTTTGTCCGCTTGTTCGGTCAGCCCTCCACCGCGGCCTGCCAGTCGCAGGTGAGGATGGTGCCGTTGATCAGCTCGAAGTGGGTGGTCTTGACGATGTGGATCTTGCCCACCCGGACCTCCTGGGTGCCCACCTCGCTGGTGACGGCGTTGGTGATGTTGGCCCGGATGGTGAAGGTCACGTCCAGGCGGCCGTTCTGCTCGGTGGAGACGATGGCCTGGCCCTGGTCGTTGACACCGTAATTCACGTGGGGCACGGCGGTGGCGGCGGTGACGTAGCCGTCCAGCAGGGCGCCGTTGGCCATAAGCTGGTCGCCGGGCTCGCCGTTGCCGATCCAGGTCTGGATCTCATCATACACCTTGGGGTCCACGCTGGGGACCTGGACGGTGTAGACCAGCGTGGTGCGGGGAATATTGCCCGCGCCGTCGTGGCGCAGGACCTTGAAGGCCACCAGCGCCACCGCCACGATCAGCAGCACGATGACCAGCAGATCGATGATATTCAGCTTACCGAAAATCTTTCCCTTTTCATCTACGACTTTCATAGTTACCTCCGTCTTTGTCTATGGGAGTTTTTCGTTGACCCAATTACCATAACATTGTATAATAAATTCAACACTTATACAAGCCCTTTTTGGAGGCGGACATGAAAGTCATCCATTTGATCAGCGGCGGCGACAGCGGCGGCGCCAAAACCCACGTGCTCTCCCTGCTGCAAAACCTCTCCAAGACCATCGACGTGACGATGGTCTGCTTTTTGGAGGGCCCATTTGCCCAGGAGGCCAGGGAGCTGGGCATCCGCACCGAGGTCTACCCCGGCCGGAATGTGCCCAAGACCCTGTCCGCCCTGAAAAAGAAAATCAGGGCTGAGGGCTACGACCTCATCCACTGCCACGGCGCCCGGGGCAACATGATGGGGGCCATGCTCCGCCGGTCCACCGGCCTGCCCGTGGTCACCACCGTCCACTCCGACTACCGCCTGGACTACCTGGGCCGCCCCTTCTCCCGTCTGACCTACGGCACCATCAACACCCTGGCCCTGCGAAAGCTGGACTACCGCATCGGCGTGTCCGACGCCATGGTGGACCTGCTCATCTCCCGGGGGTTCGACCCGGACCGGCTCTTCCCTATCTACAACGGTCTGGACTTCTCCCCCCGCCACGCCGCCGTGAGCCGGGAGGAATACCTCACCTCCTGCGGCATCTCCTTCGACGCCGACAGCGTGGTGGTGGGCATCGCCGCCCGGCTGGACGCGGTGAAGGACGTGGGCACCCTGGTGCGGGGCTTCGCCAAAGCCTATGAGACGGCCAAAAACCTGCGCCTGCTCATCGCCGGCGAGGGCGGGCAGGGGGCGGAGCTGCGGGCCCTCGCCGCCCAGCTCCTGCCGCCGGAGGTCTACCACTTCTGCGGCTGGATCAAGGACGTGGACACCTTCTACAACGCCCTGGACATCAACACCCTCACCTCCCTGTCTGAGACCTTCCCCTACGCCCTCACCGAGGGGGCCCGGGCGGGCCTGCCCACCGTCAGCTCCCGGGTGGGCGGCGTGCCCTACCTCATCGACCACGGGGTCAACGGCCTGCTCTTCGAAGCCGGGGACCCGGAGGGGCTGGCCCGGCATCTGGTGGCCCTTGCCCAGGACCCCACCCTCCGCAGGCACCTGGGGGCGCGGCTCCACCAGAAGGGCGTGGAGGAGTACTCCCTGGAGTCCACCGTGGCCCGCCAACTGGAAATCTACAACATCATCCTCCGCCGGAAGGCCCGGAACGCGGGACGCCGGGACGGGGCCCTGGTCTGCGGGGCCTACGGCCGTGGCAACGCCGGGGACGACGCTATCCTGGAGGCCATCGTCACCGAGCTGCGGCAGATCGACCCCGACCTGCCCGTGTGGGTCCTCTCCCGCAGCCCCGACGACACCCGCATGACCTACCGGGTCAACTCCATCTACACCTTCGGCTTCCCCAAATTTCTGTGGCGGATGCACAAGACCAAGCTCTATATCAACGGCGGCGGCTCCCTCATGCAGGACGTGACCAGCCGCCGGAGCCTGTGGTTCTATCTCTTCACTATCTCAGCGGCCAAAATTTTGGGCAACAAGGTCCTCATGTACGGCTGCGGCATCGGCCCCATCCACTACCCCTCCAACCGGCGGCTGTGCGCCAAGGTGCTGCAGAAGCGGGTAGACACCATCACCCTGCGGGACACCCACTCCCTCACCGAGCTGAAGGATATGGGCATCGACCACCCGGAGGTCATCCTCTCCTCCGACCCCACCGTCATCCTCCCCGCCGCCCAGAGCGAGGTCATCGACGGGATGCTGGAGAGCCGGGGCCTGGACCCCAACGGCAAGTATATCGGCATCACACTGCGCCCCTGGCCCGGCTTTGACGAAAAGGCGGAGCTGTTCGGCCGGGCGGCGGACTACGCCTGGGAGAAATACGACCTGACCCCCGTGTTCCTGCCCATCGAAAAGCGGCTGGACGTGGGGGCCTCCCAGAAGGCGGCCGCCCACATGAAGGCCCCCTACCACATCATCGAGGACACCGGCGCCTCCGACCACACCATCGGCCTCTTCGCCCGGATGCAGGTAGTAGTGTCCATGCGCCTGCACGCCCTGGTTTTCTCCGCCGGCCAGGGAGTCCCCCTGGTGGGCGTGGTCTACGACCAGAAAATCAGCTCCTTCCTGTCCTATATCGGCCAGGACCTGTTCACCGATTTGAGGGACGTGACCTACGAGGGCCTGTGCGCCTATATCGACGCGGCGGTGGCCCGCATCGGCGACACCGAATTCCTCTCCGGCGGCGTGGACCGCCTGCGCCAGGTGGAGCGCAGAAACAGCGAGGCGGCGGAAAGGCTGCTGGGAATGGATAATGGATAATTGAGAATGAGGGGCGCAAGAACGTCCTCCCGTCCAAATCCCATCGTCCCCCCGTCCCGCCGCAGCGCAATTACCCATTATCAATTCTCAATTATCAATTTCAAAGGTGGTGACCTGCTTGAAGCAATACATCGTCCTGGCCGACTCGGCATGGCGGAGCGTGCCCACCCGGACCCAACAGCTGGTCACCCGGTTCAAGGACGCAGAGGTGCTGTTTTTCGAACTGCCCCGGGAGGGGAAAAAACACAAGGAGCCGGGGCGGCAGGTGCGGCCCAACGTCACCGTCTACACCCGCCCGCCCCTGCCCCTCCTGCCGGAGAGCGCCGACTTCCTCCGGCGGCGGGCCTGGAGGCGGCAGGCCGACTTCATCGCCCGGACCGCCGCCCGGCACCGCTTTCGGGACCCGGTCCTCTGGTGTACCTGCCCCGACCAGGTCCTGCTGCTGGAGCACCTGGGGTTCCGGGGGCTGGTATACGACTGCGGGCGGGACTGGTCCAATCTGCCCCTCCAGTGGGAGGGTGACCTGGCCGCCGCCGCCGACGTGATTTTCGCCGCCTCCCCCTGGCTGGTAGAGCGGCTCACCCCCTGCAACGCCAACATCGCCCTGCTCCCCAACGGGGTCAACTTCCCCATGTTCTGCCGGTCCGACCTGGACCTGCCGCCGGAGCTGGCCGGGCTGCGGGGACCGGTGCTGGGCTGGGTGGGGTCCATCACCCCGGACCTGGACCTCTCCCCGGTGGAGTACGCCGCCGGGGAGCACCCCGACTGGACCTTCGTGCTGCTGGGCCGGGTGGGAGAAAATCCCCGGCTGGGGTATCTGCAGGAGCTGCCCAACGTGCATCTGCTGGGCCACCGGCCCATGGTGGACGTGCCAGACTATCTGGGCCGGTTCGACGTGTGCCTGGACCTCCGCCGGGCCCGCCAGGAGACCGACGACGTGACTCCCCGGCGCATCTACGAGTACCTCTCCACGGGCAAGCCCATCGTCACCCTGCTCTACCCCGACCAGGTGGAGGAGTACCCCGACGTCATCTACGGGGCCCACTCTTTGGCCGAGTACGACCGCATGTGCGCCAGCGCCCTCACCGAGGACAGGACCTGGGTGGCCCCCCGGCGGAAGGACTACGGCGCCGCCGCCGCATGGAGCCGGAGGGCGGAGGAGATACAGCGGATTCTTGGGGCCATTGGGCTGTATTAAAGGCACGGTGCGATGTGCACCGTGCCTTTTTGATGCCCCGCGGGGTGCGCGCCTCCGGCGGGGGTCCCCTTTCTCGTTTGAGAAAGGGGACGGAAAGAAAGCCAGGGCTTCGGCCCTGGACCCAGGGGCGGCGCCAACGTTACCCTGTGGTCGAAACCGGCCAGAGGTGACAAGTCTGCCTTTCCGCTTCTGCCCCGGCCGTTACGGCCTATCCCGTACTTGGTCACCTCCATGCGCTGGCGCGGCGCGCCTGGCATGGCGAGGCCCGGCAAGACTGGTGCGTGACAGCGGGCGGCCGCAAGGGCCGCCCCTACGGCGGAAACCGAAGGTCTCTTGTAGGAGCCGCCCTCTGTGGCAGCCCGTGCAGACTGGCAATGAGCGCAAGGCCAAGTAAAAGGCGCACAGACCTTGTGGCGGCTTGTTTGCACCGAATAAAACGCAACTACTATCAAGTCTTGCCGGGTCATATGCCGAGGGGCGGCAGCCGAAGTCGTTCAAGCGCCAGACCGATACGAGCTGCAACTGCTTTCAAGCCTTGCCAGCAAACATAAACCGTACCGCCGCCCGGACGCATCCTGGGGTCCAGGGGGCCGACGATAGGGGCTTGAAAAGCCCCGTGTCGGCCCCCTGGTTTTCTTTCGGTTCCTTTCTCAAACGAGAAAGGAACGCCCCCGGCAGGGCGGTAGCCCTATGCTAAAAGCTGCTTCGTACTCCAAGCCCTGCTCCTCCACCGCACCAGGAACAGCACCGCCCGGATGCACTCGTCGGCGGCCATGGCGCACCACAGGCCCACCAGGCCCCAGCCCAGGACCACGCCCAGGAGGATACTCCCCCCCACCCCGGTGAGCCACGCGCTGATGATGCAGATGGTGATGGGGAACTTGATGTCGCCGCAGGCCTGGAGGGCGCGGCACATCACCATGTTCACCGCCCGGCCCAGCTCCAGCGGTATCTCCACAATCATCACCCATTGGGCCAGGGCCAGGACCTGGGGGTCCTTGGTAAAAATGGAGTAGACCGGTTTGGCGAAGATACACAGCGCCACCGACAGAACCCCGGAGACCAGTACCGTCCAGCCCAGGGCCTTTTTGACGTTTTGGTCGGTCTCCTCCACCCGCCCCGCCCCCATAAGCCGGGCTACCACCACCTGCCCCGCCTGGGACAGGGCCGAGCCGAACATATAAGTGACGTTGGCAAACATGTTGGCGTAGACCCTGGTGTTGACCACAAAGGCGGCAAAGCGGTTGCACACGGTCTGGATGCAGATTTGGGAGCCGTTGTAGGACAGGGATTCGCCTCCGGTGGGCACACCGATGGCCAGCAGTTTTTTCAGCTGCTCCCAGGGGAAGGGCCGCAGATACTTGGGCGCGATGACGGGTCCGAACTTCACCCAGAACAGGATGGCGATGACCGCCACCCCCACCAGCCGGGACAGGCCGCTGGAGATGGCCGCCCCGGCCACCCCCAGGGCGGGGATGGGCCCCATGCCGTTGATGAGGACCCAGTTGCCGCCGATGTTCAGGCAGTTCATGCACACGGAGATAAGCATGGTCTCCTTCATCAGCTGGCTAGAGCGGAAGAAGGCGGTGAAGGTGAGGTAGACCGACTGGAAGGTCATCCCCAGGCCGATGATGCGCATGTAGAGGCAGGTCTCCTCAAAAATCTCCTGGTGGACCCCCATGAGCCGGAAGATGGGTCCACAGCCAAACACCAGCACCGCGCTGACCGCCAGCCCAAAGACCAGGTTCATCAGCAAGGCCACGGTATAGGTCTGGTTCACCTTCCGGGTATCCCTGGCCCCGATGTATTGGGAGACCAGAATCATGGCGGCGGTGCAGACCACGGAAAATACCAGCAGCAGGAGGTTGGTGATCTGGTTGGCGTTGCCGATGGCCCCCACGCCGTTGGGGTCCACCCAGCCCACCATGATCTGGTCGGCGTTGCCCACCAGCATCTGGAGCAGCAGCTCGATAAAAATGGGCCAGGAGAGCTTGAAAATGTTGTTTTCGTTGGTCTTCATGGGTCCACCCGATCTCTCTCAAATCTTAGTCTATTATAGGAGTTCGGGGGGAGATTACAATTGGGAATAGTGACGTGATTTGGGGATTGGCGGGGCCGGTTTTTGACACAATGGCGGGGGTTGTCCCCCGGCCATTCCTGTGGTAAGATAAGGAAAACTTGGAAAGGCGGCGGCGTCCATGTACGAATTGGTCCAGGCCGGTCCGCGCAGCTATTACATCGACTGCCCGGCAAAAATCGGCATCTATCATCAGGGGGACGGGCGGGCCGTCCTCATCGACAGCGGAAACGACAAGGACGCGGGGCGGAAGGTCCGCAAGCTCCTGGACCAGAACGGCTGGACCCTCTCGGCCATCCTCAACACCCACTCCAACGCCGACCACATCGGCGGGAACCACTATCTCCAGCAGCAGTACGGCTGCCCCATCTTTGCCCCCGGCATTGAGGCCGCCTTCACCCGCTGGCCCATCCTGGAGCCCGCTTTCCTCTACGGGGGATACCCCTTCGCCGAGCTGCGGCACAAATTTCTGATGGCCGCCCCCAGCGAGGTCCAGGACCTGTCCGCTCCCGGCTTCCCCGGCGAGGTGGAGGTGCTGCCTCTGCCCGGCCACTTCTTCGACATGGTGGACTACCGGACCCCCGACGGCACCGTCTTTCTGGCCGACTGCCTCAGCAGCGAGGCCACCCTGGAGAAGTATCAGCTCTCCTTCCTCTACGACGTGCAGGCCTATCTGGACACCCTGGACAAGGTGGCCGGGATGGAAGCCGAACTGTTCGTCCCCGCCCATGCCGGGGCCACGGCGGACATCCGCCCCCTGGCCGAGGCCAACCGGGCCAAGGTCCTGGAGGTCGCCGATCAGCTCTGCGGCCTCTGCGCCGCCCCCCTCTCCTTCGACGTCCTCCTCCAGCGGGTCTTTGACCGGTTCGGTCTGACCATGACCTACGAGCAGTACGTCCTCATCGGCAGCACCGTGCGCTCCTATCTCTCCTGGCTCAAGGACCAGGGGCGGCTGGACTGCACTATCGAACGCAATCTGCTCCTATGGGCGCGGCGCGGTTGATGTCATGATAGAAAAGCGGAGGACCGTCTAAGACGGTCCTCCGCTTTTTTTCTCATGCTTTCCTTACAGGTTGCCGAACTCCTCGAAGAAGCGGTCGTGGATGACCTGGACGGCGTTGTCGGCGTCGCACTTGTCCACCAGGACGGAGACCTTGATCTCGCTGGTGGAAATCATGTGGATGTTGATGCCCGCGTTGAACAGGGCCTCGAACATCAGGGAGGCCACGCCGGGGTTGTCGATCATGCCTGCGCCCACGATGGAGACCTTGGCAATCTCGTCGGTACTGTCGATGTGGTCGAAGCCCAGCACGTCCTTGATTTCCATCATCACCTCTTTGGCCCGGTCCATGTCGTCCCGGCTGACAGTGAAGCTGATGTCCTTGGTGTTGTTGCGGCCGATGGACTGGAGGATGATGTCCACGTTGAGTTTGTACTTGGCCAGAGTGGAGAAGATGCGGAAGGCGGTACCCGGCTTATCCGGCAGGCCGACGAGGGCCAGACGGGCGATGTGCTTATCCTTGGCGACGCCGCTGACATAGGGCTTTTCCATGGTTCTTGCAACCTCCTTGACTTTCGTTCCGGGCTGGCCGGAAAAGCTGGAGAGGACCTCCAGATTCACGTTGTAGCGCTTGGCCATTTCCACCGAGCGGTTGTGCAGGACCTGGGCCCCCAGGGTCGCCAGCTCCAGCATCTCGTCGTAGGTGATCTCCTCCAGCTTCCTGGCCCCCTTGACGCAGCGCGGGTCGGCGGTGTAGACGCCGTCCACGTCGGTGTAGATCTGGCACAGGTCGGCGTGGAGGACGGCGGCCAGGGCCACCGCCGAGGTGTCGGACCCGCCCCGGCCCAGGGTGGTGATGTCGTCGAACTTGTTGATGCCCTGGAAGCCCGTGACGATGACGATTTTCTTTTTGTCCAGCTCGGCCAGGATGCGCTCGGCCCGGACATGCTTGATGCGGGCGGAAGAGTAGGACGAGTTGGTCTTGAACCCGGCCTGCCAGCCGGTGAGGGAGACCACGGGATAACCCATGGCCTCGATGGCCATGGCGCACAGGGAGCAGGAGATCTGCTCCCCGGTGGAGAGCAGCATGTCCATCTCCCGCTTGGAGGCGTTGGGATTGATCTCGGCGGCCTTGTCGATGAGGTCGTCGGTGGTGTCGCCCTGGGCGGAGAGGACCACCACCAGGCTGTGGCCCCGGCGGTAGGTTTCGGTGATGATGCGGGCCACGTTGCGGATCTTATCCGCGTCCGCCACGGAGGACCCGCCGAATTTCTGTACAATGAGTGCCATGTATATGTACCCCCTAAGAGTTACGTATCAGAAGAGGGACGGGCCGCCGAAACCGGCGGCCCCCAGTTCCCCCAAAATTCTTTCCGCCCTATCTTATGCCCTCAGTCCAGCACCCGGAACAGGGACAGCACGGTCAGGCCCTTCACCGTTTCGTCCAGTTGGGCGCGGGTCAGGGGCTGGGTCAGGAAGGCGGCCTCCCCCACCGGGGCGTCCGGGCGGGAGAGGACCTCCACGCCGGCGGGCGCGGCATCGGCGCGGACGTACCACCGGGAGGCCAGACCCTCAGAGGAGACGGTCACGTCCTCCCCGCCGGGGCCCCACTCCACCCGCTTCCGGGAGCGGATATGGCGGGCGGCGTCCATCACGTCGGCCACCACGGCGGAGGCGGTGGGCAGCTTGCCCGCGCCCCGGCCGTAGAACATCACGTCGCCGATGGCGTCGCCCTTCACGGCGATGGCGTTGAACACGTCCTCCACGCTGGCCAGGGGGGCGTCGGCCGGAACCAGATGGGGGGCCACATAGGCGCAGACCCTCCCATCCTCCTGCCGGATGGCCCGGCCCAGGAGCTTGATTTTATAGCCCGCGGCCTCGGCCCAGGCCACGTCGTCCAGGGTGACGCCTGTGATGCCCTCGGTGGGCACCTGGCGGGGGTACACGTGGCGGCCAAAGGCCAGGGCGGAGAGGATGCATATTTTCCGGCAGGCGTCGTGGCCGGCCACATCGGCGGTGGGGTCGGCCTCGGCATAGCCGTTGGCCTGGGCCTCCTTCAGCGCTGCGTCGAAGGAAAGGCCCGCCTTTATCATGCGGGTGAGGATATAGTTGGTGGTGCCGTTGAGGATGCCCACCACCTCGGTCAGCTCATTGGCCGCCAGACACTGGCTCAGGGGGCGCAGGATGGGGATGCCGCCGCCCACGCTGGCCTCGAAGAGGTAACTGACCCCCTTCTCCGCAGCCAGAGTCAGCAGCTCATAGCCGTGCTCGGCCACCAGTTCCTTGTTGGAGGACACCACGCTCTTGCCCGCGTTCAGGGCCCTTCTGGTGAAGTCCAGGGCCACGGTGGCCCCGCCGATGGTCTCCACCACGATGTCCACCGACTCGTCGTGCTCAATGACGCCGAAGTCGTGGACGATCAGATCGCCGAAGGGGCTGTCGGGGAAATCCCGGACATCCAGGATATATTTGAGCCGCACGGGGGTCTCCACCTTGGCGCCGATATGCCCGGCGTTTTTTGCCAGGACCTCGGCCACACCGGAGCCCACCGTGCCAAAGCCTAAAATCGCAACGTTCACCATGTCGATTCACCTCATTGTTGTCTTTAACCTGCCAGGATTTCGCACTTGATGACCCCCTGCAGGGCCGTGGTGCGGGAGAGCAGCTCCTCCAGGGCGATGGCCATGCCGGAGGTCTCGGCCCCGATGGTCACCAGGGCGCAGCCACTAGCCGGGATGCCCTGGTTGATGGTCAGAATATTCGCGCCCGAGACGGCAAAGCTATTGAGGACCGAGGAAAGCACCCCCGGCTCGTCCCGCAGCCGGATCTGGAAGGTGACGATGCGGCCGTGGAGCATGTCGTTGAAGGGCCGCACCGCATCCTTATACTTATAAAACGCGCTGCGGCTGATGCCCGTCAGACCCGTGGCCTGGTGGACGGTCTCGGCCTCGCCGGTCTCCAACAGGCGCTTGGCCTCGGCCACCTTGCGGAAAATCTCCGGCAGGGCTGCCGCCTCCACAATGAAGTATTTGGGCGGAGTCGCCATATCTCAACACCTCCTGTGTTCTGCTTCCATTCTAATCCGGGGAAGCTGTCTTTGTTACAAGGTCATTTGTCCGCGTATCGGGATTTATTTTAGCACAGTAAATTGTCAGGCGCAACCCCCAACCGACAGAACATCCCACGATTTTTCCACCGCTGGCGGACAATTTTCCGTCGAGTTGACCGAAAGGAGAGCTTCCGTGCCGGAAAACAAGCACCTGCGCTTCCTGCTCTATGTGAGCTACGCGGCCCTGGGCGGGCTGGCCCTGTGGCTGGTCCTCCATTTTTTATTGCCCTGGACCCTCCCCTTTCTCATCGCCCTGGCCCTGTGCGCCCTGCTGGAACGGCCCGTCCGCTTCCTCATGGACCGGCTGCGGCTGCCCCGGTGGGGGGCGGCGGCGGTCTGCACCGCCCTGCTGGCCCTGGTGCTGTGTGGACTGCTGTTCCTGGTGGGCTGGCGGGTGTGGTATGAGGTGGGGGTGCTGCTGAAGCGCCTGCCCGCCCTGTTGGCCTCCCTGCCCGACCTGGGCCACTGGCTGGAGGACCAGTCCTACCGCTTCATCATCGCCGCGCCGGTGTCCATGCAGCCCTTCCTGCGGGATGCCCTGGACGGCGCCATGGCCCAGGCCGCTGCCCTGCCCCAGGGGCTGTACGCCTGGCTCATGGATTGGGCGGCGGCCGCCGCCGGGGCCCTGCCCGACTGGGGGCTGTTCCTCTTCACCACCGCCCTGGCCACCTACTTCTCCTCTGCCCAGCGCCCCGCCCTGCTCGCCTTCCTCCGGCGTCAGGTGCCCGTGGGCTGGCGTCGGAAGGTCTCCCGGGGCGGGAAGCGGCTCCGGACCACCTTCGGCGGCTGGCTGAAGGCCCAGGGGACCCTCATGCTTATCACCTTCGGGGAGCTGACGGTGGGCTTTCTGGTCCTGCGCATTGACTTCGCCCTGTTGCTGGCCGCCCTGGTGGCCCTGGTGGACGCCCTGCCCGTGTTCGGCACGGGGACCATCCTCCTCCCCTGGGCGGCGGTGGAGCTACTCAGCGGGCGGTTTTCCCTGGCGGTGGGGCTGCTGGTCCTCTACGCGGTGGTGTCGGCAGTGCGGAGCCTGCTGGAGCCCAAGCTGGTGGGGGACCGGGTGGGCCTGCCGCCCCTGGCCGCCCTGCTGGCCATGTACCTGGGCTTCCAGGCCTTCGGCGTGGCCGGAATGGTGCTGGCCCCGCTGTGCGCCATCCTGCTCAAAGAGCTGCACGACTGCGGTTTTCTGCGGCTGTGGCGAGATTAAACGTTTTCTCACCGTTTCTTCTGGCGGAATCTCTTGCATTTCCCCGCATAATCGGCTATATTAGGAACCGGCGTAAAGATTGCATTAAGAAGGTGCGGGATTTGAATATCATTATCGTGGGCGACGGCAAGGTGGGCTATACCTTGGCGGAGCATCTCTCCGGCGAGGAACACAACGTCACCATCGTGGATACCAACGACGAGGCGCTGCGAAAGGCGTCCGAAGCCCTGGACGTTATGACGCTCAAGGGCAACGGCGCCGCCATCACCACCCTGCGGGAGGCCGGGGCCGACCAGGCCGACGTCCTCATCGCCGCCACCAGCATGGACGAGATCAACATGGTCTGCTGCCTCACCGCCAAGAAGCTGGGGACCAAGTTCACCATCGCCCGGGTGCGGAACGTGGAGTATACGGTGGATGTGGACGCCCTGAAGGACGAGATGGGCATCGACCTGCTCATCAACCCGGAGAAGGCCACCGCCACAGAGATCGCCCGGCTGCTCCGCTTCCCCTCCGCCGCCAACATCGAGACCTTCTACCGGGGCCGGGTGGAGCTCATGAGCTTCCGGGCCAGGGCCGAGGACTTCTTCCTGGGCAAGCCTCTGTCCGAGCTGTCCAACCAGGTGCGCAACCTGCCCATTCTCTTCTGCGCCGCGGAGCGGGAGGGTCGGGTCATCATCCCCGACGGCTCCTTCGTCCCCCAGGTGGGCGACAAGCTGTATGTCATCGGCGCGCCTCTGGGGGTCCACGAGTTTTTCAAGCTCATCGGCCGCTACGCCCCCCACATCAAGAACGTCTTTGTGGTGGGCGGCGGCAAGATTACATACTATCTGGCCTCCATCCTGGAGCGGATGAACATCCACGTGAAAATCGTGGAGCAGTCAGAGGCCCGGTGCCTCCAGCTCTCGGAGGTCCTCCCCCACTGCCTCATCATTCAGGGGGACGGCACCGACCAGGAGCTGCTGGAGTCGGAGAACTTCTCGGACACCGACGCTTTCGTGGCCCTCACCGGCCGGGACGAGGACAACCTCATCATCTCCTTCTACGCAATGCAGCGTCAGGTGACCAAGGTGGTGTCCAAGTGCAACCGGCAGAACTACGCCGGCATCGCCCACAACCTGGGGCTGGAGAGCGTTATCTCCCCCAAGCTCTTCACCGCCAACCAGATCCTTCAAATCGTCCGCGGGATGCAGAACTCCAAGGGCAGCGTGATGAACACCCTCTATAAAATCGCCGACGGCGGGGCCGAGGCCATGGAGTTCGTGGTGGGCGAGAACACCCTCCACCTGGGCACCCCCCTCAAGGATCTGAAGCTGAAAAAGAACATCCTGGTGGCCGTTATCATCCACCAGGGCAAGACCATCATCCCCCTGGGCTCCTCCACCATCGAGAAGGGGGACACCGTTATCCTGGTCTCCAAGGACCACGCCATTCTGGACATCAACGATATTTTCAACGACAACATCGTGGACCTGGAGGCGGATGCATGAACTTCCGGCTGGTCTTCAAACTGACGGGCAAGACCCTTCTGGTCGAGGCCGTGTGTATGCTTTTGCCCCTGGCGGTGGCCCTCCTCTATGGGGAGCACCCCATGCCCTTTATTCTGGCCATCGGCATCACCTCTGTGGTGGGGCTGGCCCTGACCACTCTGAAATCGGACACCCGCTTCAACGTGCGGGACGGGTTCTTCGCCGTGGGCTTCATCTGGGTGCTGCTGGGCATCTGTGGGGCCCTGCCCTTCTTCTTCTGCGGCTACTTCAACAGCTTCATCGACTGCGTCTTTGAGGCCATCTCCGGCTTCACCACCACCGGCGCCTCCATCCTCACCGCCGTGGAGCCCCTGCCCAGGGGCATCCTCTTCTGGCGCAGCTTCATCCACTGGATGGGCGGCATGGGCGTGCTGGTGCTGGCCATCGCGCTTCTGCCCTCCCTGGGCGCCCGGACCCTTCACGTGATGAAGGCCGAGTCCCCCGGGCCGGTGGTCTCCAAGCTGGTGCCCAAGACCTCCCAGTCCTCTCAGATCCTCTACGCCATCTACTTCGGCCTGACGGTCATCGAGGCCGTGGCCCTGCGCATCGCGGGTATGGACTGGTTCGACGCCGTGACCCACGCCTTTGCCACCGCGGGCACCGGTGGCTTCTCCACCCGGAACCTGTCGGTGGGGGCCTTCGGCTCTCCCGCCATCGAGATCATCATCGGTATCTTCATGCTCCTGTTCTCCGTCAACTTCGCCTGTTACTTCCTCATCCTCTGCGGCAAGTGGAAGCAGGCCCTGAAAAGCGACGAGCTGCGGTTCTTCGGCGGCGTGGTGGGGGCCTCCGTCCTGCTCATCGCCTTCAATATCGCCAGCATGTATGACTCCTTCGGCACCGCCCTGCGCCACTCTTTCTTCCAGGTGGCCACCATCATCTCCACCACCGGCTTCGCCACGGCGGACTTCGACCTGTGGCCGGAGCTGTCCCGGCTGCTGCTGGTGATTTTGATGTTCTGCGGTGCCTGCGCCGGGTCCACCGGCGGCGGCGTGAAATGCTCCCGGGTGCTCCTGCTGTTCAAGTCCATCGGCCGGGAGATCAAGCAGATTTTGCACCCCCGCTCTGTCAACGTGGTCAAGCTGGACGGCCGGGTGGTGGAGGAGAAGGTCCTCCACACCGTCATGGTCTTTCTGGGGGCCTATATGCTCATCACCTTCGGGGCCTCTCTGCTGGTAGCCCTGGACAACTTCTCCTTCACCACCACCTTCACCGCGGTGGTGGCCTGTATCAGCAACATCGGCCCCGGCCTGGAGATGGTGGGCCCCATGGGCAACTACTCCGCCTTCTCCGACTTCTCCAAGGTGGTCCTCTCTCTGTGCATGATTGTGGGCCGTCTGGAGGTCTTCCCCATCTTGGTACTCTTCAGCCGGAGCGCCTGGCGGCGGGGGTAAGTTCATATTCCAAAAAGTGGGTGTACGCGCCGGGCGCGTCCACCCACTTTTTTGCAACTTTTTTGGTGGAATGGGAAAAATAATTTTCTTGACAGCCCTTCCTTCCAATTTTCCCCGTACCGCTCGCAAGGGCGTCTGATTTTCATTGGAAGGTATGTTATTTTCGTTTGTTCTTTCCTTTTTCCATCTCATGGCAATCATGCATGGAAAAGCACAAAGAATGCATCCGATTTTCGTCGGAACTGTATAAACCACACGAAGGCGGGGGTGGACGGCTTGCAAATCTTCATCAATATGCTAAAATTATAGACAAGAAAAGCGCCCGGAGTTTCCGGGCGCTTGTGCAAAAGGAGTGAGGATGCATGTCGTTTGAAAATTTCTTCTGGATCGGCATCGTGGGCGCCGTCCTGGCCCTCGTGTTCGCCTGGGTCCAGAGCCGGAAGGTCCTGACCTTCTCGGAGGGCACCGACACCATGAAAAAAATCGCCGCCTCCATCCGGGAGGGCGCCAACGCCTACCTCAAGAGCCAGTATACCACGGTGTTCAAGGTCTTTGTGGTGGTCTTCGTGGTGCTGCTGGTCATCGCCTTCGCCTCCGGCGGGCGGATGCTCTCCAAGTTTACCCCCTTCGCCTTCGTGACGGGCGGCATCTGGTCCATGCTGGCGGGCTTCATCGGCATGAAGATCGCCACCCTGTCCAATGCCCGCACCGCCCAGGCCGCCTCTGAGAGCCTGAACAAGGGCCTGCGGGTTGCCTTCTCCTCCGGCTCGGTCATGGGCTTCACCGTGGTGGGCCTGGGACTGCTGGACGTGACCATCTGGTACTTCCTGCTCCACTTCGCCTTCGGCATTACCGACGCCAATATACTTGCCAACATCATGGTCATGAACGGCATGGGCGCCTCCTTTATGGCCCTGTTCGCCCGCGTGGGAGGTGGCATCTACACCAAGGCCGCCGACGTGGGCGCCGACCTGGTGGGCAAGGTGGAGGCCGGCATCCCCGAGGACGACCCCCGGAACCCCGCCACCATCGCCGACAACGTGGGCGACAACGTGGGCGACGTGGCCGGCATGGGCGCCGACCTCTACGAGTCCTACGTGGGCTCCATCCTGGCCACCTTCGCTCTGTCCGCCGTGGCGGGGTACGGCTTCGCGGGCATGCTCCTGCCCCTGGCCCTGGCGGTGGTGGGCATCGTCTGCTCCATCTTCGGCTCCTTCCTGGTCCGCACCAAGGAGGACGCCACCCAGAAGTCCCTGCTGAAGAGCCTGCGCACCGGCACCTACACCGCCGCCGTGCTGGCCGCCGGGGCCGCCGCCCCCCTCACCTGGTTCATCCTGGGCTCCTGGGGCGTCTACGTGGCCATCCTGGCCGGTCTGGTGGGCGGCTGCGCCATCGGCTACTTCACCGAGTACTACACCTCCGACACCTATAAGCCCACCCAGGACCTGGCCGCCGCCTCCGAGACCGGCTCGGCCACCATCATCATCGGCGGGCTGGCCCTGGGTATGAAATCCACCCTGGCTTCCATCCTCATCGTGGCTGCCGCCGTGCTGGTCAGCTTCTTCGCCGCCGGCGGCGGGGCTGATTACAGCCAGGGCCTCTACGGCATCGGCATCGCCGCCGTAGGCATGCTCTCCACCCTGGGCATCACCCTGGCTACCGACGCTTACGGCCCCGTGGCCGACAACGCCGGCGGCATCGCCGAGATGTCCGGCATGCCGGAGGAAGTCCGGGAGCGCACCGACGCCCTGGACTCCCTGGGCAACACCACCGCCGCCACCGGCAAGGGCTTTGCCATCGGCTCCGCCTCCCTCACCGCCCTGGCCCTGCTGGTGTCCTACGTGGACATCGTGCAGAAGGGCACCGCCGAGGTGCTGGACCTGTCCCTCACCAACCCGCTGATTCTGGTGGGCCTGTTCATCGGCGCCATGCTCACCTTCGTCTTCTCCGCCTTCACCATGAGCGCGGTGCAGACCGCCGCCGAGTCCATCGTGGTGGAGGTCCGCCGCCAGTTCCGCGAGATCACCGGGATCATGGAGGGCACCACCGACCCGGACTACGCCTCCTGCGTGGGCATCTGCACCAAGGGCGCCCTCCGGGAGATGGTGGCCCCCGCCCTGCTGGCCATCATCGTGCCCATCCTCACCGGCCTGATCCTGGGACCGGTCGGCGTGGTGGGCCTGCTGGGCGGCGTGAGCGTCACCGGCTTTGCCATGGCCGTGTTCATGTCCAACGCCGGCGGCGCCTGGGACAACGCCAAGAAGTATATCGAGAGCGGCCACCACGGCGGCAAGGGCTCCGACTGCCACAAGGCCGCCGTCGTAGGCGACACCGTGGGCGACCCCTTCAAGGACACCTCCGGCCCCGCCCTAAACATCCTCATCAAACTCTGCTCCACCGTCAGCATCGTCTTCTCCGGCCTTATCGTGGCCTTCAACCTGATGAACGTGCTGTGATATGAATGGAAAGCCCCCTTCGCCAAGCGGCGAGGGGGGCTTTTTCGCAGGGCCTCGCCCCCCTTCCGGGGGCGTTCCTTTCTCGTTTGAGAAAGGAACCGAAAGAAAACCAGAAAACCGTTGCAACTCGTATTGGTCCGCTCTCAATTGTCAATTGTCAATTATCCATTCTCAATTCATTCTTCATTCCCCTTGTCCCCCCTTGTCCCCGTGTGATATAATACTTCCATTCACTTTTACGACATTTCCTAAGGAGGGATTTCCATGATCCAGCTCACCAACTCCCCCGTCCTGTACCAGGGCGGGCGGTTCACCCCTTGCGCGGTCAAGGCTCCGGCCCAGCGGACGGGCGCCATGGCCCGGGCCATTCTGGACGCCCACAACACCACCGGCGACCCGGAAAAGCTGAAGCTCAAATTCGACGCCATGGCCTCCCACGACATCACCTACGTGGGCATCATCCAGACGGCCCGGGCCTCCGGCATGACCGCCTTCCCCCTGCCCTACGTCCTCACCAACTGCCACAACTCCCTGTGCGCCGTGGGCGGCACCATCAACGAGGACGACCACGTGTTCGGCCTCTCCGCCGCCAAGAAGTACGGCGGAGAGTTCGTCCCCGCCCACCAGGCCGTCATCCACTCCTACATGCGGGAGCGCTACGCCGCCCCCGGCCGGATGATTTTGGGTTCCGACTCCCACACCCGCTACGGCGCTTACGGCACCATGGCCATCGGCGAGGGCGGCCCGGAGCTGGCCCGTCAGCTGCTGTCCAAGACCTACGACATCTCCTACCCCAGGGTCATCGCCGTCCACCTCACCGGCGCCCCCCGGCCCGGTACCGGCCCCCAGGACGTGGCCCTGGCCCTCATCGGGGCCACCTTCCAAAATGGCTTCGTGAAAAACGCCGTGTTGGAGTTCTTTGGCCCCGGCGTGGCCAGCCTCTCTATGGACTACCGCAGCGGCATCGACGTGATGACCACTGAGACCGCCTGCCTCTCCTCCGTCTGGTCCACCGACGAGACGGTGCGGGAGCATCTGGCGCTCCTGGGCCGCGGGGAGCAGTTCGCCCCCCAGGCCCCGGCGGAGGGGGCCTACTACGACGCCCTCATCGAAATCGACCTGGGGACCGTGGAACCCATGATCGCCCTCCCCTTCCACCCCTCCAACGCCTTCCCCATCCGGGAGTTCAAGGCCAACATGGCCGACCTCCTGCACCAGGTGGACCTGGACACGGCGGAGCAGCTGGGCGTGAAGAACGCCGCGCCGTTGGCCGGGAAAATCGTGGACGGGCAGTTCCATGTGGACCAGGGCGTCATCGCCGGCTGCTCCGGCGGCACCTATCAGAACCTGGTCCGGGCCGCCGAGATCTTGGGCGGGCGGCCCATCGGGTCCGACGCCTTCTGGCTGTCCTGCTACCCCGGCTCCATGCCCATCAACCTGGAGCTGACCAAGCAGGGTTACATCGCCGCCCTCATGGCCGCCGGGGCCTCCATCCGCTCCTGCTTCTGCGGGCCCTGCTTCGGGGCCGGGGACGTGCCCGCCAACGGAGCCTTCTCCATCCGCCACTCCACCCGGAACTTCCCCAACCGGGAAGGAAGCAAGCCCAGCGACGGGCAGGTGTCCTACGTGGCCCTCATGGACGCCCGTAGCATCGCCGCCACCGCCCGGAACGGCGGCGTCCTCACCGGGGCCGACGAACTGCCCGACTGCCCCGCCGACCGGCCCAACGAGCCCTACCACTACGACGACTCCGCATACAAGGCCCGGGTCTACTTCGGTGCGGGCCGGCCCGACCCCAGCCAGGAGCTGGTCTTTGGCCCCAACATTGCCGACTGGCCCGAGCAGGTGGCCCTGCCGGAAAACCTGCTGCTCACCGTGGCGGCAGCCATCTACGACCCGGTGACCACCACCGACGAGCTCATTCCCTCCGGCGAGACCTCCTCCTACCGCTCCAATCCCCTGAAGCTGGCGGAGTTCGCCCTGAGCCGGAAGGACCCCCAGTATGTCCCCCGGGCCAAGGCCGTCCTGGCCGAGGAGCGGAAGCGCCGGGCCGGGGAGCCCACCGACGCCCTCATGGGCCACGACGCCGGGACCACCGGCCTGGGCACCCTCATCATGGCCCTCAAGCCCGGCGACGGCTCTGCCCGGGAACAGGCCGCCTCCTGCCAGCGGGTGCTGGGGGGCTGCGCCAACATCGCCGGGGAGTACGCTACCAAGCGCTACCGCTCCAACGTGGTGAACTGGGGGATGCTGCCCTTCACCGCCGACGGTCTGGCCCAGGCCAACCTCCAGCCCGGCGACCGGGTCTATATCCCCGGCATCCGCGCCCTGCTGGAGGGGGACGGCGAGGAAGTGACCGCCACCCTGATCCAGGGCGGCAAGGAGACCCCTTTGCCCCTGAAGCTTCCCGGCCTGACCCGGGAAGAGCGGGATATTATCCTGGCCGGGTGCCTTATCAACTACTACGCGAAATAATATCCCGCTCCGGCACCTGCGGCGCAGGGACGGCGCCAGCGCCGTTCAAGCGTTTTGTCCACAGGACAAAACCTTGCCGCAGGGCGGATTCACTCCGCCCGAGGATGTGAAATCACCTTCGGGACCCTCGCGCGGCCAGCCGCGCGGGGCGCGGGATATTATCCTGGCCGGGTGCCTTATCAACTACTACGCGAAATAAAAAACGAAAGAGGGCCGCAGGCGCGGCCCTCTTTCATTTTACAAACCGCTCGGAATGGGGTATAATTGCTGTGAAAAAAATCCCAAGCATTGAGGTGTTCTCTTGAAAAAATCAATCGTATCCCTATCCCTGCTCGTCTGCCTCCTTCTGGCTGCCTGCGGCGGGCCGGCGGCCACTACCCCGGAACCCGAGGGAGAGGAACCGCTCCACATCCTCGCCACCACCTATCCCGTCTACCTCTTCACCACCGCCATCACCCAGGGCGTGGAGGGGGTGGAGGTCTCCCAGCTGGTGAACCAGCAGACCGCCTGCCTCCACGACTACACCCTGACGGTCAACGACATGAAGGCCATCGAAAAGGCCGACGTCATCGTGATGAACGGGGCCGGTCTGGAGGACTTTATGGCTGACGCGCTGGCCCAGTCCGACGCCGCCGTCATCGACTGCTCAGAGGGTATTCAACTTCTGGAGGCCCAAGGCCACGAGGGCCACGACCACGAGACGGAGTATGACCCACACATCTGGATGGACCGTACCAATGCCCTGCAAATGATGCAAACCATTGCCTTCTCCTTGGGGGACGCCGACCCACATCACGACAATGCCTATCTTGACAATTTCTCCACCGCCGGCGCCCAGATGTTGAACGGCATCTCCACCAGTCTGGATTCAAACTTGGAATGGCCCGGTCTTATCACCTTCCACGATGGGTTCCAGTACTTTGCAAAAGCATACAGCTTAAACCTGCTCAAGGCCATCGAGGAGGAGGAGGGCGCGGAGACCAGCGCCGCCGAGATCAAGGAGATCGTGGGCCTGATCGAAGAATACCACATCCCCGCCATCTTCACCGAGCGCAACGGTTCCGACGCCACGGCCAAGGCCATCAGCCGGGAGACCGGGTGCGCAGTCTATCAGTTGGACATGATAATGTCGGGCGACGGCACGGGCATCCAGCCCTACATCGACGCCATGACCGCCAATCTTCAAACCATTGCGGAGGCCCTGAAATGAGCGTACACAAACACGACGACCTCCCCGCCGGCGACCGCTGTTCCAGGGCCTGCTGCCTCCGGGGGTCCGGGCTGGGGGTGACGGTAGGCGACCAGGTCATCCTCCACGACCTGGACTTCCACCTCCACTGCGGGGAGATCACCGCCCTCATCGGCCCCAACGGGGCGGGCAAGTCCACCCTATTCCGCACCATCCTGGGCCAGCTCCCCCACACGGGGGTCCTGGACTTCCAGCGTGCCGGGGGCAAGCACACCCGGCCCCTCATCGGCTACGTACCCCAAAGCCCCAGCTTCGATCGGGGGGACCCGGTGAGCGTGCTGGATTTGTTCACGGCCTCCATCTCGGCCTGGCCGGTGTTCCTGCCCACCCCCAAGTCCCTGCGCTCCAGGGTGACGGAGTGCCTGGAGCGGGTCCACGCCGGGGCGCTCATCGACAAGCGCATCGGCTCCCTCTCCGGCGGCGAGCTGCAGCGGGTGTTGCTGGCCATGGCCCTGGAGCCGGTGCCCCATATCCTGATTTTGGACGAGCCCCTGTCCGGCGTGGACATCGAGGGGGAAAAGCAGCTTCTGGACATGCTGGATGAGGTGCGGCAGCAGTACGACCTGTCCATCCTCCTGTCCACCCACGACTTCGCCACCCTGGAGGAGTACGCCGACAAGGTAATCCTGCTCCGGGGCACGGTGCTCAAGGCGGGCAAGCCCGCCGAGGTCCTCTCCTCCCAGGAGTTTCGGGACGTGTTCCACTTGTCCCTTGGAAGGGGGCGGAGCTGATGGAGCTGTGGTATTCCATCGTAGACCTGTTGCCCTTCGAGTGGGCGACGCCGGGGAGCCTGTTCTTCATGAAGAACGCCCTGCTGGCGGTGCTGGTCATCTCCCCTCTGTTCGGTCTGCTGTCCACCATGGTGGTGGAGAGCCGCATGTCCTTCTTCTCCGACGCGCTGGGCCATTCTGCCTTTACCGGGGTGGCCATCGGGACCCTGCTGAGCTTCACCGACCCCATGTGGTGCGCCGTCCTCTTCGCCCTGCTCTTCGCCCTGCTGTTCACCTGGGTGCGGCGGCGGACCAGTCTGGCCTCGGACACGGTGATTGGGGTCTTTTCCTCCACCGCTGTGGCCCTGGGCATCTTCATCGCCACCTTCGGTGGGGGAAGCTTCACCAAGTTCAACACCCTGCTCATCGGCGACATTCTGAGCGTGGAGCCGGGAAAAATCGGCCTGCTGGCCGCCATCCTGGGTCTGGTGGTGGCGCTGTGGATCGGCTCTTTCAACCAGCTCATGCTCTCCTCTGTCCACCCCGCCCTGGCCGACAGCCGGGGCATCAAGGTCTTTTGGCAGGAGGCCCTCTTCTCCGCCGCCATCGCCGTGGTGGTCACCATCTCCATGACCTGGGTGGGGCTGCTGGTCATCAACTCCCTGCTGGTCCTCCCCGGCGCGGCGGCCCGAAACGTGGCCCGGAACATGCGCCAGTACCACCTGATTTCCCTGCTGTCCGCCCTGCTGGCGGGCATCGCCGGGCTGATGACCTCCTACTACGCCGGCACCTCCGCCGGCGCCTCCATCACCCTGTATCTGGCGCTGTTCTTCGCCATCACCTTCGTGTTTCGGAAGCGCAAATTATAAGAAAAGCAAAAAGGGATGGAACGCTATCTGTTAGCGCTCCATCCCTTTTTGTTCCGCTTCAACACTCAGGGCTTGATGTAGGCGTAGCCCTCCCCCTGCCGCCGGACCAGCTCCACCACACCGGCGGGCACCACCGTCACCCCCGGGTATAGGTCCGCCGGATCGATGCCGTTTCCCCGCAGGGCGTTGTGACAGGCCGCTACCGCGCCCCCCTGGGCCAGCAGCTCCGCCAGCCCGTGGACAGCGCTGGAACGCCGCAGCGCCGTCACCGCGTCGCCGTTCGCCACCAGTTCCACCACCCAGTCCAGCCCTGTCTCCCGGCAGTAGGCCACCAGATTTTGAGCATTCCCCAATGCCATGGGCCATTTCTCCATCTCGTCCACGTGGATCACCGTTTTTATCATCGTCTGGTCCCTCCTAAAAAACCGGCCCG
>UQGJ01000010.1 GCA_900540545.1 uncultured Eubacteriales bacterium
TGGAGGCCCTGGCGGAGTGCGCCCACCGGGCGGCGCTGCGGCAGGGGGAGCGGGCGGACCCGGCGGGGGAGGAGCTCCCCGCCGGACGGGCGCTGCGGGCCCTGATGGACGGCGGAGACCCCACGCGGGTCATGGGGACGCTGTATGCTGTGTATGAGGGGCCGGACTCTTTTCCTGCCCTGCAGGCGCGGCTGGACCGGCTGTGCGCCGCCGTGCGGAAAAACGGCGGCTGCGTAGCCGTCTGCGGCGGGGAGCGGCTGCTGGCCCTGTTCCCCGGAGGGGCGTGGGATGGTATCCGGGCCGCCGTCGAATTCCGGGAGAGCTTTCGGGCCGAGGGGGCGGCGGAGCCGCACCTGGTGGTGGACCGGGGCGAGGTGACCCTGGGCACGGCGGCGGGGACGGTGCAGGCCTTTTCAGCGGGCATCGCCCGCAGCGCCCGGCTGGCGGGCGCGCTGCCGGAGTGGGGGGTGACAGGGTTGCTGACGGCCGGGGCGCTGTCCTCCCTGGGCGAGGGGCAGGTCCCCTGCGTCCGGCTGGTGGGCTTCGGCGCGGACGGGCGGCGCTACGAGCTGCTGGACGGCCTGCCCTATCACCAAAAAAAGCTGCTGCTGGCGACGCGGGCGGACTTTGAGTTGGGGGTGGATGCCCAGGAGCGGGGCGACGGGGCCCAGGCTCGGCGATGCTTCGCGGCGGTGGTGGGCGTGGACCGGGGAGACCGGGCGGCGCTCTTTCATTTGTCGGCGTGCGGAAAGGCAGGGGATGAGGGATGGAATGGGACAGGCTGACGAGGGCCGTGGGCGCGGTTCTGTCGGCGTCGGTGGGGCTGAAGCGGCGGGCCGAGGACGGAAAAAAGGCCCTGGCCGCCCTGGCGGAGCGGGCGTCGGGGGCGGTCAAGGCGGCGGCGGCCCCCTTCCTGGTCCCGCCGGAGGGGCCGGAGGGCTATCTGGCGGTGGGGAGGCACGTGGTCGCCAAGCACACGCTGCTGTTGGCGGCGACAGCCCTGCTGGCCGCCGGGACCCTGCTTGCCACGGTGGTCTACCCCTGGATGGACGGGCGGCTCTGGCCCAGCCGCCTGACCCTGGGCAGCGAAAAGGCGGCGGACTTTACGGGCCGGGTGGAGCTGTATACGGTGAATGGGACCCGGGTCTACGAGGGGCCCATGGTGGACGGCCAGCTCACGGGCACAGGGGCGCAGTACGGCCCGGACGGGCAGCTTTTGTACCGCGGCGGCTTCTCCGAGGGCCGGTACGAGGGCCAGGGGCGGTATTACGAGGACGGCGTCCTGCGCTATGCGGGGGGCTTCCACGAGAATGATTTTTCCGGCCAGGGGGCGCAGTACGACGGCCAGGGGCGGCTGGTCTACCAGGGCGGCTTCACCGGGGGACAGCGGTCCGGCAGCGGGGCGGAGTTTGCGCCGGACACGGGGTTAAAGCGCTATGTGGGCGGCTTCCTGGCGGACCAGCGGGAGGGGCGCGGGACGGAGTACGGGCCGGACGGCGAGACCGTGCACTATCAGGGGGAGTTCTCCCTGGACGCCTACTCCGGCGCGGGGCGGCTCTACTGGGACGGAGGGCTGTACTATGACGGGGGATTCCTCGATGGGGATTTTTCCGGCGGCGGCGTCCTGTACGACCCGGACACGGGCCGGGTGCGCTACGAGGGCGAGTTCCGGGTCGGACTGCCGGACGGGGCGGGGCGGCTCTATGACCCCGAGACGGGGAAGCTGGTCTACGCCGGGACCTTTGCCGCCGGGGTGCGCTCGGGCGAGGGTACGGAGTACGACAGCCTGGGCCGGGAGGTCTTTTCCGGCATGTTCCGGGACGGCATGGTGGATCTGATGCACTATCTGGGCCGGGACGTGGCGGATTTCCGGGCGGACTTCGGGCCGGAGACCACCAGCCGGACGGTGGGGGACATCCTGCTGCTGCTCTACCCGGAGCAGAATCTGGCGGTGATCTGCCGGGACGGCGCCCGCTGCTGGAAGCTGGTCAGCGGCCTGTCCACGGAGCTGGCGGGCGTCCGGCGGGGGGCGGACCCGGCGGAGGTCCGCGCCGCGCTGGGGGAGCCGTTTACCGCCCTTTCCATGGAATTGGGCGGATATTACGGTCCCTTGTTCGGCAGCCTGGGCGCGCCCCTGGCGGCGGACGAAGGGGTGTACGCGGAAAAATATCTCCGCGGCGGCTATTTTATCCGGGTGTATTACAGCGGCCAGGGCAAAGCCGCGGCGGTGGAGCTCTGCGCCACGGGAGGGACCTGATATGAATAAACGGACATGGATGGCGCTGGCGCTGGTCCTGGCGGTGTGCGCCACGGCGGCCTGGGGGGAAGCCCTTCCCCCTGATGCGGCGACCGAGACACCGCCGGCGGCGGTGGAGACCGGCGGGCCTGCGGAAGAGACGGAAGCGGGCCTGGAGCCGGAGGAGACGCCTGCGCCCGAGACGGACCACACGCCCGAGGCGGACCACACGCCCGAGGCGGACCCGGAGGCGGCGACGCCCACGCTGGCCGATCTGCTCCCGGCGCTGCCCGAGGGAGCGGGGGGGCTGCTGGACGCCGGGACCCTGGCGTCCACGCCGGGCTTCGAGGACTTGGCACCGGAATTGGAAGCCCTCTTGGCGCCGCCGGAGGACAGCGGGCGGTGGCTGGCCCTGCGGCTGCTCTTTCTGGCCCGGCAGAACGGACTGCTGGAGCGCACCCCGGCGGCAAAGGACTGCATTGAACGGCTGGTTGACGGGCTGGCGGCGGACCACAGTTCCTATGCCCCGGATGAGCTCGCGGCGCTGAACGCCGGGTCCCAGCGGTTCGCGGCCTGCGGGAAGCTGGCGGCGGGGGCGTCGGCGGACCGGCTGGTCCTGATGAGACGGCCGCTGCGCCTGGAACAGCCGCCTATCGTCTACAACGGGCGGCTGTTGCTGGCGGTGGAGGACATCGCGGGCTATTTCGGCGGACAGGTCCTGCCCCAGGAACAGAGCGACGGGGTGGCCGTCCAGGCGGGGTCCCTGCTGCTGGAGCTGGAAAAGGGGAGTACCACGGCCTACTGCAACGACGACCCCGCCGAGCTGTCCGCACCGGTACTGATCTTTGAGGACCGGGTGTACGCCTCGGCGGAGCTGCTGGCCCTGCCGGAGGGCGGGGGCGGCATCGCCTTCGACGAGGTGCCCTGCTTTTTATACGAACCGGGCGGCGGCGCGGACGCCGCGCCGCTGCCCTGACATGGGAAATGCCCCGCAGGTCAATGCCTGCGGGGCTTTTTGGCGTGCTGGGGAGTGGGGCGGGCGGGGGCGTCCAGGCGGTTCCAGAGGAGGACGGCGGCGGAGACCAGGGCGGCCAGGAGGAGAAGGGTCCCCCAGGCCATGGGGAAGGCGTACCGCAGGACCAGATAGGCGTGGTAGGCACCCAGGGAAGCGATCTGGACGGCCAGAGCCTGGGGGATGCGCCACAGGCATAGGCAGGCCCAGCACAGGGTGAGCACGTCGGCCAGGAAGAAGTAGCGGTCGTGCATGTGGGGCAGAAGGAGGGGGATGCCGATGGCCATCATCACCCCAGAAATCAGCAGCATCTCGTCGGTGACTCGGTCCCGGTTCAGGAACAGGACCAGGAGCAGCAGGGCCAGAAAGAGGGCGGCGGCCAGGATGCCGAACCGGGCGGCCGCGGCGGTGTCCACCTCCGCGCCGTAGGGGATGAGGGCGTAGACGGAGGGGGCGTTGAGGGTGAGGTAGTCCTTGTACTCCACCGTCTGGCCTAGGTAGACCCCCAGGATGTCCATCAGGGGTTTGCCCAGCAGGAGGGCGGGGAGAATGGAGACGAGGTAGGTGGCGGGGAAGAGGCACAGCTCCCGGAACTTCACCCGCCTGGTGAACCACAGGGCGCACCACAGGGGGATGAGGAAGATGGCCTGGAGCTTGAAGGAGAAGGCCAGGGCCAGCAGGACCACGGAGCTTTTGGGCTTGCGGTCCAGGCCGGAGGCCAGGGCGTGGAGGCACAGGGCGCCGTAGATGGCGTCGCACTGGGCCCAGTAGGAGCCGTTGAGAATGACCGTGGGGAGGAGGAGCAGCAGACAGAAGGCGGCGTAGGGCTTGGGGCTGTCCGCCCCGGCGAAAACCCGTACCAGCCGCAGACCGCCCCAGGCCAGCAGCACGTCGAAGAGGATGGAGAAGAGCTTGATGCCGTAGAGGTCCGGGAGGGGGAGGTAGGAGAGGAAGGCCAGGAAATAGAGGTAGGGGACGTTGTAGTTGCCCTTGGGCAGCTTGATGGCCGCCCAGCCGCCGTTGTCCCGGAAGAAGGCGGCCCAGCCGGAGAGGAAATCCTGGTAGTCCAGGGTGACGTGGTCCATGCAGATACACCGCAGGAAGAGGGCCGCGCCCACGGGGAGCAGGGCGCAGAGGGTGAGAGCCCGGTCCCGGCTGTACCAGTAGAGGATGCCCAGGGCGGCCAGGGCCAGCAGGACCAGGACAGCGCCCACGGCGCTGTGGGCGGCCGGTCCGCCCAGGGGCAGGCCGGCGAGCTTAACCATGCCTAGGACCACCAGGGCCGTCCCCGACAGGGCGCAGGGGAGGGCGGCCAGGCGGGGGAGCGTGTCTCTTTTCTCAAGGGAGTCCATAGCGATAACACCACCAGACATAAAAAAAGTTCGGAATCTCTCCGAACTTCTGGATAAAACCTATTGACTTACAGGGGGTTGCATGGTATACTGAAATGCTTTCATGCGTCCAACCGCATTTTCGCACTTCCTCCTACGCTGGATTCAGTATAACAGCTTATGGGGGAAACTGCAAGAGGAAAATGGAAAAGACGCAACAACACCGCCGGGCGTATCACGAGAGACGGGGACGGCGCTTTTGGGCGATTTGACGGAGAATCGCCTGGTACACACGGGAACAAGGCCGAAAAGACCGCTTTTTCGGCGCGAATTCAGGGAAAACGGAGTGTGATTTTCGGAATGGTCAACGACAAGCTGAACGGCATGGTCAAGGACGTCTATTTCGGCAAGACCCTGCGCAAGAGCTATGCCCGCCACGCGGAAGTCCTGGACATGCCCAACCTGCTGGAGGTCCAGAAAAATTCCTATCAGTGGTTTTTGGACACCGGCCTGCGGGAGGTCTTCAAGGACGTGGCCTCCATCACCGACTACGCGGGCAACCTGGAGCTGAGCTTCATCGACTACAAGATGGACGAGGCCCCCAAGTACGACGTGGAGGAGTGCAAGGCCCGGGACGCCACCTACGCCGCCCCCATCAAGGTGCGGGTGCGCCTGCGCAACAAGGAGACCGAGGAGATCAAGGAGCAGGAGATCTTCATGGGCGACTTCCCCCTGATGACCAAGGCCGGCACCTTCGTCATCAACGGCGCCGAGCGCGTCATCGTCTCCCAGATCGTCCGCTCTCCCGGCATCTACTATGCCAAGAACGAGGATAAGGCGGGCAACATCACCTACGGCACCACCGTCATCCCCTACCGGGGCGCGTGGCTGGAGTACGAGACCGACCTGAGCGACATCTTCTATGTCCGCATCGATAAAAACCGCAAGCTGCCCATCACCTGCCTCATCCGGGCGGTGGGGCCCCAGACCGACGCCGAGATTTTGGAGCTGTTCGGCGAGGACCCCCGCATCGTCGCCACCATGGAGAAGGACACCTGCAAGAACCGGGAGGACTCCCTGCTGGAGATCTACCGCAAGCTCCGCCCCGGTGAGCCCCCCACGGTGGACTCCTCCGAGAGCCTGCTCAACGCCCTGTTCTTCGACCCCCGGCGCTACGACCTGTCCGCCGTGGGCCGCTACAAGTTCAACAAGAAGCTGGCTATCTGGACCCGCCTGAGCGGCCAGAAGCTGGCCCAGCCCGTGGCCGACCCCATGACCGGTGAGATTTTGGCCGAGGCCGGAGAGGTCCTGACCCGCGAGCGGGCCAAGGAACTGGAGGCCCGGGGCGTCAACGAGGCCGTGGTGGACCTGGACGGGTCCCTGGTCAAAGTATTCTCCAACAACATGGTGGATATGAAGGGATTTGTTTCCTTCGACCCGGCCGAGTGCGGCATCACCGAGAAGGTCTACTTCCCCCTGCTCCAGCAGCTGTTGGAGCAGTTCGCCGGGGACCAGGAGGGCCTGATGGAGGCCGTCCGCGACAAGGTGGACGACCTGGTGCCCAAGCACATCTTCGTGGAGGACATGATGGCCTCCATCAACTACCTCAACTGTCTGGCCCGGGGCGTGGGCACCCATGACGACATCGACCACCTGGGCAACCGCCGCCTGCGCTGCGTGGGTGAGCTGCTCCAGAACCAGTTCCGCATCGGCTTCAGCCGCATGGAGCGGGTGATCCGGGAGCGCATGACCATCCAGGACCTGGACATCGTCACCCCCCAGAGCCTCATCAATATCCGCCCCGTCACCGCCGCCATCAAGGAGTTCTTCGGGTCCAGCCCCCTGAGCCAGTTCATGGACCAGACCAACCCTCTGGCTGAGCTGACCCACAAGCGGCGTATGTCCGCCCTGGGCCCCGGCGGCCTGTCCCGTGACCGGGCCTCCTTCGACGTCCGAGACGTGCATTACAGCCACTATGGCCGCCTGTGCCCCATCGAGACCCCCGAAGGACCCAACATCGGCCTCATCTCCTATCTGGCCTCCTACGCCCGCATCAACCGCTACGGCTTCATCGAGGCCCCCTACCGCAAGGTGGAGAAGGGCACCGGCAAGGTCACGGACGAGATCGACTACATGACCGCCGACATCGAGGACGAGTACTTCGTGGGCCAGGCCACCGAGCCGGTGGACGAGAACGGCCGCCTGGTGAACGACCGCATCACCTGCCGCCACCGCAACGAGATCGTGGCGGTGGACCGGGAGAACGTGGACTATATCGACGTGTCCCCCAAGATGATGGTGTCCATCGCCACGGCCATGATCCCCTTCCTGGAAAATGACGACGCCAACCGAGCCCTGATGGGCGCCAACATGCAGCGCCAGGCCGTGCCCCTGCTGACCACCCAGGCCCCCATCGTGGCCACCGGCCAGGAGCACAAGAACTGCATCGACTCCGAGATCGTCATCCTGGCCGAGGGCGACGGCGAGGTCACCAAGGTGGCCGCCGACTCCATCTCCGTGCGCTACGACGCCGGGGACGTGGTGGACTACAAGCTCACCAAGTTCCTGCGCTCCAACCACGGCACCTGCATCAACCAGCGCCCCATCGTGTCCGCCGGCGATCGGGTGAGCAAGGGCGACGTGCTGGTGGACGGCCCCTCCACCGACCATGGCGAGATCGCCCTGGGCAAGAACATCCTCATGGGCTTCATGACCTGGGAGGGCTACAACTACGAGGACGCCATCCTCCTCAACGAGCGCATGGTCAAGGAGGACGTGTTCACCTCCATCCACATCGAGGAGTACGAGACCGAGAGCCGCGACACCAAGCTGGGGCCCGAGGAGATCACCCGGGACATCCCCAACGTGGGCGAGGATGCGTTGAAGGACCTGGACGAGCGCGGCATCATCCGCGTGGGCGCCGAGGTCCGCTCCGGCGACATCCTGGTGGGCAAGGTCACCCCCAAGGGCGAGACCGACCTCACCGCCGAGGAGCGGCTGCTCCGGGCCATCTTCGGCGAGAAGGCCCGGGAGGTCCGGGACACCTCCCTGAAGGTGCCCCACGGCGAGAGCGGCATCATCGTGGACGTGAAGGTCTTCACCCGAGAGGCCGGCGACGAGCTGTCCCCCGGCGTGAACATGGTGGTCCGGGTCTACATCGCCCAGAAGCGGAAAATCTCCGTGGGCGACAAGATGGCCGGCCGCCACGGCAACAAGGGCGTGGTCTCCCGCATCCTGCCCCAGGAGGATATGCCCTTCCTGCCCGACGGCACCCCCCTGGACATCGTGCTGAACCCCCTGGGCGTGCCCTCCCGTATGAACATCGGCCAGGTGCTGGAGGTCCACTTGGGCTACGCCGCCAAGGCCCTGGGCTGGAAGGTGGCCACCCCCATCTTCAACGGCGCCAACGAGCCGGAGATCGAGGCCACCCTGGAGGCCGCTGGCCTTGCCAAGGACGGCAAGAGTTGGCTCTACGACGGCCGCACCGGCGAGCGGTTCGACAACCGCGTCACCGTGGGCTACGTCTACTTCCTCAAGCTCCACCATCTGGTGGACGATAAGATCCACGCCCGCTCCACCGGCCCCTACTCCCTGGTTACCCAGCAGCCCTTGGGCGGCAAGGCCCAGTTCGGCGGCCAGCGCTTCGGCGAGATGGAGGTGTGGGCCCTGGAGGCCTACGGCGCCGCCTACACCCTCCAGGAGATTTTGACCGTCAAGTCCGACGACGTGACGGGCCGCGTGCGCACCTATGAGTCCATCGTCAAGGGCCACAACGTGCCCAAGCCCGGCGTGCCCGAGTCCTTCAAGGTCCTGGTCAAGGAGCTGCAGGCCCTGTGTCTGGACATCGAGGTCCTGGACGCCAAGGGCGAGCCCATCGAGCTGAAGGACGACGAGGACGAGGACAACTACCGTCCCGACCGCATCCGCGACGACGACGACTTCTACGGCTTCTCCGGCGGCAACGCCGGGGGCGGGGAGTCCGACTTCGCCTCCGCGGGCTTCACCCTCAAGGCCGAGAGCGACGACGACGACCTGGCCGTTGAGGACGCCGGGGAGGACGAGGACCTGGAGTTCGAAGAGGGCGACATGGTCATCGACGCCGACGACGGCGACCTGGAATAAGAAAGGGAGGACGATTGAAATATGAGCTACGCTGAGTTTGACGCCATCCGCATTGGCATCGCCTCCCCGGAACAGATCATGGAGTGGTCCCACGGCGAGGTCCTGAAGCCGGAGACCATCAACTACCGCACCCTCAAGCCCGAGCGGGACGGCCTGTTCTGCGAGAAGATCTTTGGGCCCACCAAGGACTGGGAGTGCCACTGCGGCAAGTATAAGAAGATCCGCTACAAGGGCAAGATCTGCGACCGCTGCGGCGTGGAGGTCACCCGGGCCAAGGTCCGCCGGGAGCGCATGGGCCACATCGCCCTGGCCGCCCCCGTGAGCCACATCTGGTACTTCAAGGGCATCCCCTCCCGCATGGGCCTGCTGCTGGACATCAGCCCCCGCATTCTGGAGAAGGTGCTCTACTTCGCCGCCTATATCGTCACCGACCCCGGCTTCTCTCCCCTGGCCAAGAACCAAATCCTGACCGAGAAGGAATACCGCGACATGCGGGAGAAGTACGAGGACGACTTCGAGGCCGGCATGGGCGCCGAGGCCGTGAAGAAGCTGCTGGAGGACATCAACCTGGAGGAGCTGTCCGAGCAGCTCCGGGCCGAGCTGAAGGACGCCTCCGGCCAGAAGAAGGCCCGCATCGTCAAGCGCCTGGAGGTGGTGGACGCCTTCCGCATCTCCGGCAACAAGCCCTCCTGGATGATCATCGACGTGCTGCCGGTCATTCCCCCGGAGATCCGGCCCATGGTCCAGTTGGACGGCGGCCGCTTCGCCACCTCCGACCTGAACGACCTGTACCGCCGGGTCATCAACCGCAACAACCGCCTGAAACGACTCATCCAGCTCAACGCCCCGGACATCATCGTTCGGAACGAGAAGCGGATGCTCCAGGAGGCCGTGGACGCCCTCATCGACAACGGCCGCCGGGGCCGCGCCGTCACCGGCGCCAACAACCGGGCGCTCAAGTCCCTGTCCGACATGCTCAAGGGCAAGCAGGGCCGGTTCCGCCAGAACCTGCTGGGCAAGCGCGTGGACTACTCCGGCCGTTCCGTCATCGTGGTGGGCCCCGAGATGAAGATTTTCCAGTGCGGCCTGCCCAAGGAGATGGCCATCGAGCTGTTCCGCCCCTTCGTCATGAAGAAGCTGGTGGAGGACGGGCTGGCCAACAACATCAAGAGCGCCAAGAAGATGGTGGACAAGGGCCGCCCGGAGGTCTGGGACGCCCTGGACTTCGTCATCAAGGAGCACCCCGTCATGCTCAACCGCGCCCCCACGCTCCACCGCCTGGGCATCCAGGCCTTTGAGCCGGTGCTGGTGGAGGGCCGGGCCATCAAGCTGCACCCTCTGGTGTGTACCGCCTTCAACGCCGACTTCGACGGCGACCAGATGGCCGTCCACGTCCCCCTGTCCGCCGAGGCCCAGGCCGAGGCCCGCATCCTGATGCTGTCCGCCAACAACCTGCTGCGGCCCCAGGACGGCGGCCCCGTCACCGTGCCCACCCAGGACATGGTGCTGGGCTCCTACTACCTCACCTACGAGCGCTACGCCGAGCACGACTTCGCCTACGACGACTGCCAGGCCGTCAAAAAGGACCTGGACGCGGGCAAGCTGGCCCCCGCCGATCTGGTGTGGGTGAAGAACCCCGGCAGCCTGGACGACATCCCCACCTATGCCGACATGGCGGCGGCCACCCCCAAGGGTGAGCTGCCCCAGGAGGTGTTCCACAGCTTTGCCAGCGACGACGAGGCCCTGCTGGCCTACGCCGAGGGCGAGCTGGACCTCCATGTGCCCATCCTGGTCCGCCGGGAGCGGGTGGTGGACGGCCAGACCTGCCACAAGATGGTCCGCACCACCGTGGGCCGCCTGATCTTCAACGAGGGCATCCCCCAGGACCTGGGCTTTGTGGACCGCACGGACCCGGAGACCATGTTCGACCCGGAGATCAACTTCATCACCGGCAAGAAGCAGCTGGGCAAGATCATCGACAAGTGCATCACCAAGCACGGCTTCACCGTCTCCGCCGAGGTGCTGGACGTCATCAAGGCCAAGGGCTACAAGTTCTCCACCCGGGGCGCCCTGACCGTCTCCATCTCCGACATGACCGTGCCCCAGGCCAAGTACGGCCTGATCGCCGACACCGAGCAGGAGATCGTGAAGATCGACCGCCAGTACAAGCGGGGCTTCCTCACCAACGACGAGCGCTACCGCCTGACGGTGGAGGCGTGGGAAAAGACCACCAAGGAGGTCACCGACGCCCTGATGGCCGGCCTGGACCGCTACAACCCCATCTGGATGATGGCGGACTCCGGCGCCCGTGGCTCCTCCGCCCAGATCCGCCAGCTGGCCGGTATGCGCGGCCTGATGGCCGACACCTCCGGCCGCACCATCGAGATCCCCATCAAGTCCAACTTCCGTGAGGGCCTGTCTGTCCTGGAGTACTTTATCTCCAGCCGAGGCGCCCGAAAGGGCATGGCCGATACGGCCCTGCGTACCGCCGACTCGGGCTACCTGACCCGCCGTCTGGTGGACGTGTCCCAGGAGGTCATCATCCGCGAGCACGACTGTGGCACCCACGACGGCATCACCGTCAGCGAGATCGTGGAGAACGGCCAGGTCATCGAGACCTTCGGCGAGCGGCTCAAGGGCCGCTACCCCGTGGAGGACGTGCTGGACCCCAAGACCGGCGAGGTTTTGGTCTCCCACGACCGCATGATGACCGCCGACGACGCCGGTATGCTGGAAGCCCACGGCGTCCACGAGGTCACCATCCGCTCCGTCCTCACCTGTGAGGCCCGCAGCGGCGTGTGCTCCAAGTGCTACGGCATCAACCTTGCCATCGGCGAGCCGGTGGGCGAGGGCGAGGCCGTGGGCATCATCGCCGCCCAGTCCATCGGCGAGCCGGGCACCCAGCTCACCATGCGTACGTTCCACACCGGCGGCGTGGCCGGCGGCGACATCACCCAGGGTCTGCCCCGTGTCGAGGAGCTGTTCGAGGGCCGCCGGCCCAAGAAGATGGCCCAGCTGGCCGAGATCAGCGGCCGGGTCAGCTTTGAGGACGCCAAGAAGGGCGGCATGGTCAACGTGTCCATCACCGCCGACGACGGCGAGGTGGTCACCTACGCCCTGGCCCACAACTCCGGCATCCGGGTCCAGGACGGGGACACCGTCCAGAAGGGCGACATGCTCACCGACGGCGCGCTGTACCCCGCCGACGTGCTGCGTATCCGCGGCATCCACGCGGTGTACAACTACCTCATCCAGGAAGTCCAGAAGCCCTACCGCCAGCAGGGCGTTGACATCAACGACAAGCACATCGAGGTCATCGCCCGCCAGATGATGCGCAAGGTGCGGGTGGAGGACGCCGGGGACTCCGAGCTGCTCAGCGGCTCCACCATCGACCTGGTGGAGTTCCTGGACGCCAAGAAGGCGGTCCAGAAGCGCATCGACGCCGGGGAGACCAACGACGGCATCGAGCTCAAGCTGCCCGAGTGCACCCGCCTCATCATGGGTATCACCAAGGCGTCTCTGGCCACCGAGTCCTTCCTGTCCGCCGCCTCCTTCCAGGAGACCACCAAGGTCCTCACCGAGGCCGCCATTAAGGGCAAGGTGGACCACCTGCTGGGCCTGAAGGAGAACGTCATCATCGGCAAGCTCATCCCCGCCGGTTCCGGCCTGAGCCGCTACCGCCAGTTCGACTGGGACACCATGAGCCCCGACGACCCCAAGCCCGCGGAGCAGAACGCCCCTGCGGAAACGGTGGTCGAGGCCGTGGAAGAGATCGTGACCATCGAGTAAGTAAATCGGCGCAGGAGCCCGCGTACCGGGAGCGGTACGCGGGCTCCTTTTTGCGCTGCCGGCGGGTGCTGCTTTGGCGCAGAGCGCTCGCCCCGCCGGAGACGCCTTGGAAAATCAACGGTTTTATGTGCAGAATTCACGCTTGACTTCAATTTCCTTCCATGATATAATTCCAAATTGCGCAGGTATATCCGCGCGCGGTGGAAAAACCGGTGCAAAACCCGGCTTTCCATTGGAATCTCTGACACAGGGGGATGACGGCCATGACCGAACTCAAAGCCGGACCCCGGGTCGTCGGCGCCAAACAGACGCGCCGCGCCGTGGCCGACGGCCGGGCGGTGCGGGTCTATCTGGCCGAGGATGCCGACCCGAATGTCACCGGCCCCATCGAGGACCTCTGCCAGGAGCAGGGCGTGGAGGTACAGAAGGTACCGGCCATGCGGGCTCTGGGCACCACCTGCGGGATCGCAGTGGGCGCCGCCGTGGCGGCGCTGGTCTCGTCGGAGCAAAGTCCGCTTTGACCGGAAACGTCCGCCGAAGGCGGACATTCCCGGCATTGCTCCCTTGCTCCTCCTCTCCGCCGCAAAACCGCTGTGCTGGGTTTTGCAGCGGTAAATGAGACGGGAGTTACGTTTGGTTTTAACGAAATGGGGAAGTATAAGACTTCCATTATTTTGTTAAAATAATAGAATCAGAAATCGAGAAAGGAGGAACATTATGCCTACGTTTAACCAGCTCGTCCGGAAGGGGCGCAAGGCCGCGACCTACAAGTCCGCTTCTCCTGCCATGCAGCATGGTCTGAACACGCTGAAGAACCGGGAGACCGATCTGCCCTCCCCCCAGAAGCGCGGCGTCTGCACCGCTGTTCGTACTTCCACCCCGAAGAAGCCGAACTCCGCTCTGCGTAAGATCGCCCGTGTGAAGCTCACCAACGGCTATGAGGTCACCGCCTATATCCCCGGCGTCGGCCACAACCTGCAGGAGCACTCTGTGGTCATGATCCGCGGCGGTCGTGTCAGGGACTTGCCCGGCGTGCGTTACCACATCATCCGCGGCACTCTGGACACCCAGGGCGTCAACGGCCGTATGCAGGCCCGCTCCAAGTACGGCGCGAAGCGGCCCAAGGCCGGCAAGAAATAATTTCGCAGAAATTATTTCCCGCAGGGCCGCCATAGATGGCGGCCGGACAAACATGAACCTTTTTGCGCTCATAGCGCAAGGCAGTTGCCCTTGCAACAAGCGCTTACCTTATATAATTAGGGTAACGTTTTCTTGTGAGGCACTGGACAAGCAGGCACTTGTCTTTACACGGGGCTCGTCCTGTGTGACGAGTTTCGAGTACCTATGAAATCATACTGTGAAGGAGGGAAGCAAAGTGCCCAGAAGAGGAAACGTACCCGTGCGGGTGGTATTGCCCGACCCGCTGTATAACTCCGTCCTGGTGACCAAGCTGGTCAACAGCATCATGCTGGACGGCAAAAAGGGTGTCTCTCAGAAAGTGGTCTACGGTGCTTTCGATATCATCAAGGAAAAGACCGGCAAGGACCCCCTTGAGGTCTTTACCACCGCCCTGGAGAACATCATGCCGTCCCTGGAGGTCAAGGCCCGCCGCGTGGGCGGCGCCACCTACCAGGTGCCCATCGAGGTCCGGCCTGAGCGCCGCCAGACCCTGGGTCTGCGGTGGCTCACCAGTTTCGCCCGCAAGCGCAGCGAGAAGACCATGAAAGAGCGTCTCGCCGGCGAGATCATGGACGCCGCCAACAACCTCGGTTCCGCGGTGAAGAAGCGCGAGGACACCCACAAGATGGCCGAATCCAACAAGGCCTTCGCGCACTACCGCTGGTAATTAAGGAGTTATTTTTGTATGGCTAGAAATGTTACCTTAGAGAATACCCGCAACATCGGTATCATGGCCCACATTGACGCCGGCAAGACCACCACCACCGAGCGTATCTTGTTCTACACCGGCGTCAACTACAAGATCGGCGAGACCCACGAGGGTACCGCCACCATGGACTGGATGGCGCAGGAGCAGGAGCGCGGCATCACCATCACCTCCGCCGCCACCACCTGCTATTGGAAGGGGACCAAGGACCAGTTCCCCCAGACCCGTATCAATATCATCGACACTCCGGGCCACGTGGACTTCACCGTTGAGGTGGAGCGATCCCTGCGCGTGCTGGACGGCTCCGTGACCGTCATGTGCGCCAAGGGCGGCGTGGAGCCCCAGTCCGAGACGGTGTGGCGTCAGGCGGACCACTACAAGGTCCCCCGCATGATCTACGTCAATAAGATGGACATCATGGGCGCCAACTTCTACCACGTGCTGGACATGATCCACGACCGTCTGAAGTGTAACGCCGTGCCCGTCCAGCTCCCCATCGGCAAAGAGGAGACCTTCAAGGGTATCATCGACCTGGTGGAGATGGACGCCGACGTCTACTACGACGATATGGGCAAGGACATGCGCGTGGAGCCCATCCCTGAGGATATGATGGAGCTGGCCCAGGAGTACCGGACCAAGCTCATCGACGCCTGCGCCGACCTCTCCGACGAGATCATGGAGCTGGCCCTGGAGGAGAAGGAGATCCCCGCCGACCTGATCCGCAAGGTCATCCGTCAGGGCACCATCGACAACCTGTTTGTCCCTGTGTGCTGCGGCACCTCCTACAAGAACAAGGGTGTTCAGAAGCTGCTGGACGCCATCGTGGACTATATGCCCTCTCCCATCGACATTCCTCCCATCAAGGGTGTGAATCCCGATACCGAGGAAGAGGACGAGCGGCCCTCCGATGACAACGCCCCCTTCTCCGCCCTGGCCTTCAAGATCGCCACCGACCCCTACGTGGGCCGTCTGTCCTTCGTGCGCGTTTACTCCGGTATGCTGAATACCGGCACCTCCGTGCTGAACTCCACGAAGAACCAGAAGGAGCGCATTGGCCGCATCCTCCAGATGCACGCCAACCACCGGGAGGACATCGAGACCGTCTACTCCGGCGACATCGCCGCCGTGGTCGGCCTGAAGAACTCCACCACCGGCGACACGCTCTGCGACGAGAAGCACCCCATCATCCTGGAGTCCATGGAGTTCCCCGACCCCGTCATCCGTGTGGCCATCGAGCCCAAGACCAAGGCCGGTCAGGAGAAGATGGGTCTGGCGCTGGTGAAGCTGGCCGAAGAGGACCCCACCTTCCGCACCTGGACCGACGAGGAGACCGGGCAGACTATCATCGCCGGCATGGGCGAGTTGCACCTGGAGATCATCGTGGACCGTCTGCTCCGCGAGTTCAAGGTGGAGGCCAACGTGGGCGCGCCCCAGGTCGCCTACAAGGAGACCATCAAGAAGTCCGTCGAGCAGGACACCAAGTACGCCCGGCAGTCCGGCGGTAAGGGCCAGTACGGCCACGTCCGCATCACCGTCGAGCCCAACGAGTCCGGCAAGGGCTACGAGTTCGTCAACGCCATCACCGGCGGCGTCATCCCCAAGGAGTATATCCCGGCGGTTGACCAGGGTATCCAGGGGGCCATGCAGGCCGGCGTGCTGGCGGGCTATCCCGTGGTGGACGTGAAGGTCACGCTGACCTTCGGCTCCTATCACGAGGTGGACTCCTCTGAAATGGCGTTCAAGATCGCCGGCTCCATGGCCTTCAAGGAGGCCTGTCGGAAGGCCAACCCCATCCTGCTGGAGCCCATCATGAAGGTCTCCGCCATCGCCCCCGACGAGTATATGGGCGATGTCATGGGTGACCTGTCCTCCCGCCGCGGCATGATCCAGGGCACCGAGGCCCGTACCGGCGCCACCCAGATCGACGCTCTGGTGCCTCTGAGCGAAATGTTCGGCTACGCCACTGACCTGCGCTCCTCTACCCAGGGCCGCGGCCAGTACTCCATGGAGCCCCACAGCTATGTGGAGATCCCCAAGAGCATCGCCGACAAGATCATCGCCGAGCGCGGCCGGAATACCGCCGAATAAGCACCGCCTCAACCCCTTACGCAGAAAGGACTTGCAATTCTTCCGTCAATGCGTTAGAATGTGTCCTGTAAATCACTCATTTGTCGCTTAAAACATTGTAATATAAGGAGGAACACTTAAAATGGCTAAGGCTAAATTTGAGCGTACCAAGCCCCATGTTAACATCGGCACCATCGGCCACGTGGACCACGGCAAGACCACTCTGACCGCCGCTATCACCAAGTACCTGGCTCTGCAGGGCAAGGCCCAGTACGAGGACTACTCCAGCATCGACAAGGCTCCCGAGGAGCGCGAGCGCGGCATCACCATCAACACCGCCCACGTGGAGTACGAGACCGACGCCCGGCACTATGCCCACGTCGACTGCCCGGGCCACGCCGACTATATCAAGAACATGATCACCGGCGCTGCTCAGATGGACGGCGCCATCCTGGTCATCGCCGCCACCGACGGCCCCATGGCTCAGACCAAGGAGCACATCCTGCTGGCCCGTCAGGTGGGCGTGCCCGCCATCGTCGTCTTCCTGAACAAGTGCGATCAGGTCGATGACGAGGAGCTGCTGGAGCTGGTCGAGATGGAGGTCCGCGAGACCCTGTCCAAGTACGAGTTCCCCGGCGACGACATCCCCATCATCAAGGGTTCCGCTCTGAACGCCCTGACCTGCGAGGGCGGCGTGGACGATCCCGACTTCGCCTGCATCAAGGAGCTGATGGACGCCGTCGACTCCTATATCCCCACTCCCGACCGTAAGGCCGACCAGCCCTTCCTGATGCCCGTCGAGGACGTGTTCACCATTTCCGGCCGCGGCACCGTCGCCACCGGTCGTGTGGAGCGCGGCCAGCTGAAGGCCGGTGAGGAAGTCGAGATCGTTGGCCTGTCCGACGAGAAGAAGAAGACCGTCGTCACCTCCATGGAGATGTTCCGCAAGGTCCTCGACTACGTCGAGGCCGGCGACAACGTGGGCTGCCTGCTCCGCGGCATCGCCAAGACCGACGTGGAGCGCGGCCAGGTTCTGTGCAAGCCCGGCTCCATCCATCCCCACACCAAGTTCAAGGGCCAGGTCTACGTCCTGTCCAAGGACGAGGGCGGCCGTCACACCCCCTTCTTCAACAACTACCGTCCCCAGTTCTACTTCCGTACCACCGACGTGACCGGCGTCATCACCCTGCCCGAGGGCGTGGAGATGTGCATGCCCGGCGATAACGTCGACATGGACGTAGAGCTGATCACCCCCATCGCCATCGAGAAGGGCCTGCGTTTCGCTATCCGTGAGGGTGGCCGCACCGTGGGTTCCGGCGTCGTTATCGGCGTCAACGAGTAAGAAGCTCTTAACGGAACACCCCGCCACGTTAGTGGCGGGGTGTTCTTTTTTGAACGGGGGACGTGTGGGTTTGAACGTCCCCCTCCGGGGGGCGGCGCTCCCGCGCGGGGGTCCTCTTTCTCGTTTGAGAAAGAGGACGGAAAGAAAACCAGGGCTTTGGCCCTGGACCCAGGGGAGGCGCCGACGATAGCATGGAAGTCGAAACCGGCTAGAGGTAACAAGTCTGCCTTTCCGCGCCTGCCCGGCCGTTACGGCCTACCCTGCAAACGTTCACCCCCATGCGCTGGCGCGGCACGCCTAGCATGGCGATTCCCGGCAAGGCTGGTTCTTGTTCTGTGGGGCGCGACGACTCGGCGCGCCAATGCTGAAGCCTAACGGTCAACGGCGGGCGGCTATCAGCCGCCCGTGCAGACTGGCAACGGGCGGAAGGCCGATTCTAAAATGCAGAGACTGGTGGCGGCTTGTTGGCACCAAGTAAAACGCAACTGCTATCAGGTTTTGCCGGTTCCTATGCCGAGGGGCGGCAGCTGGAGTTGTTCGTGCGCCAGACCGATACGAGCTGCAACAGCTTTCTGGTCTTGCTAACTAACGAAAACCGTACCGCCGCCCGGACGCCCCCTGGTTTTCTTTCGGTTCCTTTCTCAAATGAGAAAGGAACCCCCGCGCGGGAGCGCCCTCTTGCTTGCTTCCCAGCTTTCCATTTCCAGGGGGGTGTGGTATACTGGTCTTAAAAGGGGGGAAGCCCATGGAGACGCAGGCCCGCCGGGTGGCGGTGGGAATGAAATTGCTCTGCGGGGCACAGGTCGCCGCGCTGCTGCGGGCGATCCCTGTGGACACGCTCCGCGCCGCCGCCACGGTACTCATGTTTGGGCTGGCCCTATGGGGGCTCTGCTTAGCCGCGCCCTGCGGCCGGGGCTTTCGCCGGGCGGGCTGGGCGCTGGCGGGCTGGGCGGTGCTGACGCTGGTCCCGGTGGGGACGGTGCTGGCGCTGGAGCGTCTGCCAGAGGGGCAGGGGCTGTGGCTCACCAACCTCTATCTGGCCAGCGAGCCTTTGGGGGAGCTGGCCTGGTGCGCTGTGCCGGTGCTGGCCCTGTCCGCCGCCGCCGGACAGGTGGAGAACGGCGAGTGGGTCCGGGCCGCGGGGCGGTTCGGGAAGCTGCTCCTGGGATGGACGGTGGCCCTGACGGCGCTGGGGCTGGTCTCCGTGGCCTGTGGAACGGTGGGCGGGCCGCTGGCGGGGCGGTTGTCCGTGTGGCTCCTGTCGGTGATTCTGGCGGGGGAGATAGTGGCCCTGCTGTTGAACGTGGCCGCCGCCGTCCTGCTGTGGCGGGGCGGGGGGCTGCTGGTCGGCAGGGCACGCGGTTGACAGATTTCCGCCGCCGCGCTATACTTTACCAATCTTGCGTGTGAAAAGGAGGCGGCGCATATGCCTTTGGAGAGTCAGACCCCGGAGCTGGTGGACGCTATCGCCGATTTGGCGAAGCAGCCCTTCTCTTGGTCCAAACTCCTCTATACCGTGCTGTTGTTCCTGGCCTGTTTGGTGGTGATGAAGGTCCTGCTGTCCCTGCTGGACCGAACCATCAACCGCCTGAAGGTGGAACGGAGCCTGCACACCTTTTTGAAGTCCGTTTTCCGCATCCTGCTGTGGTTCCTCACCATTCTGATCGTGGGCGACTATATCGGACTGCCTGTGGGGGCGCTGCTGGGTGTGCTGGGTGTGGCCGGTCTGGCCGTGTCCCTGGCGCTCCAGGGGACCCTGGCCAATCTGGCGGGGGGCATCATGATCCTGGTGTCCAAGCCCTTTGTGGTGGGGGACTTCATCGAGGCCGGGGGCGTCAGCGGCACGGTGGACGACATCGGGCTGGTGTACACCCGGACCAAGACCATCGACAACAAGCTGATTTTCATCCCCAACGGGCAAATCTCGGCGGAGAAAATCGTCAATTACACCCACCAGGACCAGCGGCGGGTGGACATCAAATTCGACGTGTCCTACGACGCTGACCCGGAGCTGGTGAAGAAGGTCATCCGGGAGATCATTGGCGCCCACCCCAAAGCTCTGTTTACGCCGGAGCCCTTCGTCCGCACGGCCTCCTTCAACGACAGCTCGGTGAGCTATCAGCTCCGGGTGTGGTGCGCCACGGCGGACTACTGGGACCTCTACTACGACCTGCTGGAGCAGGTCCGGGCGGCCTTTGGCGAAAACGGCATCGACCTGACCTACAACCACTTGAATGTGCATATCATGGACGGCCAGCGCTGACCACTCACAGACGGAAGATAGATGAGAGAGGAAAGGGTGGAGAAAACAATGTACGAAAAGTTTGAAATCGCGGGGAATGGCTTAAAAACCATGTTTTTGGCTCAAATCGTGATCCTTGTAGCCGCCGTGGTCACTGCTTTGGGACTCCTGGCGGTGCCCTTTGCATTGATTGGACTGGTAGGAATCATCGTGGGAGGAATCATGAGTCTGGTGGGCCTGTTTTCCGCCGGACCCGCCCACGATTATTACAGGAACGCAATCACGGTCTGCGTCATCAACATCGTGGTCGAGGTGGTTGCGAAGATTGCCGGTGATGGCTTTTTTGGCTCGCTGCTGGATAGTGTGAGTACGGTATTGGGCGCTGTGATGGTGTACTTCATTTGCGCGGCCACGGCGGAGCTGCTCTCCAATAGGGGCGATGCCGCGCTGGCGGCCCGTGGTCAATTGATTTGGAAGCTGAATGCCGGCTGCGCGGTCGCCGCCATCGTATGCACGCTGTTGGCAGTAGTCCCCGTTGTCAAGATTTTGGCCGGCGTGATCGGCATCGTGGCGGGCATTGTCGGTTTGGTGGTTTCGGTGCTCTATATCATGTTCCTCTACCAGTCGTATCGTTCCCTGGGGTGCTGAACCGCAACGCAAAAAAGAAGCTCCATGCCTTGACGGCATGGAGCTTTTTCTCATGATTCCGGCATGGCCAGGCCGTGGATGAAGCCGCCCAGCTGGCTGGAGAGGACCTCGCCGCCCACCACGGTATTTTTGTAAATCAACAGGCCCGCCTGGATGCCGGTCTCGCCGGTGGGGTAGTTGGTGACCTCGTAGGTATAGCGCTTGACCCGCTTGCCCTGGTACTTGGTCAGGTCGAAGCCCTGGCCAGACTGGAGGGCCAGATACTGGTTGTAGGTCTCGTCGAACTCCTGGGGAATCAGAAGTTCCTCCACGGCGATGGAGTCGGGAGAGACCTGCCAGCCGTAGCTCTCCAGGTAGGCCACCCGGTCCTCGTTGGTCTTGACGCCCTTGGGGCTGGCGGGAGCGGTAGAGACCGCGTCCACCCCCCGGGCGGACAGGGCCCCGCCCACCGCCAGGGCGGCCCCACAGAGCACGCAGACGGCCACGGCCCCGGCAATCAGTTTCCCCCGGCGCAGCTTCGCGGTCCAGATAAACACAGTGCAACGCTCCTCTCGTTTCTTGTCGTGGTAATTTGTATGTGCAAAGAGGGAAAAACATGATAGAATCATAGGAAAAAGGACAAGGGGAGAGGACATGGAACGTCTGGACAAGATTCTGGCCGGCACCGGGCGGTGGTCCCGGAAGGAGGTCCGGGAGCTGGTGAAGCAGGGGCGGGTCAGCGCCGACGGGGCGCTGGTGAAGGCCCCGGACGTGAAACTCGACCGGGCCGCCGTGGAGCTGCGGGTGGACGGGGAGCCGGTGTCGGCGGAGGAATACGTCTACCTCATGCTCCACAAGCCCGCCGGGGTGCTGTCCGCCACCGAGGACCCCCGCCAGCCCACGGTCCTGTCCCTGCTGCCGGAGCATCTGCGGCGGGTGGGCCTCTTTCCCGTGGGGCGGCTGGACAAGGACACCGAGGGCCTGCTGCTGCTCACCAACGACGGACCCTTGGGCCACCGTCTGCTGGCCCCCAAAAAGCACGTGGACAAGGTCTATTTCGTCCGGGTGGACGGGGCGCTGGATGGGGCGGACGCGGCCTGCTTCCAGGCGGGGATGACCCTGGCCGACGGGCTGGTCTGCCTGCCCGCCGGGCTGGAGATTTTGGACCCGCCCGACACGGCCCTGGTGACCCTGCGGGAGGGGAAATACCACCAGGTCAAGCGGATGTGCGCCGCCCGGGGGAAGCCGGTGGTCTACCTCAAACGGATGTCCATGGGGCCGTTGGAGCTGGACCCGGCGTTGGAAAAGGGGGCGTGGCGGCCCCTGACGGCGGCCGAGCGGGCGGCCCTGGCGGAGCTGGGTTGACGGCGGCCCAAATGGTCTTGGGCAATTTCCACAAAAAAAAGCGAAATCCCTATTGAAAAGGGAGAAAAAAACCAGTATAATAAGGAAGCTGGGTTTCTCGCCCGGCTTCGACGAGGAAGTTTGCGCCGTTCCGGCGCGTTTATGAGGGAGGCAGAGACGATGTCCAGCCGCATTTTTCAGAGTGTGGTCCTTCAGATGAAGGACAGCACGGACCGCGCCATCGGGGTCATCGATTCCGAGGGGACGGTGGTGGCCTGCAATGAATTGACCTGCATCGGGGAGAAGTGGGCCGGGGCGGTCGAGGCGGTCAACAGCGCCGACACGGAGCTGGTGGCCTACGGCGGGAATACCTTTAAGCCTCTGGCGGGCTGGGGTTCCCAGTTCGACTACGCCGCCTTCGCCAAGGGTGAGGACGACGCGGCCCGGACCGTCTGCGCCATGGCCGTGGTGGCCCTGAACGGGGCCAAGGCCTACTACGAGGAGAAGCACGACAAGGCCACCTTCGTCAAGAGCATCATCTCCGACAACATCCTGCTGGGGGACATCTATGTCCGGGCCAAGGAGCTGCACTTCGTCTCCGAGGCGCCCCGGGCCGTGTTCCTGGTCCGCCAGATGGGCACCACCGACATGGCGGCCATCGACGTGGTCCAGAGCCTGTTCCCCGACAAGCAGACCGACTTTGTCCTGTCCATCAGCGACACCGACATCGCCCTGGTCAAGCAGCTCCCCGAGGGGGCGGAGGGCAAGGACCTGCTCAAGATCGCCGAGCAGGTGGAGGCCGCCCTCAAGTCCGAGCTGAACCTGAAGGCCGTCATCGGCGTGGGCACCGTGGTGGGCCACATCCGGGAGCTGGCCCGTGCCTACAAGGAGGCTCAGGTAGCCATCGACGTGGGCAAGGTCTTTGACACCGAGAAGTCCATCATCAACTACGAAAACCTGGGCATCGGGCGGCTCATCTACCAGCTGCCCACCACCCTGTGCGAGATGTTCCTCCAGGAGGTCTTCAAAAAGAACCCCATCGACTCCCTGGACCAGGAGACCCTGTTCACCATCAACAAGTTCTTTGAGAACAATCTGAACGTGTCCGAGACGGCCCGGAAGCTCTTCGTCCACCGCAACACCCTGGTCTACCGCCTGGAGAAGATCAAGAAGCTCACCGGCCTGGACCTGCGGGAGTTCGACGACGCCATCACCTTCAAGGTGGCGCTGATGGTCAAGAAGTATCTGGTCTCTCGGGGCATCGAGTCCTAACTACAACAAAGAAAAGACGAGGGAAACGGATTCCCACGCCGGTGTGCGCACCGGCTCGGAATGACGCGGGGGGCGCGGCCGCCCCGTCATTGCGAACCAGTCCGCAGGCTGGTGTGGCGAGCCGTCTCCCCCGTCTTTCGTGCAGATATAGAGGATAACAAATGATTCGACTCATCGATATACAAAAGACCTATGACAACGGGACCAGGGCCTTGAAGGGGGTCTCCCTGCGCATCGAGGACGGGGAGTTCGTCTTTCTGGTGGGGCCCTCCGGCTCCGGCAAGTCCACCATTCTGAAGCTCATCACCGCCGAGGAGGCGGCCACCGACGGGCGGCTGATGGTGAACGGCTACAATCTCAACAACATCACCCCCCGACAGGTGCCGCTGATGCGGCGGACCCTGGGGGTCATTTTCCAGGACTTCCGCCTCATCGAGAAAAAGACGGTGGAGGAGAACCTTACCTTCGTCATGCGGGTAGTGGGGGCCTCGCCCCGGGAGATCCGCAAGCGCATCCCCTACGTCCTCCAACTGGTGGGCCTGGACCACAAGGGCGACCGGCTGCCCAGCCAGCTCTCCGGCGGCGAGCAGCAGCGCGTGGCCATCGCCCGCGCCCTGGTGAACAACCCCCAGGTCATCGTGGCCGACGAGCCCACTGGTAACCTGGACCCCCAGCGGTCTCTGGAAATCATGATGCTGCTGGAGAAAATCAACGAGCTGGGTACCACCGTGCTGGTGGTCACCCATGAAAAGGAGCTGGTCAACCGCTTCTCCAAGCGGGTGGTGGCCATCGAGAGCGGCAGGATCATCAGCGACGGAATGGGTGGGTACTATAACAATGAGACAGTATAATATGGGCTACCACCTGAAAGAGGGGTTCCGCAGCATCTTCACCCACGGCCTCATGTCCTTCGCCGCCGTGTGCATGATCGTGGCCTGCCTGGTCATCATGGGCTCTTTCTCCCTGGTGGCCGTCAACATGGACAATACCCTGGGCTCCCTGGAGGCCCAGAACGAGTTCACGGCCTACGTGGACGACAGCCTGACCCTGGAGCAGGCCCAGGCCCTTCAGACCGAGCTGGAGGCCCTGCCCAACGTGGCGTCCTGCACCTTCATGGACCGGCAGACGGCCATGGACAAGTACATGGAGCGCTATACCGACAGCGAGAACAAGAGCCTCTTTGAAAACCTGCCCGAGGACGTGCTGCGGCACCGGTACAGCATCCACGTCATCGACCTGGAGCAGATGTCCACCACGGTCAAGCTGGTGGAGGGGGTCCAGGGCATCGCCCGGGTCCAGGCCGCCCTGGAGATCACCGAGGGCTTCGTAGCCGTGCGGAACGTGGCCACCGCGGTGGCCGTCATCCTCATCGTCATGCTGCTGGTCATCTCCCTGTTCATCATCGCCAACACCATCAAGCTAGCAACCTTCCACCGCCGGGAGGAGATCGCCATCATGAAGATGTGTGGGGCCACCAACTGGTTCGTGCGCTGGCCCTTTATCTTCGAGGGCATGCTGCTGGGCCTCATCGGCGCGGTGGCGGCCTTCTTCCTCCAGTGGGGCATCTACGCCCTCATCGTCAACGCCATCGCCCAGTTCGGGGGGCTGCAGTTCATTGCCATCGTCCCCTTCCAGAGCCTGTGGGTCCGGCTGCTGGGCGCCTTCTCTCTGGCAGGGCTGGCGATTGGCGGCTGCGGAAGTTTGTTCGCGATTCGGAAGTTTTTGCAGGTTTGACCTCCGGGGGGGCGCTCCCGCGCGGGGGTTCCTTTCTCATTTGAGAAAGGAACCGAAAGAAAACCAGAGGGCCGACACGGGGGATTTCATCCCCCTATTGTCGGTCCCCTGGACCCCAGGAACGTCCGGGCGGCGGTACGGGTTTTGGTGGTTGGCAAGACTTGAGAGCCGTTGCAGCTCGTATTGGCCTGCGCCCGAACAACTCCGGCTATCGCCCCTCGGCATATGACCCGGCAAGACTTGATAGTAGCTGCGTTTTACTCGGTGCAAACAAGCCGCCATTGGTCTGTTCGGTTTGTGCCCATTGGGAGTCTGCACGGGCGGCTATCAGCCGCCCGCCGTTGACCACTAGCCCACAGCATTGGCGCGCCCCCGCCGGCGGCGTTCCGAACCCGACCCAGAAAGGAGAACCCAACGTGTCCAAGACCCAGAACCCGAAAAAGAAGAAAAACGGCTATTGGGACCGCCGGCGCATCGTCACGGCGGTGCTGGCCGCCATGATGGCGCTGCTCATGTTGCTGCCCATGCTTACCATGATTTTTCAGACGGCCAGCGCGGCCACCGTGGCCGACCTGCAGAACGCCATCAGCCAGGGCAAGAGCCAGGCCTCCGACCTGAACAGCAAGATCAAGGACCTGGAAAAGCAGATCAAGGCCATCCAGAGCGACAAGTCCAAGGCCCAGGAGCAGAAGAACCTGCTGGACCAGCAGATCGCGGCCAAGGTGGAGAAAATCCGGGCCGTAGAGCAGACCATCGCCTACTATGACGAGCTCATCGACGCCAAGATGGCCGAGGTGGCCGACACCCAGGCCAAGGAGGCGGTGCAGTACGAGCTGTTCTGTGAGCGGGTGCGGGCCATGGAGGAGACGGGGACGGTGTCCTACTGGGACATCCTGTTCTCCGCCGCTGACTTCTCCGACCTGCTGGACCGGGCCACCTTCATCAGCGAGGTCATGGAGTACGACAACGCCGTCATGGACGAGCTGGCCGCCACCCGGAAGCTGCTCCTCCAGCAGCAGACCGAGCTGGAGACCGCCCGGGACGAGCAGGAGCAGATCAAGGCCACCCTGGAGGGCGAGAAGCAGGAGCTGGACATTAAGCTGGCGGAATCCCTCCAGCTGGTGAAGTCCATCCAGGCGAGTGAGAATCAGGCCAAGGCCATCAAGGACGAGATGGAGGCCGAGGCCAACCGCATCAGCGCCGACATCGCCAAGAAGCAGAAGGAGCTGGCCGCCAAGATGGCGGAGGGGCAGATCTCCTTTGACCCCAGTACCGGTTGGCAGTGGCCCATCGCCGGACACTACACCATCACGTCGCTGTTCGCCAACCGGAAGCACCCCATCACCGGGGTCTACGGCCACCACACCGGCACCGACATCGCCGCCCCCAACGGCACCCCCATCAAGGCGGCGGCCAACGGCGTGGTGCTGATCTCCACCTACGGCAGCTCTTACGGCAACTACGTGGTCATCCAGCACCAGGACGGCATCCAGACCCTGTACGCCCACATGAGTTCCCGGAACGTGAAGGAGGGGGCCGTGGTGAACCAGGGGGACGTCATCGGCTACGTGGGCTCCACCGGCTCCTCCACCGGCAACCACCTGCACCTGGAGTTCCGGGTCAACGGCGTGCGGAAGGACGCCCTGGGCTATTACCCCAGCATCACCTTCGACTATTCCCGCTGCGACTGATGAATGACAGCCTGAAAGGCCAGGGGCGGCGCCCCTGGCCTCGGCTTTTTCCCGGAAAGGATGATTTACCATGAGAAAAAAACGGGTCCCCCTGTGGTCCCTGGTCCTCACCGCCGTGCTGTCGGTACTTCTGTCGGCCCTCCTCCTGCTGGGGGTCCTCTACGCCCTGGTGGGGCGGGAGGGGCTGGGCATGGCCGAGTCCCTGATTTTGATCAACAGCCGCTTCGTGGGGGAGCACGACATCGGCGAGGCCACCGACAGCGCCATGAACGCCCTCATCACCGGCCTGGGCGACCGCTGGAGCTACTACATGGACGCCGACGGCTACCAGCGGCAGAAGGAGAGCAAGGACAACGTCTACGTGGGCATCGGCGTCACCGTGTCCTACCCGGAGGGGGAGGAGGGGCTGCGGGTGGACTCCGTGGTGTCCGGCGGTCCGGCGGACCAGGCCGGGCTTCTGCCGGGGGAGACCATCCTGGCCGCAGACGGCGTCCGGCTGGCCGGGGAGGACCGCAGCCGGGGAGCTGCCCTGATCCAGGGCGAGGCGGGGACCGCGGTGGAGCTGCTGGTCCGGGGGACGGACGGCAGGGAGCGGACCATCTCCGTCACCCGGAACCGGGTCCAGGAGCACCCGGTGTCCTATGAGCTGCTCTCCGATGGCACGGGGCTGGTGACCATCAAGAACTTCAACCGCCGCTGCGCCGACGAGGCCATCGCCGCTGTGGACGACCTGGTGGACCAGGGGGCGGCCCGGCTGGTGTTCGACGTGCGCAACAACGGCGGCGGCTTCCTGGACGAGCTGACCAAGCTGCTGGACCACCTGCTGCCGGAGGGGACCATCTTCCGCAGCCGGGACAAGCAGGGGCACACTTCCGCCGTGGAGTCCGACGCGGCATGTGTGAAGCTGCCCATGGCGGTGCTGGTCAACGGGGACACCTACTCGGCGGCGGAGTTCTTCGCCGCACAGCTCCAGGAGATGGACTGGGGGGTCATCGTGGGGGAGCCCACCTTCGGCAAGGGCTTCTCCCAGCAGACCTTCGCCCTGCCCACCGGCGGGGCCATCAACATCTCCACGGCGGAGTATTTCACCGGGGAGGGGGTCTCGCTGATCGGCAAGGGCCTGACCCTGGACCGGGAGCTGGCCCTGACGGAGGAACAGGCCGCGGCCCTGAAGGCGGGGACCCTGGACCGGGGGTCGGACCCGCAATTGCAGGCGGCCATCGAGATGATTCGGTAAACAGACAGCGGCGGCATACCCGATTGGGTATGCCGCCGCTGATTTACGCCGGTCAGAAATAGGCCGCCCGCTTGACGGGCCTGATTTGGAGGCAGCGGGTCACGGCCAGGAGGGTCACCGCCCAGCCGCCCCAGGCGTAGCCCCGGAGGAACAGGGGGAGGGCGGACTGGAAGCCGCTGACCATGGGGCCGCCGGCCCCGTCCCGCCAGACGGGGAGGACCGGGTAGCAGAACAGGGACAGGAGGATGGCGGCCAGGGCCAGGAGCATGGGTACGGCCAGCGTCAGCCACAGGATGGCCCCGGCCTGGTCCGTCCTCCGGGCCGACCAGGCGCCCAGGAGGGTGAGAAAAGTGTAGTAGAGCAAAAAGGCCAGGGGGAAGAGGGTCAGGTCCGCGCCCGGCCACCAGAACGGGGCCGTGGCAGAGAGGTAGTAAAGGATGGTCAGGGTACAGACGGCGCCGCGGTAGAAAATGCGTTCCTTTTGAGCCATGCCAGGGCCCCCTTTCTGAATGGTAAGCAGATACGTCTATCTGTTTAGCGATTCAGCGGGGCGGTTTGTGACAGCTCAATCAGATTTTTTTCGCGTGAGCAGGAATCCGCTGGTGAGGGCGGTGAAGGGGGCCACAGTGACCAGGCCGAAGGAACCCACCACCGTGTCGATGAGCTCGGCGGCCACGTATTTGTAGTTGAGGATGTTCCAAACCGGGGTGCCCTGGGCCATAAAGACCATCAGCAGGGCCACGTAGCCCCCGGAGTAGGCCAGCAGCAGGGTGGTGGTCATGGTGCCCATGGCGGCCCGGCCCACGTTCATGCCGGACCGGGCGGCCTCCCGCCAGCCCATGCCGGGCTTTTTGTCGATGACCTCCTTCACCGCCGAGGTGATGTCCACCGACAGGTCCATCACCGCCCCGGAGGAGCCGATGAAGATGGAGGCCATGAAGATGCGGGTCAGGTTCAGGCTCTGGTAGCCGCTGTACAGCAGGCTCTCCGAGCTGGGCATGATGGCCCCGTGGATCTGGAAGAGGTCGGTGCACAGGCAGCCCAGCACCGCCGTCACCAGGACCCCCAGGGCCGCGCCGGAGACGGCGGAGGCCGCCCGGCGGTCGAAGCCGTAGACCAGGCTGATGATGAGCACCGTGAGCCCCACGGTGACGGCCAGACCCACCCAGATGGGGTTCCAGCCCTTGAGGTACAGGGGGACCAGCACCTTCCACAGGGCCAGGACGGTCAGCGCGAAGGAGAGGATGGCCCGGACCCCGGTGCGCCCGGCGAAGAGGACGAGCAGCAGGGCGAAGGCCAGAGCCAGCACCGCCTCCTTGTCCAGGCGGAAGTGGTCGGTCATGGTGACGGAGGTGATGGCGTCCCCCTGGTAGCTGACCACCACCAGGGCCTTCTCGCCGGGGACGAAAATCTTGTCCTGCTCCAGGGAGCCGTTGAGCAGGTTCCGGGCCTCCACGGTGCGGCCCTGGAACCGCCCGCCCAACAGCTCCAGGGTGCAGGTCTGCTCGCCGGAGCGGACCAGACCGGTATCGATGATGGCGGAGTCGTCGGTGGCCAGGACCAGGGCGGAGCAGCGGTCGGCCCCCTTGTAGATGACGGCGTCCTCAAAGCCGGTGGGGAGGAGGAGCAGGACCAGCATCAGCAGCAGGCAGACCGCCACCGGGGCGTGATAGCGCAGTTTTTCCTGGGTCATAGATGAGATACCTCACGTTTCAGACTATCATACAAGGGCCGCGGCGACGCCGCGGCCCTTGCTATCTCAAAGGGGCGCTTACTTCACCCCGAGCAGGTCGGCCAGCTTATGGTAGATGTCGGTGTTGTCGTAGAAGCCGTCGAAGTCGTCCTGGCCCACGCCCTGGGCAAAGACGGCCACGGGCAGTCCGGTGTGGGCGTAGGAGGCGAAGTTGATGCCGGACTTGTTGTTGAGAATGTGGGTGATGGTGACGCTGAGGGGCTCATAGGTGCCGTAGAGGACGTACTCGGCCTGGTCGGCGGGGTCGGCGGCGGCCCGGTCGGGGTCCATGGTGGCCTCGTAAGCGGCCTTCAGCTTGCCCAGCTCGTAGTCGGTGAGGACCAGGGTGTCGTCCTCGCTCCCGGTGCGCTTGAGGCCGAAGAGGGTCTCCACGTCCTTCATCACGTCGTCGAAGGAGGTGCCGTTCTCCTTGTAGGCGGTCACGTAGTCGCTGTCGTACTTGGCGTAGCTGATTTTTTGGTTGGACAGGTTGGTGAGGAAGGTGTCGTAGTCGGTGCCGGCGTAGCCGATGGTGAGGCCGCCGGTCTCGTGGTCGCCGGTGACCAGGATGAGGGTCTCGTCGGGGTGGGTCTTGGCGAAGGCCACGGCCTCAGCCACCGCGTCGGACAGGGCCAGGGTGTCGGCGATGGTGGAGCCGGCGTCGTTGGCGTGGCAGGCCCAGTCGATCTTGCCGCCTTCCACCATCAGGAAGAAGCCGGTGTCGTTGTCCAGGACCTGGATGCCCTTGCTCACATAGTCGGACAGGGCCCACATGCCGTCGGTGCGGTCGTTTTCGTAGGCGAAGGCGTCGGAGTCGGCCAGATGCTCGTCGATGATAAGGACGGGGCCGGCGGTGACTTTTTCGGCCTCGGCCTGGGTCATGACCACGTCGTAGCCCGCCTGGGCGGCCAGGTCGTAGAGGCTGGTTTTGTCCTTGTCGGAGCCGGTGGGCTTCAGCAGGCCGCCGCCGGCGAAGTACTCGAAGCCGGAGGCCACCAGCTCTTCGCCAATCTCGTAGTAGCTGCCCCGGCTGGCCTGGTGGGCATAGAAGGCGGCGGGGGTGGCGTGGTTGAGGTTGACGGAGGAGACGACGCCGATTTTCCAGCCCAGCTGGGCCTTGAGTTGCTCGGCGATGGTCTCGTAGGAGACGGTGGCGGTCTCGTCCATGTTGATGGTGCCGGAGTAGGTCTTATGGCCGGTGGAGATGGAGGTGGCGGTGGAGGCCGAGTCGGGGCAGAAGGAGGTGGAGTCGTAGGTGACGGCGCTGCCCGCCACGGGGAAGTCCATGAAGGAGAGGTTCACATTGCCGTCCAGAATATCGTCATCGGTCTTGTCGTTCATGGCGCCCAGGTAGTCGGAGGCCGCCTGGAACTGGGGGTAGCTCATGCCGTCGCCGATGAACAGGAATACGTACTTGGGGGCCTTAGGGGCGGCGGGCGCGGCGCTCAGGGGCTGGGCCACAGGCTCCGCAGTGGGCTGGGCCGAGGGGGTGGGGGTGGCGGCGGTGTCGTTACAGGCGGCCAAAGAACCCATCAGGGTCAGGGCGGCTAGGGAGAGGGCCAGGGGGCGTTTGAGTTTCATTCTTTCTTCCTCCATTCGATTCTTGGGTACGGCACTAGTTTAGAGGCATATGGGCGGCAAGACCAGCAAGCCGGGGTAAAAAATGGTCATGGGACGGTAAAGGTTGGTAAAGGGCGGGGAAAGGACGGTATATTTTCCCGGCGGCGGCATACCCTGTTCCAGAGGTGAAAGACATGATAGGACGGATTTCGATGGACGGGGGCCGGCGCATCCAGTGTGCCCGGGAATCCATATTGGATATGCCCTTTCTCCACGTGGCGCTGCCCCGGAACTGCCGTCCCCGGCATGTCCGGCGGGCGGGGCGGCTGCTGGCCAAGGCGGGGGTGCGCCGGGCGGTGGCCCCCGCCGGATTCCTGTTCTGGGACGATTTGGCGCGCTGCGGGGTGGGGCCGGTGGAGCCGGGGGACTTCTGCCGGGCCTGCGCCGCCCCCCTGGCCCTGGCAGCCCTGGCCGACCCGGCCTCGGCCACCGTGATTTTGCGGGGGGAGCGGGTGACCAGGGCCATGCGCATGGCGGCGTTGGCCCTGTGCCCCCAGGTGCGGAACCTGCTGGTGGCCGCCCCCGGGGGCGGCGGTGCCCTCCAGGCCGAGCTGCGGCGGGAGTACGGCGTTCCCGCCCTGGACGACCGGCCGGGGCGGGCGGCGGACCTGGCGGTCCATTTCTCGCCTGCGTCGGGGGAGGGGCGGCGGGTGCTGGACCTGTCCGGCCCTTGCCCGGAGCTGGATAAATTTTCTATCTCCTGCATGACGGAGCCCCTGCCGGGGGACGCAGACCGGCTGCCCCTGATGGCCGCCCTGTGGGAAAACGGTCGCATATCGCCGGGGGAAGTCACAGTAATTCCCATTTCTGATACTTGACAGACCGGACCAAACTACATATAATACAGGATAATGCAAAAGAGAGTCATACCTATATTATAAGGAAATGACGCTGTAAGCCTTTCGGGCTGACTGATATCCGAACAGAAGGGAAGTTACATCGGCATGGCGAAGGAATATAAACTGAGCGCGGAGCGCCTGAAAGAGCTCCAGGACGAGATGACTTATCTGAAGACCGTCCGGGAGAAGGAAGTGGCCGACCAGATCAAGGAGGCCCGCTCCTTCGGCGATCTGAGCGAGAACAGCGAGTACGACGAGGCCAAGAACGAGCAGGGCAAGCTCTACTCCCGCATCGCGGAGCTGGACGAGATCTTGTCCAACTACGTGGTCATCGAGGAACACACCGACGACCCCAACGCCGTCCGGCTGGGCAGCAAGATCACGGTGATGGACCTGGAGTTCAAGGAGAAGGAGATCTACCAGGTGGTGGGCTCCCAGGAGGCCGACCCCATGAACGGCCGCATCTCCGAGGAGTCCCCCTTCGGCCGGGCCCTGCTCGGCAAGCACATCGGCGAAGACGTGATCGTGGAGGCTCCCGCGGGGACCCTGCACTATCAGGTTCTCGATATACAAAAGGCCTGAGTAACAGGCACAGGAACAGGAGGAACCCAAAATGGCAGAAGAGAAGAACACCGGCGCCCCCGAGCAGGAATTGGACCTGTCTGAACAGCGGATGATCCGCCGCGCCAAGCTCAAAGAGCTGCAGGACGCGGGCGAGGACCCCTTCCAGATCACCAAATACGTGGTGACCAACCGCTCCGCCGACATCAAAGAGAAGTTCGAGGAGCTGGAGGGGAAAAAGGTCTCCGTGGCAGGCCGCCTGATGTCCAAGCGCGGCATGGGCAAAGCTGTGTTCTGTGACCTGCAGGACGTCAAGGGCCGCATCCAGCTCTACGTGCGCATCGACGAGCTGGGGGAGGAGCCTTTCGCCAAGTTTAAGAAGCTCGACATCGGCGACATCGTGGGCGTCGAGGGCGAGGTCTTCAAGACCAAGCGGGGCGAGATCTCCGTGAAGGCCGACAAGGTCACCCTTCTGTCCAAGTCCCTTATTCCTCTGCCGGAGAAGTTCCACGGCCTGAAGGACACCGAGACCCGGTTCCGCCAGCGCTACGTGGACCTCATCATGAACGAGGACGTGCGCCGGACCTTTGAGATCCGCAGCAAGTTCATCAAGCACGTGCGCAAGTATCTGGATGACCGGGACTACCTGGAGGTGGAGACCCCCGTGCTCAACACCATCTCCGGCGGCGCCACCGCCCGGCCCTTCATTACCCATCACAATACCCTGGACATCGACATGTATATGCGCATCGCCACCGAGCTGCACCTGAAGCGCCTCACCGTGGGCGGCTTCGAGCGGGTGTACGAGATTGGCCGCATCTTCCGCAACGAGGGCATGGACCCCAAGCACAACCCCGAGTTCACCTCCATTGAGCTGTACGAGGCCTACGCCGACTTCCACGACATGATGGACATCGCCGAGGGCATCCTCTCCTCCGCCGCCAAGGAGATCCTGGGCAGCTACGAGGTGGAGTGGCTGGGGGAGAAGATCGACCTCACCCCCGGCTGGAAGCGGCTGACCATGATCGACGCCGTGAAGCAGTACGTGGGCATCGACTTCGACGCCATCAGCGACGACGAGAAGGCCTGCAAGGCCGCCGAGGCCATGGGCATCGACCTGGAGGGCTGCGAGCGCACCTGGGGCACCGCCCTGTACGAGGCCTTTGACCAGCGGGTGGAGGAGAAGCTTATCCAGCCCACCTTCATCACCATGTACCCTGTGGAGGTCTCCCCCCTGACCAAGCGCTCTCCCGCCGACCCCCGGCTCACCGAGCGCTTCGAGCTGTTCGTCAACCACTCCGAGTTCGCCAACGCCTTCTCCGAGCTCAACGACCCCATCGACCAGCGGGGCCGCTTCGAGCACGAGATCGCCCTGCGGGACGCGGGCAACGACGAGGCCGGCATGATGGACGAGGATTTCATCAACGCTCTGGAGTACGGTCTGCCCCCCACGGGCGGCATGGGCATCGGCATCGACCGGGCCGTCATGCTCCTGACCAACTCCGACACCATCCGGGAGGTCATCCTGTTCCCCACCATGAAGCCCCTGGATTAACGAAACATTTCATAACAGCATACCGCGGCTTTTGGGCCGCGGTATGCTGTTGTGCGTTGGGACCCGGTTGTAAAAACCGCCTGAATACGCCTTATTAAGGAGGCAGAACCTTGCCTTTCGTCCTTGGACAGCGCCTGAAAAACGCGCTGCGCAGCAAGCGCAATCTGAACCCGGCCCGAATCGTGGCATCTTCCTTCGGCATCATCATCCTGCTGGGCACCCTGCTCCTGCTGCTGCCCGCCGCCTCCCGGGACGGGCAGAGCGCCGGGCTGCTGAAGGCCCTCTTTACCGCCACGTCCTCCACCTGCGTCACCGGGCTGATCCTGGCCGACACCTGGCTCCAGTGGTCCCTCTTCGGGCAGGTGGTCATCCTGGTGATGATACAGCTGGGCGGGCTGGGGTTCATGACCATCATCACCCTCTTTTCCTTTTTCCTCCACCGGCGCATCGGCCTGTCGGAGCGGCTCATCATGGTCTCCACCCTGAACCTCAACGACATGGACGGCGTGGTCCGGGTGGTCCGCCACGCTCTGATGGGCACCGCCCTCTTCGAGGGGACGGGGGCGGTGATCCTGTCCCTGTGCTTCATCCCCCGGTTCGGCCTCGTGGGCGGGGTGTGGCGGGGCATTTTCCACTCCATTTCGGCCTTCTGCAACGCGGGCTTCGATATTTTGGGCGTGGTGGAGCCGGGGGTGGGGCTGACCCTGTACGACGGCAATCCGGTGGTCCTCTTTACCGTTATGGCCCTCATCGTTATCGGCGGCCTGGGCTTCTTCGTCTGGGAGGACCTCTTGCAGATCCGGCGCTGGAAGGACCTGTCCCTTTACACCAAGATGGTTCTGGCCCTGACGGCGGCCCTCATTGTGGGCGGGGCGGTCTTTTTCCTGGCGGCGGAGTGGAACAACCCCGCCACCCTGGGGGAGATGCCCGTGTGGAAGAAGGGGCTCAACGCCCTGTTCCAGTCCGTGACCCTGCGCACCGCCGGCTTCAACACCATCGACCAGGCGGGGCTGCGGGACAGCTCCATGGCCATGGCCTGCATCCTCATGCTGGTGGGCGGCTCCAGCGGCTCCACCGCCGGCGGGCTGAAAACCGTCACCGTGGGGGTGCTGCTGCTGACCCTCCGGGCGGGCCTGCGGGGCCGGGAGGAGGTCACCCTCCGGGGCCGGTCCGTGTCCCACCGGCGGGTGATGAACGCCCTGACCCTGTCGCTGATCGTGCTGGTGGTGTTCCTGGGGGCCTCCATGGTCATCTCCCTGGTGGACGAGATACCCTTTATGAAGTCGGCCTTCGAGGTGGCCTCCGCCATGGCGACCGTGGGCGTGACGGCGGGGGTGACCGCCACCCTGGGGAACTTCTCCCACGTGCTGCTGATTTTCCTCATGTTCATCGGGCGGGTGGGCATCATGTCCTTCTCTATCGCCTTCCTGGCGAAGAGCAGATACCCCAACAAGCTCAAATACCCCACCTTTGATATTATGATTGGTTAAGGGAGCCGTATTGATATGAAAACCTATGTTGTGATTGGCCTGGGCCGGTTTGGAACTGCTGTGGCAACGGAGCTCTGCAATCTGGGCCATGAGGTCCTGGCCCTGGACGAGTCGGAGGACCGGGTCCAGAACGTGGCTGACCGGGTGACCCACGCCGTCAGCGGCGACGCCAAGGACCCCGCCGTCCTGCGGGCCCTGGGGGTGCGCAACTACGACTGCGCCATCGTGGCCGTGGCCGACGACGTGGGCGACAGCGCCCTCATCACCATGAACCTGAAGGAGCTGGGCGTGAAAGAGGTCATCGCCAAGGCCCAGAGCCACGTCCACCAGAAGGTGCTGCAAAAAATCGGCGTGGACAAGGTGGTGTTCCCGGAGCATGAGACCGGGGTGAAGCTGGCCCAGCACCTGTCCTCGTCCAATATCCTCAACTTCATCGAGCTGTCCGACGACTTCGGCATCGTGGAGCTGGCCGCCCCCAAGGTCTGGCAGGGCCACTCTATCAGCGAGCTGGACGTGCGCGCCCAGTACGGCGTGAACATCATCGCCGTGCGGAAGGGGGAGACCGGTCGCCTGGACGTGGCCCCTGGCGGGGACTACGTGCTGGCCCCCGGCGACGTGGTGGTGAGCCTGGGCCGGAACGAGAATATCAGCATCCTGCACGAGTTGTAAACTTCCCTGTCATTCCGAACCGGTGTGCGCCCCGGTTCGGAATGACAGGCCCCAAGGAGGACCGCCATGGAACGCATCACCAGCCGGGCCAACCCCCTGTGCGCCCAAATTAGAAAACTGAATGCCTCCCGGTCCGCCCGGCGGGAACAGGGGCTGTTCGTGGGCGAGGGACCAAAGCTCCTGGCCGAGGCTTTGGGCCACGGGCTGGGGGTCACCACGGTGGTGACGGCCCAAGGCGTGGAGGCGGACTGCCCCGACGGCGTCCGCCGGGTGGAGCTGCCGCAAGGTCTGTTCCAGAGCCTGTGCGACACCAAGACCCCCCAGGGGGTGCTGTTCCTGTGCCGGATGCCCGCCGCCGGCCTGCCGGACAAGCTGCCCCAGGGGCGCTATCTGGTGCTGGATGGGGTCCAGGACCCCGGCAACGTGGGCACCATCTGGCGGAGCGCCGACGCCTTCGGGGCGGAGGGGTTGATTCTGCTGAACGGCTGCGCCGACCCCTGGGGGCCCAAGACGGTCCGGGCCACCATGGGGGCCTGCTTCCGCCTGCCGGTGTGGGAGGCGGAACTGGACGGGCTGACGGACAAGCTCCGGGCGGCGGATATGCCCCTCTACGCCACCGCCCTGCGGGAGGATACCGTGGACGTGCGGGAGGTCCCCCTGGACCGCTGCGCCGTGGTCATCGGCAGCGAGGGCCGGGGGGTGTCGGGGTCGACCCTGGCCCACTGCGACAAGACGCTGAAAATCCCCATGCGGGACCGCTGCGAGTCCCTCAACGCCGCCGTGGCCGCTGCGGTGGTGCTGTGGGAGATGGCGAGGGGCAAATGAAGAATTAAGAATTTGAGCAGGGGGGAGGTCTGGGTATGTCCACATTAAAATACTGGCTCTGGCTGGCTACGCGGCCCGGACTGCGGACGGGCGGGGCGTTCCAGGTGGTGGAACACTTCGGCACCCCCGAGGCCGTGTACTTCGCCGACCCCGGCGAATACGACCTGCTGGGCAAGCTGCCGGAGCGGACCCAGGCGGGTCTGATGGACAAGAACCTGGACGGGGCCGACCAAATCCTGTCCGACTGCCACCGGCTGGGCCTGCGCATCGTCACGGCGGGAGACGCCGACTACCCCGACCGGCTCAAGCAAATTGCCGACCCGCCCGCCGTCCTCTATGTCCGGGGGCGGATGTTCGCCTTCGACGAGGAGATCGCCATCGGCGTGGTGGGGGCGCGGGAGCCCTCTGAGTACGGCAAGCGCATGGCAGTGAAGATAGGGCTGGAGCTGGCCCGCCACGGGGCGCTGGTGGTCTCCGGCATCGCCCAGGGCCTGGACACCGCCGCCCTCCGGGGAGCACTGAAGGGCGACGGCCCCGTGGTATCGGTGCTGGGCTGCGGCATCGATGTGGTCTATCCCAGGGAGAACCGCTTCCTCTACGAGGACGTGGCCGCCGCCGGTGCCCTGGTCAGCGAGTACCCGCCGGGGACCGAGCCCCGGGGGGAGAACTTCCCCACCCGCAACCGCATCATCAGCGGGCTGAGCCTGGGGGTGGTGGCGGTGGAGTGCAGGCTCCGCAGCGGCACCATGCGGACCGTCCAGCACGCCCTGGACCAGGACCGGGACGTGTTCGCCGTGCCGGGCAACGCCGACGCGGCCATGAGCGAGGGGCCCAACCGCCTTATCCAGGAGGGGGCGGGGCTGGTCACCTGCGGCTGGGACGTGGTGCGGGAGTACGCCGACCGCTATCCGGGCCGGGTCAGACGCCCGGAACCGCTGACCCAGGAGGCCGTAGAGGCCAGACTGGAGACCCCCGAAAAACCGCTGCCCGCGGAGGCCAAAACAGAAAAACCGGTTGACAAAGCGCCAGAACGGGAATATATTGACCTGAATGACGGCAAACTCGGCTTGACAGATGACCAGAAGGATTTGCTGTCCGCCCTGGGGGACAAAAAGCTCCTCTCCGACGACCTGGTGGAGCTGACCCAAATCCCCACCCGGCGGGTGCTGTCGGCCCTGACCATGCTCCAGGTGCGGGGCCTGGTGGCCGAACATCCGGGCAAGCGGTTTGAGGCGAAAATTAGAATTAAGAATGAAGAAGGAAGAATGAAGAATTATTGAAGCAGCGGGTGTAAGATGCACCCTAATTTTTCATTTTTCATTCTTGATTCTTCATTCCCATTGGAGGTTTATCGTGGCAAAAACAAATTTGGTGATCGTGGAATCCCCGGCCAAGGCCAAGACCATTGGCAAATATCTGGGCCCCGGCTATGAGGTGAAGGCATCCATGGGCCATGTGCGGGACCTGCCCAAAAGCAAGATCGGCGTGGACTTCGAGAAGAATTTCACCCCCGACTATCAGCCCATCAAGGGCAAAGAGGACGTTATTTCCGACCTGAAGAAGGCGGCCAAGAACAGCGAGAAAGTGTTCCTCGCCACCGACCCGGACCGAGAGGGCGAGGCCATCTCCTGGCACCTGAAGGAGCTGCTGAAGATACCCGACGACAAGACCTACCGGGTGACCTTCAACGAGATCACCAAAAAGGTGGTCAACGAGTCCATCGCCGCCCCCAGGGCCATCGACCAGGACCTGGTGGACGCCCAGCAGGCCCGGCGCATCCTGGACCGCATCGTGGGCTATCAGCTCTCCCCCCTGCTGTGGAAGAAGATCCGCCGGGGCCTGTCCGCCGGGCGGGTCCAGTCCGTGGCCACCCGGCTGGTGTGCGAGCGGGAGGAGGAGATCAAGGCCTTCGTCCCCCAGGAGTACTGGTCCATCGACGCCGACCTGGAGCGGGTGCGCCCCAACCTGGGCGGCTTCACCGCGGCCTTCCACGGCCGGGACAAGAAGATGGAGCTCCACAGCGAGGCCGAGGTCCAGACCATCCTGGATGCAGTGAAGGATTCTCCCTTCACGGTCAAGAGCGTGAAGCGGCAGGAGAAGTACCGCTCTCCCGCGCCCCCGTTCATCACCTCCACCCTCCAGCAGGAGGCGTCCCGCAAGCTGAACATGACCCCCCGGCGGACCATGGCCGTGGCCCAGCAGCTCTACGAGGGCGTGGACATCCAGGGGGAGGGCACCGTGGGCCTCATCACCTACATGCGTACCGACTCGCTGCGCCTGTCCGAGGAGGCCATCGCCGCCGCCAAGGAGGTCATCGTGGGCCGGTACGGCAAGGACTACTACCCCCCGGAGGTCCGGCACTACAAGACCAAGTCCGGCGCCCAGGACGCCCACGAGGCCATCCGGCCCTCTGACGCCCATCTGATCCCCGACGACATCAAAAAGGACCTGACCAGCGAGCAATACCGGCTCTACAAGCTGATTTGGAGCCGCTTCCTGGCCTGCCAGATGTCCAACGCCGTCTACGACAGCGTTTCCATCGAGGCCGGGAGCGCGGGCTACACCTTCCGGGCCAACCACTCCTCCCTCAAGTTCTCCGGCTTCACCGCCGTGTACGTGGAGGGCAAGGATGAGGAGGACGAAGTAAAGCAGTCCCCCCTGCCGGACCTGAAAGAGGGGGAGGCCCTGGACCTGAAGGCCATCAAGCCGGACCAGCACTTCACCCAGCCCCCCGCCCGGTACTCTGAGGCCACCCTCATCAAGGCCCTGGAGGAGAAGGGCATCGGCCGCCCCTCCACCTACGCCCCCACCATCTCCACCATCATGGACCGGGAGTACGTGGTCAAGGAGGGCAAGGCTCTGCGCCCCACGCCCCTGGGCGAGGTGGTCACGGGGCTGATGAAGGACAAATTCACCGACATCGTTGACCCCACCTTCACCGCCCACATGGAGGAAAAGCTGGACCAGGTGGAGGCGGGCAAGGAGAACTGGAAGGACCTGCTGGGCGGGTTCTACGGAGGCTTCGAGGCCGAGCTGGCCCAGGCCGAGAAGGACCTGGACGGGGAGCGCATCAAGGTCCCCGACGAGGTCAGCGAGGAGATCTGCCCCCTGTGCGGGCGGAATCTGGTGGTCAAGTCGGGCCGGTTCGGCCGGTTCCTGGCCTGCCCCGGCTACCCCGACTGCACCTTCACCCAGCCCATTGTGGTGGAGATGCCGGGCAAATGCCCCAAGTGCGGGGGCCGCATCCTGAAAAAGACCTCCAAGAAGGGCTACACCTACTACGGCTGTGAGTTCAACGTGGTCAAGGAGGGCGTGAACCACGCCCAGTGCGACTTCATGACCTGGGACGTGCCGGTGAAGGAGACCTGCCCCGAGTGCGGCTGGACCCTCTTCAAAAAGTCGGGCCGGGGCTACAAGAAGCCCTTCTGTGTGAATCCCGACTGCGGCAACTTCCTGCCCGAGGACAAGCGGGGCGGCTATAAGAAAAAGACCGCCGAGCCGAAGGCCGACGGGGCCGAGACCCCGGCGGAGGAGCAGAAGTCCGCCGCCAAGAAGAAGGCCCCCGCGAAAAAGCCGGCGGCCAAGAAGCCCGCAGCGAAAAAAACGGCGGCAAAGAAGACAACCGCGGCCAAGAAGACGGCGGCCAAGAAGACGGCCGCGAAACAGAAATAAGACGAGGGGAACGGATTGCCGCGCCAGTTTGAGAACTGGCTCACAATGACAGGTCGGTTCGGGCAGGGCGCAGTACGTCACCCAACGCGGCATGTCATTGCGAACCAGCGCCGCAGCGCTGGCGTGGCAATCCGTCCCCCTCTTTTTGAAAGGAACGAACCTATGGAATCCGTCACCGTCATCGGCGCGGGCCTGGCGGGGAGTGAGGCGGCCTGGCAGTTGGCCCGCCGGGGCATCCCCGTCACCCTCTGCGAGATGAAGCCCGCCAAAATGACCCCCGCCCACCACACGCCCTGGTTTGGGGAGCTGGTGTGCTCCAACTCCCTGCGCTCCGACCAGATCGAGAACGCCGTGGGCCTGTTGAAGGAGGAGCTGCGCCGCTGTGGCTCCCTGATTATGTCCTGCGCCGACACCCACCAGGTGGAGGCGGGCGCCCTGGCCGTGGACCGGGAGGCCTTCGCCAAGGCCGTCACCGAAGCGGTCAAGGGCCACCCCCTCATCACACTGGTGGAGGGGGAGGTCACCCGTATCCCGGAGACGGGGCACGTCATCGTGGCCTCCGGTCCCCTGACCTCGGACGCCCTGGCGGAGGACATCCAGCGGCTCATCCACGCCGACTACCTGAGCTTCTACGACGCGGCGGCCCCGCTGGTCACCTTTGAGAGCATCGACATGGGCGAGGCCTGGTTCGCCTCCCGCTACGACAAGGGCACGGCGGACTACATCAACTGCGCCCTCAACGAGGAGCAGTACACCGCCTTCTGGACCGAACTGACCCAGGCCCGGACCGCCCAGGTCCACGGCTTCGACGACGCCAACGTCTTTGAGGGCTGTATGCCCGTGGAGGTCATGGCCAAGCGGGGGGTGGAGACCCTGCGCTACGGCCCCCTGAAGCCCAAGGGCCTGGACGACCCCCGGACGGGGCGGTGGCCCTACGCCGTGGTCCAGCTCCGCAAGGACAACGCCCAGGGAACCATCTACAATCTGGTGGGCTTCCAGACCCATCTGGCCTGGCCGGAGCAGAAGCGGGTCTTTTCCATGATTCCGGCCCTCCGCAACGCCGAGTTCGTCCGCTACGGGGTCATGCACCGCAACACCTACCTCAACTCCCCTCAGCTTTTGGACCGCTACTACCGCCTGCGGGGGACCGAGCGGGTTATGTTCGCCGGGCAGATGACCGGCGTGGAGGGCTATGTGGAGTCCACCGCCTCCGGCTTCTTGGCGGCGGTGGAGCTGACCCGGCGGCTGGAGGGGAAGGCCCCGGCGGACTTCCCCCAGGAGACCGCCATCGGGGCCCTGGCCCTCTATATCTCCTCCAACAGCGTGGGGGAGTTCCAGCCCATGAACATCAACTTCGGCATCATTCCGCCCCTGGACCACCGGGTCAAGGGTAAAAAAGAGAAGAATACGATGATTTCCCAGAGGGCCCTGGCGGCCCTGTCAAATCTGGAATTGTGACCGGCGGGCGACCGCGGGGCCGCCCTGTGAGTAATTTTTTACAGGGGGGCCTTGCGGCCGTCCGCCCTGTCACATTTCGGGTCGCTGTATCGTTATAGGAGCAGACTGAATACGGGGGGATTTTGATGAAACGACTGTTTTGCGCCGTGCTTTTCCTGACACTGCTGTGTACGCTGGCGGCCCCGGCAGGGGCGGAGAGCTTTCCACAGGAGATCACCTGGACCGATTACGCCAGGGCCGAGTGGGTGGAGGACGCCTACAGCAGCGGGTATTATCAGGTCTGGGACGGCCAGGGACATACGGGCGCGGTCTATCTCAGCGGCACGGTGTGGCTGCCCTGCGTGTATGAGGACCTGCTGGTCCGGGGGAGCAGCGCCTGGGCCAAGCAGGACGGCAAATGGGGCTACCTGGAGGAGGACTATGAGACCGGCCAGTTGAGGCAGGTGCTGCCTTTTGAGTATGATGCCAGTGGGTTGTTCCCCTCCTGGGTGAGTTACGCCGGCCGGAACATGAACATGATTGCCGCCTGCAAGGACGGCAAGTGGGGCTACGTGGACGAGGACAACAACGTGGTCCTGCCCTTTGTCTATGATGCCGTGGGAGAGTACGAGGATGATTGGATCAGTCAGAGCACGTGGTCCATCGTGAAAAAGGATGGCAAGTGGGGACTCATCGACCCCGGTGGGTATAACTATGCCCCTTTTATCTATGAGGAGCTGGCGGTTGTACCCAGACATCAGAACAGGGCGTTCATGGCTAAGCTGGATGGAAAATGGGGCGTCATAGACCTGCGGGGCAACGAGCTTTTTTCCTTTGCCTATGACACTATGTCCGCCGCCGACACGATAGACTTGATTCTGGTGAGTCAGAACGGAAAGTATGGCTTTATCAGCAGAGGGACCGGATGGGAGTACACGGCCTATCCCTGCGTCTACGACCAAATGGTCCTCCAGTCCTATTCCAATTACGCCGCCGTGGAGCGGAACGGCAAGTGGGGGGCGGTGGCTCTGGGCTATGGGGCGGAGGTCCCCTGTGAGTTGGAGACCCAGCCGGTGTTCGGCGAAAACATGACCCCGGCAAAGCAGGCCGACGGCTGGCGCTTTTTGAAAATCGTCAACCAGCCGGACGGGACCCTGGGCTGGGAGGCGGCACTGCCGGGTGTATACGAGGACGCGGGGTCCTTCGTGGGCGGGTTCGCCCGGGTACGAATGGATGGAAAGTGGGGGCTCATTGACCCCTTGGGAACGCTGGTCCTCCCCTGCAAGTACGACGCGGTCCAGCCGGTGGCGACGGAGTACGGCACGTATATCATCGTGGAGCAAAACGGCCAGACCTGGGGATTGGACTATCAGATGGAGGCTGTCACCGCCAAGGCGGCGCAGACCCTGGACCCGGCGGGTCCGGCCCGCAACTATTGGAAGGCGGAGGTCAATGGCGCCTACGGTCTCTATTATGGGGACGGACAGACGGCGGCGCCCTTTGAGTACAGCCACATCACTTACGCCCCTTGCGGGGGCGGCGTTTTGATGGTGGAGAAGGATGGCCGCTGGGGCTTTCTGCGGGACCCGGCTTCCGCGTGGCGAGGGAAGGACCTGAGCGTCCAGTGGATGCCACAGTATGACTACATCGAGTTCCGGGACGGCGGGCGCCTGGCGGTGCAGCAGGGGGAAAGATATGGCCTGGCGGCTTTGGACGGTACGCTTCTGGCGTCCTGCATCTTCACGGAGCTCTACGATGATGGAGCGGGCGGATTCTCCGTCTATGACGGGACTCATTGGGGCGGCTTGGATAAAAACGGCCAACTGGTGAAGCCCTTGATCTACAAGACCAAAGCGCTGCTGGAACAAGGCGTGGCCGCCGTGGAGGACGAGACCAGCGGCCTGTGGGGTCTCCAGGACAACGATGGGAACCAGATAGCGCCCTGCCAGTATGACGGCAGCTTTGGTTTTGAAGGGGACCGGGCCATCGTCCGGCAGAATGGAAAATATGGTGTCATCGACAAGAGCGGGCGGGAAGTTATCCCCTGCACGTACAGCTACATCGAGGGGGCAGGGGAGGGAAAATTCCTGCTCATAGAGGGTGATAAGCTGGGCTTTGCCAAGGACGACGGCACAGTATTCCTACCGATCCAATACGATTTAGTGGCCTATGCCACGAGTACGCCGCGTGGGACCACGGTAACGCGTATCAGCGGCGGAATGTTCCAAGGCGGGGTCTCGGCCGTATACCTGCCGGGAGAGAAGGACGGGGAGGAGAAGCTCACCTTTATCAACGAGGCGGGTGAGACGGTAGATGTTCCTGATTATGCCGAATTTATGGCGTTGGGGGTATATGGCGGAACTTATACCGGGATGGACGGAGAGGACCCGCGCATGGCAGGGGTGGTATGCGACGGCAGCAATTACCCGGAGCCTCAGGGCGACGGCACGGCGCTCTATACCGACAGCCTTGGAAACCGGCTGGTGCTGGAGGGCTACGTGGACGAGGGGGAAAAGGCCGGGCAGCCGGAGTGGATACCCTTCCCCGCGGACTACGAGACCACAGTGTCGCGCTATGGGTACACTGTGGTCCGGACGGGCGGCCCCTATGGGCTGGCGAAAGCCCCCAACCAGGCGCAGACCGTCAGCGATTGGGCCAGGGATGAGGTGGAGCGGGCCAAGGGCCTGGGGCTGGTCCCGGAGCGGGAGGCCGGCTACTATACCTATTCCATCACCCGGCTGCAATTCGCCGAGCTGGCGGTGAATCTGGTGGAGACGGCCACGGGGACCGCCATTGAACCGGTCCCGGCGGACCGCTTCTCCGACACTGGAGACCTGGCGGCCCGGAAGGCCGCGGCGGCGGGCATCGTCAACGGCACCGGGGACGGGAGCACGTTTTCCCCGGATGCCTTCCTGACCAGAGAGCAGTTGGCGGCCATGCTCTGCCGCGCCATGGGATGGACGGAGACCGGGGCGGCGGACCTGACGGCCTATGATGACGGGGCCGCCGTGGCCCACTGGGCGCGGGAGTCAGTGGCCGCCCTGGTGGAGCGGGGCATTTTGCAGGGCGCGGACAACGCCCTGTCCCCCCAGGATTACACCACCGTGGAACAGGCCATTTTACTGGTCCTGAGGGCCAGCGAGACGAAATAAAAGCGGGGGAGAGGGCGGCCAGGGGCCGCCCTCTCCCTGCGCCTCCATAGAGAAAGGGACTTGCCAGAACTCCTCCAAACGAGTATGATAGTAAAAACAAAATCTGCGCTATCTGCGTATGGAGGGTTTTTATGAAAATCATCGTGGACGCCATGGGCGGGGACAACGCCCCCCAGTGTAACGTGCGGGGGGCCGTGGCCGCCGTGAAGGAGTACGGCGTGGAGGTGGTCCTGGTGGGCCGGGGGGAGGACATCCTGGGGTGCCTGAAGGCCGACGGCATCGCCGACCTGCCCGCCGGGCTGGAGATCGCCCATGCCGACCAGGTGGTGGAGATCTGCGACAACCCCGCCACCGCCTTCAAGGAGAAAAAGGACTCCTCCCTCACCGTGGGCCTGAACCTGCTGAAAAACGGGGGCGGGGACGCTTTTGTCTCCGCCGGCAGCACCGGGGCCCTGCTCTCCGCCGCCACCCTGCTGGTGAAGCGGGTGAAGGGCATCCGCCGGGCGGCCATGTGCCCCGTGGTGCCCACGGGCAAGGGGGGCGCGGTCCTCATCGACTGCGGCGCCACCGCCGAGTGCACGCCGGAATACCTGCTCCAGTTCGCCTTCATGGGCTCCTACTACGCCGAGCGGGTGCTGGGCCGCCCGGAGCCCAAGGTGGGGCTGTTGAACATCGGCGCGGAACCCTCCAAGGGCACCGACCTCCAGCGGGAGACCTACGTGCTGCTGAAGCAGGCGGGGGAAGAGGGGCGCATCAACTTCGTGGGCAACGTGGAGGCCCGGGAGGCGGTCTACGGCGAGGTGGACGTTATCGTCACCGACGGCTACTCCGGCAATATCTTCCTCAAGACCATGGAGGGCACCGGCGGCTTTTTGGCAAAAGAGCTGAAGGGCATGTTCAAGAAGAACCTCATCACCAAAATTGGCGCCCTGTGCGTGAAGGACGGCATCGACCACTTCAAGAAGCTGCTGGATGCGGGCGAGGTGGGGGGCACCGCCCTGGTGGGCATCTCCAAGCCGGTCATCAAGGCTCACGGCTCCTCCGACGACTACGCCATCAAGAACGCCATCCGACAGGCCGCCAGCTTCGCCAATTCCGGCATTATCGAGGATATTGCCGAGAATATCGACCATATGCGACTGCCCGTGGGCGCGGCTTCTGCAACAGAATAAAAAAACCTATTGACAGGCAGGGAAAATGTCCCTATTATGTGGTATGTAAAATACCACAAGGAGTTGTGTCACAATGATTTTTGAAAAGCTGAGCGAGCTCATTTCCGAACAGTTCGGGGTGGAAGCGGACACCATCACCATGGATACCACCTTCGAGGACGACCTGGGGGCGGATTCCCTGGACATCGTGGAGCTGTCCATGGCCCTGGAGGAGGAGTTCGGGGTCTCTGAGATGGGCGAGGACGAGATTTCCGCCATCACCTCCGTGGGCGACCTGGTCCGCTATCTGCAGGCCAAGCTGGACGCCTGAGAGGGCGCAACGAAACATAAAACGCATCAGGCCCCGCTCAAAGGCGGGGCCTCTTGTTACGTTTGAAGGTGAAAAGACATGAAGAAGCTGGAAGAGCGCATCGGCTACTCCTTTCAGGACCCGTCCCTGCTGGAAAACGCCCTGACCCACAGCTCCTACGCCAACGAGAACAAGGCCAAGGGCGAGACCAGCAACGAGCGGCTGGAATTCCTGGGCGACTCGGTGCTGGGCATGGTGGTGGCCGACTATCTGTTCCGCACCCACCCCGACATGCCGGAGGGGGAGCTGACCCGGACCCGTGCGGCCCTGGTGTGCGAGGAGAGCCTGGTGGAGGTGGCGGCCCGGTGGGAGCTGGGCGACTATCTGCGGCTGGGCCGGGGGGAGGACGCCGGGGGTGGCCGGAACCGGCCCTCCATCCGGGCGGACGCCGTGGAGGCCGTCATTGCAGCCGTCTATCTGGACGGGGGCATCGGCTCGGCCCGGAAGCTCATTACCAAATTCATCCTGACCGACAACGAGCGGGAGCAGGAGGGGGCCATCCGGGACTACAAGACGGCCCTCCAGGAGCTGGTCCAGCGGGAGAGTGGCCAGGTGCTGACCTATCGCCTGCTGGGGGAGAGCGGCCCCGACCACGCCAAGGTGTTCTCCGTGGAGGTGGACCTGAACGGTACCCCCGTGGGCACGGGTGAGGGAAGGAGCAAAAAAGAGGCCGAGCAAATGGCGGCCAAGGCGGCCATTGAGAAGCTGAGAGAATGAGTCCGCCATTTGGTCGGCCTCTTGCGAGCGTAAGCGAGCCGCGGCGGAAGCCGCGTACAAGCGTCGAGCGGAGCGAGACCTTGCCGCAGGGGCAATTCACTTGCCCCGAGGAAGTAGAGTAACAAATGGGGTCCCCGCTGAATCGCAGATTCAGTGGGGCGGCCGAGCAGATGGCGGCCAAGGCGGCCATTGAGAAGCTGAGAGAGAAAGAGTGAGGATGGTGGACGCGGATTGCCGCGCCAGTTTGAGAACTGGCTCGCAATGACGTGCTTCATGCCGATAGACGCAACCGCGTCATTGCGAACCAGCCTGCAGGCTGGTTCGCAATCCGCATCTCCCGTCCTATCAAGATTTGGAGGAGAGAGTTTTGCAGAGAGAAAAATTTTCATCCCGGCTGGGGTTCATCCTCATTTCCGCCGGGTGCGCCATCGGGCTGGGCAACGTGTGGCGCTTCCCCTATATCACCGGAAAATACGGCGGCGCGGCCTTCGTGCTGCTGTACCTGCTGTTCCTGGTGATCCTGGGCCTGCCCATCATGGTCATGGAGTTCTCCGTGGGCCGGGCCAGCCAGAAGTCGGCGGCCCTCAGCTTCAACGTGCTGGAGCCCAAGGGGACCAAGTGGCACCTCTACCGCTACGGCGCCATGGCGGGCAACTACCTGCTGATGATGTTCTACACCACCGTGGGCGGCTGGATGCTCATGTATATGTGCAAGATGTTCCTGGGCGAGTTCAGCGGCATGGACTCCGCCGGGGTGACGGCCGCCTTCGGGACCATGCTGGGCCAGCCCGGCCCCATGATCGGCTGGATGCTGGTGGTCACGCTGCTGGGCTTCTTCGTGTGTTCCCTGGGCCTGCAAAAGGGCGTGGAGCGCATCACCAAGGTGATGATGACCTGTTTGCTGGTCCTTATGCTGGTGCTGGCCGTGCGCAGCGTCACCCTGGAGGGGGCCGTGGACGGCCTGAAGTTCTATCTGGTGCCCAACTTCCGCAATCTGGTGTACGACGCCGAGGGCAAGATGATTTTGGGCGAGGTCATTTACGCCGCCATGGGCCAGGCCTTCTTCACCCTAAGCCTGGGCATTGGCGCCCTGGCCATCTTCGGCAGCTATATCGGCAAGGACCGTTCCCTCACCGGCGAAGCCCTCAGCGTGGGCATCCTGGACACCTGTGTGGCCCTCATCGCGGGACTCATCATCTTCCCGGCCTGCTTTGCCTTCGACGTGAACCCCGGCGAGGGCGTGGGGCTGGTGTTCATGACCCTGCCCAACGTGTTCAACCAGATGCCCCTGGGCAATCTGTGGGGCGGGCTGTTCTTCTTGTTCATGTCCTTCGCCGCCCTGTCCACCATCATCGCGGTGTTCGAGAACATCGTGGCCTTCGCCATGGACCTGGGCTGGAGCCGGAAAAAGGCCATCCTGGTCAACGGCCTGGCCCTCATCGTCCTGTCCCTGCCCTGTATCCTGGGCTTCAACCTGTGGAGCGGCTTCACCACCCCTGTGGGCAACATCCAGGACCTGGAGGACTTCATCGTGTCCAACAACCTGCTGCCCCTGGGCTCCCTGGTATACCTGCTGTTCTGCGTGTCCAAGCGGGGCTGGGGCTGGGACAACTTCCTGGCCGAGGCCGACGCGGGCCAGGGCCTCAAGTTCCCCCGGTGGGCCCGGAAGTATCTCACCTGGGTGCTGCCGCTCATCGTGGCCGTCATCTTCCTGGTGGGCTATTACCAGAAGTTCTTCGCGTGAGAAAAGGAAAATGCAAAGCCCCCGGCCGCAGAAATGCGGCCGAGGGCTTTTGATTCGATGGCTCAATCGGCAAAGATCTGGACCCAGCGGCGGTTGTACATGCCAATGCCGATGCGGCCATATTTGTCGCGCATGATATTGGCGCGGTGTCCGGGGGAGTTGAGCCAGCCGTTCATCACAGACTCGGGCGTGGGATAACCGGCGGCAATGTTCTCGCCGGCGGATATATATTCGAAACCGTTTTCGGACATGACGCGGAAGCATGGGTCCCCGTTCGGGCGGATATGGGAGTAGTAGTCGTTGAGCTCGTGTGCGCGGACCATGGCCAGGACGGTAAGCTCCTCGTCCAGGACCAGGGGGTCGTGGCCCTCCTCGGCCCGGGCTTCGTTGACCAGGGCGAAGACCTCTTCGATCTGGGCGCGGGTGTCGTCGTCGATGACGATGTCGTCCGGAGAGATCGAGACGTAATCGGAGTAGGGATACTCCACCGGCTTGGCGGGCGGGGGAGGGGCGGTATCCAGGGTGAGTCCGAGGGCCGTGAGGGCATCCCCGTCCACGGCCCCCGCATTTGCCAGATAACCGGCCATGGTCAGGGTGCTGTCCTTGACGGTCAGGGAGAGGGCGGCGTAGGAGACCTGGGCCAAGTCGCCCCGGGTCAGGCTGCCGCCGTGCTGCGCCAGGAAATCAGCGTCATAGAGGCCCAGGCTCTCACCCTTGGCCGCCGCGATATTCCAGGCAAAGTCCCCGCCGGCGTCGTCGTAGCCCAGCGCCCGGAGGACGAAGGTGACGTACTCGTTGAGGGTGACGGTCCGGGCCGAGCCGAAGGTCCCGTCGTCCAGGCCGTTGGTCAGGTGGTTCTGCCAGGCGTAGCCCACGTAGGGGCCGGCCCAGTCGTCCACGTCGGGGAAGCTGTGGGTCAGGCCGCTGGACAGGGCCGCGTCCTCCCAGCCCATGAGGCGCAGGAACATGACCAGGGCCTCGATGCGGGTGGCGGGCTGGTCCAGGGCCATGCTCTCCTGGTCGAACCGGTCCGGGTTGATGCCCTGGAACAGGCCCAGGGTGTGGAGCCGTTCGGCGCATTCCACGGCGGCGTCCCCGGCGGCCAGCGCCGGGAGCGCCAGTAGGGACAGGGCCAGAAGAACCGCCGCGGCCCGTTTTGCGATATTCATTCTAAGGACCTCCAATATCTCAATTGATAGGGCAATCATACGAAAAAGCCGGAGGAAAGTCAAGGGCGCCCGGCGGGAAGGGGCGGTCCTCCGGCCCCGATATGCCATGATCCGGGAAAACGTTTGCAATCTCACCCCGTCCTTGGTATAATATCTTATTAACGTAAAGCTCTGATAAGGAGTGCCTGCTTTGTACTTAAAAGCGCTCGAAATCCAGGGGTTCAAGAGTTTCCCCGAAAAAACGGTGCTGACCTTCGACCACGACATCACCGCCATCGTGGGTCCCAACGGCAGCGGAAAATCGAATACCTCCGACGCCATCCGCTGGGTCATGGGCGAGCAGTCCACCAAGGCCCTGCGGGGCGGCAAGATGGAGGACGTCATCTTCGGCGGCACGGCCAAGCGCAAGCAGATGGGCTTCGCCGAGGTCTCCCTGGTGCTGGACAACACCGGCCACCTCTTCCCCAACATGGAGGAGAGCGAGGTCATGGTCACCCGTCGCTACTACCGCTCCGGAGAGAGCGAATACTTCATCAACCGCCACGCCGTCCGGCTTAAGGACATCAACGAGCTGTTCATGGACACCGGCCTGGGCCGGGAGGGCTATTCCATCATCGGCCAGGGCAAGATCGACGAAATCTTGTCCGTCAAGTCCGCCGACCGCCGGGAGGTCTTTGAGGAGGCTGCCGGCATCTCCCGCTTCCGCCATCGGAAAGAGGAGGCGGAGCGGAAGCTGGAGCGCACCGACGAGAACCTGGTGCGCATCAATGACAAGATAGACGAGCTGGAGCTGCAGGTGGAACCCCTGCGGGTCCAGTCGGAAAAAGCGAAAAAGTACCTCATCCTCCGGGACGAGCTGCGGGGGCTGGAGATCAGCCTCTGGCTGGAGCAGCTGGAAAAGATCCGGGCCAACGGCATCAAGGTCCTGGGCGACTTTGAGAACGCCGTCCGGCAGAAGGAGGAGGCACAGGCCCAGGTGGAGGCGCTCTACGCCGCCGCCGAGGGTTTTGCGGCCAAAATGCGGGAAAAGGACATGGAGGCCGAGGGCATCCGCTTTGAGATGATGAGCCGGGAGGCCGACGCCAACGAGTGCGAGCGGGCCATCGCCGTGCTGAAGTCCCAAATCCAGTCCAACCTGGAAAACGCCGACCGGGTCCGCCGGGAGCTGGAGGCCCAGGAGGGCCGGGCCGGGTCCATCACCGCCCAAATCGAGGAGCGCAAGGCCCGGCTGGACGACATCGTGGCCCGGATGACCGAGCTGCGGGACAAGCTGGCCCAGACCAGCGCCGCCGCCGAGCAGGAGCGCCGCAGCGCCGGCACCCTGGAGAGCGAACTGGAGTCCCTCCGCCAGAAGGAGGCCATGGAGACCGCCTCCGCCGCCGAGGCCAAGGCCCTGCTCTCCGCCCTGGCCGCCGCCGCCCAGGAGCTGCTGGACCGGGACGAGGCCGTCCGCCAGGAGCTGGCCGAGGGGGAGCGGAAGCTGGCCGACACCAAGGCCGAGGGCGACGGGGTGCGCAGGGAACTGGACCAGGCCAAGGAGGACCGGGACTCTCTGATGAACATCATCAACGGGTACGCCCTGCGCCTGGAATCCCGCCAGAAGAAGGCCAAGACCGCCGAGGAGAAGCACGTCAAGCTCCAGATGGAGGAGAACGCCCTCAATTCCCGCATCCACATGCTCACCGAGATGGAAAAGCTCTACGAGGGCTACTCCAAGGCGGTGAAGCTGGTGATGGGGGAGGCCGAGCGGGGGCAGCTCCGCCACATCCACGGCCCCGTGGCGGGCCTCATCCACGTGCCCGACCAGTACGCCGTGGCCATCGAGATTGCCTTGGGCGGCGCCATGCAGCACGTGGTGGTGGACTCCGAGGAGGACGGCAAGAACGCCATCAACTACCTCAAGCGCCGGGACGCGGGCCGGGCCACCTTCCTGCCCCTCAGCTCCATCCGCCCCAGCGAGTTCAAGGACCCCGGCGTGGTGGACGAGCCCGGCTTTGTGGGCCTGGGCGACGAGCTGGTGCAGTTCGATAAGAGATATGAGAAGATATTCTCCAACCTGCTGGGCCGGACGGTGATTGCCGAGGACATGGACGCCGCCATCGCCATGGCCCGGAAGTACCGCTCCCGGTTCAAGATCGTCACCCTGGACGGCCAGGTGCTAAACCCCGGCGGCTCCATGACCGGCGGCTCCGTGTCCCGCAGCGCGGGCATTTTGAGCCGGGCCAACGAGCTGGAGCGGCTCCACACCCAGATCGAGGGGGTGCGGGAGAGCCTCACCGCCGCCCTCCATGAGCTGGAGGAGGCCAAGCGGGAGGCCACCGCCGCCCAGTACGAGATGGAGACGGCCCAGTCCCAGCGCCGGGAGCTGGAGGACACCATCCTCAAGCTGGAGGAGCGCTGCGCCCACTACGGGCAGATGCTGACCCAGATGGGGGAGCAGCAGGACGAGCTGCGGGGCGAGCTGGAGGAAATCGAGTCCCGCACCCGCCAGACCGAGGCGGACACCGCCAATGCCCGGAAGCGCATCGAGGCGTTGGAGGGCAGCGCCGCCGCCCTGCGGGCCGAGGCCGAGGGCAAGGCCGCGGGCCAGGACGAGATCAAAGCCCGCATGGAGGCGGTCAACGCCCAGATCGCCCAGCTCAACCTGGAGACGGCCTCCCTGGAGGCCGAGCGCGCGGCCTCGGAAAAGGCCCTGGGCGAGCTGGAGGAGCTGCGCCGGGACATCACCGGCGACCGCACCGAGCGGGAGAACATGCTGGCCGAGTTCCAGAGCCGGAACGACCAGCTCACCGCTGAGATCGGGGCCAAGGAGACCACACTCCAGGACATCCGCTCCGAAAACCAGGGCAAGAAGGACGCCATCAAGCGGCTGAACGAGGAGAAAATCGCCCTGGAGGCCGACCGGAACAAGGCCGACAAGGACAGCCGGGACAAGAATGCCGAGCTGCTGGCCATGGAGCGGGAGGTCTCGGTCCTGGAGCAGAAAAAAGTCACCGCCGCCCTGGAAGAAAAACAGATTCTGGATAAGCTATGGGAGACCTACGAGCTGTCCCATGAGGCGGCCAAAGCCCAGCGCATCGAGCTGGAGTCCACCGTCAAGGCGCAAAAGCGCATCGGGGAGCTGAAGCGGTCCATCTCCAACCTGGGCAACATCAACCTGGACGCCATCGAGGAGTTCCAGCGGGTCAATGAGCGGTACACCTACCTCACCGACCAGCGGGACGACGTGACCAAGTCCAAGCGGGAGCTGGAGGGGGTCATCGCCGAAATCACCAATGAGATGAAAACTATCTTCGCCCAGCAGTTTGCCATCATCAACCAGGCCTTCGGCGAGACCTTCGTGGAGCTGTTCGGCGGCGGTAAGGCCACCCTGGAGCTGGACGACCCCGACGACATCCTCAACTGCGGCATCGAGATCAAGGTCCAGCCGCCGGGCAAGGCGCTGAAGATCATCACTCTGCTCTCCGGCGGCGAGAAGGCCTTCGTGGCTATCGCGCTGTACTTCGCCATTTTGAAGGTCCGGCCCACGCCCTTCTGCGTCATGGACGAGATTGAGGCCGCCCTGGACGACGCCAACGTGAGCCGGTTCGCCCACTATCTGCGCATGATGGCTGATAAGACCCAGTTCATCGTCATCACCCACAGAAGGGGCACCATGGAGGAGGCCGACGTGCTGTACGGCGTCACCATGCAGGAGCAGGGGGTTTCCAGGCTGCTGTCGCTGAATCTGAATGATGTGGAGAAGGAACTCAATATCAAATAGGCGGCGCTCCCGCGCGGGGGTCCCCTTTCTCATTTGAGAAAGGGGACGGAAAGAAAACCAGGGCTTTGGCCCTGGACCCAGGGGCGGCGCCAACGGGGTTCGGTGGTTGAGACCGGCTAGAGGTGACAAGTCTGCCCTCCCGCATCCGCCCCGGCCGTTACGGCCTAACGTGCAGTTGTTCACCCCGATGCGCTGGCGGGGCGCGCCTAGCATGGCGATGCCCGACAAGGCGGGTGCGTGGACGGGCCGCCAATAGGCGCAAGGCCGATTCAAAGACGTAGAGACTTGTGGCGGCTTGGTTGCACCAATCAAAACGCAACTACTGCCAAGTTTTGCTAGGTCATATGCCGAGTGGCGGCAGCCGGAGTTGTTCGGGCGCAGACCGATACGAGCTGCAACGGCTTTTAAGTCTTGCCACCCCCCGAAAACCGTACCGCCGCCCGGACGTTCCCCCGCCTTCTTTCCGTCCCCTTTCTTCGAGAAGAAAGGGGACCCCGCCCGGAGGGCATCCCCGGCAGGGAGCCCCTGCCAATCCAACGATTCAGGAGAATAACTCATGGGATTTTTTGATAAAATCAAAAAGATAGGCATTTTTTCCGGCTTTTCCTCTATTGGCGACGAGTTCTACGACGAGCTGGAGGAGGCCCTGATCCTCTCCGACATGGGGATGGATACCACCCTCAAGGCGGTGGAGGAGCTGAAGGGCCGGGTCAAGGCGGAAAAGCTCCGGGAGCCGGAGGAGGTCCGGGCCTGCCTGCGTCGGGTCCTCCAGGACATGCTGAACGTGGGGGAGGAGGGCCTGGCCCTGGAAACCACCCCCTCCGTGGTCCTCTTCATCGGGGTCAACGGGGTGGGAAAGACCACCACCATCGGCAAGCTGGCCGCCGGGCTGAAGGCCGAGGGGAAGAAGGTCCTGCTCTGCGCCGGGGACACCTTCCGGGCCGCCGCCGCCGAGCAGCTCACCATCTGGTCGGAGCGGGCCGGGGTGGACATCGTGAAGCAGCACGAGGGGGCCGACCCCGCCGCCGTGGTCTTTGACGCAGTGAACGCCGCCAAGGCCCGAAAGAGCGACGTGATTCTGGTGGACACCGCCGGGCGGCTCCACAACAAGCAGAACCTGATGAACGAGCTGAACAAGATTTCCCGGGTCATCGACCGGGAGCTGCCGGGGTGCGCCAAGGAGACCCTGCTGGTGCTGGACGCCACCACCGGCCAGAACGGCCTCATCCAGGCCAAGCAGTTCCGGGAGTCCGCCGGGGTCACGGGTATCGTCCTCACCAAGTTGGACGGCACCGCCAAGGGCGGCGTCACCGTGGCCATCGCCGATGAGCTGCAAATTCCCGTGAAGTATATCGGTCTGGGGGAGGGCGTGGAGGACCTGCGCCCCTTCGACGCCCAGGCGTTCACCGAAGCACTGGTCTGACAAGCTGACTTTGACGGAAAGGGGGCGGAGAGATGGAGGAATACGGTGCCCTGTTCGCCCGGTTGGAGGCGCTTAAGGGCGAGATGGAGCGGGCCGCCCGGCAGGGGGGAAGCGAGAGTGCAGAGTTCCTGCGCCTGCGCAGACAGCTCCTGTCCCTGGAACTGGAGATCACCGACCTGCGCCTCCGGGACCTGACGGCCACGCCGGTCCAGCCCACGCCGCGTCCGGTGCCGGAACCGCGGCCCCTCCCAACCGAACCGGCCCAGCGGCCCCGGTATACCTACAACTTCTCTCCGCCGCCCCAGTCCCCGCCGCCCCAGTCCCCGCCACCC
>UQGJ01000011.1 GCA_900540545.1 uncultured Eubacteriales bacterium
CCCTTCAGGCCGGGCGGCCACAAGGGCCGCCCCCCCCGTCTCCCGTCCCCTGTCATTGCGAACCAGTCCGCAGACTGGTGCGGCAATCCGTATCCCCGTCCCGCCCGCAGGCGCAATTCTTCATTCTTCCTTCTTAATTCTTCATTGAAAGGACGATTCCATGTACAATATCGCAATCATCGGCCTGGCGGTCATGGGGCGCAGTCTGGCGCTCAACATGGCCGACCACGGCTTCCGGGTGGCAGTCTATAACCGGAGCCGGAGCGTCACCGACGAGATGGCGGCCAAATGGCCCCACGAGAACGTCACCCCCTTCTATACGCTGGAGGACCTGGCGGCCGCCCTGGAGCCGCCCCGCAAAATCATGCTCATGGTCAAGGCCGGTCCCCCGGTGGACGCGGTGCTGGACCAGCTCATCCCCCTGCTCTCCCCCGGCGACATCGTCCTGGACGGGGGCAACTCCTTCTTCGAGGACACCCGGCGGCGGACCCAGGCCCTGGCCGCCCGCGGACTCCACTACTTCGGCGTGGGGGTCTCCGGCGGGGAGAAGGGGGCCAGGTTCGGCCCCTCCATCATGCCCGGCGGGGACCGGGCCGCCTACGACGCCCACGTCCGGCCCATCCTGGAGGCCATCGCCGCCAAAGCCGGGGACGGCGCCCCATGCTGCGCCTATATGGGCCCCGACGGGGCGGGCCACTACGTGAAGATGGTCCACAATGGCATCGAGTACGCCGACATGCAGCTCATCGCCGAGGCCTACCTCCTGCTCAAGCACGTGGGCGGCTTCGACAACGCCGCCCTGGCCGGTCTTTTCGACCAGTGGAACCAGGGCGAGCTGAAGAGCTACCTCATGGGCATCACCGCCCACATCCTCCGGGAGCCGGACGACCTGGGGCCTGGGGAGCTGCTGGACAAAATCGAGGACTCCGCCGCCCAGAAGGGCACGGGGCGCTGGACCAGCATTGAGGCCTTGAAGCAGGGCGTGGACGTCTCCCTCATCACCGCTGCCGGGTCGGCCCGGCTCATGTCCAACCGTCTGGCGGAGCGGACCGCGGCCGCCGCCCTCCTGCCCGCCCCCGCCCCGGAGCGGGCGGCGGACCCCGCCGCCTTCGCCGAGACGGTCCGGCAAGCCCTCTACGCCGCCAAAATCGCCGCCTACGCCCAGGGCTTCGCCCTGCTGCGGGACGCCTCCCGGGTCTACGGCTGGGACCTGGACCTGGGTGCCATCGCGGCCATCTTCCGAGCCGGGTGCATCATCCAGGCCGTCTTTTTGGACGACATCACCGCCGCCTTCCGCAGGGCCCCGGACCTGGACAGCCTGGTGCTGGACCCCTTCTTCCTGGACGGCATCACCCGGCGGCTCCCCAGCCTCCGGGCCGCCGCCGGGGCGGGGCTGGCCGGCGGCATCCCCGTCCCCGCCCTCTCCGCCGCCGCGGCTTGGCTGGACCAGTTCCGGGGCGTCCACCTGGGGGCCAACCTGATCCAGGCCCAGCGGGACTGCTTCGGCGCCCACACCTACCGGCGGACCGACCGGGAGGGCGTGTTCCACCACGAATGGGGGGCGGCCCAATGAGCGGCCTCACCTTCACCATCTTCGGCGGCACCGGGGACCTGACCTTCCGTAAGCTCCTGCCCGCCCTTTACACCATGGGCCTCACCGGGCGGCTCTCCCCAGAGGACCGGGTTCTCATCATCGGCCGCCGGGACTACACCGACGAGAGCTACCGGGACAAGGCCCGGCCCTGGGTGGAGCGGTTCGCCCGCCTCCCCTTCACCGAGGCGGACTTCGCCCGGTTCGCCGCCCAGGTCACCTACTACCGCATGGACTTCACCGACCTGTCCTCCTATCCCGCCCTGGGCGGGCACTACGCCGCCCAGGAGGCGGAACAGCATATCTTCTACTTCGCCGTGGCCCCCCGGTTCTTCCCCGTCATCGCCCAGGGCCTGTCCCACATCCCCGGCGCGGACCGGGGCAAGGTCATCCTGGAAAAGCCCTTCGGCGAGACGCTGGACGCCGCCAGAGACCTGAACCGCACCCTGGAATCGGTGTTCGGGGACGAGGGCATCTACCGCATCGACCACTACCTGGGCAAGGAGATGATCCGCAACATCCAGACCATCCGCTTTTCCAACCCCATCTTCACCGACGTGTGGGACGCCCGGCACATCGAGTTCGTCCAAATCTCCGCCCTGGAGGATGTGGGGGTGGAGACCAGAGGCGGCTACTACGACACCAGCGGGGCGCTGAAGGACATGGTCCAGAACCACCTCTTCCAAATCCTCTCCATCGCGGCCATGGAGCGCCCAGCCAAATTCTCCGGCGCGGACATGCACGCCGAGCAGCTCCGGGTCCTGCGCTCCCTCCGCCCCCCGGAGGCCGAGCCCATCGGGGACACCCTGGTCCTGGGCCAGTACGAGGGCTACCGGGCCGAGCCCCAGGTGGCCCCGGAGTCCCGGACGGAGACCTACGCCGCCCTGCGCCTCTTCGTGGACAACGACCGCTGGCGGAACATGCCCTTCTATATCCGCACGGGCAAAAAGGCGGGCAAGCGGGAGATGGAGGTGGCGGTGGTCTTCCGCCGTCCCGCCCCCGGCGTGCCCCGGGACGTGCTCATCATCAAGATACAGCCCACCGAGGGGGTCTACCTCCAGTTCAACATCAAAAAGCCGGGGGACACCGAGGAAATCGCCCAGGCCAAGATGGACTTCTGCCAGAACTGCGTCCTCACCCACCGGCTCAACACCCCCGAGGCCTACGAGCGCCTTTTGGGGGCCTGTATCCGGGGCGAGCGGTCCTGGTTCTCCCAGTGGGACCAGATCGAGGCGGGCTGGAGCTACGTGGAGGCCCTCAAGGCCCTGGCCGCAGAGGCCGGGCTCTCTCCCGTGCCCTATGCCCCCGGCCTTTCCACCCCCCCGCAGGCCGACGCCCTGCTGGCCAGATTCGGCCACCACTGGTATGAATCGGAGTAGTACAAAAGGGACTGCCGCGGCCCGGCAGTCCCTTTTGCTTTACATCGCCGCCGACATCGTTTACAATGGGTCCATACGATGAAAGGCGGAACATCTGCATGTATCTCAACGAACAGGGCATGGTGGACCTCAACGGCAGGCCCCAATACGTCTCTCTCCGCGCCCAGCGCCAGGGCGCGCCCCTGCTGCTCTACCTCCACGGCGGCCCCGGCGACGCCGCCCTCCCCCTGGTGCTGAAGCACAACCGGGCGCTGGAGGAGCCGTTCACCGTGGCCGTGTGGGAACAGCGGGGAGCCGGAAAATCCTACTACCCCTTCGCCCCCGGCGAGGCGGTCACCATCGGCATCTTCCTCCAGGACCTGCTGGAGCTGGTGCGCCATCTGCTGGCGCGTTTCCACCAGGAGAAGCTGGTGCTGGTGGGCCACTCCTGGGGCAGCGTCCTGGGCCTGCGGTTCGCTCTGGACCACCCGGAGCTGCTCCGGGCCTACGTGGGCTGCGGGCAAGTGGTGAACATGAAAAAATCCTGCCGCGCCGCCTATGACTTCGCCCTGGCCAACGCCAAGGGAAAGGCGCTGGAGCGGTTGAGGACCATCGACTGCACCTATCAGGGGGACCAGTGGCTGGACGACCTGCTCTTCGTCACCGGGCAAGTGGTCAAGCACAAGGGGTCCCTGTATGGCAGGACCAACTACAACGACCTGGTGTTCCCCTTCCTCTTCTCCCGGTATTACAGCCTGCCCGACCTGCTCCGGCGGCAGAAGGGCAGCCTGCAGTCCATTCGCTTCCTCTGGCCCGAGCTGATGGGGACCGATTTCGAGGCCGAGACCCGCTTCGGTGTGCCAGTCGTCCTGGTGGAGGGCCGGGAGGACCACCACGTCTCCTCCCAGCTGGCCAGGGACTATTACGACACCATCCAGACGGAAAAACAATTTTACTGGTTCGAGCAGTCCTGCCACTTCCCCCAGTGGAGCGAGAGCGAGAAATTCAACGGGCTGATGGCCGAGCTGTTTGCATAACGAGAGCGCGGGCCCCGCAGTGGCAGCTGCGGGACCCACGCTCTGTTCAGCCATGGACAAGCGCCATAAGCCGCACGTCTCTATCTGACAAAAATGCCGTACCCCCAAGAGGTACAGCATCAGGCCCGTATGGCAGTACAGGCCGCTGCACCCTCCCAATGCGCGGGGAGGTTTTTCGTGCGCCGTGTGCAGGCAGGTATTCTGACTCAGGCCTCACCGCGCCGCTCCGCCTTCCCAGGGTCTCCCCCAGTGACCTTTTGGAGCGCGCTACGCCAATACAGCAACGGCTTTGTGCGGGATTCTCACCCGGCTTCCCTGTACCTGCACACCACTTATGATTCAGTTGTCTACCAGGCTAAAGCCATTATAACCGATAGGACAAGGGGATGTCAATCCCCTATATCCCTCCGCCTTGTTCATCCTGCACATTTTTTATTTTGCCTATTGCATTTGCCTGTGCACTGTGCTAAACTATAAATAACCTGTACGGGACAACAGAATAGGGTGTGCAGAGTAAAAGAGATGCACAGGATGGCTTTTTGTAGCTGTTCTGTGTTTTTTTGTACCCTCACAGCCCGCCGCCGTCGAACATGGTCCACTTTTGAGAGGAGGATAACCATGGCAACTAACACGACTGTCCACACTAAGCCCCGCACCAAGCCCATCGCCGCCATCGTCATGTGCATCGCCCTGATCCTCACCCTGGTGGGCGGCTATGCCGCCAGCATCGTCCACACCAGCCACGGCACCGTCAAAATCCACGACATCCAGTACGTCACCGAGGACGGCGGACTCATGCGCGCCCTGCTCTATGTCCCTGTTACCGCCACGCCGGACGCCCCTGCCCCCGCCGTCATCTCCTGCCACGGCTATAACAACACCGCCGAGGTCCAGGACCTCAACTGCGTGGAGCTGTCCAAGCGCGGCTTCGTGGTCATGGCCATCGACGCCTACGGCCACGGCCTCTCCGAGCTGCCCGACCCCAACATCAACGGCGGCATCGTGGCCGACATGGGCACTTACTCCGCCCTCCAGTACATGTCCACCCTCCCCTATGTGGACCTGGACCGCATCGGTATGACCGGCCACTCCATGGGGTCCGCCGCCATTCAGGACGGCGCCCTGCGGGCCTTCCAGGCCCATGAGAGCGACCCCTCCATCGTCGTCCCCGCCGCCATCCTCCCCACGGCCAACTCCTTCTCCGTGGATGCCGACGGCAACGCCTACTTTGATGACTACCCGGTGAATCTGGGCGCCGTGTACGGCCAGTTCGACGAGTGGGCCATCGGCATGTGGGGCACCCTCAAGGGCAGCGACATCAACACCACGCCCAAGGCCATCGCCGGCATGGGCTTCTCCGGCGCCCAATACGGCTCCTACTACACCTACGGCGACGCCGCCCCCATAGACCGCACCGCCGCCGCGGAGGCCGCCGCCGCCAAGTCCCTGCGCGTCATCTACCAGCCGCCCCATGACCACCCTATGATGCACTTCAACGGCCAGGCTGTGGGCGGTGTAGTGGACTTCTTCGACCTCACCCTCACCGGCGGCCAGGGCGCTCTCCCCGCCAACAGCCAGACCTGGTTCGGCAAGCAGCTGGGCACCGGCTTGAGCCTTGTCAGCTTCTTCGTCTTTATCACTGCCCTGGGCCTGACCCTGCTCAAGACCCGGTTCTTCGGCACCATCGTCCGCCCGGAGCCGGACGGCCTCACGGCGGTCACCGACGCCCCCAGCCGCATCCGCTACTGGGTCATCTACATCATCGGCCTTCTGCCCGCCCCGCTGATCTATAACTGGGCGGTGGGCTACTCCATCGACATCACTGCCCAGGGCAGGACCGTGCCCATCACCCTGCCGGCCAACGGCATCCTGCCCATGCCCTGTGTCAACGGTGTGTTCCTGCTGAATATCCTCACCGGAATCATCGCTCTGGCCATCTACCTGCTGGTGTTCTTCACCATCAGCCGCAAGCTGGGCTGCACCATGGAGAACATGGGCATCCGCATCCCCGGCCGGGAAATCGCTAAGGCAGCCCTGCTGGCCATCTGTGTTTTCGCCGCCGGCTACTTCCTGCTGGTCCTCTGCGGCAACTTCTTCCAGACCGACTTCCGCTTCTTCACCCTGAGCATCAAGCCTCTCACCGCCGCCAAGTGGCCCATCTACCTGCGCTATCTCCCCTCCTTCCTCTTCTTCTTCCTGGTCAGCGCCATGAGCCTGAACACCTTTACCAGGATCAACGGGAAGAGAGAGTGGATCAACATGCTGCTCATCGTCTTTGCCAGCTTCGGCGGCCTACTGGTCCTCCACCTCATCGACTACATTTCCCTGAAGCACACCGGCGTCAAGGTCTTCCAGACCATCCCCGGCCAGGGGACCACCGCCGCCCTGGCGGGCGTGCTGCTGTGGGGTCTGCTGTTCATCCTCCCCGTGGCCGCGGCCATCACCCGCATTTTCTTCAAGAAGACCGGCTCCATCTGGGTGGGCGGCTTCATCAACGCCCTGATTGTCACCCTGTTCGCCATCTCCAACACCGTGATTGCCGGGTACGTCTATTAAGCCATCCTCCGGGCGGGCCGGAACCTCCCTTTCCGGCCCGCCCGCTCCTCCTTGTCTGGAGAATCCACATGAGGTATACTGTTCCAGAAAGGGGGCAGCAAACATGGATCGCATTGGACTGCTGGAACTTCTGGCGGATACTCCCGTCATCGCATCGGTCAAGGACGACGCCGGACTGACCAGCGCCCTGGAGCGCGAGGCCACGGTGATTTTCCTGCTCTACGGCGACATCCTCACCATCGGAGCCCTGACCCGGCGGGTCCGGGAGGCGGGCAAGCGGGTCTTTGTCCACCTCGATTTGGTGGAGGGGCTGGCGGCCAAGGACGTGACGGTGGACTTTATCGCCCAGAACACCGCGGCCGACGGCATCATCACTACCAAGCCCCAACTGGTCCGCCACGCAAAGGCGCTGGGCCTCACCGCCATCCAGCGTTTTTTTCTCCTGGACTCCATGGCCCTGGACAACATCGCCAAGCATCTCAGCCAGGATGACCCGGACCTCATCGAGGTCCTCCCCGGCGTCATGCCAAAGGTCATTCGCCGTCTCACCGGGCGGACCCGCAAGCCGGTCATCGCCGGCGGGCTGATCTCCGACAAGGAGGATGTCATGGCCGCCCTGTCCGCCGGGGCAGTGGCGGTGTCCTCCACCAATCCGGCCATCTGGTCCCTATAACAAGTCAATCACATGGTTTCAGAGTATTTGAGAGTGGAACAGGGTCGGTCCCGGCACAAGGGGGCCGGTCTTGTTCTACTCTTTTTATCTCACAAAGGGAGGTCCCTTGCATGTACGATGTCATCATCATCGGCGCGGGCATCACCGGCGCGGCGGCGGCGTTTGAGCTGGGGAAGTACCGGCTGGACGTGGCTGTGCTGGAGAAGGAGAACGACGTGGCCTGCGGCACCACCAAGGCCAACTCCGCCATCCTCCACGCCGGGTACGACCCGGAGCCGGGGTCCCTCATGGCCCGGCTTAACGTCCGGGGCGTGGCCCTGGCCAGGGAGCTGTGCGCCAAGCTGGACGTGCCCTACGCCCCCGTGGGTTCCCTGGTCCTGGGCTTCACCCAGGCTGACCGGGCCACCCTTCAGGCCCTGTATGAGCGGGGGAACCGAAACGGAGTCCCCGGCCTGGAACTGCTCACCGGGGACCAGGTCCGGGCCCTGGAGCCGAATTTGAGCGGCGATGTGCTGGCCGCCCTCCGGGCCCCCTCCGCCGCCATCTGCTCCCCCTGGGAGTACGCCCTGGCCCTGCTGGAGACCGCCGTGCGGAACGGCGTCCAGCTCTTCCGGGACGCCGGCGTCACCGGCCTGGCCCCCATCCCCGGCGGCTGGCGGGTGGAAACTGTCCGTGGGGCCTTCGAGGGCAGATACGTCCTCAACGCCGCCGGGGTCCACGCCCAGGCCGTCCACGGGCTGGCCGCCCCGCCCTCCTTCACCATCCGCCCCGCCCGGGGCCAGTACCACCTGCTGGACAAGAGCGAGGGGGACCGGGTGGGCACGGTGGTGTTCCAGTGCCCCAACGAGCACGGGAAAGGGGTTTTGGTTGCCCCCACCGTCCACGGCAACCTCATCGTCGGCCCAAACTCCGAGCCGGTGGCCGGCGACGACACCGCCACCACCGCCGCCGGACTGGACTTCGTCCGGGAGACAGCCAGAAAATCCGTCCCCTCCATCGACTTCCGGGCCGACATCCGCACCTTCGCCGGGGTCCGGGCCGTGGCCGACACCGGGGACTTCGTGCTGGGTGAGGCCCCCGGCGCCCCCGGCTTCTTCGATTTGGCGGGCATCTGCTCCCCCGGCCTCTCCGCCGCCCCCGCCATCGGGGAGTACGCCGTGGAGCTTTTGGGAGCCACGGGCCTGCCCCTGCGCCCCAAGGACGACTTTATCTGTGCGCGCCGCCGGGTCCGCTTCCATGGCCTCTCCCCCGCCCAGCAGGCCGAGCTGGTGGCCCGGCGGAGCGACTACGGCCGCATTATCTGCCGGTGCGAGACCGTCACCGAGGGGGAGATCGTGGACGCCCTCCGCGCCCCCATCCCGCCGGTGTCGGTGGACGGGGTGAAACGGCGGGTGAACGCCGGTATGGGCCGCTGCCAGGGGGGCTTCTGCTCCCCCAGAGTGGTGGAACTGCTGTGCCGGGAGCTGGGGCTGGACCCCCTGGACGTGGTCCAGGACCGGGCCGGGAGCTGGCTGCTGGACCGGGAGACGAAGGGAGGGGCGGACCGTGTATGACCTGATCGTGATCGGCGGCGGCCCCGCCGGACTGGCGGCGGCCTGCCAAGCCTGGGACGACGGTCTCCGGCGCATCCTCATCGTGGAGCGGGACCGGGAGCTGGGCGGCATCCTCAACCAGTGCATCCACAACGGCTTCGGCCTCCACTACTTCAAGGAGGAGCTCACCGGGCCGGAGTACGCCGGGCGGTTCGTGGCCCTGCTGAACCAGACCGGCGTGGAGGTCCGGCTGGACACCATGGTCCTGGAGGTGACGGACCGGCGGGAGGTCCACATGGTGGGCAAGGACACGGGCTACCGCGTGGAACAGGCCAAGAGCGTCATTTTAGCCATGGGCTGCCGGGAGCGGACCCGGGGGGCCATCGGCATCCCCGGCGCCCGGCCCGCCGGGGTCTTCACCGCCGGGACCGCCCAGCGCTACGTGAACATGGAGGGCTACCTCCCCGGCAGGCGGGTGGTCATTCTGGGCAGCGGCGACATCGGTCTCATCATGGCCCGGCGCATGACCCTGGAGGGGGCCAAGGTGCTGTGCTGCGTGGAGCTGATGCCCTACTCCGGGGGCCTGAACCGCAACATCGTCCAGTGCCTTCACGACTATGACATCCCCCTCTATCTCTCCCACACCATCACCGAGATCCGCGGCGACCGGCGGGTGGAGGGGGTCACGGTGGCCCAGGTGGGGCCGGACCGCCGCCCCATCCCCGGCACCGAGATGGACTTCGACTGCGACACCGTCCTGCTGTCCGTGGGGCTCATCCCCGAAAACGAGCTGACCCGCTCCGCGGGCATCGCCATCGACCCCCGGACCAACGGGGCGGTGGTGTACGAGAACATGGAGACCAGCCTCCCCGGCGTGTTCGCCTGCGGCAACGTGGCCCACGTCCACGACCTGGTGGACTTCGTCACCGCCGAGAGCCAGCGGGCCGGGGCCGCTGCCGCCCGGTACGCGCTGGGGCCGCAAGAGGCGGAGGATGCCGTCCTGGAGGTCAAAAACGGGGACGGCGTGACCTATACCGTCCCCCAGCGCATCCGGCCCGACCGGGTGGAGAAGCTCTGCGACGTGTTTTTCCGGGTGAACCGAGTCTGCGGGGACAGCGAGATTGCGGTCTCCGACGGGGAGAAGCAGATCGCCGCCTTTAAGCGGGAACACCTGGCCCCCGGCGAGATGGAGCATATCATGCTGCCCAGGGTGCTGCTGGAGCAGGCCAGAGGCGATTTGTCTATTTCGATACGGGAGTAGGGCAGGGCGCCCCCTGCCGGGGTGCCTCCGGCGATTCCCCTTTCCTCTCGAATAAAGGGGACAGAAAGAAGGACCCACGGGCGGCTGATAGCCGCCCCTACAAGGTATCTGTCCCCCGCGCACCTGTCATTGCGAGCCAGTCCGCAAACTGGCGCGGCAATCCGCATCCCCCGTCCCCTCCCCAACGGGAATCCATGATTGAGGTGAATCACTATGACCGAACTCATCTGCATCCTCTGCCCCAAGGGCTGCCACCTCCGTGTGGACGAGGCCGGGGACTTCGCCGTTACGGGAAACGGCTGTCCAAGAGGGGCGGAATATGGTAGAATAGAGTTGACCCACCCCACCAGGGTGGTGACCTCCACCGTGCGGGTGGAGGGGGCGGCCCACCGCCGCTGTCCCGTCAAGACCGACGGTGCCATCCCCAAGGGGCTGATGTTAGACGCCATGCACACCTTGGACGGCCTCACCCTCACCGCCCCTGTGGCCCTGGGACAGGTGGTGGTGGAGAATGTCTGCGGCACCGGGGTCAATTTCGTCACCACGCGCAACCTGTAAGGAGGCTTGTGTTATGGGCACCTATATCCTCGCCCTGGACCAGGGCACCACCAGCTCTCGCGCCATTCTCTTCGACGCGGAGCAGAACATCGTGGGCATCGCCCAGAAGGAGTTCACCCAGTTCTACCCCCAGCAGGGCTGGGTGGAACACGACCCCATGGAGATCTGGTCCAGCCAGTACGCTGTGATGATGGAGGTCATCGCCCAAACTGGCGTGGACCCGGCGGCCATCGCCGCCATCGGCATCACCAACCAGCGGGAGACCACCATCCTCTGGGACCGGGATACCGGGCGGCCCATTTACAACGCCATCGTCTGGCAGTGCCGCCGCACCGCGGCCATCGTGGACGGCCTGCTGGCCGACGGGCTGGGGGACCACATCAAAAAGACCACCGGCCTGGTCCCCGACGCCTACTTCTCCGGCACCAAGATCAAGTGGATTTTGGACCACGTGGATGGGGCCCGCGCGAAGGCGGAGCGGGGCGAGATCCTGTTCGGCACCGTGGACACCTGGCTGCTGTGGAAGCTGACGGGCGGGGCCGTCCACGTCACCGACCGGACCAACGCCTCCCGCACCATGCTCTACGACATCCACAAGCTCCAGTGGGACGACACCCTGCTCTCCGCCCTGGACATCCCCCGGGCCATGCTGCCGGAGGTCCGCTCCTCCAGCGAGGTCTACGGCTACGCCGACATCGGTGGAGTCCAGGTCCCCATCTCCGGCATCGCCGGGGACCAGCAGGCGGCCCTGTTCGGCCAGACCTGCTTCCGGAAGGGGGAGGCCAAAAATACATACGGCACCGGCTGCTTCCTGCTGATGAACACCGGGGACGACCCTGTGGCCAGCCAAAACGGCCTCATCACCACCATCGCCGCCGGAGGGCCGGGGCAGGTGCAGTACGCCCTGGAGGGCTCGGTTTTCGTGGGCGGGGCTGTCATTCAGTGGATCCGGGACGAGATGCGCTTCCTCACCGAGAGCTGCGATGCGGAGTATTACGCTCAGAAGGTCCCCGACACCGGGGGCGTGTATCTGGTCCCCGCCTTCACCGGCCTGGGGGCCCCCTACTGGGATATGTATGCCCGGGGGTGCATCGTGGGCCTGACCCGGGGCACCCGGCGGGAGCACATCATCCGGGCGGCCCAGGAGTCCATCGCCTATCAGGTGGCCGATTTGGTCCACGCCATGGAGAAGGACGTGGGCGCCCCCCTCACCGAGCTGAAGGCCGACGGTGGGGCCAGCCGGGACCGCTTCCTCATGCAGTTCCAGGCCGACATCCTGGACCGGGAGGTCCGCCGCCCCATGATCCGGGAGACCACTGCTCTGGGCAGCGCCTATCTGGCGGGGCTGGCCGTGGGGGTGTGGAAGGACCAGGCGGAGATACAGGGTCTGTGGAAGTGCGACCTCACCTTCACGCCGGATATGGACGCCGCCCGGCGGGACGGGCTGATGGAGGACTGGCACCGGGCCGTGGAGCGGAGCCGGGGATGGGCGAAATAGGATAAAAAGGGACCCGCTGTGGTGTGCGCCACAGCGGGTCCTTTTTGCAGGGCACGGGCCCTGCCGGGGGCGTTCCTTTCTCATTTGAGAAAGGAACCGAAAGAAAACCAGGGGGCCGACACAGGGGATTTCATCCCCCTATTGTCGGCCCCCTGGACCCCGGAGTACGTCCGGGCGGCGGTGGGGTTTATGTTGGTTGGCAAGACTTGAGAGCTGTTGCAGCCCGTATTGGTCTGGCACCCGAACAACTCCGGCTGCCGCCCCTCGGCGAAGAGCCGGGCAAAATTTGTGAGTAGTTGCGTTTCAATCGGTGCAAACAAGCCGCCACAAGTCTCAGCGTCCCCCGTCCCGCCCCGTGGGCGTCATTCTGCATTCTGCATTCCTGCATTCTCTACCCCCGCTCCAAAAACGCCCCAATCTCATCCAGGAAAATCTGCCCGTACTGCTCCAGCTTCTTCTGGCCCACGCCGGAGACCTCCAGGAATTCCGCCTCGGTCCGGGGACACTTGGCGGCCATGTCCCGGAGGGCGGCGTCGGAAAAGACGATGTAGGACGGCACGTCCCGCTCCCGGGCCAGCACCGTCCGCAACGCCCGCAGGCGGTCGTACAGGCCCTCCGGCGCAGGCTGGGTGGGCTGGGGCTTCCGCTCCCGGGGGGCAGGCTCCACACTCTCCTCCCGGCGCATGGTCACCCCGCCGCCGTGGAAAAGGACCTCCCCCGCCCGCGGCCCCAGCCGCAGCACGGGGAATTTGCCCACGGTCTGTTCCAGGCAGCCGTTTTGCAGCAGGGCCTGGACCATGGCCTTGACCTCCGGCCCCTTCCGGTCTTTCAGCAGGCCGAAGGTACTCTGCCGGTCCAGTCCCCACTCCCCGATACGCCCGGCGGTCCGGCCCCGGAGGACCTGGACGATGGTGTTGGCCCCGAAGCGCTCCCCCGTCTTTTTCACGCAGCTCAGGATGATTTGGGCCTCCCGGGTGATGTCCACCGCGGCAAAGGTCTGGACGCAGTTATAGCAGTTGCCGCAGTCGTCGGGGGCGGTTTCGCCGAAATACTCCAGGATGTACTTGCGCAGGCACCCCTCGGTGCGGCAGTAGCCCTCCATCTGCTGGAGCCGCAGGTAGTCCCGCTCCCGGACCGCGGCCAACGTCTCCTCGTCCAGGTTTTCGTTGTCCCGGTCCTGCTCGATCATGAACCGGGCCGTCTGCACGTCCTGGGGACTGAACATCAGAACGCAAGCCGCCGGCTCCCCGTCCCGCCCGGCCCGGCCCGCCTCCTGGTAGTAGCTCTCCATATCCTTGGGCATGTTGAAGTGGAGGACGTAGCGGACGTTGGACTTGTCGATGCCCATACCGAAGGCGTTGGTGGCCACCATGACGGGGGCCCGGTCATAGGAGAAATCCTCCTGGTTCTGCCGCCGCTCGTCGGCGGGCAGGCCCGCGTGGTAGCGGGTGGCGGGGACCCCCGCCTGTTGGAGGGCATCGCAGACCTTCTCCACGTTCTTCCGGGTGGCGCAGTAGACGATGCCGCTCTCCGCCGGGCGGGACTGGACGAATTCCAGCACCGCGTCCAGCTTGTTTTTCCCCCGGCGGACCTGGAAGAAGAGGTTGGCCCGGTCGAAGCCGGTCACTGACTCCGCCGGGTCCCGAAGGCCCAGCAGCGCGCGCATGTCCGCCCGGACCGTGGGGGTGGCCGTGGCGGTGAAGGCCGCCAGCACCGGCCGCCGGGGCAGCGCGTCCAGGAAGCGGGGGATGTCCAGGTAGCTGGGCCGGAAGTCCTGCCCCCACTGGGAGACGCAGTGGGCCTCGTCCACCGCCACCAGGGAGAGGTCGGCGGCCTGGGCAAAGTCCAGCATCCGGGGGGTCATGAGCCGCTCCGGGGCCACGTAGATGATTTTATATTTCCCGTACCGGGCGTTGTCCAGGGCCAGGTCGAACTGCCGCTGGGTGAGGGTGGAGTTGAGGTAGGCAGCCGGGATGCCCGCCTGGCACAGGGCGGCCACCTGGTCCTTCATCAGGGAGATAAGGGGGGAGACCACCAGCGCCACCCCCGGCATCAGCAGGGCGGGGAGCTGGAAGCACAGGCTCTTCCCCGCCCCCGTGGGCATCACGGCCAGGGCGTCCCGCCCGGCCAGGATGGCGTCCACAATAGGCTCCTGCCCGGCCCGGAAGGCGGGGTAGCCGAAATAGGTTTTCAGGGCTTCGTATTTGTCCATGGGGTAGCCTCCCTTTGGGAGTGATTATATCAAATGCCGCAAAAAATCGCAAATCAGGGCCGTTGCGGATATTGGGCGCTGTCCTTGCGAGCCAGTTCTCAGACCTGTGGGAATCCGTTTTCCCACACATGCGAAGACGGATTCCCACGCAAAATGGCCGCCCAATGGGCGGCCATTTTGCGTGGAATGACAGGGCGTTGATTTTGCAGCGCGCCCCTATCTCACTGATATTTTCTGACGATCTCCGCCATCTGGTCCCACACCCGCTCCATATCGGCCACCAGCTTGAACTGGGTGCGGCAGCGGTCCAGGTTCTGGCCAGGCCGGTGGGTGGCGAAGTAGTGGTCCCCCTCCAGGTAGTCGGTCAAAAACCGCATCCCACACTCCAGGGTCATCAGCTTGGCCCCCCAGGGGAGGTACTCCAGCTCGGCGGAGGTCAGGGCCCCGGCCGCCCCCTCCAGGTAGCCCTTCACGTAGACCTCGTAGAGGTCCAGGTCGAAGTTCACCTTCCCCAGGTCGGTCTCGTCCTCGGCGGCGTGGTTGGCCCCGAAGCGGATGGCGTCGCCGAAGTCGTTGATGGACAGCCCCGGCATGACCGTATCCAGATCGATGACGCAGATGCCCTCGCCGGTGGCCCGGTCCATGAGGACGTTGTTGAGCTTGGTGTCGTTGTGGGTCACCCGCAGGGGCAGCCGTCCCGCCGCCAGGGCGTCCATGGCCACTGCGCAGTCGGCCTCACGGGCCAGGGCGAAGGCGATCTCCGGTCCGGCGTCCTTTGCCCTGCCCAGGGCGTCGGCCTGGATGGCCGTCTGCAGGTTCCGAAAGCGGTTGGGGGTGTCGTGGAACCGCTCGATGGTCTCGTAGAGGGTGTCCGCCGGGTAGTCCTTGAGCATCCGCTGGAACCGGCCGAAGGCCCGGGCCGCCGCCGCGAAGAGCTCCGGGGTCTCGGCGCTCTGGAGGCAGTCGGTGCCCTCGATGAAGGGGGTGCAGCGCCAGGCCCGGCCCTCGCCGTCGGCGTAGTAGCTCTCCCCCGTCCTGGTCCGCAGGAAGGTGAGGGTCTCCCGCTCCGGGTCCCCGCCCTGAGCGGCGACGACCTGGCGCAGGTAGTCCGTGACCCCCACGATGTTGGCCATGAGCTGGTCCGGGCGCTTAAAGGCGGCGCTGCTCACCCGCTGGAGGATGAAACGCTTGCAGTCCCGCTCCGGGGGCTGGGTGTGGACGCAGAAGGTGTCGTTGATGTGCCCCTTGCCGAACCGGGCGGCGCCCACGATGGGCGCGCCGAAGTCGAAGGCCGCCAGGGCCTCCTGCAGTCTCTCTTCCGCGTCTGCCATTACGTTCCCTCCCAGAGGCGGTCGGGGTAGACCCCGGCCTCCGTCTTTTCCGCAATGGCCTGGACCACCACGGGCTTATCCTCCTGATAGGTCACGCCGTACCAGCGGTCCCGGCTCCGCAGGACCTTCACCCGGGCCTTTCCCTCCCCCAGCAGCTGGTCCACCACGCTGGGCAGGAAGTACTCCCCCTTCAACGGGTCGGTTTGCAGCGCCCCGTCCAGAAAGGCCGGGAAACGCCCCTCCGCCTCCGACAGGAAGCTGGCCGTGAACCCCCACAGGTTCAGGGACACGATGGTGTCCCCCGGCAGGGCCGTCCACGTCTCCCCCCCGTCCTCGGTGTACCGGGCGTCCGCCCCGTCCTTCTCGATGTGGGTCCGCTCGATGACCTGGGCCAAATAGTGGTCCCCGTCCTCCCGGCACACCCCCCGGGCCACATGGCCGTACTCCGTGACGGTGTTGCCCAGCAGATAGCCCACCATGGCATACTCGTAGGTGTCTTTCGTATCCGGGTGGGTGGACAGGTAGTCGAAAATCTCCCGGAACGCCTCGGGGCCGTAGTAGTCGTCGGCATTGATGACGGCGAAGGGGCCTTTCACCACGTGGCGGGCCGCCAAAATGGCGTGGGCCGTCCCCCAGGGCTTCACCCGCCCCTCCGGGACAGGATACCCCGCCGGCAGGTCGTCCAGCTCCTGGTAGGCATACCGCACGTCCATCACCTTGCTCAAACGGTCCCCGATGGCCTCCTTGAAGTCGGCCTCCAGGGCCTTTTTGATGACGAACACCACCGTCTCAAACCCCGCCCGCCGGGCGTCGTAGATGGAGTAGTCGATGATAAGCTGGCCGTGGTTCCCCACCGGGTCAATTTGTTTCAGGCCGCCGTACCGGCTGCCCATGCCGGCGGCCATGACCACCAGAACTGGTTTGTTCATGTGTATTCCTCCTTGGATGTTACGGGGCGGAATAGAACGAAGGGTGACTGTATGTGACGGCGGGCGGCTGATTGCCGCCCGCCGCTCTTGTCAGGACCGGTACCCGTCCGGATTCTCGCTCTGCCACTTCCAGGAGGAGGCGCACATCTCCTCGATGCCGTACTTGGCCTCCCAGCCCAGCTCATCTCGGGCCCTGGCCGGGTCGGCGTAGCAGGCGGCGATGTCGCCGGGGCGGCGGGGGTCCACCACGTAGGGCAGGGTCTTGCCGCAGGCCTTCTCATAGGCGTGTAGCACGTCCAGCACGCTGTACCCCTTGCCGGTGCCCAGATTGCACACGAAGAGGCCGCAGTTGGTCTCCAGCTTCCGCAGGGCGGCCACGTGACCCACGGCCAGGTCCACCACGTGGATGTAGTCCCGCACACCGGTGCCGTCGGGGGTGGGGTAGTCGTCGCCGTAGACGTGGAGCTTTTCCAGCTTGCCCACAGCCACCTGGGCGATGTAGGGCACCAGATTGTTGGGGATGCCGTTGGGGTCCTCCCCGATGCGGCCGGACTCGTGGGCGCCGATGGGGTTGAAGTACCGCAGCAGGGCCACGTTCAGGGTGGGGTCGGCGGCGCAGATGTCGGTGAGGATGCGCTCGATGAACAGCTTGGTGGTGCCGTAGGGGTTGGTGGTGCCGCCGGTGGGGAAGTCCTCCCGGATGGGCACGGAGGCCGGGTCGCCGTAGACCGTGGCGGAGGAGGAGAACACGAAGTTCTTCACCCCGTGGGCCCGCATGGCGTTCAAAATCACCAGGGTGTTCACCAGATTGTTGGTGTAGTACTCCAGGGGCTTGGACACGCTCTCCCCCACGGCCTTGAGGCCGGCGAAGTGGATGACGGCGTCGATGTCGGGGTGCCGGGCGAAGAGGTCCTCCACCTGGGCGGGGTCGCACAGCTCCGCCTTGACAAAGGGGATGGGCCGGCCCACGATCTCCTCCACCCGGCGCACGGCCTCCTCGCTGGCATTGACCAGATTGTCCGCCACCACGATGTCGTAGCCCGCCTTGATAAGCTCCACACAGGTATGGCTGCCGATGTATCCGGCGCCGCCGCTGACCAGAATAGACATGATACCGTCACTCCTTTTTCTTGATTTCATCCCCATTCTAATCACGTGATACGGAAAAGGGAAGAGATATTTTAACTGAAAGTTTATGTTTTTTGGCGTATGTGGAGAAAGAGGCCCCGCCGTGGGCATTCCCCGCGGGCGGCATTCTGCATTATCCCCCCCGTCCAGCCCGCTCCCGCTTCCGGTACTCCATGGGGCTGACCCCCTCCATCCGGCGGAAGCTCTGGGAGAAGTAGCTGGGGGAGGAAAAGCCCAGCATGTGGGAGATTTGGCTGAGGGAGTGGTCGGTGTCCGACAGGAGGTACTTGCTCTCCTGGATGCGCCGGTTGATGAGATAACTGATGGGGGAGACGCCGTACTCCCGGCCGAAGGCGTGGACCAGATAGTATTTGTTCACGTGGGCCAATTGGGAGAGCTGGTCCAGGCTGATGTTTTCCTTGAAGTGGCTGTCGATGTACCGCCGGACGGTGGCGCACTCCTTGCTCCCCCGGCTGCCCTCGGGGACCACGGCAATGGTGAATTCGGTGCGCCGCATAAGGCGCACCAGCAGGACCTCCAGGAGGTCCTGGCACACTACCTCGTACCCCGTGGGCTTGGTCTCGATCTCCCGGAGCATGCTGCGCAGGCAGAACAGGATGTCCTCGCCGCTGTTTTTGAAGCTGACGATGGAGCAGGCCCCGTCCAACTCCTCCCCCAGGTTCAGCTCCAGGCCCTCCACCCCCAGAACGATGTATTCCAGGGGGCTGGAGTTGAGGCTGACCTCGGTGTGCTCCACGTTGGGGTTGACGATGACCATATCCTCGGCGGAGACGGGGAGCATGCGGTCGTTGATCTGGAACCGGCCCACGCCCCCCACCACATAGAACAGCTCCGTGCAGGTGTGGGTGTGGAGCATACTGTGCCAGTCACCGCCGTACTTGGCCGTACTCACGTACAGCAGCTTGGTCACGTTCCTGTCCAGCAGGCTGGCGTTGGTCCCGTCCAGGTCGTATCGGGCGTTGCTCACGGCCGCTCCCCCCAAAGTTTATGGATTTTGCTATCGAAAGCAAGTTTGCCTTTGAACGGATTATAATACACTTGTGGGTCGGATGCAATCCAAAATGTATTTTGACTGTTCCTCCAAATTTTTGTGTAAATATGTCCCACCAATTTTTCGTTCCGCCGAAGCCGCCTCGACCGCTATTGCCTTTGTGCACAAAAGTGTCTCGAACTGCCCACAGTTATTATTCAAAACATCAAAACCGCAATTATTCTAAAAACAGAGGCAAGAATAGAATTGATATACCGCGCCGAACGATTATACTGAGACCATCCAAGGCGGGAAAACCGCTCCGTTTTCCCAGAACGCCGAACCGACACCATATTTTTAGGAGGTATACAATGAAAAAAGCAAAACTGCTCAGTCTGGCTCTGGCCGGAGCCATGACCTTCTCCCTCTTCGCCGGCTGCTCCAGCGGCACCACCCCCAGCGGCAACACCGGCACCCCCGAGACCAAGCCCGTGGAGACCCAGGCCCCCGCCGCCGAGACCACCATCCAGGTGGCCGCCCTGGCCTCCGGCTATGAGGACGCCTACCCCGGCATGTGGCAGGAGGTCTGCGACGCCTTCACCGCACAGACCGGCATCAAGGTGGACCTCATCGTGGACAAGAACCTGGAGGACGTCATCGGGCCCTCCATGCAGGGCGGCGAGTACCCCGACGTCATCCATCTGGCCACTGGCCGCGAGAAGGGCCTCACCGACCAGTTCATCAAGGACAACCAGATTGCCGACATCACCGACGTGCTGTCCATGACCGTGCCCGGCGAGAACGTGAAGGTCAGCGACAAGATCGCCGGCGGCTTCACCGACAACTCCATCACCAACCCCTACGGCGACGGCAAGACCTATCTGGCCCCCATGTTCTACGGTCCCTGCGGCCTGTTCTACAACGCCAACCTCTTTGAGACCAAGGGCTGGACCGTGCCCACCACCTGGGACGAGATGTGGGAGCTGGGCGACAAGGCCCAGGCCGAGGGCATCTACCTCTTTACTTATCCCACCACTGGCTATTTCGACACCTTCCTGTACGCCCTGATGTACGCCGTGGGCGGCCCCGAGTTCTTTGACAAGGCCACCCACTACGAGGAGGGCATCTGGGACACGCCGGAAGCCCAGACCTGCTTCGACATCATCGCCAAGCTGGCCACCTACACCAACCCCGTCACCCCCGCCCAGGCCAACGACCAGGACTTCAAGATGAACCAGCAGCTCATTCTGGACAATCAGGCCCTGTTCATGCCCAACGGCAACTGGATCGTGGGCGAGATGGCCGACTCCCCCCGCAAGGACGGCGACGCCTTCAAGTGGGGCATGACCGCCCTGCCCGCCGTGACCGCCGGCGGCGACGCTTACAGCTACACCTGGTTCGAGCAGGCCTGGATCCCCGCGGGCGCCGAGCATCAGGACGCCGCCAAGCAGTTTGTCGCCTTCCTGTACAGCGACACCGCCTGCGACATCTTCGCCAAGGGCGGCGCGGCCCAGCCGGTTCTGGGCATTGCCGACAAGCTCTCCGACGACATCAGCGTGTACTACTCCATCTACGACAACGGCGCCAAGGCCGCCATGGGCAACTTTGCCGCCTATAACTCCGTGGCCGGTCTGGGCACCGTCCGCGAGGTCTTCCTGGACCCCGTGAACAAACTGGTCTCCGGCAGCATCACCGAGGAGCAGTGGATCAACGACATCAAGGCCGCCAGCGACATCATGCGGGCCAACCTGAAGTAAACATTCGCCCCAATCGCATAGGGATTCAGTAGGCGGCGGTGAGTAGGGACCTACTCACCGCCGCCTTTTATTCCAGGGGAATTTGTGATAGTATTCTTTTGAAAGGGGTTGAGTACGTGAGAAAGAGCCACAGCCGGGGCCGGTTCCTGGCCCTGTGCATCGCGCCGGCCACCCTCCTGTTCTTCATCTTCATGGTCCTGCCCACCCTCAACGTATTCCGCATGTCCCTGTTCGAGCGCGGCGCCTATTCTCCCGACGAGACCTTTGTGGGCCTCAGCAATTTCCGCACCCTGTTCGGCGACGCCAAATTCATCGAGTCCATGCAGAACACCATCCTCCTCATCGTGGTCGTCACCATCGTCACCTTCTTCTTCGCCCTGGTCTTTGCCGGCATCCTGACCCGGGAGAAAATCAAGGGCCAGAACTTCTTCCGCATCATCTTCTACATCCCCAACATCCTCTCCGTGGTCGTCATCGCGGGCATCTTCTCCGCCATCTACAAGCCCGACAACGGTATGCTCAACTCCATCCTCTCCATGGTCTCAGGCCAGACGGTGATGATTTTGTGGAAGGACCAGCCCATGGTCATCGTCAGCATCATCATCGCCATGGTGTGGCAGGCCATCGGCTACTACATGGTCATGTATATGGCCTCCATGTCCGCCGTCAGCGAGAGCCTCTACGAGAGTTCCTCCCTGGACGGGGCCGGGCGGGTGAAGCAGTTCTTCCAGATCACCATCCCTCTCATCTGGACCAACATCCGCACCACCCTGACCTTCTTCATTATCTCCACCATCAATATGGCCTTCCTCTTCGTCAAGGCCATGGTAGCCAAGGGCATGGCCGACGTGGGCCTGTCCTTCATGTACAACCAGAAGGACGCGGGCCTGTACGGCTACTCCATGGCCGCCGGGGTGGTCCTCTTCCTCTTTTCCTTCCTGCTCTCCGCTCTGGTGAATAAGGTCACCAAGCGGGAAGTACTGGAAGTTTAAGGAGGCGCGGGAAATGAACGAACACAAAAAGGGCCTCTCCGCCGACACTCTCTACAAGGTTTTCATCTACGTGGTGCTGGCCACCCTGGCCATCCTCATCATCGTCCCCGTGGCCTGGGTCTTTCTGGCCTCCATCAAGGACAACTCCCAATTCTACGGCAACCCCTGGGTCCTGCCCAGCGGCTTCCACTGGGAGAACTTCGTCAACGCCTGGACCTCGGCCAACATGGGCAGCTACATGCTCAACTCGGCCATCGTCACCGCCCTGGCCCTGTGCATCCTGCTGGTGGTGGCCCTCCCCTGCGCCTACGGCCTGTCCCGGTTCCATTTCAAGGGCCGCAACCTGCTGAGCACCTGCTTCATGGCGGGGCTGTTCATCAACGTCAACTACATCGTGGTCCCCATCTTCCTCATGCTCAAGGACGGCGACGCCTTCCTGAAAAGCGCCTTCGGCAACGGGTTCCTGCTCAACAACCTCTTCGTGCTGGCGGTGGTGTACGCCTCCACCGCCCTGCCCTTCACCGTGTACCTCCTCTCCGGCTACTTCGCCACTCTGCCCCACGACTTCGAGGAGGCCGCCTACATCGACGGCGCGGGCTACGGCAGGACCATGGTGAGCATCATCTTCCCCATGGCCAAGCCCTCCATCATCACCATCATTTTGTTCAACTTTCTCTCCTTCTGGAACGAGTACATCATCTCCATGACCCTCATGAGCTCGGCCAAGGGCCCCAAGACCCTGCCGGTGGGCCTGTTGAACCTGATGCAGACCAGCCAGTCCAAGACCGATTTCGGCCAGCTCTACGCCGGACTGGTGCTGGTGATGCTGCCCACCCTCATTCTCTACATCTGTGTGCAGAAAAAGCTGACCCAGGGCATGACGGTCGGCGGACTGAAAGGGTAAGGTGAGACGATGAAATTCTGGAAAGAACATGTGAGCCTCCGGGTCAGCCTCATCGCGGCCTTTTTCCTCCTGGGCATGGCGCTGATCGTGGCCGGGTGGAAGATGACCGGACAGCTGGCCGGTCTGGGTATCATGCTGGTGGGGGTAGTCTTTTTGCTGACCTCCCTGCTGGTCTACAACAAGCCCTTTGAGGAGCCCAAAAGCAAATAAACGCATAGGAGAGTACCATGAGCGATTGTGAACACAGCAAGGGCCGGGTCACCATTCCCACCGATGTGGACGTGGTGCCCGAGACCCTGGAGATTCTGAAGCGCTGGGGGGCCGACGCCATCCGGGACTGCGACGGCACCGACTACCCCGAGGCCCTCAAGGGGGTGGACGCCAAGGTCTACTCCACCTACTACACCACCCGCAAGGACAACGCCTGGGCCAAGGCCAACCCCGATGAGGTCCAGCAGTGCTACATCATGACCGGCTTCCACGCCGCCACGGCGGACACCGTCTCCATCCCCCTGATGCAGGGCATCAGCCCCGAGCTGATGAAGGTCAACGACCGGGACGACATCCGCCGCTGGTGGGAGGTGGTGGACCGCACCGCCGGGGCGGTGGTCCCCCCCGACGCCTGGGACTACGACGCCAAAACCGGCTGCGTCACCGTCCGCGGGGCCGCCCCCTTCCACGAGTACACCGTCAGCTTCCTGGCCTACCTCATTTGGGACCCGGTCCACATGTACAACGCCGTCACCAACGACTGGAAGGACTTCGAACACCAGATCACCTTCGACGTCCGCCAGCCCAAGACCCACAAGTACACCATGGAGCGGCTACGCAAGTTCATTGCCGACCACCCCTACGTGGACGTGATCCGATACACCACCTTCTTCCACCAGTTCACCCTCATGTTTGACGAGCTCAAGCGCGAGAGATACGTGGACTGGTACGGCTACTCCGCCTCGGTCTCCCCCTATATCCTGGAGCGGTTTGAGCGGGAGGCGGGCTACCCCTTCCGGCCCGAGTACATCATCGACCAGGGGTACTACAACAACCAGTACCGGGTCCCCTCCAAGGAGTTCAAGGACTTCCATGCCTTCCAGCGCCGGGAGGTGGCCGCCCTGGCCAAGGAGATGGTGGACATCACCCACGAGCTGGGGAAGGAAGCCATGATGTTCCTGGGGGACCACTGGATCGGCACCGAGCCCTTCATGCCGGAGTTCCAGACCATCGGCCTGGACGCGGTGGTGGGCAGCGTGGGCAACGGCTCCACCCTGCGGCTCATCTCCGACATCCCCGGGGTGAAGTATACCGAGGGCCGCTTCCTCCCCTACTTCTTCCCCGACACCTTTCACGAGGGGGGCGACCCGGTGCGGGAGGCCAAGGAGAACTGGGTCACCGCGAGAAGGGCCATCCTCCGCAAGCCCATCGACCGCATCGGCTACGGCGGATACCTCAAACTGGCCTGCGATTTCCCGGAATTCATCGACTACGTGGAGAGCGTGTGCAACGAGTTCCGGGAGCTGTACGCCAATATCAAGGGCACCACCCCCTACTGCGTGGGCACCGTGGCCGTCCTCAACTGCTGGGGCAGGATGCGCTCCTGGGGCTGCCACATGGTCCACCACGCCCTCTATCAGAAGCAGAACTACTCCTACGCCGGGGTCATCGAGGCTCTGTCCGGCGCGCCCTTCGACGTGAAATTCATCAGCTTCGACGACGTGAAGGCCGACCCCCACGTGCTGGACGGCGTTGACGTGGTCCTCAACGTGGGCGACGGCGACACCGCCCACACCGGCGGCGCCGTCTGGGAGGACCCGGACATCGCCGCGGCCATCCGGGGCTACATCTGGAACGGCGGCGGCTTCATCGGCGTGGGCGAGCCCTCCGGCCACCAGTACCAGGGCCACTATCTCCAGCTCTCCTCCGCCCTGGGGGTGGAGAAGGAGACCGGCTTCACCCTGAACTACGACAAGTACAACTGGGCCGAGCACCCCGGCCACTTCATCCTGGCCGACTGCACCAGGGACGTGGATTTCGGCGAGGGCAAAAAGAGCATCTACGCCCTGGAGGGCGCGGAGATTCTGCTCCAGCGGGACAAGGAGGTACAGATGGCGGTCAACGAGTACGGCAAAGGCCGGTGCGTCTACATCAGCGGCCTGCCCTACTCCTTCGAGAACAGCCGGGTGCTGTACCGCTCCATCCTGTGGTCCGCCCATGGGGAGGACAGCCTCCACAAGTGGTTCTCGAGCAACTTCAACGTGGAGATCCACGCCTTCGTGGCCAACGGCAAATACTGCGTGGTCAACAACACCTACGAGCCGCAGGCCACGGTGGTGTACAAGGGGGACGGCAGCAGCTTTCCGCTGGAGCTGGGGGCCAATGAAATCAAGTGGTACGAGATTTAGATGAAAAAGGACCATCCCCAACCAGGGGATGGTCCTTTTTGCGCCGGGGCGGGACCCTGCCGAGGGCGTTCCTTTCTCATTTGAGAAAGGAACCGAAAGAAAACCAGGGGGCCGACACGGGGCTTTTCAAGCCCCTATTGTCGGCCCCCTGGACCCCAGGAACGTCCTGGCGGCGGTACGGTTTATGTTGGCTGACAAGACTTGAAAGCTGTTGCAGCTCGTATCGGCCTGGCGCTGGAACAACTCCGGCTGCCGCCCCTCGTGTAAGAGTCGGGCAAGGCCTGGGAGTAGTTGCGTTTTTCTTAGTGCAAACGGGCCGCCATTGGTTTGTATGTTTTTGAATCGGCCTTGCGCCCATTGCCAGTCTGCAAGGGCCGCCGAAGGCGGCGGCCCTCCCCTCGTCCCCACCTCCAAAAAATGTGGGGCGGGACGACCTCGGCCCGCCAGGCACCAGCCTTGCCGGGCATTGCCGCGCCAGCGCACACGGGGGCGGCGCCCGGCATATATGCCGGCCCTACTTCATACTCTCCACGATGGCCTCGGCCAGCATATCCAACTCCACGGCCTTATCCTCCTTCAGCGCCGATGCCAGGCTCAGGCGCTCGTTGAGGACGGTCATGCCCTTCATCTCCTCGTCGATGAACTTCTGCATCAGGTCCCCGGACTTGCAGGCCCAGGAGCCGTTCTCGATGAGGGCGAAGGTGCGGTTCTGGAGGTTCAGCGCCTTCATGTGCATGAGGAAATCGTGCATCACCGGGTAGATGCCCAGGTTATAGGTCACGCTTGCCAGCACGATGTGGCTCAGGCGGAAGGACTCGGAGATGAGCTGGGAGACATGGGTGTTGGACACGTCGTAGACCCACACATTGGTGATGCCCTTCTCGCAGAGCTTGGAGGCCAGGGCCTGGGCGGCGGCCTCGGTGTTGCCGTACATGGAGGCGTAGGCGATCATGACGCCCTGCTCCTCCGGCTCATAACGGCTCCACTTGTCGTACTTGTCGATGAAGTACATCAGATCCTTCCGCCACACGGGACCGTGGAGGGGACAGATATACTTGATCTGGTCCAGGATACCCCCCGCCTTTTTCAGCAAGAGCTGGACGTGGGGGCCGTACTTGCCCACGATGTTGGTCAGGTAGCGGCGGGCGTCGTCGATCCAGTCCCGGTCGAAGTTCACCTCGTCGGCGAAGAGCTTGCCGTCCAGAGCCCCGAAGGAGCCGAAGGCGTCGGCGGAGAAGAGTACCCCGTCGGTGACGTCGAAGGTGACCATTGCCTCGGGCCAGTGGACCATGGGGGCGGCCACGAAGGTGACGGTGTGTTTGCCGAAGCTCTGGGTGTCCCCCTCCTTGACCTCCACCAGGTCGTGGCCGTCCACGTGGAAGCCGAACTGCCGCATGAGCATGAAGGACTTCTCGGTGGAGATGATCTTCACCTTGGGCCAGCGGAGCAAAATCTCCTCGATGGACGCGCCGTGGTCGGGTTCCATGTGGTTGATGACCAGGTAATCCAGAGGGCGGCCCGCCAGAAGGTGCTCGATGTTCTCCAGCAGTTGGCGGCAGGCAGACCAGTCCACCGTGTCGAACAGGGCGGTCTTTTCGTCCAGGAGCAGGTAGGCGTTGTAGCTGACCCCCCGGGGGATGGGATGGATATTCTCAAACAGATGCAGCCGGTGGTCGTTGGCCCCTACCCAGTAGAGGTCCGAAGTGACGTTACGCACACAATACATAATTCATACCTCCTTATTTGGCTTCCCCTGGGGGAAGCTGTCCGCGCAGCGGACTGATGAGGGGAGCACTTTCAGTACGGGAGCGTGTGGTCCCTTAAGCCTTCCCCTCATCCGGCCCTTCGGGCCACCTTCCCCTAGGGGAAGGCTTGATGCTCCTTTATGCTTCAATAAACATGGATTTTTCTTCGGCGCACTCGGGGCAGACCCAGTCCTCGGGGAGCTTCTCGAACAGGGTGCCAGGGGCGATCTCGGCGTCCTCGTCGCCCAACTCGGGGACGTACTCGTAGCCGCAGCCGCCGCAGACGTAGCGCTTGCCAATGGGCTCGGGCTTGGGCATGGGGGGCCGCTTCATCTTCACCATGGGGGGCGCGGGCTGCTTCTCGCCGCAGTCCAGGGCGGCGGTGAGCAGGGGCAGGATCTCCGCCACGTCGCCCACGATGCCGTAGTCACAGTTTTTGAAGATGGGGGCGTTGGCATTCTTGTTGATGGCCACGATGGTAGAGGCGTCCTTGATGCCCTTCAGATGCTGGATGGCGCCGGAGATGCCGCAGGCGATGTACAGGTTGCCGGTGAACTTCTGGCCGGACATGCCCACATAGCGGTTCAGGGGCACGTACTTCAGGGTCTCAGCCACCGGGCGGGAGGAGCCGACCGCCGCGCCCGCGGCCTTGGCCAGGTCCTCGATGAGCTTCATGTTCTTCTTCTCGCCGATGCCCTTGCCGGCGGAGACCACCCGCTCGGCGCTGACGATGGGGGTGTCCAGGGGGATGCCCACGGAGAAGTCGTGGCCGTCCTTCTTCAGGTGTTCCACCAACTCCGCCACCTTCTCGGCCGCATCGCCGTCCTTGAGGATGTGCTTCTTCCGCACGCCGGTGATGGGGGCGGGCTTCTTGGGCCGGCTGGCCGAGCCGCCGGAGGTCTTGGGGGGCTTGCCCATGATGTGGGAGGCGATGACCACCCGCTGGATCTCGTTGGTGCCCTCGTAGATGGTGGTGATCTTGGCGTCCCGGTACATGCGCTCCACGTCCATGCCCTTGAGGTAGCCGGTGCCGCCGAAAATCTGGAGGGCGTCGTTGGTGACCTCCAGGGCGATGTCGGAGGCGTACTGCTTGGCCATGGCGGACTCCATGCCGTAGGGCTCGTGGGCCTCCTTCAGGTCGGCGGCGGAGTAGATAAGCAGCCGGGCGCAGCGCAGCTTAGTGGCCATGTCGGCCAGCTTGAAGCCCAGGCCCTGGTTGAAGCCGATGGGCTGGCCGAACTGGACCCGCTCCTTGGCGTAGTCCACGGCGGCCTCGTAGGCCCCCTGGGCGATGCCCAGGGCCTGGGCCGCGATGCCGATGCGGCCGCCGTCCAGGGTCGCCATGGCGATTTTGAAGCCCTGACCTTCCTTGCCCAGCAGGTTCTCCTTGGGTACGATGACATCATTGAAAATCAGCTCGGCGGTGGAGGAGGAGCGGATGCCCATCTTGTCGTAGTGGTCGCCGAACTCGAAGCCCTTCCAGCCCTTCTCCACGATGAAGGCGGAGATGCCCTTGGTGCCGATGTCGGGGGTGGTAACGGCGAAGACCACATAGGTGTCCGCCTTGGGGGCGTTGGTGATGAAGATTTTCCCGCCGTTGAGGACGTAGTGGTCGCCCTTCAGCACCGCGGTGGTCTCGGTGCCGCCGGCGTCGGACCCGGCATTGGGCTCGGTGAGGCCAAAGGCGCCGATCTTCTCGCCCTTGCACAGGGGGACTAAGTACTTTTTCTTCTGTTCCTCAGTGCCGAAGGCGAAGATGGGCCAGGTGCCCAGGCTGGTGTGGGCGGAGAGGATGACGCCGGTGCCGCCGTCCACCCGGCTCAACTCCTCCACGGCGATGGCGTAGCTGATGACGTCCTGGCCCGCGCCGCCGTACTCCACAGGGTACGGCAGGCCCATGAGACCCAGCTCGGCCATCTTCTTCACCGCGTCGGCGGGGAATTCGTTCTGCTGGTCCAGCATGAACGCGATGGGCTTCACCTCTTCCTCGGCAAATGCCCGGACCTTGGCCCGCAGGGCCTCGTGTGCGTCGGTGGTCTTGAATAACATACTCGCTGCCTCCTTTGATATGTCTATACTTGACAAATTTTATCCACTTTTGACGTAAAAAAGAACTCATGTCTTGCCGTGCAAAATTTCTTCCAGACTGTGGGCTTTCAGCTCCCGGTCCAGGCTGGCCTGGACCTTCGCCAGCTCCTGGTGGGCCACGCAGCCCCCGCAATCCTCCCGCCGCTGGCAGTGGAAGTCCGGCTCCATGCAGGAGATCACCCGGCCGTCCTCCTCCATGATTTGCAGCAGCTCGTACAGGCTGACGGCCTTCAAATCCTCCGTCAGGCGGCAGCCGCCCTCGGCGCCGCGGGTCACCTTGACCAGTCCGGCCTTGGAGAGTTTGCGCAGGACCTTGTAGGCGAATTGCTGGGGCAGACACTCCCGCTGGCAAATCTCGCCCACCGTCACCTGCTCCCCCTCCGACAAGGCCCGGAGGATGCGCAGGGCGTAGTCGCTCTCCCTTGTAATCAGCATACGCATCCCCCCTCGTTTTCCTTCCAAATCTTTTTGGTGTCCCCACTGTATCATTGTGGATAAAAAAAGTCAAGATTAGGCCGACCGATTTTCACTTTCCTCCAAAAACAGCCGCTCCCTTTTGGCAAAAAGAGAGAGGTCCGGCCTGGATTGGTCGGACCTCCTTGGGTTTACGATTCCTCCTGCAGCTTCTGCATGGCCGCCACGATGTCCTGGAACTTCCGGGTGATGTAGCCGTAGCTGGCGGGCTGGTGGGGGAGTTTGCAGGCGCTGCAGTCCTTGACGCCGCCCTCCAGATAGCGGAAGTTCCCGCCGCAGTCGGGACCCAGGGCGTACAGGGGACAGTAGCAGAACAGGCAGTTGAAGTGCTCCGGGTCGCTGGTCTCGTGGCAGGGGAAGTATTCGCATTCCTGGTTGCAGAAAAAGGCGAAGTGCTTGCCCTCCCAGTACTCTTTTTCTTTCTCGCTCATGGCGGACGCTCCTTTCACCGGGGTGGATGGGACCATTATAGCCGCTCCCCCACCCCGGTGTCAATCGCGCCGGGGCCTACCCCACGGGCCCCAGGAGCAGGGGCTGGAGCTGCTGGCCGTCCAGGGCGGCGGCCACGGTCTCGTTGATGAGGCCGAAGTCCGCCACCAAGGAGGTGGGCTTCCCCACCGGGTCGTCCTGGCGGTAGGGCACGAAATAGACGTGCTTTTTCTCCATCAGCAGGCCGATATTCTTGGCCGAGCCGCTCAGCCCGTCATTGGTGGAAACGGCCAGGACCACCGGGCGGCCGTTGCGCCACATGGCCTTGGCCGCCATGGTCACCGCCGTGTCGCTGAAGCCGTTGGCCAGTCGGGCCAGGGTGCTGCCCGTGCAGGGGGCGATGACCAGCACATCCAGCAGCTTCTTGGGGCCAATGGGCTCGGCCTTGGGGATGGAGTCGATGACGGGCTTGTCGCAGATACGCTCCATCTCCATCATGAAGTCGTGGGCGTTGCCGAACCGGCTGTCGGTGGCGGCGCTCTTTTCGGAGAGGATGGGGGTCACGTCCCCGAACCGGGCCACGCACCGCTCCAGGGCGGGCATGACCTGGGCATATGTACAAAAGGAGCCGCAGAAGGCAAAGCCCACGCGAATCTGATCCATAAATTCAAACTCCTAACTCGTTTAGAATGTGATAGATGGTGTCCCGGATGATTTTCCCCGAGGTCACCGGTGCCACTTTGCCCGGCAGGGACAGGGCCCAAATGACCCGCACCCCCAACTGGCCCGCTGCATCCAGGTCCACCCCGCCGGGCTTGGAGGCCAGGTCGATGACCAGGCAGCCAGGGCGGAGGTCGGCCAGACGGTCGGCAGTCAACACCTTCACCGGCACCGTGTTCACCACCAGGTCGTAGCCGCACAGGAAGCCGTCCAGCCGCTCGATGTGCTCAGCGGCGTAGCCGTAGGCCTCGGCCCAGGCCAGGTCGGCCCACTTCCGGGCCGCCACGGTGACCTTGGCCCCCAGGGCGGCGAACCGGTGGGCCGCCAGCTTGCCCAGCCGCCCGAACCCCAGCACCAGCACCCGTGCCCCGTGGAGGGTGACGGGCAGTTCCTCCATGGCGATCTGCACCGCCCCCTCGGCTGTGGGTGGCGCGTTAGCGGTATAGCTACGATTAAATACTAGTAACAGCGAGTAAAACTATACTTCGCCGTTACTAGTATATTATTGGACTTTTTCAGAAAAAAGTTGTAAAATTATTAAGTATAAACTTCTTTTATGGGCAGCAACCGCAAACAAGGCATCACTTAGGTTTTATCAAGAATGTTGTTTTTCGCATAAGTTGTTACCTTTTTAAGCCGGAGGTTTTACTATGTCAAAGGATAATAGCAAATTCTTTGAAACGAAACAAATCTGGTCGACAGTCAAAGATGAATTATTGGCTTGCTATCTTCGTCCATATATGCAAAAAATTCTTATGACCAAGAAACCTGTATATTATATTGATTGCTTTGCTGGCAAGGGACGTTTTGATGACGGCTCTGATGGGTCGCCTCTAATCGCCTTAAATATTATTGATGACTGTCTAAAAACGACACGTGCCCATGCGCCTTCTATTTCAAGCTGTTTTATTGACCTAAACTATGCCGATGATTTGAAAAAGAACTTAGGGAGCCGCAAAAACATGCAGATAGTATCTGGAAAATACGAAGCAAATATTGAACAGCTACTTATATCTCATAGAGGGCAAAACATATTCCTTTACATTGATCCTTATGGCATCAAGGCTTTGGATTGTGGGTTGTTTGATCGCTTTGCAAATGGCCGTTTTAACAGCATAGAATTATTAATCAACATGAATTCATTTGGTTTTCTTCGTGAAGCTTGTCGCGCGCTAAAAGCAACTCGTTTTAAAGTAAAGGAATTTGATAAGATAATCGGAGATGACCTTGTTGAATATGAGCCTTCTTTGATGGATTCTTCCTCTCAATCAATCAAGGATTTAACTGATATTGCTGGTGGAGACTATTGGCGGCAAATTGCAGAAGATTTTATTGCAAACAAGATTAGTTGCTTTGATGCTGAACAGGATTTTTCAAGAAAATATTGCAAACGGTTAAACTTAAGCTATAAACATGTTCTAAACATGCCTATTCGTTTAAAGAAAGGTCAACAGCCCAAATATCGTATGATACATGCCACCAATCACGAGGATGGCTGCGTCCTCATGTATGAAAATATCTGTAAACGTTGGGAAGTACTTGATGAAATTCAAACCGGTGGGCAGCTCAATCTTTTCACTTCATTTTTCGAAGGTGAGACAACTGATTTGAATGAAATTGAGACTCGCCTACGAAAGCATATACTCCATTACAAAACAGATACTAAACTCAATATCGTCCTTGCCGATTTTTTTACAGAGAATGGTATCTTATGCCAACGTACCGAAATAACAAATATGTTGCAAGAATTTGAAAGTGATGGTACGATTAGTGTCACTCGAATTCCGTCGACGACTGAGAAGGGAAACCCTTCTACATTTATGACAGAAACTTCAACACAACATATCAAAATAAGGAGCAAACGATGAGAACAATTACGAGAAAATCGATGCTCTACAAAACCGGTGTGGAATATGGCGACTATACCATGAATCACGTTCTGGGCTGCTCCCATGGTTGTAAATATCCATGTTATGCCTATATGATGGCAAAACGCTTTGGAAATATCTCTTCTTATGAGGATTGGCTTGAACCGCGGCTTGTGAAAAATACGCTGGAATTGTTAGATAAGGAAATCCCAAAATTGCAGGACAAAATTCAATCTGTTCAGCTCTGTTTTACAACTGACCCATTTATGTTTGGATATAATGAGATCGAAGCAATGAGTTTAGCTGCAATTAAAAAGCTTAATGATGCCGGAATAAAATGCACTGTTTTAACCAAAGGACTCTTGCCATCTGCACTTACTAGGCTATCACCTAACAACGAATATGGCATTACGTTAATTTCGCTCGACGAGAAATACAGAGAAAAAATGGAACCAGGGTCCGCCCCTTATGCTGACCGGCTCGCAGCACTTCAGAAACTACACGTTGCTGGTTGTAAAACCTGGGTCAGCATGGAACCTTACCCTACGCCAAACCTAATTAAGCAAGACATTTTTGCGATTCTTAATGCAGTCTCTTTTACTGATCGAATAATTTTCGGTAGGACAAATTACAGCAAAGATGTTTCAGTTTATGCAACACATAGGCAGTTTTATAATGAAGAAGCAAAAAAGGTAGTAACTTTTTGCAAAGAGAAAGATATAGCATATCATATTAAGCATGGCACTTTAACCTAAATATTAATAAGGATTGAAGATTTGCCTCTTACCGATGATTTTATTTGGACTATAGATTATTTTATGGAAACGGCGACAGGTAACTTCCTGTCGCCGTTTTTCATGTTGCTATTCCTTCACGCAAAACAGCGCATACAGCGGAATACTCTTAATCCCACCCTCAAACCCAAAGTTCCTTGCCGACACTCGAATCGCATAAGGTGGCTTATAGCGACTGACGAATACACCTAGGCTCTTTGAGCGGACGTGTTCCGCCGACTTGCACTCCAGCGGGATGACGTTCCCCTGCCGGTCCTGGAATACAAAATCCACCTCTGCCTTACCCTCCGAGGCCCAATAGTAGGGGGATATTCCCGCCGCCACCAAGGCCTGCATGATATAGTTTTCTGCCAAGGCGCCCTTGAAGCCGTCGAAGCTATGGGGGCTGTTGAGTACTACCGTGGGCGCAATGTCGAACTTGGAACACAGCAGTCCGGTATCCATCATATAGACCTTGAAGGCCGTGTTGTCCGCATAGGCCGATAAGGGCATTTTACCCTGCTTGGCAAGGAAGCACTTGTGGATGATTCCCGCGGATTTCAGCCAATCCAGCGGCGTTTCATACTCATAGGCGCGGGCCCCGGACTTAATGACCTTATACTGGAACTTGTGGTTCTCCTTGGCGAGCTGCGCCGGGACGCTGGCCCAGGCCGCCATGATCCGGGTGGTCTCCTGGGCCGTGGCATACTTTGCCATATCCGCGATATAGGCGTCGTTCAGAGACTTCTGTGCCGCCACCACAAAGTTGAAGTCGTGGGTTTGGGTGTACTCCAGTACGGCCCTGGGCATCCCACCCACCACAAGATAGGTACGATACAGCTCCAGCGCCGTTTCGTGGAGGGAAAGGGGCGTAAAGCTCTCGTAACTCTCGCGAATCATCTCGCAGAAGGCGCGGTTGCCGGTGGCCCATAGAAACTCCTCAAAGTCCAGAGGGTACAGCGTCGCCATGTCCACCTTCCCCACCGGGAAGGAATACTTCTCCCGGTTTAGCGCAACGCCCAACAGGCTGCCCGCCGCGATGACATGGTACTCCGGCGCGTTTTCGCAGAAGTATTTCAGAGAGGTCAACGCCCGTTCGCAGGCCTGGATCTCATCAAAAATAATCAGGGTATCCCCAGGAAAAATACTCTGACCGCACTTGGCAGAGAGTTCACGGACAATACGCTCTGGCTGTAGGTCACGGTCAAAAATCGCGGTGACCTCCGCAGAGTCCTCCATATTGAAATACACCACGTTTTTGTAGTACGTTTTGCCGAAGGTGAGGGCGGCATAGGTCTTTCCCACCTGCCGGGCCCCGCTGAGGATCAGGGGCATCCTGTTGGGGCTCTCTTTCCAGTTCGACAGGAATCTTTCAATTTTACGTTCCATAAAATGTGTTCACCTCACATTTATTTTACCATTCTTTTTGAAGAATGCAAGCTAATCTGATAAAAAAGAGGCCGCTGCTCCATAAGTTATGGGGCAGCGGCCTCTAACGGGCATAGTTCACAATCTTTGATTGTGACGGTGTAATCCGTGCGCTTGCCGGAGGTCTGATACCGGATTTTGAACAGCAGCGGTAGAAATCGGATTTTGAGCGTGATATACTCATCATAAACCACAATGCGCTCCACCGTCTCCGCAAAGACCTCTTCCGAGCAGGTCACGTTCTTTCGGATGGTCTGAACCAATCCCTCCAGCCCCTGAGCCTGCTCCTCTTGGAGCCGCCGGGCATCCGTCTCCCTGCTTAGCTGAAGTTCCAGTTGTTCCAGCTCCCCGTCATATCTAGCCTTCATGCTCAGCATCTCCTCTCTGGAGATGGTCTCGCTGAAGTAGGCGTCCATGACCCGTTCCTTTTTCCGCTCGATCTCGGCCTGCCGTCCTCTTATCCGCTCCAGGTCGGGCGCCGCATTATCCCGCCCGCGCACCCGCTGGATATCGGCGGCCAGCTCGGCGACCATGGCGTCATAGTCCAAATCAAGCTGCTGCAGGACATACTGGGCGCAGGCGGTCAGCACCTTGTCGTTGACCATCCGCATATTGCAGCCTACATAGTCCCCTTGGCCGTTCTGTTTCCAATTGCCGTAGTGGACCCGGCTGTGGCAGCCCCAGCTTTTATAGGTATCGCCGTTTTTCCGTTTGGTAATACGGGGGACAAAACGGCTCCCGCAGGTTCCGCAGCGAATCTTGCCGGAGCACCAGTAGCGGTTGGAATATTTGGTGCCGTCAGCCTGTTGGGAGGCCCGCTTCGCCAGTTCTGCCTGCACCGCTTCCCACGTCGCCCGGTCCACGATGGCCTCATGGTGGTCCCGCAGGTAGACTTGTTCCTCCTGCCCCCGGTTCTCCACCTTCTGGTGCGTCAGATAGTCCGTGGTGACGAACTTCTTTTGCAGGAGGTCCCCCACGTACTTCTCATTGCGGAGGATGCGGCGGACCATGACGCAGGACCATTTGCCCGTGGCCGTCTTGGGCGGAGCGATGCCCTCCTCATAGAGTTCCCGCGCGATGATGTGGGTGCCCTTGCCCTCGTTGAGAAATTTGTGATAGATCTGCCGGACAATGGCGGCTTCGTCTTCCTTCACATACAGCTTTCCACCTCTGGTCTCGAAGCCGTAGGTGCTGTTATTCCCGAACACCACGCCCGCCTCCATGCGGCGTTTCTGGCCCCACTTCACCCGCTCGGAGGTCTTGCGGGACTCCTCCTGGGCCATGCTTGCCATGAGGGTGAGACGGAACTCTCCCGCGTTGTCCCTGGTGTCGATGCTGTCGTTGATAAAGATCACGCCGATGCCCAGTGCCTTCAGCTTGCGGGTATACTCCAAGGTATCTACCGTGTTGCGGGCGAACCGGGAGACCTCTTTGGTGAGGATGAGGTCCAGCTTGCCCCCCTCGGCATCCCGAATCATCCGATTGAACGCCTCGCGCCTGCGGGTATTGGTGCCGGAGATGCCCTCGTCGGCATAGACTTCGGCCAGGGTCCAGTCTTCGTGGCCTTCGATGTACCTTTTGAAATAGGTCTGCTGGCTGTGCAGGGAATTGGCCTGATCGTCCCGGTCCGTGGAAACACGGCAGTAGGCCGCCACGCGCAAGGGCATCCTCGTCACCTCCTTTCCATGGAATAGGGACGCCAACGCTTACCGCATTAACGTCCCCACCCCGTATGTATCAGCGCCCCCGGCGTTCCTCCATTAGCTGTGCAAACTGACCTTGGGAAAGTCCGCCCTGGCGATAGACCTCCCGCAGAAGGCCGCGTTTGACCATTGCCGCCAAGGCCTGGCGATGCGGGTCGGTGATTTCGATATGAGACATGCTCCTTCCCCTCCTTCCTGTTTCAGAACAATATACTGTCAAAATCAGGACGTTATGCGAAAGAGTCGGCCAGTCTTACCCCGCGATAGCCACGCTGGTCCGTTCCTGCGACACGTTTGATGGGGACGATGGACCCCATGTTCTGCACGGCTTGTGCAAAGAGCCGTGCGAAATCGGTATGCGTCATACCAGTCGCCATAGGCGAAGCGCAGAAGGTGGCGAAGAGCGTGGACGTGGCGATTTCAGCATCGGTTTCAGCGGTAAGGTTCTCCCGAATGAAGGCCTGGACCGCCTTCAATCGGTCGTTTCCCTCCACGACGCGGTACTCCGGGGGGACTTCGGAGTGGGTTGGCACAAAGTTGCGATTTTTCAAATCCTGCCATACGTCCAGGGCCTGCCCAACAATGTATGGAGCCTCGGCCAGCAATTTTTCATAGAGCTCGCACTCGGCCTCTTCTTGAGGAACAGGGTTTTGAAAGGGGATGATTACAAGGCGGTTCAACAGGGCCTCCTCCCGCTCGGCGTTGGGCAGTTGGAGCGGATGGTTACCGGCGCAAACGAGGATTGGCTTCTCGAAGAAGGTAAAGAGAGCCCCCCGCTTGTACTCACCCTTCACCGCGTCGTCTCCGACAAGTTGCTTGATTGTCCCAACAGCTCTGGTGGAGAGCGGGTAGTCCGGCAGGTCCAGGCATGTGACCAGCCGCTTGCCCTTGAGCGCCCCCATCGTCCATTTGTCGGAGAAATCCTCCATACCGCGCAACGTCTCGACTTGATCGTGCCCCAGCAGTTCCGTCAGGAAGCGGCCAAACTGCGTTTTGCCGGTGTTGGAAGGGCCCAATAAGACGAAGAAAGCCTTGACTTGGCGGCTTGTGACCAGGAGCGACACCAACTCCAGCAGTTGCCGTCGTACGTCTGGGCTTCCGCCAGAGATGTTGTCCGCAAAGCGTTCAAAGGTGTAGCCACTGGAGGAGTTCGTGATTTGAGCATAGGTAAGATTCAGGAAGTGGAAAAAGCCGTCCCTCGGGTCATGAGGACACCATTCGCCGGTCTGGAGATCGAGGGTGCCATCGAGAAGATTGACCGCATCCGGGGGGGCTGTCTGCGGCCGCTCAACTTGAAGTGCTGGGTTCACCAGAAGCATTCGCCGAAGTTCCCGGTAGTCACCCGATGTAAGGTACCGATCGTAGCCGAAATCGGCCAGGATTCGCCGGATGGCGACTTCCGCATCGTGGTCATCCAGCCGTCGCCAACAAGGGGGACAATATAGGCAGAGCCGTTTCTCGAAAACGCCCCATGTCTCTTGCTCGCAAAGGAGGGCCTCCAGGGCGACGAGATCCTGTTTTACCGCCGACTTGCCCAGTCCGTTGTCAATATTCGGAAGGAGCGGTGAGGGTGCCGGGGTAAGCACCACGGCATCGGAAGGCTGCCCTTCGAGGGTTCCCCAAACGTTTTCTTGGAAACGCGCCGGCCACACAAATTCCTCGGTAGGCAACCCCCATACCCTCTCCTCCTCGAGCCAAAGGGAGGTGGAGAGGGTAGAGTCTTGAAACCGTTGTGGGAGAGCGGGTTGGTCTTCTCCGGCGATCGCCGCCCAGGCATCTTCACGGGGGCTGGGCCAGGGGGCGTTATCCAATGCCATGGAAATCACCACCTTGGGCAAGTTCCCAGCTCAAATCGGCAAAATATAGGAATTCATCCGATGCGTCCCACAAAACTGAGCTCCGCGGAAACTCTACACCGCAGAATTTGAACTGCGCATATCCAGTTACCGGCTGGTCTTTGCCGTCTTTGTCCTGCCCGCAGGCAACGATCAAGACCTGCCCCACCAAGGGGTCCTCGCCAGATGACAAAATTTGTATGGCGTTCTCATCGCAAATTACGATTCGCGCCTCGCACAGGTCAGGGCCGTGGTCGTCCAATAATAGAGTCCCGCAAAAATCGGTGAGCGTCCACTGGTAAAGACGCTCCTCGGTCTTTAGCTTGATCCGTATGTCAATAACTGGTAGGGTCTTGTGGCCTGTATGCAAGGCTAGCTTACCGTCTGGCTTTCGTAGTACAGCGACAGCACCAGTTTTTCCGGCTTGGACGCGGCGGGAAATAGTGTCGCGCAGAGGGGCGTTAGAGTTTTGAAACATTGTGTTGAACCTCCTTTTCATGCTGCCCGCGGGGTGATCATATGGTAGCAAGATTCAAGGGCGGTGTCCAAACATCGGAAACTCAAACGCAAATTTTTTGAAACTCGGTGATTTGACAGAATAGGAGGAAAAGGCGATGCCAACTATTTTTGATTCGAAAACGAAGGACACGGATGTATTGCATCTGGCACTGGAGGAAATCAAAGAACAGTTAGGGGGAAGAAAAGATCAACAATCGGCCGATTTGGAAACGATGAGAACGCTTTTGGATATATTGGACGAATACTTCGAGCGTTTATCAGATCAGATGTATGGATGTACAAGAGATGTAGAAGTATACAAAGCGATTTATGGAGATGATTATGACAAAGGTAGTCGCTCCGACAATTGGATTGAATACCGCAAAAGGATACTTTATCCCTTTCCTATACATAATCTGGAAATGATATTGTCAGTGAAGCAAAACTATGTGATGAAGATACTGCCCTATCTACTAGCGGCATATTACATTAACTTTCCGAGTAACTATGTCATTCAAAAGCCGTATGGAGAAGATGGCCTCGACCAGGATAGCTGGGAAAATATCTTTTTCGGTGATGAAGGTGGAGTTGCAAACGGTTCAGTTATAAACTACAACAGGACACGCAATAATTTCTGCAAGAAATTTAGCCTGGAAAATAAAGCTGAGCAATTTCTAAATATGAAAGATGTTGAAAATTATCTCAAGGAGTCTTCTGGTTCAAATATAGAAAAGTTGAAAATATTTTTGAATCAGAAAAGTTTCGGTAAGATTCATTATCGCTGTCAATTCTATACTTGGATTTATGCGATGTGTGCGCGTGCCTGCATGGAAACCGTAGAAATATCCCCCAAAGTAAATTATGTCCTTTCGACAAGACTGTTTTATGAACACACTCTGGCATTTGAAGTTAGACGGGATGAGAATTCTAAAGCTAGGATTAAAGATTTTTTCGACCCCGATTTTTTGCAGGCTTATCGTATGGAATTGGGGAAAAAATACTCGACATGGTGTTCGGAATTTGGCTTTTCGGGGGGAAAGCTAAATAAGTGTTTTGAAACGGAAATGGAAATTGTTCAGCAAGCTTTGCTGGTACTTTCGGTAGAGTATCATCCTTTTTACTATTGGCGATTTGGCCCGATGTTTTTCGATGAATTTATCCGCAAAGGAAAGTCCCGTAGATGGTCGGAAATAAATAAACTTTTTGGGGACAATTATGAATGACATTTGGGGGCAGATGGGCAGATGGGCGGGAACATTTGGACTACCCAGGAAACGCCCTGAAATTCAGGCACTTATAAAGCCATTGCCCATCCGCCCATCTGCCCACAGCCTCATAAATCAGGAGGAGTGCCCATCAAGGCACTCCTCCTGATTCCTAATGTGCGGCCAACCGTTTCAACTCTTCCCTTGCAATCCTCCACTGCTTTCCGACCCGGAAGCCTTTTAGCTGTCCGGAGTTGAGAAGCTGATAGATGGTGTTCTTGCCGATACAAAGCAACTCCATGACCTGCGCCGGGGTGAGGTAGCGGTCCAGCTCCTCTTCCTCAAGTTCATAGTAATCTCTGTCATTATAGTACATGATTCAAGTCTCCTTTCGTACCTTACAAGGTTGTTTTGGCCTGTTTGGTCCTTTCAAAACGATATATTATTAAGCGTGACCTCCCTCAGCGACTGTAGATTCCGTCTCCTACAGTCGCTGAGGGAGGTTTCTGCTTTCGCGGGTTTTCGTCCTACAATGGGACCTGACCCCGTAAAAGCAGCGGAAATCATGCCTGTCGGCTATTTTGAAAGGAGAGACCCAACCATGCTGAAAACCATCCTGAACGCTGTCCGCGCCGTACTCTGTGAGATCGTCAACCGCCGCCTCCGCCATATCCTGCGTAACTGAAGGTCCTGAACAAACCCAAAAGGGACAAGACAATCAAGGACCGGAACACCACCTGCAGGAACATTCTCGGCGTGCTTTTGACCGCCCTCGCGGCTGTCCTCTGCGTCGCCATTGACGAATTTATAAAGGAGGCATAACCCCCTTGAAAGAAGAACGCACCTTTGTATGCAGCGCCTGCGGCCAGTCCCACCCCATCGCCCGGCGTATGCTGTTTGACGGCCAGGAACTCTGCCCCGACTGTGCAGAGACCACCACCACCCTCTGCGACCTTTGCGGTCAGCGGGTCTGGCTGGATGATTGTGTCGGGGCTTCCTCCCACCACCTGTGCCAGTCCTGCTATGACCGCTACTATACCGAATGCTACCGCTGCGGCGCCATCATCCGCCTGGAGGACGCCCACTACCACGACGACGACCCGGACGAGGAAGAGCCCATGTGCGACCGCTGCCACAACCACTGCAGCCGACCCAATTCCATCAATGACTACTACTACAAGCCCACCCCCATCTTCTACGGCGGCGCCTGTGACCGCTACTTCGGCGTGGAGCTGGAGATCGACGGGGCCGGGGAGGAGACAGAATCCGCGGACCGGCTCCTGGACATCGCCAACGCCGGGGCGGAGCTGGTCTACTGCAAGCATGACGGCTCCCTGGACGACGGCTTCGAAATCGTCACCCACCCCATGACGTACGACTTCCACCGAACCAAAATGCCCTGGGAAGCTGTCCTGGCAGAGGCCGTCGCCATGGGCTACACCAGTCATCAGGCCCGCACCTGCGGCCTCCATGTCCACGTGAACCGCTCCACCTTCGGGGCCACGGAGCCGGAGCAGGACGTCCGGATCGCCCGTGTCCTCTACTTCTTCGAAAAGCACTGGGAGGAGCTGCTGAAGTTCAGCCGCAGGACGGAGACCCAATTGAAACGCTGGGCCGCCCGCTATGGGTATAAGGAGCAGCCCATGGACATCCTGGACCACGCCAAGAAGGGCTATGGGGGTGGGCGGTATTCCTCTGTCAACCTCCAGAACCAGGACACCGTGGAGTTCCGTATCTTCCGGGGGACCCTCAAGTACAATACCCTGATCGCCACGTTGCAGATGATCGACCGGATCTGTGACGTGGCGCTTTCCATGTCCGACGAAGAGCTCAGGAGTATGTCCTGGACCACCTTCGTGTCCGGGTGCCAGCAGCCGGAACTGGTGCAGTACCTGAAGGAGCGTCGGCTCTACGTCAACGAGCCTGTCAACACGGAGGTGGAGCTCTGATGTGCTGTCTCTTCGGGATCATCGACTATGGACACAACTTCACCGGCAGACAGAAGGCCCGAATCCTCTCCATCCTCTCTGCCGAGTGCGAGGCCAGGGGCACCGACGCCACCGGGATCGCCTACAACAGCGGCGGGCGGCTGCACATCTACAAGCGGCCTCTGCCCGCCCACAGGCTGCGGTTCGCCCTGCCCAATGACACCCCGGCCATCATGGGCCACACCCGTATGACCACCCAGGGCAGTGAGAAGCGGAACGGCAACAACCACCCGTTTCAGGGCGCTGTCCAGGGCCGCCCCTTCGCCCTGGCCCACAACGGGGTACTCTACAATGACCTGGTCCTGCGCGATACCCTGCACCTGCCCAGCACCAGTATCCAGACCGACAGCTACGTCGCCGTCCAGCTTTTGGAGCAGCAGAATGCCCTCGGTTTCGACAGTCTGAAGTACATGGCCGAAGCGGTGGAGGGGTCCTTTACCTTCACCGTGCTGGATGGGCAGGAGAACCTGTATATCGTCAAGGGGGACAATCCCATGTGCCTGTGCCACTTCCCCAGGACCGGCCTTTATCTCTATGCCTCCACGGATGTGATCCTGGGGCGGGCGCTGAAGAGGCTGCATATCCCCCTGGAGAAGCCGATGCGGGTGGAGACCGATTGCGGGGACATCCTCAAAATCAGCTGGGCGGGGGCCATTACCAGGGGGCACTTCCACAACGACAAGCTCCGCCAGCCGTGGTACAGCCCAATATACTGTCCCGGCAGGAAGCTGGCCTGGGAACAGGAGGACTACATCGACGAGCTGAAATCCGTCGCCGCCTCCTTCGGCTACACCCCGGAAATGATCGACCGTCTCATCGACCAGGGCTTCTCCACAGACGAGCTGGAGGAAATGCTCTACTGCGGAGAATTGTAAATAGGTTGTATTTCGCCTATTCACGGCGTATAATAGAAGCACAAGGAGGTGCTTCTTATGAATATCAGTACCGATACCATTGTCTCTATCACCGAAGCAAACCAGAATTTTTCTAAGGTGGCCCGGTTGGTGGATGAACACGGCTCCGCAGTCATTCTGAAAAACAATGTTCCCCGTTACCTCATTCTTGATTTTCAGCAGGCCGACCAGGAGCAGGAGCTGCCGTCCGAGGATGTGCGAGAGCTCTCCCAGCGGTTGATTGCCAAGAACCGGGAAGCCTATGAGGAGCTTGCCAAATGAACCGCCTGACGAAAAAACAGGTGCAGTTGATCCACAGCGACCTGATTGCCGCAACCGGCGGTTTGGGCGGTCTGCGGGATGATGGACTATTGGAATCTGCGTTGAACGCGCCTTTCCAGACCTTTGACGGCCAGCCCCTCTATCCATCCGTCCAGCAGAAGGCCGCGCGGCTTTGCTATGCACTGGTGCAGAATCATCCGTTTGTGGATGGGAATAAGCGCATCGGTGTTCACGTCATGCTGGTGTTTCTGCTGATGAATGGCGTGGAGCTGGCGTATTCCCAAGCGGAACTGATTGAGCTCGGCCTGTCATTGGCCGCCGGGCAAAGGAGCTACGAGGAAGTTCTGCGGTGGATCGTGAACCACCAGTTATAACGAAGAGCGGCGGCACCTTTGTGATGCCGCCGCTCTTCTGTGTCTTAATAGGGTATACCCTTGTGACACCCATAAAAAGAGTCCCAATAGAGTTGGTTTCCAGGTTTTGAGACGTCTCAAGACCGAAAGCCACCCTATTGGGACTTTTTATTCTGTTATCTGCGCCAGGACCTGCCGCAGCGTATCCGTTACGCCGCTGGCCGCATGGATGGTCGCAATCATCATCTGGTCGCTGTCCACAGCCGCAAAGTTCAACCTGTATCCCGCCCGCTGGGCAAGCTGTCAAAAATAGAGCCGCTGGACCCGTACATTTCCCTCCCGGAACGGGTGAAGATAATTGACAGACGAATAAAAATCCGTCAGCTCGTCCAGGAAGGTCTCCCGCGCCAACCCGCAGAGGAGGCGTCGATGCGATAGCCCACGTTCAGCCCTCCCGGTGATACTTCTCATTGAGCTGGGCCAGACATTCTTCCATGGTGCGCTTGCCTCTCAACACATCAAGGCACATGGCCTTGATCTGCTCGGTCAACGCCAAGCCCTCCATTTCGGCGGACATAGCGAGGTTATCAAAAATATTCGGCAGCGCCGCCATTTGTGCTTCAGACATAAAATCACTTCCCAGCAGTAGTTTACCACGAAGGAGGCGTTCAATCAATGAAAATCGGCTATATCCGCGTCAGTACCCAGGAGCAAAACACCATCCGCCAGGAAGTGCTGATGGAATCGCTGGGCGTGGATGAGCTATACATCGACAGGGCCAGCGGCAAAAATGCAGACCGCCCGGAGCTGCGCAAGCTGCTCCGCTACGTCCGGCAGGGCGACACCGTGATTGTGGAGGCCATCAGCAGGTTCGCCAGGAATACCCGCGACCTGCTGGACTTGGTGGAGCAGCTTACGGAGAAACGGGTGGAGTTCGTCTCGAAGAAGGAGGCCATCGACACCACCACACCCAGTGGCAAGTTCATGCTCACCATCTTCGGGGCGGTGGCGGAGCTGGAGCGGGACTACATCCTGCAGCGCCAGCGGGAGGGCATCGACATTGCCAAGGCCCAGGGCAAGTACCAGGGCCGCAAGCCCATCCGGCACCCGGACATGGAAAAGGTCCTGGCCTGGTGGAGGCGCGGCGAGGTCACGGCGGTCCAGGCCAGGAAGCTGCTGGGTATGACCAAGGCGACCTTCTACCGGAAAGCAAAAAAGAGTAGCTGACGCTACTCTTTTTTATCGTCCAAAGCCAGCAGGAAGCTCTTGATCACAGTCTCCAGGTAGGGCAGCTTTTCAGCGGGACACTGTTGCAGCATGAGAGCGGTTGGGCTGGTATCAGAGGGAATACCTTCCGATCCGAACAGGATGTAATCCGTGGGGAGCTTCAGGATATTGGAGATTCGGCACAGCGTTGGGACGGACATCCCCTTCAGCCCCAGCTCAATATCGGAGCAAAACTTCGGCGTCACATCCAATTGTTCCGCAAACTGCTCTCTGGTATAGCCTAAAAACTCCCGCTGCCTTCTGATCCTTGCACCCACACTGCCCCAATCCATAGCGACACCCCATCAAGTTTTCTTCAGTTTACCCCGGATAGTTATTGCATTGAATAAACTTTTGGGGTAGACATGTATAAACTATAAGGGTATAATATGGGTAACTGGCAGCTATCATTACGTTTGTTTCTATTGCAAAAAATAACTAAGGAGGCACCACAAAAATGAAAAAGCGATTACTGGCTCTGACTCTGTCCCTTGCCTTGGTATTCTCTCTTGTCTCCGCTTCTGCCGTGGATTACGGTGCGGAACTCAATCCCAACGAAAAGACTTACAGCCAGACCTTCACAGACGTGCCCACCGGGCACTGGGCCTTCGAGTATATCGGAGAACTGGTGGAGCGTGGAGCCGTCAACGGCTACCCGGACGGTAAGTTCTACCCAGACAAAATCGTGACGCGGGAGGAATTTGCCAAAATCATGGTGGTGGCCGCGGGAATGATCCCCACCGCCACCCAGACCAGCAGCTACGTCGACGTGCCCGCCAGCTATTGGGCCAGCCCCTATGTGGAGTCCGCCCGGCCCTATATGACGGCCTACCACATGACCGACGGGCTCTACTTTCAGCCCAAGGCCGGGGCCCTGCGGGAGGACATCGCCGTGGCGGTGGTCAAACTCAAGGGCTACGACACCCAGCTGGCCGATTTGAGCATTCTTGACACCATGTTCAGCGACGTGTCCGGCATCTCCGAGTCCGCGCGGCCCTACGTGGCCCTGGCGGTGGAGAACGGCATCATCAGCGGCTATGTGGACGGCACCTTCCGGGGGCAGGCCACCATCACCCGCTCCGAGGCGGCGGCCATGCTGTGGCGCTCCTTCCAGTACGGCAGCGACCAGAAGGTGGTGACCGGGGACACGGCCCAGCCCAGCCCGGTCCCCTCTGCCGTGGTAACGCCCAAGCCCACGACCACCCCGAAGCCTACCGCCACACCCAAGCCCACCGCGACGCCCAAGCCGACAGCCACCCCCGCGCCGACACCGACGCCTACCCCCAAGCCCACGCCTATGCCCACCCCCACGCCGGAGCCGGAAAAGCCCTATCTCGCCGACACCGTCACCCGGGCCAACATCACCGACACCGAAATGATGGTTACCATGGACGACGACAGTAACCTCATCTATTATGATGCCGGCCAGGACGCCATCCTCTCTCTGGACCCGGACAGCGGCAGCGTGGATACCCTGCTGGATGTGGAGAGCGCCACCTTTGATTCCACCATCCCCGCCCAGGGCGAGACGCAGGAAACCACAGTCACCTATACCGACCTGACCGTCAAGCAGGTCTTTTGGGACGGCGTGGGCGGCCGATTGCTGGTCTATGGCACCTTTGCCTCCGTCCAGGGCAACCAGGACGACGGATGGGAACTGCCGGAGGCGGTGGACAAGAGTTATTCCGCCATCTTTACGCTGACGGATGGAGAGTTGGAGTTCTTCGGAAAGGTGCCGGAAAGGTATGGCTACCCGTTCTATGGCGTTATCTGTCCCCTGGATAATGGGGACTTTGTAGTGAGATATAAATATGAATCCGGTCGTTCTAGCTACTATTACATTTATAGCTTTGAAAGCAATAGTCGGATTACAAATATTAGCTATGACGCTAGTTACTTCTCAGCTTTGATTCAAGCGGGCCGGGATATTTACCGAGTATCTTATAGTGATGATAATATTTACAAATACGATTATGGCAGCAACACTTGGACAAACATCGGCTCCTTGCCTACCGTCTATGCCCTTGCCTACCAAAACAACGTTTTCTACACTTGGACCAGCAAAGAGATTCGCGCCACCCGGCCCACCGATGCGGCCAAGCAGACCAAGCTGAATCCCTCCACTGACGTGGATGTGGTGGACCTGCGCCCCCTGCCCACCAGCCCCAACAACCTCTTCGTCACCGCCGACGAGCAGTATCTCTTCTACGACTCCTCCGCCAAGTCCATCCGCATGATCTACACAAACCCGGACTACTGATATAAAAAAGGAGCGGCGGTATGGCTCTATCACCATACCGCCGCTCCACCTACAGGGGAGAACGCAAATGAAAAAAGGTATCATCGTGCTTGGGGTGGTGGCTGCCGCCATATTCTTTTTTTCTAAGTCAGAGCCTTCCACCACCACTCAATATGTATCGCGTACCGCCTCGTCAACTTTGGGACAGTCTGCCAGCAATTCCAATGGCAGCTCCAACGATTTGAGCGAGGCCATCGGGCAAATTTCGGGTGAGTTCAAAGAAGGCGTGGAATCTATTATCGGCGAAGGTAGCGCCAGCCTGCTTCTTGATGGTGGTAATCGCTTTGCTTTTGACTGCGCAGAGGATTGGTTTCTCACGCAATTGTGCGCTGAATCAGAAATGGCAGTGGAATGTCTTCCATACGAGGATGATTTTGTGGAACGCCGTGAGACGCACCAGAAAAGCGAATATGAGGAGCTTGGGGATTATTCAGAGTATTGGGTTGGGTTGATTGCTACACTGACGGATGACGATGGGCAATCATTAACGGATGCTGTCATCATCACCATTCAACTGTCCGAAGATAACTGGGGTACTTATTTCATTACAGACGTGGAAGATACATTTCATATTTTCGATTTGGAAATCGGTAACCCAATACTAGGAATTTACTCCACCAAGGACTGAAACTGTCTGTACTTCTATATATAATAAATGGGGGAATATTATATGGGTGCTTTAGAGGATAGATTACATGAGTTAGAAGCAGATCTTCAAAAGTGTGATTATTTTATAAATCAGTTCGGCAATGAAGCAAAACTTGATTTAATGGAAGCAAAGCATGACTACGAAGAAGCCTGCAGAGACTTAGAACAGAAAAAAATAAGTTGTGAAAGGGAATTTCAGTCAGAGCTGACAATGATGAAACGGAAAGGATATAGCCAGCAACAGATCAATAACACTAGGGCCGTACTCTATACTGGGCCGGTTGAAAATGCCGAGGATTACAAAGATGAGATGTTACGTCTATATCAGGAAGCAAAACGATATGTAGATGAATATCCAGCCGAAAGAGCAGTCGCAATTAGGGACAGAGTAAAAATTGTGTCAGAAATTCAAGATTTGAGACGTAAGCTTGGCATGTCACCCGGAAGCTATAGTAACAGCAAAGATAACGGGCAAGAGGCCACATTAGGAAATCAGGTCCTAGGGCTTATTTTCCTCATTATACTTTTCTTCACACTAAAATCCTGCTTGTTTGGATAGACTGTGAATACAACATTTGCCCATAAGGCGAGGGTAAGAGTAGTAGGACGTTCTTACCCTCGCCTTTGATTTGTTGAATTACTATACCGCTAACGCCCCAGGCACCGCGTTGGCCACCGCCAGCTCTTCCCGGGCGAAGTAGTCGTACAGCCGCAGACTGCGGGCCTCGGCCCGTGCCTTCAAATCTCCGTCCACCTTGCCCGCGCAGACCACCTGCTCCGGGCGCAGGGCGGAGAGCACGTCGGCCAGCAGGGGCTTTTCCACCGACAGGGGGGCGTTCAGCCGTCCGCCCTCCCCCGCCGCGGGCAGGGGCAGGACCACGCAGTCGGCCAGCTCCGCGCCCGCCAGGGTGGATTCCGCCAGGGCCGGGTCCAGGTCGTCGGCCCGCTCCAGGGCATAGGTATGTACCGTGTGGCCCTCCTCGGCCAGAAGCTCGGCCAGCTTGGCCTGGCGCATGTCGCCGCCGACCACCCAGACGTTCAATTCATGTCTCATGGCATTCTCCTCCATTCTTCCGTCTGCCCCATCCTATTCCCGTCCGGCGGAATGGTGCGCCGTCGTTGACAGCGCACCCCGAAGAGGGTACAATAGTACCACTAAAGAGAAGGAGCCGACTGCCATGCTGTTTGCCGACCGCGACCGCTACACATATGCCCGCAGCCCCCTCATTGAGGTCATCTGCCAGCTGCGGTTTCCCACCATCCTGACCATCAACACCCGGGAGCCCGCCGAGTTCCAGGAGGCCATCCGCCAGGAATTCCCCAAATACGCCGTCCGGGCCGAGCAGCCCGCCCCCAGGGTGGTGAATCCCAACACCCCCAACGCCAAGCTGGAGCAGCAGCCCGCCATCCAGAACTACAACTTCGTCTCCGCCGACGGGTGCTGGAAAATCAACCTGACCAAGGACTTCATCGCCCTGTCCACCCTGCGCTACACCCGGTGGGAGGACTTCGCGGCCAAGCTGGACCAGCCCCTGGCCCAGTTCATCCAGACCTACAAGCCCGCCTTCTTCGAGCGCATCGGCCTGCGGTACGTCAACGCCGTGTCCCGGAAGAACCTGGGGCTCACCGACCTGCTGTGGGACGACCTCATCCAGCAGCCCTATCTGGGCATCCTGGGGGAGCCGGACGTGGACGAGTCCAAGGTGGGCCGCTGCTCGGTGGACACCGAGCTGACCCTGCCCGACGACAGCCGGGTCAAGGTCCACGCCGGGCCCGGCCTCCTGAACGGCGGCAAGCAGGACCCGGAGCCCAAGTTCATTTTGGACGGGGATTTCTCCGTCCACGGCAACCTGACCTACGACAAGGTCCCCGGTGTGATGGAGTCCCTCCACGGCCACGCCGTGGCCCTCTTCAACGGGGCCGTCACCGACGAGCTGCGCACCGCCATGGGCGCGCTGCCGATGGATTAAGAGAACAAGAAAAACGGATTGCCACAGGCCAGCGGGCTGATGTGGCAATCCGTTTTTTCGTCTTTACCCGATGGGTACTTCCAAATCTCCAAACCGGACCGCTGTGATTTCGTCCGTGTTGAAGAACACCCGCTCGCCGGGTTCGGCCTGGACGCGGAAGGCCACGGCGCAGCCTTCCCCCTCCTGGCTGCCGTAGCCGCCCTGCCACTGGGTCTCCAGCCGACTCCCGTCGGCCAGGGTGAGGGTAGGAGTCAGCTCCGAGGTATAAATCACGTGGGCGGTGTCCATGCTGTCGTCAAAGTAGAGGGTCAGTCCAAGGGCGGACAGGCGGAGCTGGGTGGGGTGGAGCGTCACGCCCTCCACATCCAGCGTCCCGTCCAAGTCCACACTGACGGCCGAGCCTCCATCCAATCGGAAGGTCAGGGAGAAGGGCTCCTCCGACAGCACCCGGTCCACGGCGTAGGTGACCTCCATCTCCAGATAGGGCAGGTCCTCCACCGTCAGGGGGCAGTCCTGCCAGTACCAGAGTACCACGCTGCTGCCGTCGGAGAGGGGGAAGCCGTTGCCCCCAGCGTACTCGTACCGCTCCCCCGTGCGCCGGTCGATGAGGGCCTCCACACTGACCGAGGTACACACCCGGTCCCCCGACCGGACTCGGCCGGAGGAGGAGACGGCCACCCGCAGCCCGCCGTCGTCGGTCATCAGCGCCCCCCGGAGGGCGAAGCCGGGAAATTCCTCCCCCAGCGCCCCGCCCAAAGGCACATTGATGTTCTGGGCTTCGATGGCGGCGGCCAGGGTCTCCTGGACCTCCTTCTCCCAGTGGTTGGTCGCAATGGGCGTTCCCGTCCAGCCCCCCGCCAGGGGGGACAGGTCGGTGGGTTCCTCCGCCCGGAGCTGGTAGAAGCCGTCCGGCTCCCGGAGCTGAACGGCCACGCCGTCGGCCTCGAAGGTCATGGTTTTGCCCAGCAGGCTTTCCCGCGTCCCCGGATTCCGGGTCTCAAAGCAGAAATAAACCTTTTTGGGGTCCTGGTCGGGGCTGCTGGCGCTGCCGCTGGAGCCGAGGAAGGTCTTTCCGTCCACGGTCAGAGTGGCGTCCATGCTGTTGGTCCGCAGGGAGGCGTCCGGGTCGATGTCTCCCCCGTCCGCCCGACTGAGGGCCAGCAGGAGTATGGCCCCATTTTCGTCCACCATGGCGTCCTCAATGGTCAGGGTGTAGTCCCCCGCCGTCTGGCTCACGCCCACGGTGGTGACGGCGTTCTCCGGCACCATGCCGAAAAAGCGGTACCAGTTCCCACTGAACCCCAGGGCCGCCGCGCCCACGGCCAGCGCCGCGGCCAGGCAGGCCGCCACCAGCGCCGCCCGAGGCAGCCGCCGCCGGACGGGCGGGCACTGTCCCTCCGCCCGCGCCCGCCGCACGGCTTGGCCGATGTCGTACTCCGGCGTCTCCACTTGGGAGAGAGCCTCGTAAATCAAAGTCTCGTCAGGTTCCCGTTTCATCGTTTCCCTCCTGTTCCGTCAGGAGCCGGGCCAGCTTTTTTCTGGCCCGCTCATACCGTTTCCGCAGCGCGGCGGCGTTCATGCCGTACATCTCGGCCAACTCGTCGTAGCTCCGCTCCTCCATGACCCGCCCGAACACCAGCGCCCGCTCCTGGCAGGTCAGCGCCTCCAGCGCGGCGCGCAGCTCCGGCCCGATATAGTCCGGGTCCGCCGCGGGCCGGGGTGCTGGGAAGAACAGGCGCTTTCGCCGCCGGATGACATCCACGCAGGTGGTGTAGGCCAGCCGGTAGAGCCAGGCGGAGCGGTTTCCGCCGGGCTGGAAGCTATCCCAGTGTTCCCAGGCCTTGAGGAAGGTGGTCTGCACCGCATCCTGGGCCTCGTGGTAGTCGCAGAGGATGTGGTGGCAGTAGCGCAGCAGCGGCTGGCCGTATTGGGCGACGACGGCGTCCAGTTCGCGCTCGTCCATGGGGCCGCCCCCTTTCTTTCTCATGATGAAAACCGGTTTTCACTCTTTATAACGGAGATGGGGAGGGATTTGTGACAGCGTTGCCTCCGGCGGGTCCCCTTTCTGGTTTCAGAAAGGGGACGGAAAGAAAACCAGGGGGCCGACACGGGGAACTTTGTTCCCCTATCGTCGTCCCCCTGGACCCCAGGATGCGTCCGGGCGGCGGTACGGTTTTCGATATTTGGCAAGACTTGAAAGCCGTTGCAGCCCGTATCGGCCCGCGCTCGAACAACTCCGGCTACCGCCCCTCGGCATATGACCCGGCAAAACCTGATAATAGTTGCGATTCAATCGGTGCAAACAAGCCGCCACAAGGTCCCTCGTAGGGCCCGGCGTCCCCGACGGGCCGTCTCCCCCGTTCCCGCCGTAGGGGCGGCCCTTGCGGCCGCCCGTCCCGCTTCTCTCTTCCAATCCTCATCCCGTTATGCTAGAATAGGGAAAAAACCCAGGAGGATTTCCTATGCTTGATTATACCATCCGCCCTGCCGTTCCCGCCGACCTGGACTCCCTGTGGCCCGCCGTGGTCCGGGCGGTGGCGGCCATGCGGGCCGAGGGCAACACGCAGTGGGGGGACGACTACCCCATTTCCGACGACTATGCCGAGGACATCGGCCGGGGGGAGCTGATCGTGGCCGCCGCCCCGGACGGGCGGGTGCTGGGGGCGGCCTGCGCCTCCGTTGCGCCGGAGCCGCTTTACGCCGATGTGGACTGGACCATCCCCGCCCCGGCCATGGTGGTCCACCGCATGGTGGTGGACCCGGAGGTCCAGCGCGGCGGCGTGGCCCGCTCCCTTTTCCAGTATGCGGAGGACCGCGCCCGGGCCCAGGGCGTTCCCACCATCCACGCCGACACCTCCTGCAAGAACGAGAAGATGCAGCGCCTGTTTCAAACGCTGGGCTTCGTCCGCCGGGGGGAGATACACATCCCGGACCGGCCCCTTCTTTTCCCCGTGTTTGAAAAGCTGCTGTAAGACCCGCGGGGCGGCCGCCCTTGCAATCTTTCCCGTTTCGGCCTATAATAGCGGTACTTTGGGCGCGAGGTGAGGCAGATGAAAAAATTGCTGATCGTGGTGGATTACCAGGTCGATTTTGTCAGCGGCTCCCTGGGCTTTCCCGGCGCGGAGGCCCTGGACGGCCCCATCGCGGCGCGCATCGCCGCTTACCGGGCGGCCGGGGACGACGTGGCCTTTACCCTGGACACCCACGGCCCGGACTACGCCGGGACCCAGGAGGGGCGCAAGCTCCCCGTCCCCCACTGTCTGCGGGACACGGAGGGCTGGGCCCTCTACGGCGAGACGGGCAAAGCCCTGCGCCCCGGCGACCCGGTCTTTGAGAAGGAGACCTTTCCCTCCCTGGACCTGGCCGACTGGCTGCGGGACAAGGACTACGCCGCCGTGGAGCTGTGCGGACTGGTGTCCAACATCTGCGTGCTGTCCAACGCGGTTATGGTGAAGGCCGCCCTGCCCCAGGCCGAACTCACCGTGGACGCCCGGCTCACCGCCGGGGCGGACCAGGACCTGCACCAAAAAGCCCTGGACGTGCTGGAGGGCATCCACGTCACCGTCACGGGGAGAGAGAAGGAACCGACATGAAACACACTGACAACTATACCCTCTTGTGCGACTTCTACGAGCTGACCATGGGCAACGGCTACTTCCAGACCGGCATCGACAAGCGCATCTGCTACTTCGACGTGTTCTTCCGGGACGTGCCCGACGGCGGCGGCTTCGCCATCGCGGCGGGTCTGCAGCAGGTCATCGAATACATCCAGGAGCTGGACTTCAGCCAGGAGGACGTGGACTTTCTCCGCTCCAAGGGCGGCTTCTCGGAGGAGTTCCTGCGCTATCTGCTGGACTTCCGCTTCACCGGCGACATCTGGGCCGTGCCGGAGGGCACCCCCATCTTCCCCGGTGAGCCCATCCTCACCGTCCGGGCCCCCGCCATCCAGGCCCAGTTCATCGAGACCTACCTCCTGCTGATTCTGAACCACCAGAGCCTCATCGCCACCAAGTCCAACCGCATCGTCCGGGCCGCCCAGGGCCGCCCGGTGAGCGAGTTCGGCTCCCGCCGGGCCCAGGGGGCGGACGCCGCCGTGCTGGGTGCCCGGGCCTCCTATATCGCCGGCTGCGCCGGCACCGCCTGCACCCTGGCCGACCGGGTGTACGGCACCCCCGCCGGGGGCACCATGGCCCACTCCTGGGTCCAGATGTTCCCCGACGAGTACACCGCCTTCAAGACCTACTGCCAGCTGTACCCCCACGCCGCCACCCTGCTGGTGGACACCTACAACGTGCTGAAATCCGGCGTGCCCAACGCTATCCGGGCCTTCCAGGAGGTCCTGCTGCCCCAGGGCATCACCAACTGCGCCATCCGCCTGGACTCCGGCGATTTGACCTACCTGTCCAAAAAGGCCCGGAAGATGCTGGACGCGGCGGGGCTGACCCAGTGCAAGATCGTGGCCTCCAACTCCCTGGACGAGTATATCATCCGGGACCTGCTCCTCCAGGGGGCGCAAATCGACTCCTTCGGCGTGGGCGAGCGGCTCATCACCTCCAAGAGCGAGCCAGTGTTCGGCGGGGTCTACAAGCTGGCCGCCATCGAGGACGCGGACGGCACCGTGGTCCCCAAAATCAAAATCAGCGAAAACCCGGCCAAAATCACCAACCCCCACTTCAAGAAGGTCTACCGTCTCTTTGAAAACGACACGGGAAAGGCCTTCGCCGACCTCATCACCGTCCACGATGAGGTCATCGACTGGACCCAGCCCCTGGAGCTGTTCGACCCAGAGGCCACCTGGAAGCGCAAGACCTTCACCGACTTCACCGCCAAAGAACTGCTGGTCCCCATCTTCCAGGGGGGCAGGCTGGTCTACCAGCAGCCCAGCATCGAGGCCATGCGGGCCTGGTGCGCCGGGCAGATCGACCTGCTGTGGGACGAGGTCAAGCGGTTCGAAAACCCCCACAACTACTATGTGGACCTGTCCCAGAAGCTGTGGGACATCAAGCAGGGGCTGCTGAAAGAGCGGAGATAAATAGGAGGAGCGCCGCGACAGTGTCGCGGCGCTCTGTTTTTTGGAGGCGGGGCCTCTGGCGGGGACGGAGTCCCTCCGGGGGGCCCCTTTCTTCTCGAAGAAAGGGGCCGGAAAGAAGGACCAGGGGGCGGCACGGGCATTTTCAATGCCCTATCCGCCGCCC
>UQGJ01000012.1 GCA_900540545.1 uncultured Eubacteriales bacterium
GGTTGTTTCTTCCCAGGGTTCTTTTCAACAAAAGAACCCTGCCCCCGGAGGGGGGGACGCTCCAATCCCCGTTTCCGCCGCAGCGGAAAAAGCAGGCCCGCGTACATCGCTGTACGCGGGCCTTATCCTATCCCTTTTACTTAAAATACTCCGCCCCGGACTCAAAGATCGGCTGGTACTTCTCCCCGGGGATATTCTTCGCCACGAACTCGCCCCGCCGCTCGGAGTGTCCCATCTTGCCGAACACCCGCCCGTCGGGGGAGAAGATGCCCTCGATGGCCCCCAGGGCCCCGTTGGGGTTGGCGTCGATGTCCATGGAGGGCAGGCCCCGCTCATCCACGTACTGGGTCGCCACCTGCCCGTGGGCGATGAGGTCCCGCAGCAGATCGCCGGGGCAGACGAACTTGCCCTCGCCGTGGGAGATGGGGATGGCGTGGAGGTCCCCCACCCGGCTTTTCAGCATCCAGGGGGAGTTCACCGACGCCACCCGGGTGGTGACATACCGGCTCTGGTGGCGGCCGATGTCGTTGAAGGTCAGGGTGGCGCAGCCCTCGTCCATGTCCCGAATCTCCCCGTAGGGCACCAGCCCCAGCTTCACCAGGGCCTGGAACCCGTTGCAGATGCCCAGCATCAGCCCGTCCCGGCGCTTCAGCAGGTCGTGGACCGCGTCGGTGAGCCGGGGGTTCCGCAGGAAGGAGCAGATGAACTTGGCGGAGCCGTCCGGCTCGTCGCCGCCGGAGAAGCCGCCGGGCAGGACCACGATCTGGGCCGTCTGAATGGCCTTTTCCAGGGCCTGGGCGCTCTCGTGGAGCAGGCCGGCGTTCAGGTTCCGCACCACCACGATCTCCGGGTCCATGCCCGCCCGGAGGCAGGCCCGGGCCGTGTCGTACTCGCAGTTGGTGCCGGGGAACACCGGGATGACGGCCTTTGGCCGGGCCGTCCTGTGCCCGCACACCGCCGGGGACCGCTTTTCCCAGGAAATTGGCTCCACCGCCCCCACCGCCGGGGTGCGGGCCGGGTACACGTCCTCCAGCACGGCCTCGTTGAGGGCCAGCAGCTCGGCCACGGTGGCGCTGTCCCCGCCGATGGTGATGGTCCCATCCGCCGCGGTGTGTCCCAGCAGGACGCCATCCTCGCAGGCCCCATCCAGCTCGGCCACAATGGCGCCGGGGCAGCTCTCATACCAGCGCACCGCCCCGTCTCCGGCCCGGAAGCCGATGCCGTTGCCGAAGGACATCTTCATCACGGCCTCGGCGAGACCGTTCTCCACCGCCCACGCGGCCTTCACCTTACCGGCCTGGCATAGGGCGTGGAAGGACTCCCAGGCCGCTTTCTGGCCCTGGGCGTCGGTGTCCTCCGGGACAAACAGGTAGACCGGGTGCCCCGCCCCCTTGAACTCGGGGGAGAGGACCCCTCCGGCTTTCACAGGAGCAATGGCGAAGGAGATCAGCGTGGGGGGCACGTCCCGGTCCAGGAAGGACCCGGACATGGAGTCCTTGCCGCCAATGGCGGCCGCCCCCAGCTCCAGCTGGGCGTCCAGCGCCCCCAGCAGGGCGGCGAAGGGCTTGCCCCACCGCTCCGGCTCCTCCCGCAGCTTCTCGAAGAACTCCTGGAGGGTCAGATAGGCTTTTTTGTAGTCCGCCCCGGCGGCCACCAGCTTGGCAACTGAGGTGACCACCGCCCGGTGGGCGCCCAGATAGGGGTCCACCGACATCTCCTCCGGGTCGCAGCCCCAGGCCATGACGCTGGCCTGGTCGGTCTCGTGGCCGGGGAGCACGGGGAGCAGGGCGGCCATCACCTGGGCGGGGGTCCGCTGGGCCGCGCCGCCGAAGGGCATCAGCACACTGCCCGCGCCGATGGAGCCGTCGAACCGCTCGGTGAGCCCCCGGCGGCTGGCGCACCGCAGGCTGGCGGCCATCTCCCGCAGGGTCTGGAACCGGGCCGCCCCCAGGGCGGAACTATCCTTATGAGCCACCGACACCGTGGCGTGCTTCACCGCGCCGTTGGTGTTCAAAAAGTCCCGGCTCAAATCCGCGATGGTCTGCCCCTTCCAGGTCATCACCATCCGGGGGCTCTCCGTGACCACGGCCACAGGATAGGCCTCCAAATTCTCCCGCTGGGCGGCGGCCATCAGGGCCTCCGCGTCCTGGGGGGCCACCACCACGGCCATCCGCTCCTGGCTCTCGGAAATCGCCAGCTCGGTGCCGTCCAGGCCGTCGTACTTCTTCCGCACCGCGTCCAGGTCGATTTCCAGCCCGTCGGCCAGCTCGCCAATAGCCACGGAGACGCCTCCCGCGCCGAAGTCGTTGCACCGCTTGATGAGCCGGGTCACGGCCCCGTCCCGGAACAGCCGCTGGAGCTTCCGCTCCTCCGGGGCGTTGCCCTTCTGGACCTCGGAGGCCATGGTGGTCAGGGACTTCTGGTTGTGGCTCTTGGAGGAGCCGGTGGCCCCGCCGATGCCGTCCCGGCCGGTGCGCCCACCCAGCAAAATGACCACGTCGCCGGGGGCGGGGACCTCCCGGCGGACGTTCTCCGCCGGGGCCGCCCCCACCACCGCGCCGCACTCCAGCCGCTTGGCGATATAGCCCTCGTGGTAGACCTCCGCCACGTGGCCGGTGGCAAGGCCGATCTGGTTGCCGTAGGAGGAATAACCCGCCGCCGCGGTCTGGGCGATTTTCCGCTGGGGCAACTTGCCGGGGATGGTGTCGGCCATGGGCGCCCTGGGGTCGCCGCCGCCGGTGAAGCGCATGGCCTGGTGGACGTACACCCGCCCGGACAGGGGGTCCCGGATACAGCCGCCGATGCAGGTGGCCGCGCCGCCGAAGGGCTCAATTTCCGTGGGGTGGTTGTGGGTCTCGTTCTTGAACATCAAAAGCCAGTCCTGGACCGCCCCGTCCACCGTGGCGGGGACGTGGATGGAGCAGGCGTTGATCTCCTCGCTCTCGTCCAGCTCGGGGAGCAGGCCCCGCTTTTTCAAGGTCTTGGCCCCGATGGTAGCCAGGTCCATCAGCGTCTGGGGCCGCTTGGCCGCCTTCTCGGGGCCGTAGACCTCCACCCGGGCGTCTAAGTACCGCTGGTAGGCCGCTTTGACCTGGGGGTCGGCGATGTCCACGCGGTCCAGATGGGTGGAGAAGGTGGTGTGGCGGCAGTGGTCGGACCAGTAGGTGTCCACCACCCGCACCTCGGTGATGGTGGGGTCCCGCCGCTCCTGGTCCCGGAAATAGGACTGGAGGAAGGTCAGGTCGTCCAAATCCATCGCCAGCCCCAGCTCGTCCAGCAGGGCGGCCAGCCCGGCTCCGTCCAGGCCGGTGAAGCCCTCCAGCACCCGCACCCGGTCGGGTACGTCATGCGCCTGGGCCAGGGTGTCGGGCTTGTCCATGGACGCCTCCCGGCTTTCCACCGGGTTGATGAGGTACTTTTTGATCTTCTCCAGGTCCCCGGCGCCCACGTCCCCCTCCAGCAGGTACACCGTGGCGCACCGCACGGCGGGCCGCTCGCCCCCGGCCATGAGCTGGATGCACTGGCTGGCCGAGTCCGCCCGCTGGTCGAACTGCCCCGGCAGGGCCTCCACCGCCAGCAGGGCGTGGGGGTGGCCGGGCACCGGGAAGATCTCCTCATACACCGCGTCCACCTGGGGCTCGGAGAACACCGAGTTCCGGGCCGCGGCGTAGGTCTCCTCGCTCAGTCCCTGGGCGTCGTAGCGGTTCAGGATGCGCACCCCGGTCAGGCCCCGGACACCCAATTCCTCGGTCAGCTCCCGGCGCAGGGCCTTGCCCGCCCCGTCAAACCCCGGCTTTTTCTCCACGTAGCAGCGAAATACCTTGTCCATGTTCCCATCCTCCCAATTTTTCTCTAAACCAATGCCTTCCCCTGGGGGAAGGTGGCCCAACGGGCCGGATGAGGGGAATGCCAATTGGACCACACGCTCTCATGTCGAGGGCGTCCCCCTCATCAGTCTGGCCTGCGGCCAGCCAGCTTCCCCCAGGGGAAGCCGATTCCATGTCATTGTGAGCCAGTTCTCAAACTGGCGCGGCAATCCGTATCCGTCCCTATCTGATGTTCCATTCTTCTATCCCATAAAACGGGTTCTGCTGGGTGGGCGACAGCCCACTCACCGTTCCCCACTGGGTCAGCACCGACTGGTTCTTAAAGCACAGCGCGGTAAAGGGCGCGTCCCCGGCCAGCTTCTGGTAGAGGGCCCCGGCGGCAGTCTCCCGCTCCGCCCCCGCCGCCGCCCGATAGGCCGTCAGCAGGGCGGCGGTGTCGGCGTCGGAATACCTGCCGTAATTCAGCGCCCCGCCCGCCTCCACCAGCGGGGCCGGGTCAAAGTCGGCGGTCATGGCGGTGGACCCCAGGTAGAGGTCAAAATTCCCCGTCTCCAGCGCCTTCTGGTACTCGGTCCAGTTCAGCTTCTGCAAATCTACGGTGATGCCCGCCTTCCCCAGCTCCGCGGCCAGATATTCCGCCACGGTCAGGCGGAAGCTGTTGTCCGTGTTCACCGCGAAGGTGAGCTCCAGGGCCCTGCGGTTCTTTACCAGCAGCCCGTCCTCGTTCTTCTCCCAGCCCGCCGCCGTCAGGGCGTCGGCCATGGCCTGGGGGGAGTAGGCCAGCAAGTCCGCCGCGCTCTGGCTGTACCCCGCCGCGTCCGGGTGGATGGGCAGGGCGGCGGCCTGGGCGTGGCGGGCGTACAGGGCCACCGCCACCGTGTTTCGGTCAAAGCCCCGGCTCAGCGCCCGCCGTAGGGCGGGGTCGGCGCAGGGTCCCCTGGCGCAGTTGTAGCCCACAAAGACCATGGTGGTGGTGGGGTAGTCCCACACCTCATGCCCGTCCCCGGCAAAGCCCAGGGCGTTGGAGCCGGTCAAATCCGCCGTGACCAGGGACAGGTCCCCGGTGTCGAAGGCGTAGATGAGGTCGTCGGCCTCCCGCAGCACCCGTAGGGGAATGGTCTGGGCGGGGGGCACGGCAACCTTGGCGTTCCACCACGCCGTCCGTGCGGTCAGCCGCTGGTCCTCCCCCTCCCCCTCCAGCACGTAGGGGCCGGTGCCCAAGGGCGCGTCCCCCTCCCCCTTCACGATGGGGATGTCCAGCAGGGCGGGCAGGGCCCCATTGGGCCGGGACAGGGTCACCACCACCGCCCCCTCCGCCGCGGTCACGCTCTTCACGTCCGCCAGCCGGGCGGCGAAGCGGGACTCCCCGCTCCGGGCCAGATTCAGCGAGTCAACCACCTCCCCGGCGGTGAGGGGGCTGCCGTCGGAGAAGGTGACACCGTCTTTGAGCGTAAAGGTCCACACCAGACCATCTTCCGAGGAAGCATAGCCCTCACAGAGCACATTTTGGGGCAAAAACGCCTGATTCAGCGCAAAAAGCCCCTCCCATATCAGCCCGGACAAGGACAAATTCGTCTTATCCCGTCCCACAATGGGGTGCATGGTCTCCTCCGTCCGGGGCAGCGTAAACTCCTGTCGCACCTCCGGCGCCGGCGTCGCCGTGGGCGCCGGTGTGGCCGTGGGGACCGGGTCCGGCGAAGCTCTTCCGCAGGCGGCCAACGAGAGCAGCAGCGCCACCGTGAGCAAGATTGAGCGTATTCGCAGCCTCATATTGACCACCTCACGAATCAAATTTGGATCATAAGGGCGGAGTCCCTCCGGGGGCCGCTGCCGCGGGGGCCAGGATTCTTTGTTCGCAAAGAACCCTGGGAAGAAACGACCAGGGGCTGCGGCTCCTGGACCTAAGGCGGCGCCAACGTTATCCTGGCAGTTGAAACCGGCTAGAGGTAACAAGGCTGCCCTTCCGCCCCCGCCCCGGCCGTTACGGCCTAACTGTTTGCACATTGATACCCATTGCGCTGGCGCGGCGCGCCTAACATGGCGATGCCCGGCAGGGCTGTCTCTCATCGGTGGGGCGCGAGAAGGTGAATTGCCCCAAGGGGGCAAGAGAGGCCACTGGGGGCACGGGCCGCCAGGGTCGGCGGCCCCTACGGCGCATACCGAAGGTCTCTTGTAGGGGCCGCCCACTGGGCGGCCCGCATTACGCACAAACCTTGTGGCGGCTTGTTGGCACCAATCAAACTGCAACGACTCCCAAGTCTTGCCCGGCTCTTACACGAGGGGCGATAGCCGGAGTTGTTCCAGCGTCAGACCGATACGAGCTGCAACGGCTTTCTGGTTTTGCCAGCCCCAAAAACCCATACCGCCGCCCGGACGTACCCCGGGGTCCAGGGGAACAGCGATAGGGGGATGAAATCCCCCGTGCTGTCCCCCTGGTTTTCTTTCGGGTCCTTTCTCAAACGAGAAAGGACCCCCCCGGAGGGCCTCCGCCCCCGGCACGTTTACAAAACGCGGAACGGCCCTAAGACCGTTCCGCGTTGTTCTTATGTCAACTGAATGACGGCGGTCTGACTGCCCCGCTCCCCCTTGGTGTAGCGGTGGGACCAGTATTTGTCGTGGAGGCAGGCGGTGCAGTCGGCGGAGACGGCGATGTGCTCCGGGCGCACTCCGGCCTTCTCCAGGATCATGGCGTTGATGCCTTTCAAATCCACCTTGAACTTGCCCCCCTCGATGACCTCCATGAAGTGGACGGCTCCGCTGCCCAGGGCGGCGGTCATCTCGTTGGGCACGTCCTCATGGGTCTCGAAGCAGCACTTGGAAATGCCCGGCCCGATGGCGGCCAGGATATTGGCCGGGTCGCAGCCATAGCCCCGCATCCGCTCCACGCCCTTGGCGGCGATCTCCAGGGCGGTGCCCCGCCAGCCCGCGTGGACGGCGGCAATGACCCGGCGGACCGGGTCGTAGAGCAGGATGGGCAGGCAATCGGCCCCGAAGATGACCAGGGCCAGGCCGGGAATATCGGTCACCAGCCCGTCCACCTCGTAGCCCTCGGGGTCATAGAGGTCCTTTTTGATGTCGGCGGCGGTCACCGGGCGCACCACGTCCCCGTGGACCTGGTTGGACATGGCAATCTTGGTCACGTCGGCCCCAATGGTGGCAAAAAAGCGGCGGTAATTCTCCCGGACACAGGCGGGGTCGTCCCCCCGGGTGGTGCCCAGGTCCATGGAGGCATAGATGCCCGTGCTGACGCCGCCCAGGCGGGTGGAAAACCCGTGGACCACGCCGCCGGCGGCCTCAAACGGTTCGGCGCTCTGGTAGACGACGCCGTCTTTGCTGCGGTCAATGATGTTTGTCATATTCCCTCGTTACCTTTACTCCTCGTCGGAGTGGTACTCCTTACAGTCGCACTTCTCGCCCCACCCAATGCTTCGCATTGTGCGGGGACCCCATCTTTTTACTTCCTCGGCGGGAGTGAATCCCGCCTGCGGCAAGGTTTTGGGCTATGCCCAAAACGCTTGTACGCGGCATAGCCGCATCCCCGCTCTGCGGGTGCCTTTGGAGCCTTTACTCCTCGTCGGAGTGGTACTCCTTACAGTCGCACTTTTTCCACTTCTTGCCGCTGCCGCAGGGGCAGGGGTCGTTGCGGCCGATCTTCACGCCCTTGCGGACCACGGGCTGGGCCTTCACGGTGCCGTCGCCGCCGCCGGACTCGCCGGTGACCTTGGCCACCCGCTTGCGCTCCACGGTACCCTGGCCGTTGTTGAGCTGGACCCGGACGATGAACACCCGCCGGACCGTCTCCTCCTGGATGGCGGAGATCATGTCCTCGAACATGGCGTAGCCCTCGCGCTTGTACTCCACCACGGGGTCGTTCTGGCCGTAAGCCCGGAGGCCGATGCCCTTGCGCAGCTCGTCCATGGCGTCGATGTGGTCCATCCAATACTCGTCCACCACCCGGAGCATCATCACCCGCTCCAGCTCGCGCATGAGGGGGGAGCCGTACTCCTGCTCCTTGCGGGCATAGATGTCGAAGGCCCGCTCCTCCACCAGCTCCGCCAGCTCGTCGGCGGTGTACTGCTGGAGCTCTTCGTCGGTGAGGTTCAGCTCGTCGTTGCGGAGAAACACCCCGCGGAAGGGGGTCACGGCCTCCCGGAAGCTCTCGGCGTCCATGTGCTTGAGCTCGCCCATGTGGCCGTGGATGGCGTTCTGGATGGTGTTGCGGATCATGGTCTCCACGCTAGACTTCAAATCCTCGCCGTCCAGGACCTGGCGGCGCTGCTTGTAGATGACCTCGCGCTGGGTGTTCATCACGTCGTCGTATTCCAGCACGTTTTTCCGGGCCTGGAAGTTCTTGGACTCCACCCGCTTCTGGGCGGACTCGATGGCGTTGGAGAGCATCTTCTGCTCGATGGGGGTGTCCTCGTCCACGCCCAGGTTCTCCATCATGCCCATGACCCGCTCGGAGCCAAACAGGCGCATGATGTCGTCCTCCAAGGACAGGAAGAACCGGGTCTCGCCGGGGTCGCCCTGACGGCCGGCACGGCCGCGGAGCTGGTTGTCGATGCGGCGGGACTCGTGGCGCTCGGTGCCCAGGATGAAGAGACCCCCGGCCTCCCGCACCCGCTCGGCCTCGGGCTTGATCTCGGCCTTATACTTGGCCTCGGCCTCCACGAACATGCGCCGGGCATCCAAAATCTCCTGGTCGTCGGTGTCGGCGAAGCCGGTGGACTCGGCCACCAGCTCGTCGCTGAGGCCCGCCTTTTTCAGCTCGGCCTTGGCCAGGAACTCGGCGTTGCCGCCCAGCATGATGTCGGTACCACGGCCGGCCATGTTGGTGGCCACGGTGACGGCCCCAAACTTGCCCGCCTGGGCCACGATCTCGGCTTCCTTCTCGTGGTTCTTGGCGTTCAGCACGTTGTGCTTGATGCCCTTTTTCTTGAGCAGCTCGGAGATGACCTCGGACTTCTCGATGGAGACGGTACCCACCAGCACGGGCTGGCCCTTGGCGTGGCACGCCTCGATCTGCTCCACGATGGCCCGGTACTTGCCCGCGGTGTTCTTATAGACCACGTCGGAGTTGTCCACACGGGCCAGGGGCTTGTTGGTGGGGATCTCCACCACGTCCAGGGAGTAGGTGCCGTTGAACTCGTCCTCCTCGGTCATGGCGGTGCCCGTCATGCCGGAGAGCTTGTCGTAGAGACGGAAGTAGTTCTGGAAGGTGATGGTGGCCAGAGTCTTGGACTCCCGGGCCACGGTGACGCCCTCCTTGGCCTCGATGGCCTGATGAAGGCCCTCGGAGTAGCGCCGGCCAAACATCAGGCGGCCGGTGAACTCGTCGACAATGATGACCTCGCCGTCCTTCACCACGTAGTCGATGTCACGCTTCATCAGGCCCCGGGCCCGGATGGCCTGGTTGATGTGGTGGGACAGGGTGGTGTTCTCCGGGTCGGCCAGGTTTTCCAGATTGAAGGCCTTCTCGGCGGCCTGGATGCCGTGGGCGGTGAGGGTGACGGTGCGGGCCTTCTCGTCCACGATGTAGTCGGCCGTCTCGTTGACGTCCTCCTCCTCCTTCTCGTCCACGGAGGTCACCCGCTTGCCCTTGAGCTTGGCCACGAAGGAGTCCACGATCTGGTAGAGCTGGGTGGACTCGTCCCCCTGGCCGGAGATGATGAGGGGGGTCCGGGCCTCGTCGATGAGGATGGAGTCCACCTCGTCCACGATGGCGAAGGCGTGGCCCCGCTGGACCATCTCGGTCTTGTAGATGGCCATGTTGTCCCGGAGGTAGTCGAAGCCGAACTCGTTGTTGGTGCCGTAGGTGATGTCGGCGGCGTAGGCGGCGTGCTTGTCCGCCCCCTGGACCCCGTGGATGACCAAACCAACGGTGAGGCCCATGAAGCGGTAGACCTTGCCCATCCACTCAGAGTCGCGCTTGGCCAGGTAGTCGTTGACGGTGACGATGTGCACGCCTTGGCCGGTGAGGGCGTTGAGGTAGGCGGGCAGGGTGGCCACCAGGGTCTTGCCCTCGCCGGTCTTCATCTCGGCGATGCGGCCCTGGTGGAGGACCACACCGCCCACCAGCTGCACCCGGTAAGGCTTCATGCCCAGCACCCGCCAGGCCGCCTCCCGGCAGGCCGCGAAGGCCTCGGGCAGGAGCTGGTCCAGGTTTTCGCCGTTGGCCCAGCGCTCTTTGAATTCGGGGGTCTTGGCCTGGAGCTGTTCGTCCGTCAGGGCGGAGTACTCTGCGTCCAGGGCCTCGATCTTGTCCACGATGGGATAAATCGACTTCAGTTCCTTCTCGGAGGTGGTACCGAAGAGTTTCTTGAGTAAACTCATGTCGTAATCCTTCACCTTTCCGTATGGTATCAGCTTACTATAACACAGAATGACCGGAGAAAAAAGAGAAAAATGTGAACAAAAAGAAGCGCCCCAGCCGAAAAGGCTGGGGCGCTTCTTCCTGTTTGGCTCAGTTCAGTAGTCCGGCCAGCTCCTCCGGCGTGGGGACGTCCCCGGCGGAAGCGCCGTAATGGGCGTAAACCACCCGCCGATCCCCGTCCAGCACAAAGACGGCCGGGAGCTGCAATTCCTCCCCCTCGCTCTCGCCGTGCTGGAAACCCGCCGCCTTGGCCTTGGCGATTTTGGCCACGGTCCCCGGGTCGGCCAGACCCAGCTTGTTTTTGGCGGGGGCGATGTCGAATTGGCGGTACAGGGCCTGGTCCGGGTCGCAGACGATGTCGAAGGGCAGGTCGCCGGGGTGTACCTGCCCGGCGATCACAGAGGGCTTGGACTGCAGGACCACCAGCATCTGTCCCCCTGTGGCGGCGATGGCGGCGTGGCCTTGGGCGAACTGGTGGATGTCGTACTGGCACAGGGTACAGCCGTAGTACCGCAGGAAGAGCAGGGCCGTCTTGCCCTGGCAGCGCTTGACTGTCCCGTCCAGCGTCCGGCCGGTCTCGAATGGGGTGTCGAAGGTAAAATTGGGCATGGTGTCGCCCTGGTGCAGCTTTGCCATAGAGATGCCTCCTTGTCTGTCGTCGGTGTGGCGGTTTCTGTCTCCATCATTATACGCCTTCTGTCAAGAAATCCCTTTCCTCCTAAAAAAGTGTGCAGATTTGCACACCAGCACAGGGGAGAAACATGATAAAATCTTTCCAATACGATGTTTCTCTTATATAATTGAGAAGAACAGAGAGACATCCGGGCGGCAGGCGGCCTGTGGCCCCCCGTATCGCGTCCCCGTGAGCGGCGGCCCTCCAAATCCCAAAGAAGGGAGAATCCCATAATGAAACCCACCCACGAACTCCACAACGAGATCCGGGACGGGGCCGGGCCCCAAGTCCTGTCCGGCCCGGAGTTTTCCGCCCCCGACCTAGCCGGGTATCTGGCCGACCTGCTGGCGGGGCACGGCACGACCACCGGCGGGGCCATCCGCGCCCTCAACCTGGAACGGTCCTACGGCTACCAGCTCTTCAACGGCCGCCGCCAGCCCACCCGGCCGGTGCTGCTGCGGCTGGCGCTACTGCTGGACCTCACGGAGGAGGAGGCCCAGCGGCTGCTGAAGCTGTCGGGCCGCCCAGTCCTCTACCCCCGGAGCCGCTTCGACGCCGCGGTCCTCTACGGCATCACCCACCACCTGGGCCTGGAGGGGACCGACGAGCTGTTGGCCTCCCTGGGCGAGGCGCGGCTGCTATGAGCGACCGGACCGCGGGCTTCCGCTCCGCCCGCCCGGATTTAGCGGACAGGCCGGAGCTGCCGGAGCGCATCGGCCTGGCCTACGAGCCGGTGTCCTGCCTATCCAGCAAGGAGGGGCGGTCGGTGTGGCTGGTTCATCGGAGGGCTGACAGGGCCCCTTTTCTCCTGAAGCGGGCCCTGTGGGGCGGCGAGGACCTGGCTGAGGAGTTCCGCCTGCTGGCCCTGCTCCAGCCCCTGCTGGGCCCCGCCGTCCCCGCGCCGGTGGACTGCTTCGAGGCCGACGGGGTCTCCTACCTGCTGCGCTCCTATCTCCCCGGTGAGACCCTGGCCGCCCGCCGGGCGCGGGAAGGGAGCTGTTCCCCCGCCCTCTGCCGGGAGGTGGGGCGGCAGCTCTGCGCCCTGCTGGCCGTCCTTCACGGCCTGGACCCCCCGGTGGTCCACCGGGACATCAAGCCCGAGAACATCATTCTGGGTGACGACGGCTCGGTGAAGCTCATCGACTACGGCATCGCCCGGCGGTACGAGCCGGACAAGAGCGGGGACACCCGGTTCATGGGCACCGAAGGCACCGCCGCCCCGGAGCAGTACGGCTTCGCCCAGACCGACGAGCGCACCGACCTGTACGCCCTGGGCATGACCCTGGTGTGGCTTCTCACCGGGACCTACGACCGGGATGCCCTGGCGGAGGCCGACATCTCCCCCCGGCTCCGGCGGGTGCTGCGGAAGTGCACCGCCTTCGCCCCGGAGCAGCGCTACCAGTCGGCAGCGGCCCTCTCCGCCGCCCTGGCGGGAAAGCCTCGGCCGGGGCGGGTCCCCCGGCTCCTGGCGGGGTGCGCCGCCCTCTGCGCCGCGCTGGTCCTGGGCGGGCTGGCCTACACCCGGTGGTGGCTCCCCTCCCGCCCGGTGGAATTTGAATCCGTCTGCCTGGAGGCGGCGGTCCGGGCCGAGCTGGACCGCCCCCAGGGGGAGGTCACCCGGGGCGACCTGGAGGAGGTCACCCGGCTGGCCCTCATCGGCAGCGAGCCCTTCGACCGGAGCCGGGTCTACAAGTGCCTGCTCCACAGCTATCTGGACGAGGATTCCCGGCACGACGCCGCCCCCGGCGACGTATCCGACCTGTCCTTGCTGGCCCAGATGCCCAACCTCACCGAGCTCTACCTCTGCGAGCAGGCCATCACCGACCTGTCCCCCCTGGAGGGTCTGCCCCTGACCACCCTGGCCCTGGCGGGGAACCAGATCGAGGACGTATCCCCCCTGTCCAGCCTCCCCACGCTGAAGACCCTCTATATCGGCGACAACCCGGTGGCGGACTACACCCCTCTGGCCGGGCTGACCGAGCTTCGCTCCCTCAATCTGGACGGCAACTACGACGGCGCCAACATCGTCACCGCCCCCATCGGCTTCCTGGCGGGTATGCCCCTGGAGCTGCTATCCGTCTGCGGCATGGAGCCGGAGGACGGGGACTGGTCCGCCCTGGCCCAGCTGCCCCGGCTGCGGGAGCTGCTCACCTGGCACCTGCCCGCCGAGGCCGTCCCCTGGGTCGCCGCCAACGGCCGTCTCTCCACGCTGGCCCTTTACCGCTGTCAGACGGAGGACTTGACCGGGCTGGCTGGGATGGACCAGCTCAACTGCCTGTCGGTCAACGAGGGGCTTCCCTCCCTGGCGGGCGTGGAGGCCCTCACCGGCCTGGAGGAATTCAACGCCACCTACTGCGCCTTTTCCGACCTAGCCCCGCTGGAGGGCCTGCCCCGGCTGAATATTTTGAATCTCTATGGCACCGTGATCGAGGATTACGCCCCCCTGGCGGACCTCCGGGGCCTGTCGGAGCTGACGGTCCATGCCTCCGCCGCCCCGCTGGTGGAGGCCCAGTGCCCCGGCCACCCCTTCCGGGTCTCCACGACGGAGTTCTAAAAAGTGTGCATCTCTGCCCACCAAAAGTCACGGGAACCCTGCTACACTGGAAGCAGCAGAGTTCCCGTGACTTTTTTGGTGAAAAGAGAAAGGAGCGTTTTCCATGAAGCACACCCGCAAAGCCCTAATCGCCCTGGGTCTGGCCGCCGCGTTGAGCGTCGGTGCGCTGGCCGCCGGCGCCGCCGTGAACATCACCGTCACCCCCGGCATCAAGGTCCTGGTGGACGGGGAGGAATTCGTCCCCAAGGACGCCAACGGCAAGGCCGTGGACGTCTTCGCCTACGAGGGCACCACCTATGTGCCCATCCGGGCCGTCAGCGAGGCCTTCGGCCTGAAGGTGGACTACGACGCCGGGCAGCAGGCCGCCGTCATCACCAGCCCCGCGCAAATCGCCGCCCCCAACCCCAATGTGGAGACCGTCTTTGGCATCGCGCCGGAGCCCTTCCTCAACGACGAGGGCCAGAAGGAAATCTCCTACACCGACATCGAGTACGACTTCCACTGGTGGCTGGAGGACCAGGACCAGAAGATCACCGTGGAGCTGGTCTCCGGCGAACTGCCCGAGGGCATTGAACTCAAGGGCGACAAGCTCCTGGGGCAGGTCCAGGGCGTGGCCGACCAGCTTGTCACCTTCCAGGTCACCCCCAAAAAGGGCGACGTCGTGGAACGCACCCTTCGCTTCCAGTTTACCGAAGGGGACCAGTTCAACGCCGCCCCCGTGGTCATCTGGGGCGTGGAGGGGGATTTGGTGGAAGCCTACGTCCCCACCTTCTATAACGGCATCCTCTATACCGGCGGCGACGAGGACCCCAATATGATCGAGGCCGGCTACGCCCCCATCGGCAGCCAGGCCGCCCTGGACGAGCTGGCCCAGTACGGCCTGTCCCTGACCTACCAGACCCGTACCGAGGACAAGAAGTTTTACTGGGCCGACAACTTCGTCACCGGTACCCTCACCGGCGCCACCGACGGCTGGGTGAAGGTCTCTGTGCCCGTCTATGCCGGTATGGGCAGCCCTCACGTGGACAAGGACGGCAACCTGGAGCACCGCGGCTGGTGGATCACCGGCGACGGCGACGACGCCAGGATCCTCAGCGGGAGCATCGACGTCTACGTGAACATCCTCCCCCTGGACCCCATCGGATAACACCATCACCTACCATCTTTCTTTCCAAACGGCGGAGGGCCGGGCGCGGTATTGCGTCCGGCCCTCCGCCGTTTGCCACAAGTCACAATTTGTTACAATCCTGATTTCCCGGTTTACGCCGTCCGAGGGGGATGTTAAAATAGCGGTGTACCGACCGGCTTCCCGAGACAGAAAGGAATCGTGGCGCTATGCACAAGAGATATATCCCCCTGACCCTGGGCCTGCTCCTGGCCCTCACCGCCTGCGGGCCCAAAGCGCCCCAGGTCACGCCCACGCCGGAACCCGCCCCGGTGGTCACTCCCTCCCCCACGCCGTCCCCGGCGCCGGAGCTTCAGTGGACCGATCAGGTCTTTGAGCAGTCCTTCCCCGCCGACGACGGGACCACGGTGATGACGGTCCGCTACGTGTTCCCCGACATCATCGGCGCCGCCGCCAACGAGGCGTGGGATAAGATCCACACCTATTACGCCAACGAGGGCGCGGCCTACCTCACCTCGGCCACGGAAAACGCCGACCTGGCCCTGGACGACTATCACATCGCCCAGGCCAGCGGCTACGACTTCATCCCCTACGCCGACGAGTTCTCCTACAAAATCACCCGCCAAACCGGTGAGCTGGCCAGCATCAAGCGCAATTATTACTCCAATATGGGCGGGGCCTATCCCGTGTCCTACCAGTTCTGCGAGACCTTCGACCTATCCACCGGGGACAAGCTGGGTCTGGACGGTCTGCTGGCCACCGGCTGGCGGGAGACCGTGCTGGACCTGCTGGCCGCCCAGGCCGACGCGGCCCAGCTGGGTCTGGACGCCGAGACCCTGGCCGGGGCCTTCGACCCGAGCTGCTTCTATCTCACGCAGGACGCCTTGGTGGTCTATTTCCAGGAGGGCGTCCTGGGCGGCCACGGCCTGGGCCTGGTAGAGCTGCCCATCCCTCTGAGCGATTTGAGCGGGCTGCTGCTCTGGAGCGTGTGATGCCTCCGGCGGGTTTCCTTTCTGATTTTAGAAAGGAAACGGAAAGAAAACCAGGGGGCGGCACGGGCATTTCCAATGCCCTATCCGCCACCCCCTGGACCCCGGGGAACGGGCGGGCGGCGGCACGGTCTTCGGGGGCTAGCAAGCCTTGAAAGCTGTTGCAGCTCGTATCGGTCTGGCGCTGGAACGACTCCGGCTGCCGGCCCTCGGCATATCACCCGGCAAGACTTGTGAGTAGTTGCGTTTTACTCAGTGAAAATAAGCCGCCACAAGGTCTGTGTGCCTTTTACTTGTCCTTTCGCCCATTGCCAGTCTGCACGGGCCGCCCAGTGGGCGGTCCCTACAATTGACCTTCGGTTTCTGCCGTAGGGGCGGCCCTTGTGGCCGCCCGGCCCCCGTCTCCCGTCTCTGTCATTGCGAACCAGTTCGCAAACTGGTGTGGCAATCCCCCCCGCCCCCGCAAAACATGTGGGGCGGGACGACCCCGGCCCGCCTTGCACCGGGGCCATTCTTCATTCTTCATTGCCCGGAGGTGCCCCATGCCTACCCACAAGAAAAACGACATCGTCCCCCTGACCATCGAATCCCTGGGCCTGGCCGGGGAGGGCATCGCCCATCTGGACGGACAGGTGGTGTTCGTCACCGGGGGACTGCCTGGCGAGACCTGCGACGTGCTGCTGCTGAAGGTGGGCAAGACCGCCATCTGGGGCAAGGCCGTGAAGGTCCACGCCCCCGCCCCGGAGCGCCTGGTCCCCGACTGCCCTCACTACCCCAAGTGCGGCGGCTGCCAGTTCCGCCACATGACCTACGCCGCCGAACTGGAGGCCAAGTGCCAACGGGTGGAGGACGCCCTCCGCCGCATCGGCGGTGTGGAAGTCCCCGTTCCTGTGATATACGGCGCAGAAAATACCCAGCGTTATCGAAATAAGGTCCAGCTCCCTGTCGCGCCGGGGCCTGACGGCCCCAAAATCGGCTTTTTCCGCCCCCGGAGCCATGACGTGGTGGACGTGGACGACTGCCTGCTCCAGCCCGAGACCGTCTCCGCCCTCCGCGCCGCCCTCCGGGGCTGGATGGTGGAATACGGGGTCCCCGCCTACGACGAGACCACCCATCAGGGCCTTATCCGCCACCTCTACGTCCGTTTCTCCCGGACCCAGGCTCTGTGCTGCATCGTCGCTAACGGCCGGGAACTGCCCCACACCGGCGAACTGGTCGACGCCCTCCGGTGTGCCGCCCCGGAGCTGGCCGGGGTGGTCCTGTCGGCGAACCAGGACCGGACCAACGTGGTCCTGGGCAAGGAGTACCGCGCCCTCTGGGGCCACGACCATCTGGATGACACCCTGTGCGGCCTCACCTTCCGCATCTCGGTCCCCTCCTTCTATCAGGTGAACCGGGAGCAAACCGAGGTTCTCTACGGCAAGGCCCTGGAGTTTGCCGGTCTCACGGGTACGGAGCTGGTGCTGGACCTCTACTGCGGCATCGGCACCATCTCCCTGACCATGGCCCGGCAGGCGGGCAAGGTCATCGGGGCTGAGATCGTCCCCCAGGCCGTCACCGACGCCAAGGCCAACGCCGCCCGCAACGGCATCACCAACGCCGACTTCATCTGTGGCGACGCGGGGACCGCCGCCCAGCACCTGGCTATGCAGGGCCTCCATCCGGACGTGATCTGCGTGGACCCGCCCCGGAAGGGTCTGTCCGGCGAGGTCTGCGACGCCATCGCCGACATGGCCCCCGCCAAGGTGGTCTACGTCTCCTGCGACCCCGCCACCCTGGCCCGGGACGTCCGCCGCCTTACCGCCTCCGGCTACGCCGTGAAAAAAGCCGTGGCCGTGGACATGTTCCCCCGGACGGCCCATTGTGAAGTTTGTGTGAAATTGTGTAGAAGATAACTATATAATGTCAAAAATATATTGACCATACAAAGGAGGTATTATGAATGATAGATTATGAGGTTATTACAGACGGAGAAAATGATTGTTTCATTGTAAAAGGGCCTTTTGGACCGAACTCAGTTTCAGTCCAAATCCCTGATGATAATTTATTAAAAAAACAGTTTATTGATATGTTCTTGCATAAAGCAGACATTGAAAGAGGAATTGATTTTTTACAATGTATTTCTAATGATAAATCTGTGACCGTAAATGAGGGACTCTTTATTGCTGGATTAAATAATTGTATGAAATGTTTTAAATATAGTAGTTCAAGAGGCAAATTAGATAAGAAGCAAGTTTTTGATAATAGCGAGCAAATATTTGAAGAATTTACTGATTTTGAAAAGATGCGAGATAAACATTTTGACCATGATGAAAATGGAATGCTACAAGCAGTTGCGTTTTTATTGATTGATTCGGAAACCGATAATACTTTTTCTGGACCACCATCAGTTGTATGGAACAGAGCAAGATTAAACTATTATTTGGCTGGAGCAAGGCTACAAGAGATCATGAAATATGTAAGAAATTATATTGCAACACAGATTGATATAATTGGAAATCAGATAATAGATTACTACAAAGGTTATCCCAAAAATGAATTAATAAAGTGGGAAACAGCACGAATTAAGTTGGCCTCAGATAAAGTTAAGCGTTAATAATTAACTGCTTCCGCCAAGGCTCAATCACGCCTTCCGGGAATCTTTTTCACACCCTCAACACATGTAGAGGCGTAATGCTTTTAGAAAATGTTAACCAAAAAATAGATATTGGAGTGGGCTTTATGAGGTACTTTTTTGTGTTCCAAAACAAAACCTTCCATCTAGAGCAGTCTGGCGGCTATTTATGGGCCCCAGATGGAGCGTGTTCCCATTGGCAAAACATGCGCAACGTGTCTGCGGGTGATGTGATTTTTCATGGTTATCGTCGCAACATTGTTGCAATCAGCCGTGCCAAGGCGGATTGTTATCCCGCCATTCAGCCAAGAGAACTGGCCGTTGAGCGTCTCTGGGAAGATAATGGACTGCGGGTGGATTGTACCTACTATATGCTCCCATCTCCACTCGATACAAAAAGCATCATGCCAGATTTACTAACGCTGCAGCCTTCTAAATACGCGCCGTTTAACAGTCTTGGCCGTGGCAATACCGGCTATCTATTTGATTGCCCGGCGGAGATGGCGGCATTTCTACTGAAAAAGCTGAAGCAAGCTCCCTCAAACATTCCTGTAATACAAGAATTTGAGTAAACAGGACAATTACTTCGGGCGCTTATCCGCCAAATAATACCAAATACTTGCAAGAGAAAGGGGCTCCCCCTGCTTGCAGTGCAAACAGGGGGAGCCCCTTTCTCTTACTATTCTATTCGCCCACGGGTTATTCCGCCCAGCCGTAGGCCTCCACCAAGCGGGCCATAATGACCAGGCTCTCTTCCCGGGTCAGAGACGCCTGGGGCGCGAAGCCGCCCTTGTCGTTGCCTTTCATAATGTTGTTCTGGTAGGCATAGTACACATAGGGAACGGCCCACTCGGCGATGTCCATGGCGTCATAGTAGAAGGCCAGATTCTGCATCTGGTCTGGAATCTTCACGTCCCGGACCTTGCCCACGAAGAGGCAGAGCATCTTGGCCGCCTCCTGGCGGGTGATGGTTCGGTCCGGGGAGAAGGTAGTGTCCGACGTGCCGTTGATGATGCCCAGCAGATAGGCCTTCTTCATATCCTCGGCCAGCATGTGACCGTCGATGTCGGTGAATTTCTCCAGCTTGGTGGCGCTGGCGGGGGCCGTGGTCTTTTTCACGCTCTCGTACATGCTCACCAGCAGGTGGGCGAACTCGCCCCGGGTGATATTGCTCTGGTAGTTGCCCCACAGCATGGGCGGCACCAGCTCTGTGTCATAGAGCTGGTCCACCTCGGCCCTGGCCCAGGCGCTGACGCTCTCCGTGCTGTTCACCAGATAGCTGCTGCCCACGGAGACGGACCCGGAGACCGACTTGGGGGTATTGGCGTTGTCGCTCTGATTGTTCCCCAGCTGCCCGTCTTTGTTCCGCCCCCACGCATACAGGCTCCCGCCCTCGGTGACGGCCAGATTGTGGTAGACCCCCGCAGAGAGGAAGGCCATCTTCTGGCTGGTAGAGACTGTCACCGGCTTGATCTGGGCGTTGGAGAATTTCCCATTGCCCAGCTGCCCGTACTCGCCGTAGCCCCAGGTATACACCACGCCCTTATCCGTCAGGGCCATGGAGGACTCATTACCGGCGGCCACCTGGACGGCCCCCTTGATCCCCTCTACCGCCGCGGGGCCGGTGTTTTTCTCGCTGCTGCCCAGCTCACCGTAGCTGTTGCTGCCCCAGGCGTACACCGTGCCGTTGTAGCCCACGGCCAGAGAGTGGCTATATCCCGCGGCCACGTCAATGATGTCCACCAGTCCGGGCACCTGGACCGGCGTGGTGCGGCTGGTGGTAGTGCCGTCGCCCAGCTGGCCTTTGCCGTTATCGCCCCAGGCGTAGACCTCACCGCTGGTGGTCAGGGCCAGACAATGCCTGCTGCCGGCGGAGATGGCCGCGATCCGGCTCAGGCCGGGGACCTGCCTGGGCGTGTTGCCGATGGTCCACTGCCACACGGTGCCGTCGCTCTTCAGGGCCAGGATGCCGGTCTGTCCAGCCGCGATGGCCGTCACTCCGCTGATCCCGGCGTTCCAGGGCTCCGGCGACACGCCGCCGCCCCAGGTATAGACGGTGCCGTCGTATTTCAGGGCCACAGAGAAATCGTCCCCCGCCGCCACCGACACGGCGGAGACGCCCTGGACCTCCACCGGGCTCTTAGAGGCGGTCACGTCGGCGGGCTGGCCCAGCTGGAGGGCGTCATTGGAACCCCAGGCCAGGACGGTGCCGTCCTCCTTGATGGCCAGGGTGTGAGACATACCGCCCGCCGCCACGCTGCTGCGGGTGTCGGTCCCCGCCGCCAGGACGGGCAGGGTGGAGACCAGGAGGGTCAAGACCAGGGCCCATGCGATGTACTGTTTCCGTCTCATTCTGTGTTCCCCCTTTGTCTAAGTTGGTATCATTGCCGCTTTATGGTTATTATATCATGGTACAATCATAACTTCCAGCCGTATTTCTTTCTCTGTCAGGAGGTCTCTCTATGTCCGGTCCATGTATTCTCTACTTCAACCCCATCCCCCTGTCCGACCTCTCCCGCCTCCGCGCGGCGGCGGACAGCCTGGGGGCGGAGCTGCGTCCGGTCACGGCCGGGCAGCTCGGCCAGTCCATCGGCTTTCTGGCCGGTCTGCCGGATTGCCCGGAGCGGCCCGGTGGGGGCGGCGGGCCAGCGCCCGCCGAGCCGGTGATGATTTTCTGCGCCTTTCCCCCCGACCGGCTGGACGCCGCCCTGGACGCCCTGCGGGCCCAGGGCCTGTCCGCCCCGCTGAAGGCCGTCCTCACCCAGACCAACCGCACCTGGTCCTTCGCCCGGCTGGCCGGGGAACTCCAGGCGGAACGGGAATCCATCGCCCGCTCGCTGAAAAAGAGCTGATTTTCTCCCCTCCCGCAAACTTTCCGCCCCCCGGGACCGTCTCATTACCGTAGCACAGGGGGAAACCCGCTGAAAAAGGCGGAAGTTTCGCGGAATATCCTTGCATACGGACCCTGAATGGGATATTCTATTGAATTGGCGCGGGACCCTGTCCCGCCTGATTTTACCTTCATTTGAGGGAGGCACCCCCTTGGACTACGACAAACTGCTGACCCTCAGCGGCGATCTGGGTTATGAGCTGCTGATGAGCGGCGCGGAGATTTACCGGGTGGAGGAGTCCGTCCGCTATCTGCTGGAGGCTTACGGCGTGGAGAGCGGCGAGGTGTTCGCCATCCCCAACTGCATCATCGTGGGCTTCGCCGCCCACGGCCAAAAGCCCCTGACCCGCATCCGCCGGGTGGGGGGCCACGGCACCGACGTGAGCCAGTTGGAGGCCCTCAACGCCCTGTGCCGCCGTCTGTGCCGGGAGACCCCCGACATGGACGAGGCCCGCCGCCTCTTCGACGAGGTCCTGGCCAACCAAGCGGGCTTTTCCCTCCCCAAGCAGCTGGCGGCCTACTTCCTGACCACGGCGGCCTTCTGCCTCTTCTTCGGCGGCACCCTGGCCGACGCGGCGTGCAGCGGCGCCTGCGGCGTGGCCATCGGCCTGTGCTTCACCTTCATGAGCCGCCTGGGCACCAACATCTTCTTCAAAACCATCGCCGGGGGCTTCGTCAGCGCCCTGGTGGCGGCGGTGCTGGTGTTCTGCGGCCTGGGGGTCCACCAAAACCTCATCATCATCGGCGCCCTCATGGCCCTGGTGCCGGGGCTGGTCATCACCAACTTCATGCGGGACATCATGGCCGGCGACATGATCTCCGGCCTCAGTAAGCTGGGCGAGGCCCTGCTCACCGGGGCGGGCATCGCCCTGGGCACCGGCCTGGCCCTGAGCCTGACCCGTATGCTGGGAGGTGTCCTCTGATGGCATTTTTGGACTGGTTCCTCCCCTGCTTTTACGCCTTTGCCGCCTGCCTGGGCTTCTGCGTCCTGTTCAACGTCCGGGGCCTGGGCGCGGTGCTGTGCTCCCTGGGCGGCGCGCTGGCCTGGCTGGCCTATCTAGTGGCCGGGCCTCTCACCGGCGGCAACGACCTCATGCAGTACTTCTGGGCCGCCGTGTTCCTCTCGGCCTATTCCGAGGGCATGGCCCGGGTCCGCAAGTGCCCCGTCACCGGCTACATGCTGGTGGCCTTCCTCCCTCTAGTCCCCGGCGCGGGCATCTACAATATGATGGAGGCCGCCCTGAACGGGGACACGGAAAACTTCCTCAACATCGGCCTGCACACCCTGAGCATCGCCGGGGCGCTGGCCGTAGGCGTGCTGGTGGTGTCCTCACTGGTCCGGATGCGGACGGTGTTTCGGCGTCGTAGTGTACGGCGGTCCTAGAGACCCCGGTTTTCTGCTGTATGGGCTGCCGTCCCCGTCTCGCCCGCATGCGAAATTATCAAGTCTTCCTTCTTAATTCTTCATTGCCTGGAGGTTCCCCATGCCCCGTTACGACTTCGTCCTTCTGGACGCCGACAACACCCTGTTCGACTTCGACGCCGCCGAGCGCGCCGCTCTGCGGCGGGCCATGGAGGAGCGGGGCTATCCCTTCAACGCCGAGACCGAAGGGGCCTACCTCGCCATCAACCGCGCCCTGTGGGCCGCCTTTGACCGGGGGGAGGTCCCCCAGGAGGTCCTGGTGGTGGAGCGGTTCCGGCGGCTCAACGCCCAGCTGGGCGGCGACGCCGACCCCGTGCGGTTCAACTATGATTACCTCACCTACCTGGGCCAGTCCAGCCAGCTCTTGCCCGGCGCGGAGGAATTGTGCCGGGATTTGGCCCGGCAGTGTACGCTGGCCCTGTGTACCAACGGTGTGGCCCGCGTCCAGCACGCCCGGCTGGAGGCCTCCCCTCTCACGCCCTATCTCAGCGGGGTCTTTATCTCCGAGGAGCTGGGCTGTCAGAAGCCCCAGGCCGAATTTTTTGCCCAGGTCTTTCAGGCCATGCACATTTCCGACCCTGCCCGCTGCGTCATGGTGGGGGACGGACTGGCCTCGGACATCCAAGGCGGCATCAACGCCGGCATCGACACCATCTGGTACGCCCCCAAAGGGCAGTCCCCCCGGCCCGGCATCACCCCCACCCATACCGCCGGTCACTACGACGACATCCGAAGTCTCATTTTAGACTAAATTTCAAGCCGCAGACAGAGAGAGGAGCACCACAGAACCATGGCAGAGCAACAGCAGCAGCAGGGCGGCAAACGCGTCCGCCAAAAACAGCGGGTGGGACTCCAGCGGAGGCTGCTCCTGCTGGCCCTTCTCCTCAGCGTGGGGGCCCTGGTGGCCCTCTCTTTGGGGGCGCTGGCCAACGCGACCCAGCCGGTCGCCACCCCCGTCCTCACGCCGGAACCGACCCCGGTCCCCACGCCGGAGTCCACCCCCGTCCAGGAGTCCGACGTGGTGGAGGCCCCCGCCGCCGCCTACGACTTCTCCCTCCCCGCCCCGGAGTCCCTCCCCGTGGACGACGACTACTTCTCCGACGCCGTGTTCCTGGGGGACTCCCGCTCCGACGGCCTGCGGCTTTACAGCGGCATCCGGGGGGCCGATTTCCTGGCCTACAAGTCCCTGATGGTCTTTCAGGTCACCGGCACCGGCGGGGTGGACCGCAAGGTCATCCCCATGAACGGCAACGGTGAGCGGGCCACCGTCCTGGACGCCCTGGACAAAAAGCAGTACGGCAAGGTCTACATCATGTTCGGCGTCAACGAGCTGGGATACCGGGACGACGAGGGCTTCCACGACGCCTTTGTCCTCCTGGTGGACGAGGTCCGCCAGCGCCAGCCCGACGCGGTCATCTACATACAGTCCCTGGTCCCCGTGAACCCGGAAAAGGCCCACAAGACCAACCCCGCCGACTGGCTGAACAACGACAAGATCGCGGAGTACAACGACATCCTCCGCCAGGTGGCCGAGGACACCCACGTGGTCTACGTGGACGTGCAGGAATCCCTGGTGGACGACACCGGGACCCTGCTCTCCGAGGGCACCACCGACGGCATCCACTTCACCAAGACCTGGTACAAAACCTGGTACGAATACCTCAAGACCCACACCGTGGAGAAAGCCTCCTATGACCGGGGCGAGCTGGCCGTAGGGAATACGTAAGGAGACGATACGATGAAAAAGTCTGTTCCCGTCCTCTGCTGTGCTCTGCTGCTGGCCCTCTCTGCCGCCTGTTCCAGCGGCCAGCCGGAAGCGGCCGCCGCCTATGACCCCGCCTCCACCGCCCAGGCCCTGCTGGATTCCGGCGCCTTCTCCCAGGAGCTGGAGGCCCTGGACGCCGACATCATCGCCCCCAACTACGGCCTGACGGACGAGCCGGAGGAGGCCGTGGCCTACACCTCCCTGGAGGGCGGCTACGAGCAGCTCGCGGTGCTGAAGCTGGCCGACGAGGCCGCCGCCAAGACCGCCTGCGACACCCTGACCGCCTACGTGGCCGCCCAGAAGGAGACCGAGGCCGACGTGCAGTACAAGCCGGAGGACCTGCCCAAGCTGGAGCAGGCCGTAGTGAAGCAGGCCGGGAACACCGTCCTGCTGGTGGTGGCCAACGACTACGCCAAGGCGGACGCGGCGCTGAACCAGAACTAAGCAAAGCCCCGGAGATTTCTCCGGGGCTTTTTCTTCTTTGGGCAAACTATTTCTCCCCCGTACCCGTCTAACAAACAGAAGCAGGAAAGGATGCGGCCGCCCCCTTGAACCGGACTTCGGACAACCGCCAACTGTTGGTGGAGCATATCACCGCCCACCAGACGGACCACTACCGTCTGGCGTTCAGCTATGTCAAAAACCGGGACGCCGCCCTGGACGTGGTCCAGGAGTCCATCGTGAAGGCCCTGACCAAAATCGGCTCCCTGCGGGAGCCGGCCTACCTGAAAACCTGGTTCACCCGCATCCTGCTCAACGAGAGCATGAACTACTACCGCCGGAACCGGAACCTGGTCCCCTACGACGAGGTCATGGCCGACTGTCCGGCCCCAGGCCCGGACCCCGGCTTGCGCCTGGACCTCTACGACGCCATCGACCGCCTCAGCCCCGACGAGCAGGCCGTCATCCGGCTGCGCTTCTTCCAGGACCTGAAGCTGGAGGAGATCGCCCAGGCCACCGGCGCCAACCTGAACACCGTGAAAACCCGCCTGTACAAGGCCCTGAAAAAGCTCAGGGCCCTCACCGGAGAGGAGCTTCCAGATGAACCGTGAATGGGACCGCGCCCGCGGGCGCTACAATGAAATCGAACCCCCGGAGGAGCTGGGCTTTGCCGTGGCCTCCGCCATCCGGGAGGGGGACCGCCGCCGGAAGGGGCGGGGCCGCATCTTCCGCAGCCTGAGCGGCGCCGTGGCCGCCTGTGCCTGCTTCGTGGTGCTGGTCAACGCCAGCCCCGCCTTCGCCAGCGCCCTGGCCGATGTGCCCGTGCTGGGCGCTCTGGCCCGGGTGGTCACCGTGACCAGTTACTCCGTCACCGACCGGGACCACCTCATCGACGTGCGCCTGCCCGCTGTGGAGGACACCGGCCACACCGACCTGGAGCAGCGCATCAACACCGAGATACAGACCCGCATCCAGGCCATCCTGGACGCCGCGGAGACCCGCGCCCAGGAGGCCAAAGCCGCCTATGTCGCCACCGGCGGCGAGGAAGAGGCGTTCATCCCCATCATCATCGACGTGGACTACCAAATCAAATGCCAGAACGGACGCTATCTCTCCTTCGTGGTGCAGACCGCCGAGACCCAGGCCAGCGTCTACCAGGAGCTGTTCCCCTACACCATCGACCTGGAGGCGGGGAAGGAGCTGACGCTCCAGGACGTGCTGGGCCCCGACTACAAGGACATCGCCAACACCGCCATCCGCGCCGCCATCGCGGAGCGGAGCCAGGACCCCCACAACAGCTACTTCGACGGCACCGAGGGCGTGGAGGGCTTCCAGAGCGTGACGGCCGACCAGAAATTCTACCTCAACGAGAACGGAAACCCCGTAGTCCTCTTCCAGAAATATGAGATTGCCCCCGGATACATGGGGGTGCAGGAATTCGAGATCGCGCAGTAAAAAAGCAGGGCATCCCAAACTTGGGATGCCCTGCTTTTTTACTGGTCTGCTTCCGCGCCGGGGGCGCTCTTATGCCATCCCTTCCACCATCCGCTGGAGGACGATGGCAACTTCAGCCCGGGTGGCCGTCCCGGCGGGGTCCAAAACCCCGCCGTCCTTGCCGGTCATCAGGCCCGCGCCCACGGCGTAGGCCACGGCCTCCTGGGCCCAGCCGTCCACCGCATCGCCGTCGGCGTAGGCCGACAAGTCGCCCCGGAGGGACAGGTCCGCCCCCTGGGTCCCCAGGTAGCGGTAAAGGATGGTGGCCAGGGTCTGCCGGGTGATGGGGGCCTCGGGGTCGAAGCCCGCTCCGGTGCCGGTGACAATGCCCGTCTCCGCCGCCCAGGCCACGGCCCCGGCGTAATAGGCGCCATCGGTCACGTCCGGGAAGGCCGGGGTCCCCGCCGCCGCCGGCTCGTTCTCCAGCCGGTTGAGGACGGTCACCAGCATGCCCCGGGTCATCTCCGCGCCGGGGGCGAAGCTGTCGTCGCTGACGCCCTGGAACAGGCCACGGGCCGTGACGAACTCCACGGCCTCCCCAGCCCAGTGGTCCGCCGTGTCCGGGAAGTCCTTCCCGTTGTCCACCAGCTTGATGGTGGCGGAGCCGTCCAGAGGCACCACTGCCGTGCCGTCGGTCACAACGGATTTGCGGATGATCTCCTCGGTGCCGTCGGCGTGGACCAGCACGGCCACAGTGCCGGGGGCGGCCTCTTCCACGGGCAGGCTGGCCTTGAGGCCGCCGCTCACCATCTCCAGGGCCTGGTCCCCCACGGTCACGGCCACCTTCACGCCGCCGTCCTCCGTCTTTTCCGCCTTCACCGCCACCGTCTCGCCCTTCTGGCCGGCCAGGGCCTCCAGGGCGCTGTTGGGCAGGGTCACATCGGCGATGGGGGTGCTGACCACCACCGCGGCGGCGGTCTCCTTCGCCAAGCTCTCCACGGCGGCCCTGGGCACCTCCACGGAGACAGCGGTCACGGTCTCCTCCTTGGGCACCTGGGCGGTGAGGACCACGGCAGTCTCCACCCGGTCGGCGTCCTTGGCCGTCTCGGCAGCGGCCTTGGCCTGCTCCACCAGCTTTTCCGCCGCCTTCTGGTCCACCGCAGCAGTGGCCGCGCCGTCCTTCACAGCGGCCTCCGGCCTGGCCTCGGTCCTGGCGGTAGCCACGGTCTTACCCGTCCCGTCGGTGACCACCTGGGCGGTGGTCTCGGTGCCGGTGGCCTTGTCGCTGATGGCCACGTTTTTCTCCTCGGTCTTGGTCCCGTCGGCGGCGGTGGTGGTCTTGACCTCCTCCTTGGTGACGGAGCCGTCCTTGGCCACGGTCTCGGTGGCCTTGGTCTCGGTCTTCTCACCGGTGGCCGCGTTGGTGGCCGTCTCGGTGACGTTGGTGGTGGTGGAGCCGTCCTTGTTCTTCACGGTCTCGGTGACGGTCTCCGTCTTCACGTCGCCCTCGGTCTTGGTCTCTGTGTCCACCGTGGGCTTGGGGGGCGTGCTGGAGGACGAGCTGGAGGAGCCTGAGGGCACATAGTTGCTCAAATCCTGGTCACGCATGGTCTCCGCTTTGTACCAGGGGTCCGTTTTCACCGTCCCCCCGGTAACCAGGGTCGCAAAGTCCGGCGTCGCGGTTCCCCAATAGTTCCGGGTGGCATCCAAATTCGCGGGTGCCGTTCCGCTAATCTTAAAGATGTCGGCGTCCTCACCGGAGAAATTTTCAGCGGGCACCATGCAATTATTCCGAATCACGGCACTTGTTATATCTTCCGATAAATTTTCAAACCTAAACGCCCTGCCGCCGCCTACTTGATCCCGGTCCCAATTTTCCAGGCGGTTATTTTGGATGAGCAGTGTCCCTGCACTTTGATTGAAAAGTTGAATAGAACTGTGATTGGTATTCCGTACGGTATTATTTTCGATGCGCACATCGCCCTTGGCCGCAGAGATATTGATACCCGATGGAGATGTATTGCCAGTCCCGACCCCGTCGATGACATTATCCAAAACGGAAATGTTTTCTACCGCCAACTGGGCAGAAAGATTAAAATGGATGGCGGAGTTCTCTCCATCCTGGATATTGCTGAATCGGTTATTTTGAATGGTGATATTGGCGAGACTCCCATTTTCCCACCATGCTTCAAACTTGATTCCCTTCCCCTGAAATGCAATATCCTTGATAGTCAGGCCGTCAATATCCCGAGCTGGGTTAGTGGGTATGGGCTGGTCAGTGGTCATAATCAAACCGCCTGTCAGCACCGTTTTTCCCTCTCCCACACCGCAGATGGTCACATTTTGCACACCTCTGTTGATGATCAGCGGCTCATCATAAGTCCCTTCCAAAATCGTAAGTACATCATTGTCCTGCACAGCCTCCATGGCCTTAGCCAGGGTGGCATACTTGGTAGCACCGATGGCGGCCACCGGGCCATTGATTACGTAGTTGCCTTCCTTCTCTATGCAGGAATAGCCGTCCGCCACGTAGGCGCTCACGTCGCTGCTGAAGGTACCGCCCTTGACCTGAATTGCACCTTCTCTGCTGACGTCTTGGGCGTTCAACGGCTTGAGGAAGGTTCCACCGTTAATTTCAATGGTACTGTTGACCGGGTCGTTATAGTCGCTACCCACCCAGACGGACACCGTCTTGCCGTCAAAACTGCCGCCATTGACGGTCACCGCCGCCGAGATAGGGTCCAGCCCCTTCCCATCGTTGGAGACATACAGGCCGTAATAATCCTCGGAGGTATAACTGCCCCCATTTACAATTGCGGTTCCGCTATCCACTCCCAACCCGCCATGCTTACCCGAGACCTGGACATCCTCATCTCGGGCCGGGTCAATTTCAATCTCGTTTGTGGAGATGATTGCATAAGTTCTGGCATTGACATCCGTAAATATCCCCTTAGTAATATGTGCATAGCCGGAGTTATTCAGGCAACCAACGCCGTACTTGTCCCCCGAGGTTCCCACAAATTCGGTGGTAAATGTCCCTCCCTCAATATAGACATTGCCCTCATTCCAAATTGCCGCACCGCCGTTTTCGTCACACGCAATATATTTGCCGCTCTGAATGGTGAGCGTCCCACTATTATTGAAGGCACCACGGGCACGGATATATCCCCCGCCCACTGAATCCAGCGCCACTACCGTGCCATAATTCTCAATGGCATAAGGACTCTTTTGCGTGGACTCATTCCGAATAGTATCAATATATTTTCCATTGAGGTCTAAGGTGATCTGCTGGTCCTCTCCCACCACAAGTACAGTGGGAAGAACCACATTCTGCTCCAACACGATGGTGAACGCACCTGCTTGTCCATCCAATGCTCCAACCAGCTCCTGCAGACTGCTGTACGGGGTTCCATTTACTGTTGCGATGGCCGTCCCCTCCGCCGCCGCGGGGAGGATGCACAGGCTTGCCGCCATGACCAACGCGGTGAACAGTGCCAGGGACTTTCTGCCAAGCTGTTTCACGATTCCTCACGCTCCATTCCGATACTAATATATATTCTGTCTATTCAGCGAATAGACAGAAAGCCCTTGTACAAGGGCTGGTCTCCCAGTTTCATGGTATGTTACACCAGCACGGCATTCTCCACCAGCAGACGGCAGAAGCAGTCCGCCGGAGGCCACAGTTCCTCTTCTCCAGGGGAGAGGACCCACAGGTCCCCGTGGGCCACCAGGCGGAAGGTCTCCACCCCCGGGTGGCCCATGGCCGCCTGCTGGTACAGGCGGTGGGAGTGGACCACGCCGCCCCCCTCGGTCCGTCGAATCAGTACGTCCCCCTGCCGGTCGGGCCGGAGAGCAAGCACGCCCCCGCAGGCGTAGACCGAGGCGGCGCGCCCCAGGGTCCTGGCCGCCTCCTGGGACAGAAGGATGGAGCGGTCACGCCGCAGGGTGGCCGTCCGCTCCCGGTCCTCCTGCAGCTCCAGCCGCCGGAAGCCCTCCAGCCCATCCAGCTCGGTCAGCGCCAAAAAGTCCGGAGAGAGGGCCACCCCCTCCTCCATCGTCCGGGAAAAGGGCGTTTTTTCGCCCCACAGCCCCCGGCAGTAGTCGGCCAGGGCCTTGGAGCGGAGGAAGGTCTCTCCCCCCTCCCGCTCCCGCCGGTAGGGCCCCCGCCGGTCCCGGACCAGGGCCACCACGCCGTCCCGGACCCAGGCGGACATGCGGGCGGGCAGGGCCAGAGAGACGGTCAGCCGGTCCTGACGGACCTGATATTTGATGTGGGCGGAGATGCTCTCCAGCTCGATGTTCTGGAAGCTGCCGTCCAGCCCCTTTTCCCGGTGGGCGCCGGGGCCGAAGAGGACGGCCCCGTGGGCCCGGTCCACCCAGGCGGCCAGCCGCCCCCCGCACAGCGGGAACCGGCGCAGCAGGTATTGGGCCATCCCCCGGGCGTTGATGAGTCCGGCCTCGCTGTTGGCCTTCCGGGTCACCCGGTAGCGGCCCTCCGGGGCGCTGACCAGCGCCAGCACCTCGCCGGAGCCCATCAGCTCCACCCGCTCGCCCAGCGCCGCCGCCACCGTAACGCTGAGATAGATGGGCGCGTTTTCCGCAAAATAGATATGCTCTTCCCTGGTGCGCTGCCGCATATCTGCTTCCTTTCCGCCGCACATGTCTCCGCAAATCAGGTCGTATCCTGGCGTTCCACAGAGTAGACTTTGGGAGTCAACGGCATAGGTTACATAATCTGTGCAGACGTGCACAATAAAGCGTTATAAATGAATTATATACTGCCTGTTCCAAAAAGTCTACCTATTGGAACAATTATTTTCACAGGTTTCCGCATCTTTCGCACGTTCTTTTACCCGCCGCAAAAAGGTCTGGCAGGAGATGCCCAGCCTGGCCCCTGCCGCCCGGGCGGAGAGCTCCCCCCGAAGCCATTCCTCCTGGACAGTATCGAACTCCTCCGGCATCGCCAGCCGCTTGGCCCCAAACCGCACGCCCCTGGCCCTGGCCGCCGCGATGCCCTCGGCCTGCCGCTGGCGGATGTTCTGCCGCTCGGTCTCCGCCACATAGGACAAGATTTGCAGCACCAGGTCGCTGATGAAGATACCCGTCAGGTCTCCCCCGCCGCCCCGGGTGTCCAAAAGCGGCATATCCAGCACACGGATGTCGGCCTTCCGCTCCCGGGTGATGATGCGCCACTGCTCCAAAATCTCCCGGTAGTTTCGCCCCAGCCGGTCGATGGCCTTGACCACCACCAGGTCCCCGGGCCGGAGCCTGCGGAGCAGCCGCTGGTACTGGGGCCGCTGAAAGTCCTTGCCCGACTGCTTGTCCAGAAAAATATACTTTGGAGCGATGCCCGCCTGGGCCAGGGCAATCATTTGCCGGTCCTCGTTCTGGTCCCTGGCGGACACCCGCGCATATCCGTATTCCATAAAAAAATCCCCTTCCGTTTTACAGATGATACTTTTATATCATCTGTAAAACGGAAGGGGATATTGCTGGCGTGTCATTTTTCGACTTTATTTTTGATATTCAAATTCCAGATTGTAGAGGCATACGGTGTCGCCGTCCTGGATGCCCATCTCCTCCAGCCGGGCAAAGAGGCCCGACTCCCGGAGCATCCGGTCGAACCAGTTCCGGGACTCGTAGTCGTTGAAGTTCACGTTGGCCATCAGCCGCTGGAGCCAGGGGCCGTCCACGATCCAGGTATCGTCCACGTGCTGGATGTCCACCTCGCCGGTGGTGTCGATCTCCGGCGGGGCGGCGACGTAGTCCGGCTCGTACACGGTGATGGGGGGCAGATTGGCCAGCTCACCGGCGGCGGCCTTCATCAGCTCCGTCACCCCCTGGTGGGTGGCGGCGGAAATCTCGAAGAAGGGCATGCCCAGGGCCTCCACGTGGGCCTTGAGGGCCTCCAGGCCCGCCCGGTCCTCGGCGATGTCGGCCTTGTTCCCGGCCACCAGCATCCGGCGGGAGGCCAGCTCGGGGCTGTACTGCTTCAGCTCCTCGTTGATGGCTTGGAAGTCCTCCACCGGGTCCCGTCCCTCCCGGCCCGACACGTCCACCACATGGATGAGCAGGCGGCAGCGGTCCACGTGGCGCAGGAAATCGTGGCCCAGGCCGGCCCCCTCGCTGGCCCCCTCGATGATGCCGGGGATGTCGGCCATGACGAAGGAGACCCCCTCGCTGACGTAGACCACACCCAGGTTGGGGAAGAGGGTGGTGAAATGGTAGTCGGCGATTTTGGGCCGGGCCTTGGACACCACGGACAGGAGGGTGGATTTGCCCACGTTGGGGAAGCCCACCAGTCCCACGTCAGCCAGCAGCTTCAGCTCCAGGATGACCTCCCGCTCCTGGCCGGGGAGGCCGGCCTTGGCGAAGTTGGGCACCTGCCGGGTGGGGGTGGCGAAATGCTGGTTGCCCCAGCCGCCGTTGCCGCCCCGGCAGAGGACGAAGGGCTCGGTGGTGGACATGTCGGCAATGACCTGGCCCGAGGCGGCGTCCTTCACCACAGTACCCAGGGGCACCTTGATGACCAGGTCCGCGCCGTCCTTGCCGGAGCAGCGCTTGCCGCTGCCGTCCATGCCGTTGGGGGCCACGTATTTGCGCTTGTAGCGGAAGTCCATCAGGGTGGACATATGCTGGTCCACCTGGACGATCACGTCGCCGCCCCGGCCGCCGTCACCGCCGTCCGGCCCGCCCGCGGCCACATATTTTTCCCGGTGGAAGGCCACGGCCCCGTTGCCGCCGGCGCCGGATTTCACGGTGATCTTTGCGGTATCCACAAATGCTGGCATAAAAGCACCTCCTGGTGTCGCGGGCCGCCCACCGGGCGGCCCCTACATGTGTACAAACGAAAAGGCCCCGAACGCGCGCGTTCGAGGCCTTTAGTATACCCAATTCAAGGGATTTACTGCGGCAGCTCCACAATAGAGACCTGCTTGCGGTCCTTGCCCAGCCGCTCGAACTTGACCTTGCCGCTCTTGAGGGCGAACAGGGTGTCGTCGCTGCCCTTGCCCACGTTCACGCCGGGATGGATATGGGTGCCGCGCTGGCGCACCAGGATGTTGCCGGCCAGCACGAACTGACCGTCGCCCCGCTTCACGCCCAGACGCTGGGCGTGGGAGTCGCGGCCGTTCCGGGTGGAACCGACGCCCTTTTTATGGGCGAAGAACTGAAGACCGATATTCAGCATGGTATTACACCTCACAATCAAAAACAGTGATATTGTCGGGATACTCCTCGTGGAGGTCCGCGAAGTAGACCATCATGGCAGTCAGAAGGGTCTGACAGGTGCTCTCGTTGGTCTGCCCCAGCCCTCCGGGGAGCTTGAGGGAGATGGACGCGTCCTTTTCCTTGACCTTCACCGCCGCCTCCAGCCCCAGTACGTCGTTGACGGCGCACTCGCAGAGCCGGACCGCGCTGGTGACGGCGGCGCAGACGATGTCCGCTCCCGCCTCCGCCTGGCCGCTGTGCCCCTTGACCTCAAAGCCAACGAGACGGCTGCCCTCGGAGAAAAAGTTAGCCTCGATCAAGGGTTTAGGCCTCGATCTTGCCGATGGTGATCTTGGTGTAGGGCTGACGATGGCCCTGCTTCCGGCGATAGCCCTTCTTGGGCTTGTACTTGAAGACGATGACCTTCTTGCCCTTGCCGTTCTTCACGACCTCGGCGTTGACCTTGGCCCCGGCCACAGCGGGGGCGCCGAAGGTCGCCTTGTCGCCGTCCAGGACGGCCAGGACCTTGTCGAAGACCACCTTGTCGCCGGCCTCGGCGTTCAGCTTCTCGATGAAGAGGGTATCGCCCTCGGCTACCTTGTACTGCTTGCCGCCGGTCTCGATGATTGCATGCATTCTGTTTTTCACTCCTTCATGACGGGCTCGCTGTCGGGGGTGGAGCGGAGGGCTCACTTATAGACCCATTCAAAGCGGCTTCAATAGTATATCAGTGTGTTTTGCGCTTGTCAACGTATTTTTTCCGTATGTTCCACCCGGTTCAGCCTGCCCCTGTACCAGCCCGTGACCCCGTCCTTTTTCACCAGCCAGCCCTGGGTGGTCTCCTCCACAATGGATAGCATATCCCCCGGCTCCACCCCCAAGCGGTAGTCGGTGGAGTCCTCACACCAGTCCTGGCCCCTGTGGCTGTTCAGGTACTTGGTCAGCACCCGCAGCACCCGGCCCGTGGCCCTGTGGCGGCAGAGGGAGAACTCCTCCCCCCGCTCCAGCACATCCACGTCGTGGTCGGTCCAGTGGACGATGACGGGGTCGGCGCTCTCGTCCTGGCGGTCCAGCGCCACCCCCACCGGGCAGTCGTCGTACCGCACCCAGGTGAAGTCCTCGCTGTACGGCCCCGGAATGACCAGGGCGTTGAGCTGCCCGTCGGCCTTGAGGACACAGCCGCCGTCGATGCTGATGATTTTCCGTTTCCGGTCGATGATGGGGTCCGAGCAGGGGTAGTCCTGGCGGTACAGGGTGACGGGCCAGTGGCCCACCACGCAATACGCGGGAAAGGCGTGCCCCTGGCCCATGAAGTCGTCGTTTTTCATGCAGTCCCAGGCGTCCAGCTCCTCCATGTGCTCATAGGAGGGCACCCCGCCGTGGACAAAAACGAAGCCTGGGGCGGTGAGGATAGTGGGCAGGGCCCGCAGATAGTCCAGCTCTGGGGCGAAGCGCGCCCGGAGGGCCGCCCGCAGGGCGGGCAAGTCCTCCTCGGAGGCCACGGAAAACCCGATTTCCCGGGCCATCTGCAAAATCAGGGACTTTTCCTTCCAGACGCTGAGGTAGAAGCGGAAAAAGTCCCGACCCAGCCCCATGCCCCCGTCCACGAAGTCCACGGCCAGGTTGTCGCAGTTGCCGCAGAGAGCGTGGACCGTGTGGGTCCTGGACAGCTCCATGATATAGCGCAGGGTGGCCAGGCTCTCCCGCCCCTTCTCGATGAGGTCGCCCACCAGCACCAGGATGTCGTCGGGGCCGAACCCGGCCTTGGCCAGCAGGGCCTTGAGCCAGGGCAGGTTCCCGTGGATGTCGCTGATGGCCAGGACCCGGCGGCCCTGGGGGATGTCGATGGATTTGACCACTGCCTTCATGGGGCGGATTCCTCCTTATTGGCTGAAAAGGGCAGGGACAGTCCCTGCCGGGGGCGTTCCTTTCTCATTTGAGAAAGGAACCGAAAGAAAACCAGGGGACGGCTACGGGCCTTTTCAAGGCCCTATCCGCCGTCCCCTGGACCCCGGAGAACGTCCGGGCGGCGGTACGGGTTATGATGGCCAGCAAGACCTGAAAGCCGTTGCCGCTCGTATCGGTCCGCGCCCGAACAACTTCGGCTTCCGCCCCTCGGCATAGGAACCGGCAAGACTTGATAGCAGTTGCGTTTCTCTCGGTGCAAACAAGCCGCCATCGGTCTATACGTTTTTGAATCACCCTCACGCCCGTTGGGAGTCGGCACGGGTGGCTGATAGCCGCCCGCGTCCGTGCACACGCCTTGCCGGGCACTGCCATGCTAGGCGCGCCGCGCCAGCGCATGGGGGTGAACGATTGCGAAGGTAGGCCGTAACGGCCGGGGCAGGAGCGGAAAGGCAGACTTGTTACCACAAGCCGGTCTCAACCACCAAGCCCCGTCGGCGCCGCCCCACAGGTCCAGGGCCGCGGCCCTGGTTTTCTTTCCGTCCTCTTTCTCAAATGAGAAAGAGGACCCCCGCGCGGGAGCGCCGCCCCCGCGGAGCGGGACGCTCCATACTACTGCTTCGCCGCAAAGGCTACCCAGCCGTCCCGCTCCCGCTTTTCGATGATATGCAGCCCGTGCCCCTCCAATGCCGCGGCCACCTCGTCCGCCCTGGAGTCGATGATGCCGGAACACAGGAACACCCCGCCGGGGGCCAGCAGGTCCCCCACGTGGGCGGACAGGGGGATGATGACGTCGGCCACGATGTTGGCCAGCACCATCTGGTACTTGTTCTGGGCCAGCTCGGCCTTCAGGCCCCCGTCGGACAGCACGTCCCCGGCCCGGACCGTGTAGCGGTCCCGCCCGATGCCGTTCATGGCGGCGTTCTCATAGGCCACATCCACCGCCTTGGGGTCGATGTCCACGCCGATGGCGTCGGCGCAGCCCAGCAGCAGGGCGGCGATGGACAAAATGCCGCTGCCGCAGCCCAAGTCCAGCACCTTGCCGCTGGGGGCGGCGTACTGTTCCACCCCCTCCAGGCACAGCCGGGTGGAGGCGTGGCTCCCGGTGCCGAAAATCAGGCCGGGATTCAGATAGAGGGCCGTCCGCCCGTCCGGCACCGGCTCCCCCTTCTCCCACTCGGGGACGATATACACCTGCTGGCCCACGGGCATGGGCTTGTAGTACTTCTGCCAGCTGGTGGCCCAGTCGTTCTCCTGGAGCCGGGCGGTGGTGTAGGGCGCGTCGATGCCCGCCATCCACGCCGCAAGCTGCTTCTGGCCGTCAGAGTCGTCGGTGACGTAGAACTTGACCCGGGCCGCCCCCTTCATTCGCTCCAGGAGCTGGTCGTCCACGTAGTCCCAATACTGCCGGTTCTGCTCCAAAAATTGCTTGAAATCGTCTTCATCCTCCACGGCGAAGCCGGTGCAGCCGTTCATGGTCAGCCGGGCGCACACACCGTCCAGCTCTGCCCCGGTGGTCTCCACCGTCACCTCCAGCCATACCGCGTCCATCAGCGCTCACTCCCCAGGAAGGAGAAGGCCACGGTGCCGGTGCCGGTGTGGGCGCCGATGACCGGGCCGATGAAGTTGTAGACCACCCGCTTGACCCCCAGCTTTTCCTGCACGGCGTCGCCCACCTTTTTGGCGTCAGCCAGACAGTCGCTGTGGTTGATGAACATGGTCTGCTCCTCCGGGTGGATGGCGGTCTTGACCGCCTGCTCCACCAGATAGTCCAGGGAGGCACCCCGGCCACGGGTCTTGGCCACGTTCACCAGCTTGCCCTCAGCGTCCACGTGGATGATGGGCTTGATGGACAGCATCCCGCCCACAAAGGCGGTGGTGGCGGAGATGCGCCCGCCCCGCTTCAGGTGGCTCAAATCGTCCACGGCCACCCAATGGCACACGTTCAGCTTGTTGGCCTCCACCCAGTCCCGGACGGCCTCGATGGTCTCCCCCGCCGCCTGCTTCCGGCAGGCCATCCACACAATGAGCCCCTGGCCCATGCAGGCGCAGAGGGTGTCCACGGCGAATACCTTTCGGTCCGGGTACTTCTCCGCCATCTCGTCGGCGGCGATTTTGGAGGACTGGTAGGTGGCCGACAGCCCCGAGGAGAAGGACAGGATGAGGGCGTCCTTCCCGGCGGACAGAATGGGCTCCAGGGCGGCGGTGTACTGGTCCGGGTTCACGGCTGAGGTGGTGGGCATGGCCCCCGCCCGGACCTGGGCGTAAAATTCTTCCGGGCTCATGTCCCGGTTGTCGGAGTAATTGTGGTAGCTCTCGTCCCCGATATGGAAAGACAGGGGCAGCACCTGGATGCCCAGCTCCCGCACCATGTCGGCGGTGAGGTCGCAGGAAGAGTCGGTCAGGATCACGTAGTCGCTCATACAGTCATTGTCCTCCAAATTCAATTACCGCTCGCTCCCCATGAAGAAGAGCGCTACGGTGCCGGGGCCGGAATGGGCGCCGATGACCGGGCCCACGTTGTTGACGACGAAGTGCTTCACGCCGAAGCGGGCCTCGATGTCCGCCTTCAGCTTCTCCACGTCCTCGATGCAGTCGCCGTGGCTGATGAACACGGTCTGGTCCCCCACGGGGGCCAGGGCGGTCTTTTCCATGTGGTCGGCCAGGGCGGTGAGGGAGGCGTGGCGGCCCCGGGCCTTGCCCACGTTGATGAGGTGGCCTTCGTTGTCCACGTGCATCACCGGCTTGATTTGGAGCATGGAGCCCACCACGGCGGTGGCGGCGGACACCCGCCCGCCCCGCTTGAGGAAGTGGAGGTCGTCCACGGTGAACCAGTGGCACAGGTGGAGCTTGTTGGCCTCGGCCCAGTCCCGGACCTCTTCGATGGACTTGCCCTTCTTCTGCTCCTGGGCGGCGTACCACACCAGCAGCCCCTGGCCCAGGGAGGCGCACAGGGTGTCCACGGCGAAGATTTTCCGCTCCGGGAACTGCTCGGACAGCTCGTCGGCGGCGATTTTGGAGGACTGGTAGGTGGCCGACAGCCCCGAAGAGAAGGACAAAATCAGCACGTCCTTCCCGGCGGCCAGGATCGGCTCCAGCATGGCGGTGTACTCCGCCACGTTGACGGCGGCGGTGGTGGCCGGCTCCTCCGCCCGCAGCAGGCGGTAAAACTCCTTGGGGTCCATCTCCCGGTCGTCGGGGTAGTTGTGGCGGGTGACGCCCTGGATGGTGAAGGACAGGGGCAGGACCTCCACGCCCAGCTCCTTGACCAGGCTGTCCGGCAGGTCGGCGGAAGAGTCGGTCACGATGACATATTCGCTCATTTTTGATAACCTCCTGTATTTCTATTTTCTGATTTGTCGGTTTGGAATCACTTTTTCTTCTTTTCCGGCTTGGGCTCCGGGGGCGCCAGCAGGGAGAGGACCCGCTCGCAGGCCAACTTGTCCGCGTAGCTGCGCAGGGCCAGCCGCAGGGCCAGCCGGGACAACTCCTCCTCGGGCAGGTCCGGGTCCAGCACCTCGGCGGTGCAGTCCTCCGCCAGAGACAGCTCCTGGAAGAAGGCGGCGTACCACCCCTCCGGGTCCTCCGTGGCCCCACCCGCCAACATGAGGGCGCGGGTCTCTTTCACGGAGAGAACCTGCTTCAGGGCGCAGATGGCGGTGAGGTGGGCCAGATGGGTCTTGGCGTACTTCTTCCCGTCGGCCCTGGGCAGGAGGCCGTCCTTGATGTAATTGTTGACCATGGCGGGCGTGAGGGCCTCCCCCTCGTCGTAGGAGATCAGCTGACGGCCTACGTAGGAGATGATTTGGTCCATGTAAAGCCCGATGTCCGGGAAGCTGTCCCAGGGCATGGGCCGCTCCTCCTCCAGGCGCTTTTTCAGCGCGGCAAGCTCCTCCATCTCCAGTCCCCCTTTCTGATTTTGAAAATGACATTACAAAATATCGGAAGTATTATATCACATTATTTCGGCATAAGTAAAGCCGGGATTCCAAAGAATCCCGGCCTTTTTTCTCACATAACAGCGTTATCTGCTTTCCCGGCCCATCCGATAGCCCTCCTGGAAATAGTGCCAGCACTCAAAGTCTGTCTCGTCAGACATGAAGTCCAACAAATCACTCAAAAACTCTCTCGCATCATCATCTAGCCTTCTGTTCAAATGAAACAGGAGACAATTTCTCAATGTGCTATGGATTTGATATGCTTCTGTTTGGTAGGCATCGCCCTCATCAAATCGTGGGCACGCATCAAACAGGTCCTGCATTTCCGGAGTCACTTCCATCACCTCGTATATAGAGTATACCAAAGTCATACAATGTATGTCAACACTATCGTTTTACTTTGTACTACAATGCTAAACAAGAGGAGGCGATTACATGAACGGCAAGACAGATACTCAAATCAGTTGTCGGGTCACAGCAGAATTCAAAACCCGTGTGGAAGCCCAAGCCAAACGAGAGCGCCGCCCTGTCTCCAATCTTATCATCAAAGTCATGGAAGAATATTTGGAGAAAAACGAGCCAAAGGAAGAGAAACAGTAACGTCCGTATGCCGCAAGGGATATGGACGTTATTTTTTATGTAGTGTTTGAATCACCCTTCTGCCCATTGCCAGTTGCCCGTCCCGCCCGTGGGCGACATTTTCAATTATCCATTATCAATTCTTCATTTAATTCCCCCCTTGACAAATCCCCCTTCCTCCCCCATAATGAACATCGTTCATATTGGAGGTGGCCGTCGTGAACAAATCCGTCACCAGTCGGGACCAGCTCCTGGCCGCGGCAAAGGACATCGCGTTCCAGCAGGGGCTGGCCCAAATCAGCATCCGGGCCGTGGCGGCCCAGTGCGGGGTGGCGGTGGGGTCCATCTACAACTATTTCCCCACCAAGGCCGACCTGATCGCCGCCGTCATCGAGGATTTTTGGCGGCAGGCCGCCCACCGGGAGCACTGCGCCCCTCTGCTGGGTGAGCCGTTCCCCGACTACGTGGGGCGGCTCTATGGGGAGCTGTCCGCCAACCTGGCCGAGTTCCAGTCCGGCCTGCTGGCCCAGATGGATGCCTTGAGCGCCGAGACCCGGGAAAAGGGCCGCGCCCTGGAGCGCCGCTGCTTTGACCACGTCCGGGGCCAACTGGCCTCCGCCCTGGCGCAGGTCCCCCCCTCCCCGCCCTTCCGGGGCCGGGAAGCCGAGCTGGCCGACTTCACCTTCCGCTACATGATGGCCCTGCTGCGGGAGGGCGCGCCCGACTGCGCGTTCCTGCAAACCATCCTGGCCGCACTATAAGGCCCGCCCACGGCGGGCCGCCTTTTTCCACCAATCTGAACGCCGTTCATATTAGAAAGGAGCCTATCCCATGCAAGCCATTTTTGAAACCGTTTTCGACATCCTCTATCTCTGCACCGTCATTTTCCTGGGCATCACCATGCTCCGCCGGGCCGGCGGGGAGCGGCAGTACGTCCTTCTGGGCCTCATGGCCGTCATCCTGGGCTGCGGCGACGCCTTCCACCTGGTCCCCCGGGCCATCGCCCTGTGCACCACCGGGCTGGAAGCCCACGCCGCCGCCCTGGGCGTGGGCAAGCTGGTGACCTCCATCACCATGACCGTCTTTTACGTCCTGTTCTACCACGTCTGGCGGGCCCGCTACCGGGTGGAGGGGCGCAGGGGGCTGACCCTGGCCGTCTACGCCCTGGCCCTGGTCCGGGTGGTTTTGTGCCTCTTCCCCCAGAACGACTGGCTCAGCTACCGCCAGCCCCTGTCCTGGGGCATCGCCCGCAACGTGCCCTTCGCCCTTTTGGGCATCCTCATCATCGTGCTGTTCTACTGGGACGCCCGGCGGACGGACGACAAACATTTCCGCTGGGCCTGGCTGGCCGTCACCCTGAGCTTCGGCTTCTACATCCCCGTGGTCCTCTTCGCCGAGACCGTCCCCACGGTTGGGATGCTGATGATTCCCAAGACCTTGGCCTACGTCTGGCTGGTGGTCATGGGCTTCCAGGCTGTCAACACCGCCCGGAGGGGGCGCTGACATGGCCTTCCTCTCCTCCCTGGCCGGGCGGCTGCCCAAGGTGCCGCCCAGGGGCCTGCTGCTGATTGCGGGCCTGGTGTGGCTGGCCGCCGGGTTCAATATCTTCCGCCTGGGGGTGCCTGATATGGCGGGACACTGGACCTCCCCCCTGCTCCCCCTGTTGTGCGCCCTGGCCGTCTTTCTCGTGTTTTTTCTGGCTATCTTCCGCAAGCTCATCATCAAGCACACCGGGCGCATCCGGTCCTACGAGCAGGAGCGGGTCATGGTCCTCCACTTTTTTGACAGGCGCAGCTATGTGCTGATTGCCTTTATGATGACCTTCGGCATCTTCCTGCGGGGGTCCCAGCTGGTCCCGCCGCTGTACCTGGGCACCTTCTACACCGGCCTGGGCGCCGCCCTTTTGAGCGCCGGGATAGGCTTCCTGTGGCAGTTTGCCAAAGAGCCGCGCCTTCCGGCAGACGCATGACGTCCTCTGTACTATTATGCAAAGGCCCCCCGGTCCGAGGTTCGGACCGGGGGGCCTTTGCTGTTGAGAGGGAAAGGAAGGTGTTGGGAGTTGGTTATTGGATGGTGATGCAGGCGGCCTCGGCCATGGCCTGTTCGGTGAGCTCGTTGCCGATGCCGGGCAGCTCGGGCACGTCGTAGCTGCCGTCCTTGGGCATGTGGTCGTACTTGCACAGGGCGCGGATCTCTTCCTTCAGCGCGCCCTCGTGGAGCTCGTGGATGAGGAAGTTGGGGATGGCCGCCTCCAGCTGGAGGGAGGCGGCGGTGGCGATGGGGCCGCCGCAGATGTGGATCTGGACCCCGGCGTCATAGACGTTGGCCATGTCGCAGATCTTCTTCACCTCGGTGAGGCCGCCGGCCACGCACATGTCGGGCTGGACCACCTGGAGGGCGCCCGCCTCCAGGAATGGGCGGAAGCCCCAGCGGGTGGTGATGCGCTCGCCGGAGGCGATGGGCATATTCAGCTTGTCCCGAATCTGGCGCATGCACTCCACGTTGGTGGGGTCGGTGGCCTCCTCCAGATAGTAGATGCCCAGCTCCTCCAGCCGCTGGCCCAGTTGGATGGCGGTGTTCATGTCGGAAAAGGCGTGCAGCTCGATGATGATGTCCAGATTCTTGTCCACATCCCGCATGGCCTTCACCCGCTGGTAGGCCACGTCCAGGACCTCGGGGGACAGGGACCCGCGGGTCCGCCAAGTGGGGTCGGGCCGGGGCTCCCGGGCGTAGACGCCGTCGGGCTTGACGCACATGGGGTCCACCTTGATGGCTGTGTAGCCCTGGGCCATGGCCTTTTCGGTGGCCTTGGCGTAGTCGATGGGGTCGGCAATATTGCGGTGGACCTTGTCCCAGTCGAACTGGAGCTGGCTGGCGTAGGCCCGAATCTTGGAATTGGTCTTGCCGCCCAGCAGCTTGTAGCAGGGTACGCCCAGGGCCTTGCCCTTGATGTCCCACACGGCGATGTCCAGGGCGCTGACCGCCCCCTGGAAGACGATGCCGCCGCAGTCCCGGCCCTGGCCCCAGAAGGTGGAGCGCTTGTACATCTCCCACAGAGCCTCGTTGTCCATGGGGTCCCACCCCAGCATGAGCTGGGCCAGGTCCCGGACCTGCCCGATGCCGCCGTACTTGGATTTTCCGTAGGCGAAGCCCACCTCGCCAAAGCCGGAGATGCCCTCGTCAGTATTGACGCGGACGAAGATGGGGTCCAGCAGGGGGTTGCCCGTGCTGCACTCAAAAATATCTACGCTGGTTACTTTCATAGTCCAGGGCTCCTTTTTACTTGAGTAAACTTAATAGGCCGATGCTGATTCCCGGCACATAGGACACCAGCAGCATGGCGATGATCATCATGACAATGAAGGGCACCGCCTTTTTGACGATGCGCATCATATCCAGTCCCGTCATGGACGTGGCCACAAACAGGTTGATGGCCACCGGCGGGGTGACGAAGGCGATGCACAGGGACAGGGTCATGACCAGGCCGAACTGGATGGGGTCGATGCCCACGGCCTCCACGATAGGCAGCAGGATGGGCGAGAAGATGACGATGGCGGGGGTCGTCTGCACGAACATACCCACGATGAACAGCAAAATCATGATGAGGAACATGATGACGTACATATTGGTGGAGATGCCCAGGAAGAAGTCCTGGATAGCCTTGGTCACGCCCAGCATGGAGAACACCGCGCCCAGGCTGGCGGCGGGGGCAAAGACGAACATCATGCCGCCGATGAAGGGCACGTTGTCCACGAACATCCGCACCAACTTCTTGAACTCCAGCTCCTTATAGACGAACAGGCCCACGATGATGCCATAGACCACGGCCACCACCGACGCCTCGGTGGCGGTAAAGATGCCGGCGTAAATGCCGCCCAGGATGATGACCGGCATGAGGAAGGCCCACTTGGCGTTCCACAGCTCCTTGAGGAACCGGATAAAGGAAAATTTGACGCCGGTCCCGTGATAACCGTGCTTCCTGGAGTAGAGGAAGTTGACGGCCATCAGCATGGCTCCCACCAGGATGGCGGGGCCCCAGCCGGCCATGAACAGGTCGCTGATGGAGACGTTATTGGTGGTGCCGTAGACCACCAGGGGGTAGCTGGGGGGCACTACCACGCCCAGGCCGCCGGCCACGGCGCACAGGCCGGTGGCATAGTATTTATCGTAGCCCGCCCGGACCATCTCGGGAATCATGATGGCGCCGATGGCGGCCACGGTGGCGGAGGCGGAGCCGGAGATGGCGCCGAAGAACATACAGGCCAGAATAGCCACCATGCCCAGGCCGCCGGTGGTGTTGCCCAGGATGGTATTGGCCACGTTGACCAGCCGCTTGGAGATGCCGCCGGTCTCCATGATGGACCCGGCGATGATGAAGAAGGGCAGGGCCAGCAGGGTGAAGCTGCCCACGCCGGTGTACATGCCCTGGGTGATGAAGGTCAGCGAGGTGACGGGCTCCACAAACAGCAGGGCGATCATGGACCCGGCCAGAGCCACGCCGATGGGGACGCCGATGAGCAGCATCAGGAACATGGCGCCAAAGAAGATCCAATATACCATTACGCGCCCGCCTCCTTTTCCTTTTCCGCACGGATGGCGGCGGCCTCAGCCTCCAGCGCGTCCATGTCGATGGTGGGCTCGGTGTTGCCCAGGTCCTTTTCCTCCTCATGGAGCAAGCGGATGATGTTGGGCACGATGCGGATGACGATCAGGACAAAGCAGACCGGCATCATGCCGTAGGAGATGGCCTTTGGAAGTCGGAGGATGGGTGAGACCGCCCCTCTGACCAGGTAATTGTTGGTGATTTGCATCATGGGGATGATGATATAGACGCTGAATATCCCGAAGATAATGTCGTCGATGATCAGCAGGACCTTGCGGACCTTGAAGGGCATGGCCACTAGAAAGGCGTCGATGCGCAGGTGCTTCCGGCGGGTGATGGCCCCGGCGCAGCCCAGGTAGACCATCCAGACGAACATGATGGTACACAGCTCCTCCGTCCAGGTGATGGAATTATTGAATACGTACCGGGACACCACCTGCACGAACAGAAGGATGGTCATGGCCGCGAAGAGGACCGCGCCAATGTAGATTTCAAATTCGCCGAGAAATTTTTTCAGCTTTGCGTTCATAGCTTGCCTCCTCTTGTTTCTTCAGCGCCCGGCACTGAGCCCGCCGGGCGCCGAAGCCGAACCCCACGAACTTATTCCCGGACCTGGGCCACCGCGTCCATGATCTCGTTGTAGCGCTCCTCGCCCACGGCCTCCTTGACCTGGTCGTAGACGGGCTTGGTGGCGTCGCGGAAGGTCTGCATCTCCTCTTCATTGGGCTCGTAGACCTCGCAGACGGTCTTCAGGAAGTCGATGTCCTCCTGAGTGGTGGAGCGCAGGCCCTGGCGGCACAGCGCGGTGGACTCGGCCGCCACCTCCAGCACCAGGTTCTGCACGTCAGGGGACCAGCTCTGGAAGGCGTCCTCGCTGACGCACATGGTGGTCAGGCCGAAGTTGTGGGCGGTGAGGGTCACGTACTTCTGGACCTCATAGAACTTCTGCTGGATGATGTTGATGGTGGGGTTCTCCTGGGCGTCGCACACGCCCTGCTGCAGGGCGGAGAACAGCTCGGACAGGGACAGGGACAGGGTGGACGCGCCCATGGCCTCGAAGGCGGCCATCTGGTAGATGTCGGACTGGGTGCGGATCTTCAGGCCCTTGAAGTCGGCGGCGGTATGGATGGGCTTGTTGCTGGTGGTCTGGCGGAAGCCGATGTCGTAGTAGCACAGGACCCGCAGGCCCACGTCATCGATGACCTGCTGGCGGATGGCATCGCCCCGGGGGCCGTCCACGTAGGCGTCCACCTCGTCGGCGCTGTTGAAGAGGAAGGGCAGGTTGAAGTCCATCCAGGCGTCGGTAAACTCGCCGAAGGCGCCGTTGCCCATGGTGCAGAACTCAAACGCCCCGGTGGTGGCGCCGCTGACCATCTCGTCGCCGGAGCTGCCCAGCTGGCCGTCGGGGTAGATGGTGACCGTCACCTTGCCGCCGGAGCGCTTGGTGATCTCGTCAGCAAAGAAGGTGGTGGCCTGGCAGTAGCCCGGCGTGTCCTTGGCGGCGGACTTCATTGAGGTGCAGATTTTCAGATTCAGGGTCTCCATGTTGTCCACGTTGTAGTTGTGGTCTCCGCTCTGGGTCCCGGCGGTAGTCTGCTGGGCCGGGGGATTCTCGGGGGCCTTGGTCTGGGCGGCGGGCTTGTCGTTTCCGGCGCAGCCGGCCAGGATGCCCGCCATCAGGGCGGCGCACAGGGTCAGGGACACGATTCTGTTTCTCTTCATGGAATGTTTCCTCCCTTTTTTTGTTCCAAATTCCTCTTTATCATTACAAGGCCGCGTCAACCCAGCATCTCCGCGAAGGTCTGGAGCCTCGTCCTGATCTGTTCCGTACTGCCCGGCTGCTGGTCCACCTCCAGATAGAGGGTGGGGACGCCGATGTCCTCCAGCGCCTTGGCAAAGATGGGGTAGTCGTACTCCTCGGGGTCGCAGAATTTCATCATGCAGGCCACCACACCGTCGGCCCCCGTGGCCCGGGCCAGGTCCACCAGCAGGTCCACCCGCCGCTTATCCGCGTCGTGGGCCAGGGAGCACAGCTGCCGCCCCCACTTGCCCGCCAGCCGGTCCAGGGGTGCGTCTCCCGCCGGGATGCCGGCGCGGTACTGGCGGCTCTCCTGGGCCAGGTCGTCGCCCACCACCGCCAGACCGTTGTCCGCCAGGATGTCCAGCAGTCCGTCCGGCTCGGCGGCGATGCCGGTGAGGAGGACCCGTCTGCCTTTCCAGGCGTGGGGGGGCAGGGCCTTCAGCTCGGCCACCAGCTCGGCCACCAGTCGGGTGTGCTCCGCCTTGTCCAGGAACCAGGCGCTCTTCATCACGTAGTGGCGGACCACCGGGGTGATGAGGTCCAGGTGGTCGTTGGCCACGGCGGTAAACTGGCCCATGGTGTCGGCGTGGACAGTGTAGACCTCCAGAGCCCGGTCCAGGTCGGCCTGGCTGATGGCGTGGCCGCAGACCCCCTCCAGCTTCCCCTTGACCACGTCGAACTCGTGGGTCAGGAATTTCAGCCCCGCCGGGGTCCGGTTCTGGGGGTAGGACACGGGGATCATGGGGATGTCGGGCACACCGTAGAGCCAGTCCTGGGTGAGACAGCGGAAGGTGTCGCACAGGGTTGGGATGACCACCGCCGACAGGCCCCTGTATTTGCCCGCCAGGCCCAGCTCCAGCGTGGACTGGAGGATGGGGCAGGCGAAGGCGGGGAGATATTTCTTGGCTAAGTACGGCTCCGCCTGGGCGCCCCACAGCCCCATGGGGACCATGCCGGCGGCGTATACCAGTTCCTCCGGGGTATAGGAGGGGAAGCAGCCCACCACCTGTTTCCCGGCGGCCAGATGGTGTTCCAGCATGGCCCGGGGGTGGGTGGCGGCGTAGGTCAGTTGGGTGAGCAGCTCTTCCAGTCTCGTCATGCCTCGCCCGCCTCCTTTTCCCGCTTCCGCTGTTCCATGACCTCCACAAGGCCCTGGATGCGGGTCTCGTACTGGGCCTCGCTGTAGGCCCGGAAGTCGGCCTGGTCCCCGTCGAAGGAGGTATAGGGGATGCCCGTGGCCTCGGAGATGCGCCGCTGGGTCTCGTACTGCTGGCAGTCCATGACCTTGCAGGAGCGGTTGACGTGGTAGATGGTGCCGTCCACCTGGAACTTTTTGTGGGCCTCCACCCGGCGCTGCACCACCGTATCCAGGTTATTGTTGTTGTTGGGCAGGTCGATGTAGGCGCGGGCCAGGCCGTCCAGGTCGCCGGGGGTGTACTCCAGGCCCCAGGCATTGACGTAGCCGGTGGCCACCATGTTGATGCCGTACTTCTTCAGGGTTTTGAAGGTGTGGCTCAGGTAGGGCCAGCAGGCGATGCCCTCCCAGAACACCCGGTACTCCTCCTCCACGGGGAAGGTGCTCTTGCCCTGGGCGATGTTCTCCTTGATTTCCGAGATGAGCTGTTCCAGGACGGCGGTGGTACTCTCCTTGCCCCGGTTGCACACCATGCAGGACATGTAGTTGAACAGGTCGAAGCCGGCCAGGGGGGCGGGCTTCACGGCCAGCAGCTCGTTGGCCTCCCGCCACAGGTCCTTGTTCCGCTGGGAGATGCGCATGACCTCGGTGAGCCTGTCATAGTCCAGCTTCTTGCCGGAGACCTCCTCCAGCCCCTTGATGAGGTCGTCGATCTGGTTGCGGACGTACTTCACCTTTTCCTCCGAGGCGCAGGAATCATAGTTGTACACCGTGTCGATGAGGAACATGGGGACCCGGAACTCGTGGGCCAGGTTTTCGAACCACTTGGTGAGCTGGTTGCAGATGTTGTTGCAGCACAGGACAAAGTCGGGCTTGGGCATGTTGTTGCTCTCGGCCTTCAGGGTGTCCATATAGGCAAGGCTGGTGCGGGCGTAGGAGCAGATGTCCATATTATAGCCCATGGCCTCGGCGTGGGACAGCAGTTCTTCCGACTGGTGCCGGGCCGCCAGACCGGCGGCCTGGTTCTCCGGATAGACGATATAGAGGCCCAGTGCCTCGGCAATTTCCTGGGGAAAGATGGAGGCCGACCAGCCGATTTTTTCCCCGCGGGCCTTGGCGTCTATGGTGTCCTGGTAGAGCTGGGCCAGCTGCTCGCTGACCATGACGCGGGATTTCGGCAGCGGCTTTTTGGGCTTGGGCGCCGCCGTTTGGGGTGTCTTTTCTTCCATAACTTACCTCTGCTTTACTCGATGATATAGCCGTCGGGTCCGAAGGGGATGTCGAAGGGGTCCGACAAAATCTCCACGTCGTCCCGGCCCCGCAGTGTCTGGGCCAGATTTTCCGAGACCTGGATCTCCTCCATGTGCATGGTGTCCTGGATGCGCACCACCCGGGCGTGGGCATAGTCGATGCCGGTGCAGGTGCGGATGGCCCATCGCAGGGCCTCCCGGTCGTTCTCCGCGAAGCAGGGGATATGGCAGCCGGGCAGGAAGTTGGCTGTCATCATGTTGGTCCAGGTGACGGCCCAGTCCACATCCCGGACGCACCGCAGGGTGGTGACCTCCACGGTGCCGATGCCGCTGGCGTTGTGGTGGGTGGCCTCGGTGAGGCCCCGGACAAAGATATTCTGGCTCACCAGCGTGCCGGGGTAGATGCGGTCCCGGCGGGCCACCACGTTGGGGTCGAAGCCGGAGCCGCCGATGTTCTTGCCGATCTGGTCGATAATGAGCACGTCGGTGGTGGGGAACTTGAACCGGGCCAGCTTGTCCTTGGCAATCTCCAGCAGGGCCGCGTCCCGCGCCACGATCTGGTCCTTTTCCATGACCTCCAGATTGCTGATGTCGTCGTAGGCGTTCTGGACCAGGCCCACGCCGAAGAGGATGGGTTCCCGTTCCAGGCACAGCTTCCCGGCCTCCAAAATCAGCCTGGGGAACTCCTCATAGCCCCGCATGTGGATGGTGGCGGCCCCCTTGTGCTTGCCCAGGCCGATGACCAGCATCTTCAGCAGGCCGCTCTCGTGGGGTCCCTTGAAGCTGGTGTGGGGCTTGACCTTGTTCACCACCACGATGCCGTCGGAGTGGTAGGCGTATTTGTCGCAGTAGATCGGAGTACCGTCGGGGAGGACGCCCACCTCCACCACGTCCATGGAGGCCAGGATGGGGCAGCCCATGTTCTCCTCGGTGATGCCGTAGGTGGCCAGCATTTCAAGCTGGCCTTCGGCCACGCCGCCGGCGTGACTGCCCATGGAGGGGACGATGAAGGGCTCGGCCCCCCACTTCTTCAGGGTGTCCACCAGCGTACGCATGATCTCCTGGTAGAACGGGATGCCCCGGCTGCCCGCCGTGATGGCGATGCGTTTGCCCCGGCAGGCGCCTTTGTCGTGTACCTTCTCCTCCAGCTCCCGCCGGAGGTGTCCGGGCACGTCCTTGATTTGATAGGGGTCATATTTCTGTCTGATTTTTACCATCCGGGGCAGGACCACCTGGTCCAGGCCCTCCATCTTGGCGTTGACCACGGGGAAATCAATGAACATGCTGCTTCCTCCCATCCAGTGCCGCTACTTCACGGTGATGGTGGGCCCTGCCACGTGGCCGCCCTCCATCAGCTGCTTGATCTCCCCATCAGAATACCCCATTTCCGACAAGATTTCCTCCGTGTCCCCGCCGGTGAGCTTGGCGGGCCGGAACGCGGGCCACGGGGCGGAGGCGATGGCGGCCGGAGCGTGGGCGAAGGGAGCCTTTTTGCCGTTTTCGTATTCGTGGTAGAAGATGTACTCGTTCTCCAGGGCCTGGGGGTCGGCCACCAGCTCGGTGAAGTGCTGGGCCTTCTCAAAGGCGATGTCGGCGTCGGTCATGATTTTGGCCCACTGGTTGTAGGTCTTGGTGGCGAAAATTTCGTCCATGATCCGAACCTGCTCTTCCATGGTCCCCTGCTCCTCCACCGCCTTGCGGGTGATGAACCGGGGGTCGGTGGCCAGGTCGGGCCGCCCCAGGACCTTGGTGCACACGTCGGCCCACTGCTTGTCGTAGGCCGTGGCGGCCAGGTAGAACCACTCCCCGTCCTTGCACTTGTAGGTGTTGGAAGTGGAGTTGTTGGGCTCGAAGCGGGTCCGGGGCCAGGGCTTGCCGCTGTATGCCGACAGGAACCCGGAGCTGAGGGCGAAGCACCCGGCCTGGAACAGGCTGGCCTCCACCAGGTCCCCCTTCCCGGTGACGGCGCGGTGGACCAGGGCGGCGTTGACCCCGGCCACCAGGGCGGTGGCGGCGAAGTGGTCGCCCAGCCCGGCCACGGTGTTTACCAGGTCCCCGCCCCGGGGGGCGGCGTCGGCCATCAGGCCGCTGCGGGCGTAAAAGGCGGTGTAGTCAAAGCCGGGCTTGTCGCAGGCGGGGCCCTTTTTGCCGTAGCCCAGGATGGAGCCGAACACCAGCCGGGGATAGCGCTCCTTCAAATCGTCGTAGCCGATGCCCAGTTTTTTCAGGGCGGCGGGGCGGTAGTTGGTGATGAGCACGTCGGCCCCGGCCAGGAGTTTGTGAAAGACCGCCATGCCCTCGGCGCTTTTCAGGTTCAGGGCCAGCCAGCGCTTGTTGCCGTTTTCGTTGTCAAAGCTGGGATTGCCCTCCACGCCCCGGGCGTAGATGGGGATATTCATGTAGGGGCCGTTGTTGCGGTAGGTGTCGCCCACCGGCGGCTCGATTTTGATGACCTCGGCCCCCCACTCGGCCATGATGCGCCCCGCAGTGGAGGCGGCCAGAAAATTGGACAGGTCCAGGACCTTGATACCCTCCAAGGGACCCATGTGTATTCCCTCCGTTTCTTATTTGAACAGCTGCCCCTGGATGACCACACGCTGGATCTGGTTGGTGCCCTCGAAGATTTGATAGAGCTTGGCGTCGCGCATCATCTTCTCCACGGGGTACTCTTTGGAGTATCCGTAGCCGCCCAGGACCTGGACCGCGTCGGTGGTCACCTTCATAGCCGTGTCGCCGCAGAAGGTCTTGACCGCCGCGCCCACGCGCCCGTCGTAGATGCCCTGGTCGATGAGGGTGGAGGCGTACATGCACATCTGCCGGGCGGCCTGGGTCTGGATGTCCATGTCGGCGATCATGAATTGGATGGCCTGCTTGGCCGCCAGGGGCTTGCCGAACAGGATGCGCTGCTTGGCGTAGTCCACGCAGATGTCGATGCAGGCCTGGGAGATGCCCACGGCGGTGGCGGAGCCCAGGGGGCGGGAGCGCTCCAGGGTCTTCATGGCGATGCGGAAGCCCTCGCCCTCCTCCCCGATGCGGTTTTCCGCCGGAATGACCACGTCCTCGAAGACCACGTCGCAGGTGCTGGAGGTCCGCAGGCCCATCTTGTTCTCATGCTTGCCGGTGGAGACCCCGGCCCGGTCCCGCTCCACCAGGAAGCAGGACATGCCGCCCTTGGTGCCCTTCTCCTTATCGGTGTAGGCGAACACGGTGAAGATGTTGCCCAGCTCGCCGTTGGTGATAAAGCACTTGCGGCCGTTCAGGACGTACTCGTCACCCTTGCGGACCGCGGTGGAGCGGATGGATGCGGCGTCGGAGCCGGCGGAGGGCTCGGTGAGGCAGAAGGGAGAGAAGCCGCCGGGGACCACGATGTCGGCCAGCTTGTGCTTCTGCTCCTCGGTGCCGAACACCATGCAGGGGGTGGAGCCCAGGCAGTTGTTCGCCATGGTGACGCTGAAGCCCGCGTCCACCTTGCCGAACTCCTCCCGGATCACGGTCATCATCCGGGCGGTGAGGCCCATGCCGCCGTACGCCTCGGGGATGTTCATGCAGTGCAGGCCCATTTCCTGGGCCTTCCGCACGGCCTCCATGGGGACCTCACTCTTCTCGTCGCATTCGGCCACCACGGGCTTGACCTCTTTGTTCATAAAGTCCCGCACCATCAGCTGCAGGTCCCGCTCCTCGTCGGTAAGCAGGTAGTAGTTGTTGACCATCTTTTTGCTCCTCCTCGTAAAAATAAACTATTTTTTGTCTGCCCCTTTTACATGCAAGCAGCGTGCCAACCCTTTGGCCCGGGGTTTGCGGCCTTCCGCCTCTGTTTGGCGCCCAAACTTGTGCAATTTGCACATCCAGCTTGTGCAATTTTTGGGTCAGTCGTGCAATCTGCGCAGGATTTGATGGCGGAGCGCGTAAAATGTCGATTTACATTTTGGAATGGTTCATGTATAATGCACCGTGTAGTAATCTGGCGCAAGACAGTGAGAAAGGAGCCACGGAATGGGCATCCCCACGGATTATTCTCAATACCAGCAATATGACAACCACCCCGACATCGGCGTCTGCGTGTTTGATGCCCAAGGCCGCTATCTCTATATCAACGACACCTTTCTGACCATCCGCCACGTGCCCCGGGAGGAGTACCTGGGGCTGTCCGCCTACGACCTCTATGAAAACAACCTGACGGACAAGTGCGTCATCGACTCGGTGTTCAAGACCAAGGCCGCCACCACCGACGTGCAGACCGTCATGTCCAGAGACGGCAAGGTCCTGCGCAAGCACCTGGTCACTCTGCGCCCCTTCTTGGACGAGCACGGGGAGATCACCCACGTGGTTGGCTATTATAAGGACCTGGACTCCTTTAACGCCGAATATGACGGAAAATCCGCCCCCTCCCACATCCCGGAGGGGGACGGCCACTTCCGGGACTGGCTGGAGGGCAAGACCGAGCATCCCCCCTTCGTGGCCCGCAGCGAAAACATGCGGGAGCTGTGCCGGGCGGCCCGGCGAGTGGCCGACACCGGCTCCACCGTCCTGCTCACCGGCGAGACCGGCACCGGCAAGGAGGTCTTCGCCTCCTATCTCCACAACATCAGCAACCGCCGGGACCACGACTTCATCGTGGTGGACTGCGCGTCCCTGCCCGAATCCCTCATGGAGAGCGAGCTGTTCGGCTACGAGAAGGGCACCTTCACCGGCGGCCTCACCACCGGAAAGAAGGGCCTGATCGAGAGCGCCAACGGCGGCACCCTCTTTCTGGACGAGGTCAACTCCCTCCCCCTGAGTCTCCAGGGCAAGCTGCTGCGGGTCATCGAGACCAAGTCCATCAAAAAGCTGGGCTCGGTGAAGCCCCAAAGCGTGGATTTCCGTCTCATCGCCGCCACCAACGTGGACCTCATCCAGTGCATTGCGGAGAAGACCTTCCGCTCCGACCTCTACTACCGGCTCAACATCCTGCCCTTCCACCTGCCGCCCCTTCGGGAGCGGCGGGACGACATCATCCCCCTGGTCAACCGCTTCCTGGAGGAGTTTTATCAGAAGTACGGCATCCGGCGGGAGTTCTCCCCCACCCTCTGCCAGGAGATGCTGAACTACGGCTGGCCAGGCAATGTCCGCGAGCTGCGCAACTTCATCGAGCGCAGCGTGGTCATGGGCACCGACAGCCTGGACTTCCCTGCCGCGCCGGCCAAGCCGGCCCCCGCCCCCGCCGTCTCTCCCCTGGCCGGGGTCAGCGAGGGGGAGGAGGAGAAGGAGGCCATCCTGGCCGCCCTGGCCGCCAACGGCAACCACCGGGAGCACACCGCCCAGGCCCTGGGCATCTCCCGCAGGACCTTGCAGTATAAGCTGAAAAAGTACCATATCGTGTGAGAAAGGCCCCGCCTCGGCTTGAGGCGGGGCCTTTTTGCGTCAGGGCGGGGCCCTGCCGGGGGCTTGCCCTCCGGGCGGGGTTCCCTTTCTGGTTTCAGAAAGGGAACCGAAAGAAAACC
>UQGJ01000013.1 GCA_900540545.1 uncultured Eubacteriales bacterium
CCGGCTTGTGGTGACAAGTCTGCCCTTCCGCTTCCGCCCCGGCCGTTACGGCCTATCTTGCAGTTGTTCACCCCCGTGCGCTGGCGCGGCGCGCCTGGCATGGCAATGCCCGGCAAGGCTGGTGCGTAACGGCGGGCGGCCGCAAGGGCCGCCCCTACGGGGGCATGGCGGGCCGAGGTCGTCCCGCCCCACATGTTTGAGGGGGGGACAAGGGACGCGGATTGCCGCGCCAGTTTGCGAACTGGCTCGCAATGACAGGCACAGGGCGCAAGGCCGATTCCAAAACGCACAAACCTATGGCGGCTTGTTTGCACCAATCATAACGCAACTACTACCTGGTCTTGCCCGGTCATATGCCGAGGGGCGGCAGCCGCAGTTGTTCATGCGTATGCCGATACGAGCTGTAACGGCTCACAAGTTTTGCCAACTAACGAAAACCGTACCGCCGCCCGGACGTTCCCGGGGTCCAGGGGGCGGCGGATAGGGCCTTGAAAAGGCCCGTAGCCGCCCCCTGGTTTTCTTTCGGTTCCCTTTCTGAAACCAGAAAGGGAACCCCCCGGAGGGACTCCCCCTCCAGAAAGGAGCCACCATGACCGAACTTTTGAATCTCATCCAGACCTCCCCCGCCCCCCTGGCGCTGGCTACCATCGCGGCCCGCTCCGGCTCCGCTCCCAGGGGGGCGGGGGCCCAGATGCTGGTCTCCGCCGGGGGACGACTGTGGGGCACCGTGGGCGGCGGCATGATCGAGCAGCAGGCCCTGGCCCTGGCCCAAAGGACCCTGGAGACCCGGCGGGGTTCCCTCCACGCATTCAACCTGGACGCCCAGGGCGCCCGGTCCATCGGCATGGTCTGCGGCGGCGACGTGACCCTCCTGGTCCAGTACCTGCCCCCCCACGCCCTATCCGACATCCCCTCCGCCCCGGACGGCTGGCTGATCTCCACCCTGGACGGCCAGGGGCAGAGCACCTTGGAGCTACTCACCGCCGCCCAGGCGGCGGACCGGGGGCTCACCGGCCACGCCCCCGTCTTTCGCCCGGACGATGTCCCGGTCCTCTTCGCCCAGCCCCTGGCCCCGCCCGGCGTGGTCTACCTCTTCGGCGGCGGCCACGTGGCCCGGGAGCTGTCCCCGCTGTTGGCCCGCCTGGACTTCCGCCACGTGGTCCTGGACGACCGCCCCGACTTTGCCAAGGCCGAGGACTTCCCCGGCGCGGAGCGGGTGGTCTGCACCGACTTCCGCCGGGTGTTGGACCACATCGACCCCCGCCCCGAGGACGCCGCCGCCGTGATGACCCACGGCCACGGCTTCGACCTGGAGGTGCAGAAGGCCCTGCTCACCACCTCCATCGGCTACATCGGCGTCATGGGCAGCCGCAAAAAGCGGGACTTTGTGTTCGGAAAGCTCCTGGAATCGGGCTTTACCGACGCCGACCTGGCCCGTATCGTCACCCCCATCGGCCTCCCCCTGGGGGGCGAGACCCCGGCGGAGATCGCCCTGAGCATTGCCGCCCAGCTGGTCCAGCGCCGGGCGGGAAACGGGGGTTGATTTTGATGGACCCGAGTGTTTTTGAAAAAACAGTCCCATTTCAGCCCGACGTCCGCCTCCGCCTGCGGACGGGGGAGCGGCCCTTCTTCGGCCCCGGCGTGGCGGAGCTGCTGGCCCACATCGAGGCCACCGGTTCGGTTGCCGCCGCCTGTGGGCAGATGGGCCTGTCCTACTCCAAGGGCCGCACCATGCTGCGCCGGATGGACGCGGCCCTGGGGTTCGTCACCGTGGAGCGGGCCCAGGGCGGGGCGGGGGGCGGCGGGGCCCAGCTCACCCGCCGGGGCAAGGCATTACTGACCGCCTATACCGCCCTGGAGCGGGACGTGTCCGAGTACACCCAGCGCAGATTTTCCGCCGCCTTCGGGGCCTTTGCCGCCGGGGGCGCACAAGAGGAGGAGTAGCCATGAAGCTCATCAAGACCGAGGACGCCGTGGGCCAGGTCCTTTGCCACGACATCACCCAAATCATCCCCGGGGTCTCCAAGGGCCCCGTGTTCCGCAAGGGGCACATCATCGCCCCCGAGGACGTGCCCGTCCTTCTAAGCGTGGGCAAGGAGCACCTGTACATCTGGGAAAAGGACGAAAACACCCTCCACGAGGACGAGGCGGCGGACATCCTGCGGGCCATCTGCCAGGGGGAACACATGCACGCCACCGCCCCCAAGGAGGGCAAAATCGAGCTGATCGCCGACTGCGACGGCCTGTTCCTGGTGGACACCGACCGCCTCCGGGCGGTGAACGCCCTGGGGGAGATGATGATCGCCACCCGGTACGCCGGGTTCGTGGTCCGCAAGGGTGACAAGCTGGCGGGCACCCGCATCATCCCCCTGGTCATCGAAAAAGAGAAGATGGACCGGGCCAGGGCCGCGGCGGGGGATGCCCCCCTCCTGCGGCTGGTCCCCCTGAAGCCCAAGAAATACGGCCTGGTCACCACGGGCAGCGAGGTCTTTCACGGCCGCATCCAGGACGCCTTCACCCCCGTCATCCGGGAAAAGCTGGCCGGGTTCGGCTGTGAGATGGCCTTCCACGAGGTCCTGGACGACGACCCTGCCGCCATCACGGCGGCCATCCAGTCCATGCTGGACCGAGGGGCCGAGCTGGTCCTCTGCACCGGGGGCATGAGCGTGGACCCCGACGACCGCACCCCCCTGGCCATCAAGAACACCGGGGCACGCATCGTCTCCTACGGCGCTCCGGTCCTGCCGGGGGCCATGTTCCTGGCGGCCTACGCCCCCGACGGCCGCCCCATCTGCGGCCTGCCCGGCTGCGTCATGTACGCCAAGCGGACCATCTTCGACCTGGCCCTGCCCTACCTGCTCTCCGACGTGCCCATCACGCCGGAGTGGCTGGCGGGCCTGGGCCGGGGAGGCCTGTGCCTGGACTGCCCGGAGTGCCACTTCCCCAACTGCGGCTTTGGAAAGGGCGTGTGAGCGCATGGACTTCACCCATATCGATGCCAGCGGCAACGCCGTCATGGTGGACGTGACGGAAAAGGCCCCCACCCGCCGCCGGGCGGTGGCCTGCGGACGCATCCGCATGAGTCCGGCGTGCTTTGAGGCCGTCCAGGCCGGGGCGGTGAAGAAGGGCGACGTGCTGGCGGTGGCCCAGGTGGCGGGCATCATGTCCACCAAGCAGACCTCCCATCTGATTCCCCTGTGCCACGGCCTGAACCTGACCTCCAGCAGCCTCACCTTCACCCTCCACCCGGAGAGCTGGGAGGTGGAGGCCGTCTGCACCGCCCAGTGCGACGGCAAGACCGGGGTGGAGATGGAGGCCCTCACCGGGGTGTCCGTGGCCCTGCTCACGGTGTACGACATGTGCAAGGCGCTGGACAAGCGGATGGTCATCGGGGACGTTCATCTGGTGGAGAAGGACGGGGGGAAGAGCGGGGCGTTTCGGTTCTGATTGTGGCAGGATGGCCCTGCCGGGAGATTGCCCTCCGGGCGGGGTTCCTTTCTCGTTTGAGAAAGGAACCGAAAGAAAACCAGGGGGACAGCACGGGGAACTTTGTTCCCCTATTGCTGTCCCCCTGGACCCCGGGATACGTCCGGGCGGCGGTACGGTTCTCGGAGGCGGGCAAAACCAGAAGGCCTTTGCAGCTCGTATCGGTCTGGCGCTGGAACAACTCCGGCTGCCGCCCCTCGGCATATCACCCGGCAAAACTTGGTGGTAGTTGCGTTTTGATTGGTGCAAACGGGCCGCCATTGGTTGAAGCGTTTTTGAATCGGTCTTGCACCTGTTGAGAGTCGGCACGGGCGGCCACAGGCCGCCCGTACAACAGGCCTTCGGGTTCCGTTGTCCCCCTTCCCGCCTGCGGCGCAATTCCTCATTCCTAATTATTCATTCTTCATTGGAAAGGTGGTCCCTATGACTGACCCTTACGGCCGCACCATTGACTATCTCCGGGTCTCCGTCACCGACCGGTGCAATCTGCGCTGCCGGTACTGTATGCCCGACGGCGTGCCCCTGGTCTGCCACAGCGACGTGCTGCGCTATGAGGAATTGCTCCGCCTCTGCCGCCGGTTCGCCGCCCTGGGCATCACCAAGTTCAAGGTCACCGGCGGCGAACCTCTGGCCCGGAAGGACTGCACCGGCTTCATCGCCGCCCTCAAGGCCCTGCCGGGGGTAGAGCAGGTCACGCTGACCACCAACGGGGTCCTGCTGGCCGACGCCCTGGACGGGCTGGTCCGGGCCGGGGTGGACGGGGTCAACGTCAGCCTGGACACCCTGGACGACGGGCTTTACAGCGCCCTCACCCGCGCCCCCGCCGGGACGGCGGGGCGGGTACTGGCCGCCGCACGGGCCTGCGCGGCGCGGGGGGTGCCCACCAAGCTCAACGCCGTGGCCCTGCCCGAGACCCTGGACGGCTGCGCCGCCCTGGCGGCGGTGGCGGCGGACGACCCCATCGACGTGCGCTTCATTGAGCTGATGCCCATCGGGGCCGGGGCGGGCGGGTCCGCTGTCCCCATGGACGAAATATTGGCCCGGCTGCGGGAACGCTGGCCGGACCTGGCCCCCACCGGGGAGCGCCGGGGCAACGGCCCTGCCGTCTACTACGCCAGCCCCGCCCTGCGGGGCCGCGTGGGCTTCATCGGCGCGGTGAGCCACCAGTTCTGCGGCTCCTGCAACCGCCTGCGCCTCACCAGCACTGGCCAGTTGAAGCCCTGTCTCTGCTTCGACCAGGGGGCCGACCTGCGGGCCCTTTTGCGGGGCGGCGGGTCCGACGGGGACCTGGACGGGGCCATTCTGTCCTGCATCGCCCAAAAGCCCCCGGCCCACCGCTTCGGCATCCCCGGAGCCGTCACCGAGGGGCGGACCATGAACGAGATTGGAGGGTAACGCCATGGGAACCGTCATCGCCGTCTGTTCCAGCCCCCGGCGGGGCACGGAAAAGGTCAACGTCCACACCGGCCACTTCACCCCGGAGTGGGGCCTGGAGGGGGACGCCCACGGGGGAAACTGGCACCGCCAGGTGAGCCTGCTGAGCGCCGACAAGATCGACGCTTTCAACGCCCGGGGGGCCGGGGTGGTCCCCGGCGCCTTCGGGGAAAATCTGGTGGTGGCGGGCATCGACTTCCGCGCCCTGCCCGTGGGCGCCCGCCTGCGCTGCGGCGCCGTGCTGCTGGAAATGACGCAAATTGGCAAGGAGTGCCACAGCCACTGCGCCATCCACCAGCGGATGGGGGAGTGCATCATGCCCCACGAGGGGGTCTTTGCCCGGGTGCTGGAGCCGGGGACCATCTCCGAGGGGGACGAGATGACCGTGGAGCCGCCGGTCCCGGCCCGACCCTACCGGGCGGCGGTCATCACCCTGTCCGACAAGGGGGCGGCGGGAGAGCGGGAGGACCGCTCCGGCCCCGCCATCGTCCGGCGGCTGGAGGGGGCGGGCTATGAGATATTGGAGGCTCTTCTGCTCCCCGACGGCCTGGAACCCCTGCAAAGCCAGCTCATCCGCCTGTGCGACCAGCGGCAGCCGGACCTGATTTTGACCACCGGCGGCACCGGCTTCAGCCCCCGGGACGTGACCCCGGAGGCCACCCTGGCGGTGGCCCACCGGCAGGCCCCCGGCATCGCCGAGGCCATCCGGGCCCACTCCATGACCATCACCCCCCGGGCCATGTTCTCCCGGGGGACCGCCGTCCTCCGGGGCCGCACCCTCATTGTCAACCTCCCCGGCAGCGTCAAGGCGGTGGAGGAGTCCATGGACTGTTTCCTGGACGTGCTCCCCCACGCTCTGGACGTGCTCCGGGGAGACGCGGGCGACTGCGCCGCCCCTGTATATAAAACACCATAAAAGGAAAAGGAGTCACCACCATGAAAAAGCTGTCTGCCCTTGCCCTGACCCTGGTTCTGTCCCTCTCTCTGGCCGCCTGCTCCAGCGGCACCACCGGCGCAAGTCCCGCCCCCGCGGAGCCAACGCCCGCCCCGGTGGAGACCGTCCCCGCCGCCCAGCCCGTGGAGCTGACGGTCTTTGCCGCGGCCTCCATGACCGAGACCCTCCAGGAAATCGAGGCCCTCTATGCCGAGGTGGCCCCCAATGTGAAGCTGGTCTTCAACTTCGACTCCTCCGGCACCCTCAAGACCCAAATCGAGGAGGGGGCGGCGTGCGACATCTTCATTTCCGCCGGGCAGAAGCAGATGGACCAGCTGGACGCCGGGGACCTGGACCTGCTGGACGCCGGAACCCGCACGGACCTGCTGGAAAACCGGGTCACTCTGGTGGTTCCCGCCGGGAACCCCAAGGACCTGGCCGGGTTTGACGACCTGGCCCGGCGGCTCCCAGAGGGGGGCATCCTCATGGCCCTGGGCAACAGCGACGTGCCCGTGGGGCAGTACACCCAGAAGATCTTGACCTACTACGGCCTGGACGAGGCCGCTCTGGCCGCCGCCGGGGCGCTGACCTACGGGTCCAACGTCAAGGAGGTCACCACCCAGGTGGACCAGGGCAGCGTGGACTGCGGCGTGATCTACTGCACCGACGCCTTCTCCGCCGGGCTGGAGGTTCTGGACTACGCCACCGCCGAGATGTGCGGGCAGGTCATCTATCCAGCCGCCGTGCTGAAACAGAGCGACTGCCCGGAGGAGGCACGGGCGTTCCTGGCTTATCTGGGCGGGGATGAGGCTATGAGCGTCTTTGAGGGCGTGGGGTTCTCCAGGCCGTAGTCATGTAGGGGCGCGGCCCCTGCCGGGGGCGGAGTCCCTCCGGGGGGTCCCCTTTCTTCTCGAAGAAAGGGGACGGAAAGAAGGACCGGGGGCGGCACGGGCATTTCCAATGCCCTATCCGCCGCCCCCTGGACCCCGGGGTACGTCCGGGCGGCGGTACGGTTTATGTTAGCGGGCAAGACTTGATAGTTGTTACAGCTCGTATCGGTCTGGTGCCCGAACAACTCCGGCTATCGCCCCTCGTGTAAGAGCCGGGCAAGACTTGTGAGCAGTTGCGTTTTGATTGGTGCAAACAGGCCGCCACAAGGTCTGTGCGTTTCCCATACCTGTCATTGCGAACTGGGCTGCGTAGCAGTGGGCCGAAGGGCACCACGCGACCAACGGGAGCGGGGCCCCGCAGACTGGTGTGGCAATCCGCATCCCCTGGCCCGCCCGCGGGCGTCATTCTTCATTTTTCATTCTGCATTGTTTGGAGGTGCCCTATGGACTGGTATCCCCTCTGCAACTCTCTGCGCATCGCGGCCATCAGCAGCGTGTTCGTCTTTTTTCTGGGCATCTTCGCCGCCTATTACGCGGTGCGCCTGCCCAAGGCGGTCAAGGGGCTGCTGGACGTGGTGCTCACCCTGCCCCTGGTGCTGCCGCCCACGGTGTGCGGCTACTTTCTCCTGCTCCTTTTCGGGAACCAGCGGCCCCTGGGCATCTTTCTGGCCCGGTTCGGGGTGAAATTCGTCATGACCTGGTACGGCGGTATCCTGGCCGCCGCCGTGGTGGCCTTCCCGCTGATGTACCGTACCGCCCGGGGGGCCTTCGAGAGCTTTGACGAGACATTGGCCTACGCCGGGCGCACTCTGGGCCTGTCCAACACCTTCATCTTCTGGCGCATCCGCATGCCCGCCTGCCGGCAGGGCATCCTGGCCGGGACGGTGCTGGCCTTCGCCCGGGCCCTGGGGGAGTACGGGGCCACCAGTATGCTCATCGGCTACACCCCCGGCCGCACGGCCACCATTTCCACCACGGTCTATCAGCTCTGGCGGACCAACGACGAGGCCGGGGCCTTTCTGTGGGTGATGGTAAACCTGGCCATCAGCACGGTGGTGCTGCTGGCGGTGAACCTGCTGGAGCGCCGGAACCGGAAGGGGGCACGGGGATGAGCCTCACCGTGGACTTCCGCAAGCGACTGGGGTCCTTCACCCTGGACGCCCGCTTCGAGAGCGAGCGGGGCGTGCTGGGCCTGCTGGGCGCGTCGGGCAGCGGCAAGAGCATGACCCTCAAGTGCATCGCGGGCATCGAGCGCCCCGACCGGGGCCGCATCGTCCTGGACGGCGAGACCCTTTTCGACTCGGAGCGCCGCATCGACCTGCCCCCCCAGCGGCGGCGGGTGGGCTACCTCTTTCAAAACTACGCCCTGTTCCCCAACATGACCGTCCGGCAGAACATCCTGTGCGGCCTCCGCCGGGAGACAGACCGGGCGGCCCGGGAGACGGCCCTGGCTGCCATGCTGGACTTTTTACAGCTCCGGGGCCTGGAGGGCCGCCGTCCCCACCAGCTCTCCGGCGGAGAGCAGCAGCGGGCGGCCCTGGCCCGGATTTTGGTCAACCAACCCCGGCTGCTCATGCTGGACGAGCCCTTCTCCGCCCTGGACACCCACCTGCGGGACCAGCTCCAGGTCCAGATGAAGGAGCTGCTGGGGGCCTTCGGCGGCGACGTGCTGCTGGTGACCCACAGCCAGGACGAGGCCTACGGCCTCTGCGGACGCATCACGGTGGTGGACGGCGGGCGGACCCGCGCCCCGGTGGAGACCCGGACCCTCTTCGCCGCCCCCGGCAGCCGCCCCGCCGCCCTGCTCACCGGCTGCCAGAACGTGGCCCCCGCCGCCCGCAAGGTGGGGGATCACACGGTGGAGGTCCCGGCCTGGGGCCTCCGGCTGACCGCCGCCCAGCCCGTCCGGGAAGAGCTGGACACCGTTGCCATCCGCCCCCACGCCTTTTCCCCCGCCTGCAGAGAGAACCGCTTCCCCATCCAGGTCACCGGCCAGGTCCAGGCGCCCTTCGGCGCCCGCCTGCGCTTCCGCCCCGCCCAGGCCCCGGAGGGGGGCGGGGACCTGTGGTACGACCTCCCGGCGGGCCAGCCCGTCCCCACGGCGCTGGGGGTGGCCCCGGAGGACGTGCTGCTCCTCTACCCCTGACATTCAAAAGCGCCCCGGACCGCGCATGACGCGGTCCGGGGCGCTTTCGCCTGTCCGGCACCGGGCCGGTTTTCACGGCATATCCTGGGAATAGACGAAGTTCGACAGGGTCGGACTTTGCCCATTTTGAACAGGAGGTAGCCCTATGACCGATTCTATTCTCCCCAGCGCCGCCGGGTCCCAGGTGACCGTCACCGACGGCACGGCCGCCGCCGGGCCGGTCTCCCGCCCCTTTGTCATCGACGGCAGCGGCGACGTCACCGGCACCGCCACCGGCACCCCCAACGTGGAGAGCTACTGCGCCTGGGACGCCACAGCGGCCTCCCGCTATCAGCTCAACCGGGCCGACCACAACCAGATTTTCCACTTCGACCTGACCGCCCGGGGCGGCACCGGGCCGGCCTACTGCCTGGACAAGTTCAAGGACGGCCCCTACGGCGACGTGCCCTACCAGAGCGCCCCCTTCGAAAGCCTCTTCCCGGACGCCAGCGCCCGGCAGAAACGGATGCTGGCCTGGGTCCTGGCCAACGCCTATCCCACCGTCAGCGCCGCCGACACCTTCGCCCTGGCGGGGGTGGACCCCACCCAGGCCCCCGCCCTGGACGACAACGACGCCTTCGCCGCGGTCCAGGTGGCCCTGTGGGTCCTGCTGGGGCAGATCGCGCCGGACGAGGTCCAGTTCCTGAACTGCGGCGGCAGCGGCCTGCACCCCAAGTCCGCCCGGCTCCAGGCCGCCGTGTTCCGCCTGCTGGCGCTGGCGGGGAGCTACGCCGACGCCGCCCCCACGCAACCCGCCCAGCCGGCCGCCGCCTGCCCCTGCCCGTCGCCCCTGCTCCAGTGCTGTATCAACCCCGGCGCTCCGGCGGACCCCGCCGACCCCCAGCTCACCTTCCTGGGCTGTCCCTGCGAGGTGCGCCCCGTCTGCGGGCGGCTGCTGGTGGGGCCCTTCACCGTCAGCGCCAACGTCACCGGCACGCCCACCATCACGCTGGAGCCCTTCTGCGCCTGCGGCTCCGGCTTCGCGGCGGACTTCGCCGACTTCTGCGGGAACCCCATCGCCGCCCCCGGCCTGGGCCAGGCGTTCTATCTGGCCGTCCGCGCCTGCGGCGGCAGCCTGTGCTTCACCCTGAACGTCTCTCTCAGCGGCACGGTGACCCGGGTCCTGACTATGGAGCCGGGCACCGACAACTACCAGCCCATCGGGGCCACCCTGCGGGACTACCCTGTCCGTCTCACCACCTCCATGTGCGTGTGCGTCACCGTGCCCGGCCAGGACGGGTCCTGCCGCCCCGGCGGACCCGGCTTCTCCGGCGTGGTGGTCCAGAATACGAACAATAATAACAATAACAATAACAATAACAGCAGCGGCGGGCTGCCCCCCGTGGTGGTCCCGCCCATCTGTATCCCCGGCTGGGGCTATCCGCCCATTCCGCCCTATCCCCCTATGCCGCCCTACCCGCCGTATCCGCCCCAGCCGCCCTACCCGCCGGTGCCCCCGTATCCTCCGTTTCCACCGCGCCCGCCGTACCCGCCCTATCCCCCTTATCCGCCCTGTCCGCCGGAACCGCCAAAGCCCCCCTGTCCGCCTTGTCCGCCGGAACCTCCCTGCCCGCCGGAGCCGCCCTGTCCGCCCTGTCCGCCGCCGCGCCCCTGTTGCTGTGAGGTCCCGTGCTGTCCGCCGGGGCCCTGCTATCTGCCCCTGGAGCGCCGCGGCAAGTGCTGCCGGACCCAGGACCCGTCCCCCTGCTGAAACGAGAGGCGGCTCACTTCTGTGAGCCGCCTCTCGTCTGTTCTGTCTATATCATTCTTTTGGTCGCCTGTTTACTGCGCCAGCTCGTACAGCCGCCACATGGTCAGGATGCTCTGCTCCCGGGTGTACTCGCCCTGGGGGTCGAAGCGGTTGTCCCCCACGCCGCCCATGATGCCACGGCCCTGGACCAGGCCCACCGCGTCGAAGGCCCAGGAGGCGATGTCGCCGTTATCGGCAAAGGTGGGGGCGGGGGCGGCGGTGGGGCGGGCCCCCACCGTCTCGGAGGCGGCCGTCTCGACCTGGACCGTCACAGACGTGTTCACGGTGGGAGTGGCGTTCTGGACGTCCAGAGGGATGCCCGCGGCGGAGGCCAGCCGGGCGAGCATGGTGGCCGCCTGCTCCCGGGTCAGTTTGCCGTCGGGGTCGAAGCGGCCGTCGCCCACGCCGCTGACCACGCCAATGTAGGCCATTTTCAGCACGTTGGGGTCGGTGGTGTCAGTGAAGATGGGCCGCCCCTGGAACAGCTCCAGCCCGGTGGCCTTCTCGTAGAGGGCCACCGCCAGGGCGCAGAACTCGGCCCGGGTGGCCGTCTGGGTGTACCCATCCCGCAGGCCCTCGGGGATCAGCCCGGCGTTGTAGGCGGTGGTGAGGCCCTCCCGCGCCCAGCCGCTGGCGGCGGTCAGGTTGGGGGCGTCCTCCACGGGCTTGGGGGGATTGCGCTTGGAGACGCCGGTGGAGACAAAGGAAAAGCCCTGCTCCTTGGCGAAGGTCTCCGCCGCCGAGCCGGTGTCCCCGTAAATGGTAAGGGTGTCCTCCAGCCCGCTGAAGGCGAATTCACCGATGGAGGTGACCTGGTCGGGGATGGTGACTTTGGTGAGGTTGATGCAGTCGGTGAAGGCGAGGTCGCCGATGGTCTCCACCTTGTCGGGGATGGTGACCTCCGTCAGGCCCTCGCAGTAGCGGAAGGCCCCCTCCCCGATCTCCCGCAGCTCCCTGGGCAGGGTGAGGGAGGTCAGGCCGGAGCAGCCGGAGAAGGCGTCCGTGCCGATGCTGGTCACTCCGTCGGGGATCCGCAGCTGCGTCATGCTGTAACAGCCCCAAAAGGTGCCGGCCTCGATGCGCTTCACCCCGTCCGGGATGGTCACGCTGGTCAGAAGGTCGCACTTGTAAAAGGCTTCCTCCCCGATCTCCGTCACCCCGTCGGGGATCACCACGCCGGTGATGCGCTGCTGCCAGGACAGGGCGCCCCTGTGGATGCGGGTCACGCTGTCCGGGATCACCACGGTGCCCCGGAAGCCGTAGCCGGGCACGTCCACGCCCATCAGCTCCCCGTCCACGATGCGGAGCATGCTCTCCTGGGACGGCTCGGCGGAGCTGGGCCAGTCCACCGGGTCCGGGGTCGTGGACGGGTCCGTGGGGGTGGCGCCGCCGGAGTCCAGGTCCCAGTGGATGTTGCCGTAGCCGTCCACATAGAAGCGGTAGCCGTCCTCGTCGGTGTGCCAGCCCTCGCCGTACTCCATCCACCAGCCCCAGGGCTTGTCCTCCGCGCGGGCGGCCGTGGGCAGCAGGGTCAGGCCCAGCGCCGCGCACAGCGTCAGGGCGAACAGGGACCTTACAGCGTTTCTTTTCACGATGCTCTCTCCTTTTTATCGTTTTATATGGTTATTATACAAAACATTTCGCATAGAAACAAGGGGCGGAGGGCGGATACCCCGCCCTCCGCCCTTTGTTTTTGCTTCTGTTACGGAATCCGCAGCACCTGGCCCACGTAGATGAGATTGGGGTCGGCGATGCCGTTGGCCTGGACCAGGGCCTCCACGGTGGTGCCGTACCGCCGGGCGATGGCCCACAGGGTATCGCCCGGACGGACCGTATAGGTGACGGCCGCCGCCGGGACGCGCAGTACCTGGCCCACGTAGATGAGGTTGGGGTCGGCGATGCCGTTGGCCTGGACCAGGGCTTCCACGGTGGTGCCGTACCGCCGGGCGATGGCCCACAGGGTGTCGCCGGGGCGGACCGTATACGTGCGCCAGTGTTCGGCGCTCCCATCGGAAAAGACGCCCGCCGTGAAGCGGTCCAGGTCCACCCGGTCCGCGATGCCGGGGACCCTGCCGTCGTCGGCGTACTGGAAGCCGGACCACCCCCGCCAGTGGCCGCTGGTCACGTCCGGCTGGGACACGCCGTAGTTGGCCGCCCACAGAGGGTAGGCCCCCAGGGCGGCGTCCCACACCGCGTCCGCCGCATAGGCGTCGGTGTAGAGCACGGGGGTCACCCCGGTCCGGGCCTCCAGCTCCTCCAGGAAGGCCAGGCCGATGGCGTTGACCTGACTCCGGGTGAGGCCGGAGAAGTCCTCAAAGTCCATGGCGGGGCGGCAGTCCGCCCCCTTCTCCCGAATCAAACCGGCAAAAAAAGCGGCCTGTTCCCTGGCTTGGGCCTCGCTCCGGGCGGTGACGTAGAGATAGAAGCCGTAGTGGAGCCCCGCCCGGCCGGCCCGCTGGGCGTTCTGCTCAAAATAGGGGTCCACGTAGTCCGAGCCCTCCCCGGCGCGGATATAGACCACCTCCACGCCGCTGTCCCGGGCCTGGGCAAAGTCGATGTCCCCCTGGTAGACGCTGACGTCGATGCCGTCATAGACCGGCTGGGACTCCGGCCCCAGGGCCAGGGCCGGGGTCAGCAGGAGCGCCAACCCCAGCAGGGCGGCGGACAGTTTACGAAAATGCATAGAAAATCCCTCCTGCCCAGCCTATGCTAGGCCGGGCGGGAGGGTGACAGGTCAGCGGGTCTCCCGCAGGATTTGGGCGATGACGGCCCGGCCCTCGGGGGACTTGAGGGTCTCCAGCACCGTGGCCCGCAGCATGTCCTGCACCTTGGGGCTGGCCAGCAGGGCGTCGAACACGCCGCCCTCCGCCGGTTCGGGGGCCTTCTGCCGCTTAGGGACGGGGGCGGGGCTGGGCCGGAAGTCCTCCTCCTCCGGTTCCCGGGTGGCCAGGTCCATCCAGCTGTCCTGCCGGGTGGGGTCGTTGCTCTCCCCCTTGAGGTAGAACAGGGACACCCCAAAATAGGCGGCCAGCTGCTCCTGCTGCTCCTTGGTGGGGGTCTGCCGCCCCGTCTCAAACTTTTCCACCGCCGCCTTGGGCAGCCCCAGGGCCGCCGACAGGGCCGGGCGGCTCAGCCCCGCCTGGGTCCGCAGGGCTTCGATGCGCTGTGCCATGGTCACCATATCAAAACACCTCTTGTCGAATCATTTTATCCCAGCATACCACGTCCCGGCCCATTTGAAAAGAGCGGAGGCGCCAATCGAATCATTGCAATGCGGAGGGCAATCCACTATAATACGCTTGGGTGCGCAATAGGCTATTAAGGCGTACTCGACAAATCAGAAGTTGGTGAATTAAGCAGATGGACTATATAGATATAATATCTAAAAAATATCATGGGAATATATTGCTTAAAGCCCCCTACGAAGATGAAAAAGATAAAAATATTGCAGAAGAATTGTATTCAATTCTGTGCATCAGCAATGGCATTTTAGAAACGATGTGCTTATCGAATCGTGATGAAAATATAGTAATTGGGTGGATTCTATATTCCTATGAGATGATGATGGAATGGACTGCTTTTTATACTGCAAACTATGGCATAAAAGGGACAGTGTTCTCCGATGATGGTGCAGGTTCTCCATTTATCATGAATCTCGATGGGACGATTACTTGTTTTAATGCCATAGATAACGAAAGTACCAAAATGGCTGAAACCTTATTGGACTTTTTTCAATTATAATACCCGGTTGGGGACGTCACGATTTCGCCCGTTCTCACGCCGCGCAAAGGAGGGACGACCGGCTTGCCGCTGGTCGTCTCTCTCTTTTTCACAAAAGGGAAGCTGACAATTTGTCAGGGTATCAGCAAATTTGACTTGCTTTTTATTTCAAGTTGTAGTACCATTAGGCGGTCATAAAAAATATTCAGCAATAAAAATTTTTTGTGAGGTATCGGATCATGAACCAGACCAAGACTCCAGCCAGCGTGTTTGAACCCCGCGGCATCCCTCCCCTGGGACAGACCGTACCCCTGGGCCTCCAGCATGTGGTGGCCGCCGTGGTGGGGGTCATCACCCCCGCCATGATCATCGCGGGCACCTGCGGCCTCTCCCCGGCGGAGCAGACCCTGCTGGTCCAGGCATCCCTCATCATCACGGCCATCGCCACCCTGCTCCAGCTCTTTCCCATCTTCCGGCGCATCGGCTCCGGCCTGCCCGTCATCATGGGCATCAGCTTCGCCTACGTGCCCACCCTCACCGCCATCGGGGCCGAGTTCGGCCTGCCCACGATTTTGGGGGCGGAGATCATCGGCGGCTGCGTGGCGATCATCTTCGGCGTCTTTGTCAAACAGATCCGCGTCCTCTTCCCCCCGGTGGTCACCGGCACGGTCATTTTCACCATCGGCCTGTCCCTCTATCCCACCGCCGTGAAGTATATGGCGGGCGGCAGCCCCGACAGCCCCTGGTTCGGCGGGGTCCGCAGCTGGGTGGTGGCCCTCATCACCTTCGCCGTGGTGGTCTTCCTCCAGAACTTCACCAAGGGCATCTGGAAGCTGGGGGCACTGCTGTTCGGTATGATCGTGGGCTACGCGGTGGCCTTCTGCTTCGGCATTGTGGACCTGACCAAGGTGGGCCCCGCCGCCTGGTTCGCCCTGCCCGCCGTCATGCCCTTTGAGATCAAATTCGTCCCCTCGGCCTGCGTGTCCCTGGCCATCGTGTACATCGTCAACGCCGTGCAGACCATCGGCGACCTGACCTCCACCACCATGGGCGGCATGGACCGCCTGCCCACCGACCGGGAGCTGTCCGGCGGCATCGTGGCCCAGGGCTGCATGAGCATCCTGGGCGCCTTCACCGGCGGCCTGCCCACCGCATCTTACAGCCAGAACGTGGGCATCGTCACCGTGAACAAGGTCATCAACCGGGCCGTCTTTGCCCTGGCCGCCCTGATCCTGCTGGTGGCCGGACTGGTGCCCAAGTTTGCCGCCGTCCTCACCACCATCCCCCAGTGTGTCATCGGCGGGGCCACCCTGTCCGTGTTCGCCATGATCACTATGACCGGCATCCGCATCTTCGTGGCCGACGGCAAGTTCACCCCCCGGGAGAGCACCATCGTGGGCCTGTCCGTGGCCCTGGGCGTGGGCATCACCCAAGTCCCCGGCGTCTTCGCCGGCAACGGCTTCCCGGAGTGGTTCGCCACCGTGTTCGGCTCCTCCTCCGTGGTGGTCTCCACCATTCTGGCTATCGTTTTGAATCTAGTCCTGCCCAAGGAGAAGGACATCGAGGCCCCCAAGTCCGAGACTCCGGCCGAGCCGTAACGAAAGAAATATCCGATACGAAAAACCGCCCGGCGGCCTGTGGCCGCCGGGCGGTTTCCCGTCCTTTTACTTTTTCTCCCCGGACTTTGCCTCGTCGATGTAGCTATACAGGGTATACTTGGAGATGCCGAAGTATTTGCACACCTTGTACCCCGATTTGGTGATGAGGAAGGCCCCAGTATCGTTCAAAAACTGGATGGCCTTCACCTTGTCGTCCTTGTTCATCAGAGCCACCGGCTTGCCCACCAGCTTCACGCTCTGCTCGATGAGTTCGTCCAGCAGGTCGGCCACGTTCCGGGCGATATGCTCCGGCTCGGCCTGGGGGACCTCGGTGGCGGTGAAGCCCTTGAGGGCGTCCTCCATGGCCAGCATCATGGTGATGTCGTAGTTGATGGAGAAGATGCCGATGGCCTTCCCATCGTCGTCCCGGAGGTAGATGGTGCTGGACTTCAAAATCTTCCCGTCCTCGCTCTTGGTGAGGTAGCTCAGCCGGTCCTGGGGCACCTCGCCGCCGTCCCGCAGGGCCTCCAGCACCACGTGGGAGGGGCCGTCCCCCACCCGGCGGCCGGACACGTGGCCGTTCTCGATAAAGACGATGGAGTGCTCCACGTCGTTGGAGGCCAGGTCGTGGACCACCACCTCGCAGTTGGGCCCGAACTGCCGGGCGATGCCCTTGGCCAATTGGAGGCAGAATTCCAGATTCGACGCCTGCATAAAACCCCTTCTTTCTATTTCGATTGCTCCATACCTATATTATAGCACCTTCCTTCCGAAATTCAACACAAACAGTTAGGGCTAAAAAATTTTAGTCATTTCCGTCTTGCAATACTGGGGAAGGTGTGCTAAACTAGACCCGTGAACGGGGAGAAACCTTGTGCACATCTTACAATTGAAAGCTGTAACGAAGTGCTGCGCGCACGGGCTGGTGTTCATTCTGTGGAATGGGCACCTTTTTGTTTATCTACGGGAGGAAATCACATGTTATTGATTGGAAACGGAAGGGTCATCACCAGGGACAGCGCGCTGCCGTATCTGGCCGACGGCGCCGTCGCCATCGACGGCGAGGTCATTCAGGAGGTCGGCCCGCTGGCCGAGCTGAAGGCCAAGTACCCCCAGGCCGAGTTCGTGGACGCCCAGGGGGGCGTCATCATGCCCGGCCTCATCAACGCCCATACCCATATCTACTCCGGGCTGGCCCGGGGCCTTGCCATCGAGGGCAACGCCCCCACCAACTTCCTGGAGGTCCTGGAGGGCACCTGGTGGAACATCGACCGCCACCTGACCCTGGACGGCACCCGGGCCAGCGCCTACGCCACGGTGCTGGACTGCATCCGGGACGGCGTGACCACCATCTTCGACCACCACGCCAGCTTCTGCGAGATCCCCGGCAGCCTCTTTGCCATCAAGGATGTGTGCCAGGAGCTGGGGATGCGGGCCTGCCTGTGCTACGAGGTCTCCGACCGGGACGGGGCGGAAAAGTGCGACCAGGCCATCCGGGAGAACGCCGACTTCGCCAAGTGGGCCAAGGCGGCCGACGACGACATGATCAAGGCCATGTTCGGCGGCCACGCCCTGTTCACCCTCTCCGACAGGACCTTCGAGAAGATGACGGCGGCCAACGACGGGCTGACCGGCTACCACATCCACGTCTCCGAGGGCATGAACGACGTGTACGACTCTCTGCGCACCTATGGCTGCCGCCCGGTGAGCCGCCTGCTGAACCACGGCATCCTGGGGGAAAAGACCATCCTGGGCCACTGCATCCACGTCAATTCCGCCGAGCTGGACATGATCGCCGAAACGGGCACCATGGTGGTGAACAACCCGGAGAGCAACATGGGCAACGCCGTGGGCTGCTCTCCGGTGCTCCAGATGTTCCAGAAGGGCATTCTGGTGGGCATGGGCACCGACGCCTACACCCACGACATGCTGGAATCCCTGAAGGTGTTCCTCATCATCCAAAGGCATAACGCCTGCCACCCCAACGTAGGCTGGTGCGAGGACATGTCCATGCTGTTCGAGAATAACGCCAAAATCGGCGCCCGGTACTTCAAGAAGCCCCTGGGGGTCCTGGCCCCCGGCGCGGCCGCCGACGTCATCGTCATGGACTACAAGCCCTTCACCCCCTTCTCCGGGGAGAACATCGACGGCCACATGCTCTTCGGCATGATGGGCAAGAACTGCCGCACCACCGTCATCAACGGGAAGGTCCTCTACAAGGACCGGGAGTTCGTGGGCATCGACGAGGACAAAATCAACGCCTGGACCATGGAGCAAAGCAAGAAGCTGTGGGGGCAGTTGAACCACCGGACTTATTAAAATAGGAGCGTTCCCCCTCCGGGGGCGGCGCTCCCGCGCGGGGGTCCCCTTTCTCATTTGAGAAAGGGGACGGAAAGAAAACCAGGGCCGCGGCCCTGGACCCGTGGGGCGGCGCCGACGGGGCATGGTGGTTGAGACCGGCTAGAGGTGACAAGTCTGCCCTTCCGCTTCTGCCCCGGCCGTTACGGCCTAATTTGCAATTGTTCGCCCCCCAGCTCTGGTGCGGCGCGCCTACCGCGGCAAGTCCCGGCAAGGCGGGTGCGTGACGGCGGGCGGCCCCCATGTCATTGCGAACCAGTTCGCAAACTGGTGCGGCAATCCGCCTCCCCCGTCCCCAGCCGTTACTCCTACACCAACATTGGAGGTCATACATATGAGCGACATTATGCGTCCCATCCCCTTCGCCCAGCTGATGGACTGGGCGCTGACGGAATACGAGACCCAGGGCAGCATCTTCGGGGTCTGCAAGCTGGTCAAGCACGAGAACGGCCAGGCCCTGCCCATCTTCGCTGAGAAAATCGAAGCCCCCTACGGCCCCGCCGCCGGGCCCAACACCCAGCTGGCCCAGAACATCATCGCCTCCTACGCCTCCGGCGCCCGGTTCTTCGAGCTGAAAACCGTGCAGATCATGGACGGCGAGGAGCTGAGCAAGTGCGTCGCCAAGCCCTGTATCACCGCCGGGGACGAGTGCTACAACTGCGAGTGGTCCACCGAGCTGACCGTGCCCCAGGCCTACGACGAGTACGTCAAGGCGTGGTTCGCCTGCAAGCTGCTCTCCAAGGAGCTGGGCCTGGGCGACCCGGACGGCTTCGTGTTCAACATGTCCGTGGGCTACGACCTGGCGGGCATCCAGTCCCCAAAAATCGACGCCTACATCGAGGGCATGAAGGACGCCTCCGCCGCCCCGGTGTGGCGCGACTGCATGGACTGGGCCCTGGCCCACGCGGACCGCTTCCACAACCTGGACGCCGGCTACATCAAGGCCATCAGCCCCAGGGTGTCCTCCTCCATCACCGAGTCCACCCTCCACGGCTGCCCCCCGGATGAAATCGAGCGCATCGCCACCTACCTCATCACGGAAAAGGGCCTGAACACCTATGTCAAGTGCAACCCCACCCTCCTGGGCTACGAGTTCGCCCGGAAGCGGCTGGACGACCTGGGCTTCGACTACGTCACCTTCGACGACCACCACTTTGTGGAGGACCTCCAGTGGGCCGACGCGGCGCCCATGTTCCGGCGGCTCATGGCCCTGTGCGATGAGCGGGGGCTGGAGTTCGGCGTGAAGCTGACCAACACCTTCCCCGTGGACGTGGCGGCGGGGGAACTGCCCAGCCAGGAGATGTACATGTCCGGCCGGAGCCTCTTCCCCCTGACCATCTCCCTGGCCCAGAAGGTGGCCGACGAATTCGGCGGCGCGCTGCGCATCTCCTACTCCGGCGGCGCCGACGTCCACAACATCAAGGACCTCTTTGATGCGGGCATCTGGCCCATCACCATGGCCACCACGATCTTGAAGCCCGGCGGCTACCAGCGCATGAGCCAAATCGGCGAGCTGCTGATGGACTGCGGCAGTTCCCCCTTTGCCGGGGTGGACGCCGCCAAGGTCAAGGCCCTGGCCGAGGGCGTGGAGGCCAGCGAGCTCTACCGCAAGCCCATCAAGCCCCTGCCCGCCCGGAAGATGGAGAAAAAGGTCCCCCTCATCGACTGCTTCTCCGCCCCCTGCCGCAACGGCTGCCCCATCGAGCAGGACATCCCCGCCTATCTGATGGCGTACAGCCAGGGCAAGTACGACGAGGCCCTGGAAATCATCACGAGAAGGAACCCCCTGCCCTTCATCACCGGCACCATCTGCCCCCACCACTGCGGCGACAAGTGCATGCGCAACTACTACGAGGAGTCCGTCCACATCCGGGACGTGAAGCTCGCCTGCGCCCAAAAGGGCAAGGTTTCTCCCACCGCCGCCCCCGCTGTGGCGGGCAAGCGGGCGGCCATCGTGGGCGGCGGCCCCGCCGGTCTGGCGGCGGCCTTCTTCCTCTCCCGGGCCGGGGTGGACGTCACCGTCTTTGAGCGCAAGCGGGAGCTGGGCGGCATCGTCCGCCACGTCATCCCCGAGTTCCGCATCCCCTCCGATTCCATCGACCGGGACGTGGACCTGTGCCGGTCCCTGGGGGCCAAGTTCGAGCTGGGCGTGGACGTGACCTCCGCCGACGAGCTGAAGCGGCAGGGCTTCACCCACGTCATCTTCGCCTGCGGCGCATGGAAGCCCGGCTCCGCGGGGCTGAAGTACGGGGAGGAGGTCAACGTCATCGACTTCCTGGAGCGGGCCAAATCCGCCCCCGGCACCCTGGACCTCGGCACCGACGTGGTGGTCATCGGCGGCGGCAACACCGCCATGGACGCCGCCCGGGCCGCCAAGCGCATCCCCGGCGTGGAGCACGTCCGGCTGGTCTACCGCCGCACCAAGCGCTATATGCCCGCCGACGAGGAGGAGCTGGCCCTGGCCCTGGCCGACGGCGTGGAGTTCCTGGAGCTGCTGGCCCCCGTAGGGGTGAAGGACGGAGTCCTCACCTGCGACCAGATGGAACTGGGCGCCCCCGACGCATCCGGCCGCCGCTCCCCCGTGCCCACGGGCAGGACCGTCACCGTCCCCGCCACCGCCGTCATCACCGCCGTGGGCGAGCACGTGGACGACGCCCTGTTCACCGCCAACGGCGTGGCCCTGGACCGGAAGGGCCGCCCGGTGGTGGGCAAATCCATGGAGACTGGGGTCCCCGGCGTGTACGCCGTGGGCGATGCCAGAAGGGGTCCCGCCACCGTGGTGGAGGCCATCGCCGACGCCGCCTTGGCCGCCCAGGCCATCGTGGACTGCGGGCTGGATGCCTATACTGACCGCAATATCTGCGCCGATTATCACAAACCGTTTTCCAAGAAGGGCGATTTGTGCACCGACTGCGCCTCCTGCGGCGACACCCGCTGCCTGGGCTGCCCCACGGTCTGCGAGGTCTGCGCCGACGTGTGCCCCAACCGGGCCAACGTGGCCGTGGCCGTCCCCGGTATGCGCCAGCGGCAGATCGTCCACGTGGACGGCATGTGCAACGAGTGCGGCAACTGCGCCGTCTTCTGTCCCTATGACTCCCGGCCCTTCAAGGACAAATTCACCCTCTTCTGGTCCCGGGAGGACTTCGACCACAGCGAGAACGAGGGCTGGCTCCCCCAGGGCGGCGGCAGCGGCGTCTGCCTGGTCCGCCTGGACGGACAGGTGGGGGAATATGATGTCACCGACCCCAAGTGCGGCCTGCCGGAGGACCTGCGGGCCCTCATCCTGGCGGTCCGGGAAAACTACGGCTATCTGGTGAAGTAGGGCGCGGCGTCTCCGACGCGCCGTCCTGCGGCACCTAATAGTGGAGCGTCTCTCCCCCGTCTGCGGCGAGGGGAGGGGGGTACCGGCTCCTTAAAAGTGGACCCCCTTACACATTTTTGTAAGGAGGCAACACACATGTACATGCAGCATCTGGAGCGAATGAAAGAACGGGTCGTCCTCATCACCGGGGGCGGCGGCGGCATCGCCAGGGGCATTGCCCGGGCCTACGCCGACGAGGGCGCCAAGCTCATCCTCACCGACCTCTTCCCCGAGGGCATGGAAAAGACCAAAAAAGTCCTGGAGGACGACTTCGGCGCCGAGGTCTTCACCTACGTGGCCGACGGGGCCAAGGAGGAGGAGGTCCAGGCGGCCATCGAGGCGGGGGTGGCCCACTTCGGCAAGCTGAACATCCTCATCAACAACGCCCAGGCCAGCGCCTCGGGCAAGACCCTCATCGAGCACTCCAAGGCCGACTTCGACATCGCCATCCACTCCGGCCTCTACGCCGCCTTCTACTACATGAAGCACGCCTTCCCCTACCTGAAGGAGACCGAGGGGAGCGTCATCAACTTCGCCTCCGGCGCGGGCATCTCGGGAAACCCCGGCCAGAGCTCCTACGCCGCCGCCAAGGAGGGCATCCGGGGCATGAGCCGGGTGGCCGCAGCCGAGTGGGGGCCCTACAACATCAACGTCAACGTGGTCTGCCCCTTGGTGATGACCGACAAGCTGGCCGCCTGGGGCAGGGAGAACCCGGAGATGTTTGAAAAGAACCTCCACTCCATCCCCCTGGGCCGCTACGGCGACGCGGAGAAGGACATCGGCAAGGTCTGCGTGTTCCTGGGCAGCTACGATGCCAAGTTCGTCACCGGGGATACCATCTTTGTGCAGGGCGGGTCGGGGATGAAGCCGTAATTCGCCTCCGGCGGGGGTCCCCTTTCTTCTCGAAGAAAGGGGACGGAAAGAAGGACCAGGGGGCGGCACGGGCCACGCTGTGGCCCTATCCGCCGCCCCCTGGACCCCGGGGAACGTCCGGGCGGCGGTACGGGTTTGGGGGCTGGCACGGCTTGAAAGCCGTTACAGCTCGTATCGGTCTGGCAGTTGAACGACTCCGGCTATCGCCCCTCGTGTAAGAGCCGGGCAAGACTTGGGAGTAGCTGCGTTTTACTAAGTGCAAACAAGCCGCCACAAGGTCTGGTGCGTAACGCGGGCTGCCCCGTGGGCGACATTATCAATTGTCCATTATCCATTGTCAATTCTCAATTCATTCTTCATTTCACTGGAGGCGGCACTATGTCAGCCAAGGAAACAGTCCGTCGGTATTCCATGTTCCTGGTGGGGGCGATGATCTGCGCCACGGGAATCGCTTTCATCACCCGGGCCGGGCTGGGAACCTCGCCCGTCTCCAGCATTCCCTTCGTCCTCAGCCTGCTCACCGACCAGAAATGGATGGGGACCTTCACCTTCCTCTTCAACATGCTCTTCCTGGTCCTGGAGGCCCTGCTGACCCGGCGCTTCACCTGGACCCAGGCCCTCCAGATCCCCGCCACGCTTCTGTTCAGCGTCTGCATCAACGTGGCCATGGCCCTCATCCCCACCCGGTACGGCGGGCCGTGGCTCCACTCGGCGGTCTATCTGGTGCTGGGCTGCTTCATTATGGCCCTGGGCATCGCCCTGGAGGTCATGGCCGACGTCATCATGCTCCCCGCCGAGGCCTTCGTCCGGGCCCTGTCCCAGACCATCCGCCGGGAGTTCGGCAACGTGAAGGTCTGCTTCGACAGCGCCCTCACCCTGCTGGCCGCCGCCCTGGCCCTGGTGGGCCTGGGCAAGCTCAACGGCGTCCGGGAGGGCACCCTGGTCTCCGCCCTGGCGGTGGGCCAGATCGTCAAGTTATATACCCGCCACCTGGGGTGGCTGAAAGACCTCTGGCTGGGCCGGGACTCGCTGCCCGCCGCGGAAAGAATGGAAAGGGGAGAGACCACCCATGGGTGACATGTACCGCTTTACCGTCAACGGCGTTCTCCGGGAGACCGAGGAGGACAAACCGCTGCTGCGCTACCTCCGGGACGACCTGCGCCTCACCTCCGTGAAGGACGGGTGCAGCGAGGGGGCCTGCGGCACCTGCACCATCCTGGTGGACGGCAGGGCCGTCCGCTCCTGCATCCTCTCCACCGCCAAGGCGGTGGGCAAGCACATCGTCACCGTGGAGGGTCTCACCCCCGCCGAGCAGGAGGCCTACGTCTACGCCTTCGGGGCCGTGGGGGCCGTCCAGTGCGGCTTCTGCATCCCCGGCATGGTCCTGTCCGGCAAGGCCCTCATCGACCAGAACCCGGACCCCACCGAGGCCGACATCAAAAAGGCCATCCGGGGCAACGTCTGCCGCTGCACCGGGTACAAGAAAATCATCGAGGGCATCACCCTGGCCGCCGCCATCCTCCGAGGGGACGCCCAAATCGACCCCGCCCTGGAGGGGGGCGCGTCCTTCGGCGTGGGCGACCGGGCCTTCCGGGCCGACGTGCGGGACAAGGTGCTGGGCCGGGGCGAATACTGCGACGACGTGGAGCTGCCCGGCATGGTCCACGCCTCCGCCGTCCGCTCCGCCTACCCCCGGGCCCGGGTCCTGAGCATCGACCCCTCCCAGGCCCTGGCCCTGCCCGGCGTGCTGGCCGTCCTCACCGCCGACGACGTGCCCCACAACAAAGTGGGCCACCTCCAGCAGGACTGGGACGTGTTCATCGCCCAGGGGGACGTCACCCGCTGCGTGGGCGACGCCATCTGCATGGTGGTGGCCGAGACCGAGGCCGTCCTGGCCCAGGCCAAGGGGTTGGTCAAAATCGACTATGAGCCGTTGGAGCCGGTGCGCAGCGTCCACGAGGCCGCCGCCCCGGACGCCCCGGCCATCCATCCGAACGGCAACCTGTGCCAGTCCCGCCACGTGACCCGGGGGGACGCAAAGGCCGCCCTGGCGGCTTCCAAATACGTGGTGACCCAGACCTACACCACCCCCTTCACCGAGCACGCCTTCCTGGAGCCGGAGTGCGCCGTGGCCTTCCCCTACAAGGACGGGGTGAAGGTCTACACCTCGGACCAGAGCGTCTACGACACCCGGAAGGAGATCTCCATCATGCTGGGCTGGGAGCCTGAGCGCATCGTGGTGGAGAACAAGCTGGTGGGCGGCGGCTTCGGCGGCAAGGAGGACGTGTCCGTCCAGCACCTGGCCGCCCTGGCGGCCCTGAAGGTCCAAAGGCCGGTGAAGGTCAAGCTCTCCCGGAGCGAGTCCATCGCCTTCCACCCCAAGCGCCACGCCATGGAGGGCACCTTCACCCTGGGCTGCGACGAGAACGGCATCTTCACCGCCCTGGACTGCGAGATCACCTTCGACACCGGTGCCTACGCCTCCCTCTGCGGCCCCGTGCTGGAGCGGGCCTGCACCCACTCGGTGGGCCCCTACTGCTACCAGAACACCGACATCCGGGGCTTCGGATACTACACCAACAATCCCCCCGCCGGGGCCTTCCGGGGCTTCGGCGTGTGCCAGAGCGAGTTCGCCCTGGAGTCCAACATCAACCTGCTGGCCGAGAAGGTAGGCATCTCCCCCTGGGAGATTCGCTTCCGCAACGCCATCGAGCCGGGCAAGGTCCTGCCCAACGGCCAGATCGCCGACTGCTCCACCGCCCTGAAGGAGACCCTTCTGGCCGTGAAGGACGTCTACGAGGCCAACATGGACCACGCGGGCATCGCCTGTGCCCTGAAAAACGCCGGCGTGGGCGTGGGCCTGCCCGACAAGGGCCGGGCCAAACTGATGGTCCGGGACGGCCGGGTGGAGCTGTACGCCGCCGCATCGGAAATCGGCCAGGGCTGCGCCACCGTCTTTTTGCAGGTGCTGGCCCAGACCACCGGCCTGGACCGCGGCCTTCTGAAAAACATGGGCTGCAACTCCGAGCTGGCCCCCGACTCGGGCACTACCTCCGGCTCCCGGCAGACCCTCATCACCGGCGAGGCGGTCCGCATGGCCGCCGCCGACCTGAAGGCCGCCCTGGACGAGGCCGGGGGCGACCTGGCCGCCCTGGAGGGCCGGGAATTCTTCGCCGAGTTCTTCGACCCCACCGACAAGCTGGGCGCTGACAAGCCCAACCCCAAGAGCCACGTGGCCTACGGCTTCGCCACCCACGTGGTCATCCTGGACGACGAGGGCCGGGTCAAGGAGGTCTGGGCCGCCCACGACTCGGGCAAGGTGGTCAACCCCATCTCCATCCAGGGCCAAATCGAGGGCGGCGTCCTCATGGGCCTGGGCTACGCCCTCACCGAGGACTTCCCCCTGAAGGACTGCGTCCCCCAGGCCAGGTTCGGCACTCTGGGGCTGATGCGGGCCACCGACATCCCCGACATCCACGCCATCTACGTGGAGAAGGAGGAGCTGCTGCCCTTCGCTTACGGGGCCAAGGGCATCGGCGAAATCGCCACCATCCCCACCGCCCCGGCGGCCCAGGGGGCCTACTACGCCCGGGACCACATCCTCCGCACCAGCCTGCCCATGGAGAACACCTTCTATCGCAAAGCAAAATGAGAAAAGGCGCCCGCCGAGGCTGTTCGGCGGGCGCTTCTTTTGGCAGGGGTCTGCCGGGGGGTGCCTCCAGCGGGTCCCCTTTCTTCAAGAAGAAAGGGGGCGGAAAGAAGGACCGGGGGACGGCCACAGGCCGTCCCCCGTCACGCACCCCTCAGTACACCTTTCTGCTGACCATGCGGTTGACCTTCTCCAGGAACGCCGCCCGGCCCTCGTAATCCTGGAGCACCAGCCCCATATAGAGACTGTCCACAATGGCCAGCTGGGAGATGCGGGACGCCATGGTCTCGGTGTCGAATCCCGTCTCCACGTCACCCGTCACCAGGGCGATGTCCGCCCACTCCAGCACATGGGCGCCCCGGAAGTTGGTGATGGCGATGGTTCCGGCCCCCTGCTCCCGGGCGATACGCAGGGCGTCCACCGTGTCCCTGGTGGCTCCGGAGTGGGAGATGCCCACCGCCGCGTCCCCCGGCCCCAGGCCGCAGGCCCCGATCTGCTGCAGGTGGCTGTCCGGGTAGAACCGGCAGGGCAGGCCGATGCGCAGCAGCTTGGTCACCAGGTCCACCGCCACCGCCTCGGAGTTGCCCACGCCGTAGACGTCGATGTGGCGGGCCGACGCCAGGAGCGCCACCGCCTGGGAGAAGCGCTCCCGGTCCAGGGTGGCCCTGGTGTCCTCCAGCGCCGCCACCGCCTGGCCGATGAGCCGGTCCGGCAGCTCGGCCAGCCGGTCCCCCGGCGCCACCCGCAGGTCCACCCGGGGTCCGCCGCTCTCCCGGGCCAGGGCCAGCCGCAGCTCCCCCAGGCCATGATAGCCCAGGGCGTGGACCAGCCGCAGCACCGTGGGCTCGCTGACCCCCGCCTCCCCGGCCAGGGCGGCCAGGGTCAGCTCCCCCACCCGGTCCTGGTGGAGCAGGATATAGTCCGCCACCCGCCGCTCCGACGGGCGCAGCTCGGGATAACACTGTTTGATGCGCCCCTTGGCGGTCTCCATAGGCCGTCCCTCCTCGTTTACCGCCCTATTATACCGCCTTCTCCGCCGTTGGGCAAGCTTCTTGTAGTAAAACTACAAATCAATATTGAACTTGTAGTACCGATGTGCTATGATGGCGGGGAAAGGGATGCACCCGCCGCCCTCCGGGGCAAATCCGGGCCGTGCATGAAAAGGGACCTATGAAACCGACGAAAAAAGCCGCCGACATGACCGTGGCCGAACTGGCCGCCTACATCGACCAGTCCGTCCTCAAGCCGGAGTTCACCGAGGCCGACATCCGCAAGTACATCCAGGAGGGCATCGACTTCGGCTGCCGCACCGTGTGCATCAATCCCGCCTCCCTCCCCATCGCCATGGAGCTGTGCCAGGGCACCGCCACCGACATCTGCGTGGTGTGCGACTTTCCCTTCGGCCTGTCCACCACCGCCTCCAAGGTCCTCCAGGCGGAGGAGTACTGCAAGACCGGCCAGATTTTTGAGCTGGACATCGTGGCCAACTACGGCTGGATCAGAAGCGGCCGCTGGGCCGACGTGGAGACCGACATCAGGGCCGTGTGCGACGTATGCCACAAGTACGGCAAGGCGGTGAAGGTCATCTTCGAGACCGACGCCCTGACCCTGGAACAGGTGAAGCGGGCCACCGAGGCGGCCATCGCCGCCGGGGCCGACTTCGTCAAGACCTCCACCGGCTTCTTTACCGGCGGCGAGAGCAGGGGGGCCGTCCCCGAGGTCATTCAGGCCATGCTGGACACGGCCCAGAGCCGCTGCAAAATCAAGGGCTCCGGCGGCATCCGCACCCGGGAGCACTTCCTCCAGCTCATCGACATGGGTATCGACCGCATGGGCATCGGCTACCGCTCCACCCCCGTGGTCCTGAACTGCACCCCCGAGGAGGCCAAGGCCCAGCGCCAGGGCGCATGACCTCCAACTCCATGAAAAGCGCCCCGTCCCAGGTGGGACGGGGCGCTTTTTTCGTTTTCACTCCCCCAGGAAGGCCGCGCCGATGATGCCGGCGTCGTTCCCCAGGGAGGCCCGGAGGATGGCGGGGGCCTCGATCAGGTCCGCGTTGTAGAGGGTCTCCCGCACCAGCCGGCGCACCGGCTCCAGGAGGTAGTCCCCCTCGTTGCTGATGCCGCCCCCCAGCAGTACCACGGCGGGGCGGAAGGAGGTGACCAGGCTGACGATGCCGGCGGAGAGGTAGTTGACGTAGTTCTCCACCACCCGCAGGGCGGCCTCGTCCCCCTTCTTGGCCGCGTCGAAGGCGGTGCGGCCGCTGACCTTCCGCAGGTCGTGCTCGCACAGCTCCCGCATCAGGCTCCGGGGGTAGGCGGCCATCATCTCGATGGTCTGCCGGATGAGGGCGGTGACCGAGGCGTAGGCCTCCAGGCAGCCCCGGCGGCCGCAGGTGCACAGCTCGCCGTTATAGACCAGCACGGAGTGCCCCGGTTCGCAGCCGTAGCCGTTGCCGCCCAGATAGATTTTCTTGTCCAGGATGAAGCTGCCCCCCACGCCGGTGCCCAGGGTCAGCAGCATCATGCTGTCGTAGTCCTTGGCCGACCCGGCCAGGGCCTCCCCCAGGGCGGCGCAGTCGGCGTCGTTTCCAATGCGCACGGGCACGTTCCAGCTCTTGCGGAACTCCCCGGCCAAATCCGCGTCCTTCCAGCCCAGATTGTTGGCAAAGACTACGTGGTGGCTGTTGGGGTCGATGGTGCTGGGGGCGCCGATGCCCACGTAGGAGATGTCCGCCTCGGTGAGCCCGGCCTTGGCCAGGACCTCCTGGGCGGCGGTGGCCATGTCCCGGACCACCACGTCGAAGGGCCGTGTGCCCAGGGTGGATACGTTATGCCTGGCCAGGAAGTGGTAGGATTCGTCCAGCACCCCGGTGGCGATGTTGGTCCCACCCAGATCGATGCCCAGATAATACTTCATAGGCGCAGCCTGCCTTTCTGACTTGAAATTCGGTCGCGCCTTACTGGCGCACGGGCTTGGCCCGGTTGTAGGCGGTGAGCAGCAGGATCAGGACCACGCCCATGATGAGGTTTTTCAGGCTGTCGCTGACCTGAAGCACGGCCAGGCCGTTGCTGAGGATGATGAGCAGCAGGGCCCCCGCGGCGGTGCCGGTGTAGCTGCCTTTGCCGCCGGAGAGGAGGGTGCCGCCCACCACCACGGCCACGATGGAGTCCATGGTCATGCTGTCGTAGGTGCTGCACTTGATGAAGCCCGAGTTGCCCGCGCCGATGAATCCGGCCAGGCCGCCCAGCATACCGGCGATGGTGTAGTTGAGCATCTTGATCTTGGTGGTCTTGATGCCGGAGAGAAAGGCCGCCCGGTTGTTGTTGCCGGTGAGGGTGAGCTGCTGGCCGTACCGGGTGCGCCCCAGCAGGAAAAAGACGATGACAAAGACCAGGATGGCAAAGAACACGATGGTGGGGAACACCCCGAACAGCCGGGTGGTGACCAAGCTCTTGTACCAGCCGGGGACGCTGGTGTGCTCCGGCTGTCCGCCGGTGAACACGTACTGGAGCCGGGTGACGATGTTGGAGATGTAGAGGGTGACCACCATGGGGGGCAGGCCGGCCTTCACCGCCCCGACGCCGTTGCACAGGCCCACCACGCCGCCGGCCAGGATGCAGCAGATCAGGGCGGCGAACATGAGCCCCACGCTGTCGGAGCCTTGCATGATGTAGACGGTGATGAGGGCGGTCATGGAGATGGTGGCGCCCACGGACATGTCGATGCCGTCGGAGATGATGACCAGGGTCTGGCCCGCCGAGGCGATGAGGAGCATACTGCTCAGGCTCAGGATGCTGCCGATGGCCACCGGGTTCAGGCTCTTGGGGTTGGCGATGATGGTGACCAGGAAGAGGAGGGCGCTGATGCACAGGGCCATGCCGATCTGGCTGTTCTTGGCGAAATACTTCACCTTCCCGGCGAGGGTGGATGCTCCGTTCATACCGCGGCACCTCCTTTGATTTGCTTTTTCAGGCCCGTGACCAGGGTGGTGCGCTGGGCGCGGACGGCGAAGATGGTGCCCACCAGCCCCACCAGGATGATGGTGTCGGTGAACAGGTTGTGCCAGTAGGTGTTATAGTTGCCCGGCAGCATGGAGAAGATGCGGGGCACCGACGACTGGACCAGCAGCTGGAAGCCGATGCCGTACAGGGCGCAGAGCATACTGCCCCAGCCCCCCGCCAGGGCGATGCCCCCCAGGATGCAGGCGCTGATGCTCTGCAGGCCGTAAATCTCGCCGGTGATGGGGTTGCCGGTGGTGTAGGCCGCGGTATAGCACAGCCCGGCCAGACCGGTGAGCAGGCCGGTAATCATGTAGACCTTCACCTTGGTCTTGGGGCTGTCGATGCCGGTGGCGAAGGCGTTGCGCTCGTTGCCGCCGATGGCGTACACGTGGCGCAGCAGGGGCGTTCGCTTCAAATACAGCCACCCCACGTAGCACAGGGCGATGATGATGACGCTGGTGGGCAGGAAGCCCAGCCACAGGGTATCGTAGAAGCGGTTGATGACCGTGGGCACGCTGCCGCCGGGGGCGGGGCGTATCTGGAGGTTGATGCCCTTGACGATGAAAATCATGGCGTACCCCGCCAGCAGGGGCGGGATGCGCAGATAGGAGACGATCACGCCGTTGAGGGCCGCCAGGGCCACGCTGGCCACCAGGGTGAGGCCCCAGGCCGCCGCCACGGGCATCCCCGTCCACTCGGGCAGCATGACGCACAGCACGTTGGCAAAGCTCATCTGCACGCCGATGGAGATGTCGATGATCCCCATGAGCATCAGCAGGGCCTGCCCCATGGTCAGCAGGATGAGGGGGGTGAAGTTTTTGAAGATAGAGGTAAAGTTGTTATAGGTCTTGGGGGTGAAGAACCCCGCCGGGTCCTGGATGAACTGGATGATGAAGTAGATCACCAGGAAGCTGAAGAACAGCACCATGCCGGAGAAGGCCGGCGAGCGCTTCAGCTCTGCAAACCGCTGTTTCATGGCTCAGACCCCCTCCTTTTCTCTGGCCGCGGCGGACAGGCCCAGCATGGCGGCCACCAGCTTTTCCTCCGTGCGGTCGGCGCCCGCCAGATGGGCGCTGATCTTGCCCTCATAAAAGACGTAGATGCGGTCGGATATTTCCAGCAGCTCCTCGTTGTCGCTGGAGACGTAGATGACGCTCATGCCCTCGGCCAGCTTGTCCTTGAGGATGGCGTGTATCTCCCGCCGGGAGTGGATGTCTACCCCCTTGGTGGGGTCATCCAGCAGCAGCAGGGTGGGGGACAGGGCGATCCACCGGCCCACCACCAGCTTCTGCTGGTTGCCGCCGGACAGGGAGTTGGCCGGGTGGTTGGGGCTGCCGGCCACGATGCCGTAGTCGTCCATGGCCTTTTGGGCGAAGTCCCGGATGGTCCTGGGGGACAGGGGGGCGAAGAGCCTGCCCTTGGTCCCCTTGGCGGCGAAGATGTTCTCGGCCACCGAGCGGATGGGGAAGATGGACTCCCTGGCCCGGTCGCCGCTGATGAAGCCCATGTCGTCGGCGATGGCGTCGGCGGTGGTGTGGTAGTGGACCTTCCGGCCCTTGTAGACCACCTCGCCGTCGGCGTACCGCTGGTCGGCCAACAGGGCCCGGATGAACTCCGCCTGCCCCTGGCCGTCCAGGCCGCCGATGCCCACCACCTCGCCGCGGTAGGCCTTAAAGTCCACGTGGTCCAGCTTGGGGGGCAGGCACAGGCCCCGCACGTCCAGGACCAGGTCCTCTTCCCTGGGGGCCGAGGCGTGGACCACCTCCCCCACGGTGTGGTCGGGCTTTTTGCCCGTCATGTGGAACACGATCTCGTCCAGGTCCATGTCGGCGATGGCCCCGCAGGCCACGGTCTCGCCGCCCTTGAGGATGGTGCAGCGGTCACAGATGCGGAAAATCTCGCCCATGCGGTGGGTGACGATGATGATGGCCGTGCCCTGGGCCTTAAGCTGCTGAAGCACCTCAAAGACCACGTCCACCTCGTCGGAGTGGAGGGAGGCGGTGGCCTCGTCCAAAATCAATATCTTGGGCTCCAGCGCCATGGCCTTGGCGATCTCCACCATGCTCTGGGTGCTGGGCATGAGATAGCGCACCAGAGCGTCGGGGGAGACGTCGATCTTCAGCTTGTCCAGATAGCGCTCAGCGGTCTGGCGGGCCTTTTTACGGTCCACCATCCCCATGGGGCCCTTGGGCTCCATGCCCAGGGTGATGTTGTCCACCACGCTCAGGTCGGGGATCAGGGACAGGTCCTGGTAGGCCACCGCCACGCCCAGCTTCCGGGCGTCGGCGCAGGAGCGGATGACGGCGGGCTTCCCGTCGATGGCAATCGCCCCCTCGTTGGGACTGACCAGGCCGCTGAGGACCTTCACCATGGTGGACTTACCGCTGCCGTTGGACCCCAGCAGAGCCATGATCTCCCCGGCGTTGACCTGCAGGGAAGCGTGGTTCAGGGCCTTGACCGCGTCAAATTGTTTGGAAATACCGGTCATGTCCAGCAAGGGGCATTACCTCCCGTTTGAAAGATTGGTGTGATCGGAGAAGGAGAAAAACGGGGACCCCCGGCGGACCCTGACGGGTCCGCCGGGAACGCCCCGCGCCGGGGAAGTCCTTACTTGAAGTAAGCGGCCTTGGCCTCTTCCACGCTGAGGTAGGAGGACACGGAGGTGGAGTCGGGCAGGTCGGCGATGGAGTCCAGCTTCTCCTGCATGTTGTCGTAGGTCATGATCCACTGGGGCGCGTAGTAGATGGCGTTCTCGCCGGTCATCTTGGCGGGGTCCAGCTCTTCGCCCATGCGGATGTTCAGGCCGATGGCCAGAGCGGTGGCGCCGATTCCGGGAGGGTTCTCCACCACGATGAAGGGGCAGGCCAACTCGTTCTCGTTGATCTTGGCGATGCGGCGGATCCAGGAGACCTCCTCGGAGGAGGTGATGCAGCCGGGATAGCCCACGCCGGACTCCTCAAAGGCGTCCATGATGCCGTTGGCGCCCTCTTCGTTGATGACGCCGTCGAACTCCAGGCCGGAGGCCAGGATCTCGCTCATGAGCTGCTTGGCCTCGGGGTCGCTCCAGTTGTGGGCCACAGCCTTGACGATCTCGATGTTGGCGGCGCCCAGGTCGGCCACCCAGCGGGCGTTGCGGATCTCGGTGGCGGAGTTGCCCTCGATGCCCTTGAACTGGACCACCTTGCTGCCCTCGCCCAGGGTCTTGATGACGAAGTCAGAGGCGTTCTTGGCCCAGGCGTCCTGGTCCACGACCACGTTGAGGATCTTGTCGGAGTCGTAGACGCAGTCGGCGTTGATGTAGGTGATGCCGGCGGCCACGGCCTTGTCGATGACGGCGTCCAGGCCGGAGGCGGCAATGGGGTTGACCAGGATGATGTCGTAGCCCTCGTTGATGCTCTGCTCGATCTGAGAGGTCTCCAGAGCGGGGTCGTTGTTGGCCACGAAGCTGTTATACTGGCTGATCAAGCCAGCGGCTTTGGCGGTCTCCACGGCCTCGGTGATCTGGTTCTCGTACACGGTACGGTAGGGGTTGCCCTCGATAACGGCGTTGTGGGAGGCGACTTTGAAACCGCCGGTGGCGGCGTCGCCGCCGCCGTTGTCCACGGGGGTGGTGGCGGGGGGCTGGGTGGTGCTGTCGCCGGTGGGCTTGTCGCCGCCGGTGCAGCCCGCCAGCAGCGCGGCGGACAGGGCGACGACCATGAGCAGGGCCAGTACTTTTTTCATGTGTATTCCTCCTTGTGTTTTATTATCAGAGCGCGATCACCACTCCGATCACCAATGTCAGCCCCAGACGGGGCGCGGGGGCGGGCGCTACCAGTCGGTGGAGAAGTCCTCCCCGGCCAGCAGGGCATCCAGGGCCGCGTTCACCACGGACAAATACGGTTCCCGCATGGTGAACTGGCACACGCCGTTGGTGGCCACATAGAGCCGCCGCTGGGGGGCGGGGTAGAGCGCCATCTCGTCGGGGGCCTTGTCCGGGTCCCGGTAAAAGTAGCGCACGGTCAGCAGGGGCTCCCCCGCCGGTTCCCACGCCGCGGGAGCGTCGAAGGCGGCCGTGACCACCAGGTTGTAAAACCTCCGAAAGGCCTCGTCGTCCACCTCCGCGCCCTCATAGAGGACGGTCAGGTCCCTGGCGTGCGCCCCGCTGAGGTCAAAGCGCCGGACCCCCTCCGGGCCTTCCAGCTCCAGGGCGGCCACGTCGGTGAGGAAGGGGGAGTAGAACCACCGCAGGACCAGGTCCTCATAGGTCACGTGGAGGAAGGACAGGTCCAGGATGCGGTAGACGATGCCGTCGCCGTTGACCGTGACGATGTACCCGCCCTCCCAGGGCGCGGCCTTAAGGGTGTAGGAAACCACGGGGGCGTCCGGGCCGTTTTTGTAGTCGAAGTCGATTTGGAGCCAGGGCTGGTCGAAGCCGTAGGCCGCCAGCTCCTCCTCGGTGCAGTTGTAGGCCACCACCCCTTCGGAGATCAGCCCCAGCAGGTCCTGGGCGATTTGATTCAGGGCGGTAGGGTTGACCTCGTGGAGGACGGGGCCCTCCACCAGATGGGTCACGGACCCAAAGGCCAGCGCCTCGGTCTGAGTGTCCGGCCGGTCCGGCAGCACCGCCCGCAGGGCGATGGGCGCGGGCAGGCTGGTCCCGGAGAAGGTCATGTCCTGGAGGGTGCTGAGGATGGCCTGGGTCTCCTCCGGGGGGATGATGATAAAGTCCAGATATTTCTCCACGGGCATGGTGAAGCGGATGGTCCGGTTCTCCTTCATCAGCAGCACCCGCCCGTCCCCCTGGGCCATGCAGTAGCGCCCGCCGGAGATGGGCTCCCTGGCCCCCACCAGCAGGCGGAGGGCGGTCCCGTCGGCATAATCCACCGTCACGTCGGCCTCGGGCCGGTCCAGTCCGAAGTCGGCCAGACGGGAGAGGTCGCCGGTGACCTCCTGGGTGCACACCACCCGCCCCGCCTCGTCCAGCAGCATGTCCACGTACTCCCGGTTCACCCGCTCCATGGGCAGGTCGTGGAGGAGGTAGCCCCCGTCCGTCCGGGTGAACTCGTACACGCCGTGGGTGTTGTCCACCCGGATGTGGGTCACGTCGGCGGGGTCCCGGTCGGAGAGGACGATTTCCGGCGCCGGGGTCTCCACGGCCTCCTCCGGCTGGCCCAGCAGGATCCAGCAGGCCCCGGCCAGCAGGGCCAGCAGCACCAACACGCCCGCCAGGAGCTTCACCGGCCGCCCCATCATCTGTGCCTCCTGGTCAGCCACACCGCGATGCCCAGCAGCAGGGCGGCGGCGGGGATGCCCAGCACGAAGAAGTAGCCCACCCCGTCGGCCTGTCCCTGGGTGATGTTCAGGGCCGAGCCGAGGATGCGCTTGGGGGTGACGGAAACCGCGCCGTCATTGCCGCACAGCTCGTTGAGCAGCCCCACCAGATACTGCCCGTTGGCAAAAGAGGGGGTGCCCACGGCGTAGTCGGCCAGCAGCTCCACCGACCCGGAGGTAAGGACGCAGGACCGGGCCAGCACCGTGGCGGCGTTGGCGGGGTCCATGACCCGGCGGCTGGACAGCACCAAGGCGGGCAGGGGGCCCCGCTGGGCCGCATCGTCGGCGGTGAAACCCTCGGGGGCGTCCCCCGGCCGCACGCCGCTGCTGGCCCCAAACTGGAGCAGCGTCTCGGTGTAATAGGACTCCCGCTGGGAGAAGAGGACCTCCAGGGGGCGGCTTACCGGCACCAGCATGGGGGCCGCGCCGTCCCGGGTCAGGTGGGCGTAGCTCTCGCTCACCGGGTCGGCCACGGCGTAGAAGGGCTGAGTGGCGTACACCCGGTTGGCGTCGGTCTCAAAGACCAGGCCGTCTCCCGCCGCCACCCCCCACTCGGCCAGAAAGCTCTCCAGATTGGGCAAGGGGCCCTGCTGGGGGCTGGCGCAGTAGAACAGGAGCTTGCCGTAGGCCCCGCCGTTTTCCAGGAACCGGTCCAGCAGGTCCAGTTCCTCCTCGGACAGGTCCGTGGCCGGGGCGGCCAGGAGCAAGAGGTCGGTGTCCTCCGGAAGCTGCCCGGTGAGCAGATTCACGTGGACGATCTCATAGTTGTTGGAGGCCAGCAGCGTCTCGAAGGCATCTACGGCCGTCTCCCCGTGGCCTTGGAGCACGGCGGCCTTGGGCACGTCGCTGCTGGTGACGTAAAGCACCGCGCTCAGAATGGCCTCCTCCGCCCGGGAGGCGGCGATGGCCAGCTGGCCGCCGGAGGTGTACCCATACTGGAACAGCTCCTCGGTCTTGACCAGCCGCACCCGGTCCCCGGAGGTGACCAGCACGTCGCCGTGCTTCATGGTCAGGTCGGGATAGCGGGCGGCGAAGGTGGGGTCGGAGATGTAGTCGATGTAGGAGATGTCGATGGCGCCGGAGCGCTTGGCGAACTGGCGCATGACCTCGTTGGCCTGGGCGTTGTAGACCGAGGTGTTGGCAAACCGCTCCTCGGTGGCCAGGACCTGGATCTGCACCGGGCCGGTCAGGGCCGCGATGTAGTCCGCCGTCTCCTGTCCCAGCTCGAAGAGCTTGTCGCCGGTCAGGTCCAGGGACAGGGGATAGCGGTCGGCCAGGGCCCCGCACAGGATGTTCAGGACCACCACCGCCGCCAGTGCCAGTGCCATCAGGGCGCTGTACAGGCTCTTTACCCCCAGCTTGGAGGGAAACCGCAGATTCTTTTTCATGCCGCGCCCCCCTTCAGGCCACCCGGCGTTTTTCAAAAACGCACAGGGTGAAGAACACGAACAGGGCGGTGACGCTGAGGTAAAAGACCACGTCGGCCAGGTCGAACAGCCCCAGGGTAAAGTTTTGATAATGGGTCTGGAAGGACAGGTCGGTGACGAAGCCCGCCAGCACCGAGTTCTGGATCAGTCCGGCCAGGGAGTCCAGCAGCATGAGGAAGAACCCCACGCAGAAGCCGCCGATGGCGGCGATGATCTGGTTTTCCGTGAGGGCCGAAATGAACAGCCCCACGGCGATGAGGGCACAGCCCAGCAGGAACAGGCCCAAAAAGTGCCCCAGCACCACGCTCCACTCCACAGGGGCCATCCGGGAGAGGACCAGCGCCTGGATCAGGGTCACGGCCATGGCCGCCAGATAGACCGCCACGGCGGCGAAAAACTTGCCCAACAATATCTCCAGGGTGGACACCGGGGCCATCAGCAGCAGCTGGTCGGTCCTGGACCGCCGGTCCTCGCTCATCAGGCGCATGGTGAGGATGGGGATGAGAAAGAGGGTGACGGTGAACAGCATCTCGAACAGGCCCCGCATATCGGTGGAGTTGCCGTACAGGTTGTAGCGCAGGAAGAAGTATCCGGCAAACAGGTAGTAGACCGCCAGAAAGACATAGCCCAGAGGGGTGTTGAAATAGGCGTCCAGTTCCCGCTTCAAAATGGCGCTCACAGCGGCTCCCCTCCCTTCGGGTCAGGTCCGTGGTCCACCAGCCGGAGAAAGACCTCCTCCAGGGTCGCGCCTGCGCCGTGGGAGGCCAGCAGGGGCAGGCCCGCGCTGCTGAGGGCGAAGAAGAGGTCCCGCCGAATGTCGGCTCCCTCCCGTCCCTGGGCCTCATAAGCCCACACGCCGTCCTCCCGCTGGTCCAGGCACCGGACCGCGCCGATGGCCGGCACGGCCTCCAGCACGGGCAGCACCGCCTCGGGCGCCCCCTCCACCAGGAGGGACAGGCAGCCGCCCCGCATGGACTGCTCCAGGCGCTGGGGCATGTCGTCGGCCACCACCCGGCCCCGGTCCAGCACGATGACCCGCTCGCAGACGGACTGGACCTCCGTGAGGATATGGGAGGAGAGGATGACCGTCCGCTCCCGGCCCAGCTGGGCGATGAGGTTGCGTATCTCGATGATCTGGGTGGGGTCCAGCCCCACGGTGGGCTCGTCCAGGATGAGGACCTCCGGGTCCCCCAGCAGGGCGGCGGCCAGCCCCACCCGCTGCCGGTAGCCCTTGGAGAGGTTGCGGATCAGGCGGCCCAGCACGTGTCCCACGCCGGCCCGCTCCGCGGCGGCGGCCACCGCCGCCTTCCGGTCCCCTTTCAGCTTTTTCAGCCCGTGGACGAAGGTCAGAAATTCCCCCACCTTCATGTCCACATAGAGGGGCGGTATCTCGGGCAGATAACCGATGTGCCGCTTGGCCTTGGCCGGCTCCCTGGCCATGTCCACCCCGGCCACCAGCACCTGCCCCTCCGTGGGGGCCAGGCACCCGGCGATGATGTTCATGGTGGTGGACTTGCCCGCGCCGTTCAGGCCCAGCAGCCCCAGGACCTGGCCCTTGGGCACCGTGAAGCTCACGTCGTCCAGGGCCGCGGCCGCGCCGTACCGCTTTGTCAAATGCCGCGTCTCGATCATGGAAAGCCTCTCTTTCGGGTGGACTACGAATCCCGCGCGATCTCCTCCAGAATGCCGATGAGGGTCAATATCTCCTCCCGCCGGGGAATGGGGCCCCGGGGGGCGGTGCGGATGATGTTCAGGAACTCTCCCAGCTCCTCGTGGAACATCCCCGTGGGGGGCAGGTTGATGCCCGTGGGGATGAGCAGCGGCTCGGAGATGTCAAACTGCTTCGGCGGGTGGTCGAACTGGTAGGCCGTGACCCCGTGCTCGTCGCAGACCACCACCGCCTCTTCAAAGCAGGCCCGCCAAGTGGCGGTGAAGGGGATGTCCGCGTTGAACCACGCCGCCTCGGCGGACACGGTGGTCTCCCCGAAGCGGTAGGAAAAGCGGTAGTGCTCCCGGTAGTCCAGCCCGGCCCGGCCCGCGCAGGTGAAGTTGTATGTATCGGGCTTGCCCAGCAGGCTGATGAGCAGGTCCAGGTCGTGGATGTGCAGGTCGAAGGGGATGTGCCCGCTCTTGGCCTTGTCGAAGAGCCACCCCCCCTTGACCCACCGGGGGCAGGCCGACAGGCGGAGGAACTGCCCGTCCAGGAGCTTGCCGTAGGTCCCGTCCCGCACCAGGGTCCGCAGCACCTTGCTCACCGGGGCGTACTGGAGCACGTGGCCCACCAGGAGCTGGACTCCCTTGGCCCCGGCCAGGTCGTACATGGCCTGGGCCTCGGCCCGGGTGAGGGCCAGGGGCTTTTCACAGATGACGTGCCGGCCCGCCTCCAGCGCAGCGCTGACAGCGGCGGGGTGGAGGAAGGTGGGGGTGCACACGTCCACCACGTCCACGTCCGCCCGCTCCAGCATCTCCTCCACGGTGGAAAACAGGGGCAGGCCCGCCGCCCGGGCCTTTTCCGCCGCCGCGGGGGAGGCGTCGCACACGGCGGTGACGGCGCAGTCCTCCAGCCGGGCGTAGTTGTTCAGATGGACGGTGCCCATGCCGCCCAGGCCCACAAGGCCAATGCGCAGTGTCTTTGCCATATCAGATAAACTGGCGCATATAGCGGTAGCTCTGCTCGATGCCCGCCTTCACGTCCCCGATGCAGCCCTCGAAGGCCCGGTCCTCCACCTCGATGCAGGCGGGGCCGGTGTAACCGATGTCGTTGAGGGCGGAGCAGAAGGCGCCGAAGTCCACGCCCCCCAGTCCGGGCAGCTTGGGCGAGTGCCACAGGGCGGGGTGGGAGAACCGGCCGTACTCGTCCAGCTTGTCCTGATAGATTTTGATGTCCTTGAAGTGGACGTGGAAGATACGGTCCTTGAACTCATAGAGGGGCTTGATATAGGAGGCGTCCAGCAGGTAGGGATGGCTGGGGTCGAAGTTCAGACCCAGGTTGGGGCTGAGCTGGAACATCTGCCGCCAGATATAGGGGGTGGAGGCCAGGTTGTTGCCGCCGGGCCACTCGTCCTGGGTGTAGTACATGGGGCAGTTCTCGATGCCGATGCGCACGCCCTTTTCCTCGGCGTGGCGGAGGATGGGGGTCCACACCTGGCGGAACTTCTCCAGATTCTCCTCCACGGATTTATCCTTGTCCTTGCCGATGAAGGTGGTCACCATATTGATGCCCATCCGGGCGGACACGTCGATGAGCTTCCCGATGTGCTCCACCGCCACCCGCGCCGTCTCGGCGTCGCCGCTCAGGGGGTTGGGGTAGTAGGCCAGGGAGCTGATGGACACCCCGCGTTCCTTGGCGTAGTCCAGGTAGTAGTTCATCTTCTCGTCGGTGAGGCCGTCCAGGTCGATATGGGTGACCCCGGCGTAGCGCCGCAGGGCCTTGCCCTTGGGCCAACAGCAGACCTCCACGCAAGAGAAGCCCACCCCGGCGGCGTAGTCGATGACCTCTTCAAAGGTGCTGTCGGGCAGAATGGCGGAGACCAGACCCAGTTTCATCATAACGGTTTCCTCCTCATAAAATCAGTGTGTTACTGCATTTTGGCGATTTGCTCTTGCAGAAACTGGACGGCCAGACGGATGTCGGCGGCGGCGTTCTTGCCCACCTCCCGCTCGATGGTGAGGTAGCCGTCGTAGCCCACGTCCTGGAGGGCCTTCAGATAGGCCGTCCAGCGCACGTTCCCCTGCCCCAACGGGGTCTCGGTGAAGTAGGTGCTCACGGTGTTCAGCGCCTCGATGCCCCCCTGGGCAAAAATCTCGTAGACGTGCTCCGGCCCGGCATAGTGGTTGCAGCGGCCGTCCTTGGCGTGGGTGTGGACGATGGCGCTGCCGGCCTTGTAGACCCCCTCCACCTCGTCGTCCTGGGTCACCATCACCAGATTGGCCGGGTCGTAGTTGACCCCCATGCCCCCGGAGCAGCACGCCAGGAAGCCCATCAGCCGCTCCACCGGCTCGGGGCCGGTCTCCACGGCGATGGTCACGCCTTTCTGGGCCGCGTAGGCCCCCGCCTCCTGACAGGCGGAGAGCATGTTGGCCCACCGCGGACTCTCCCGGTCGGCCGGCACCCGGCCGATGTGGGTGGTGACCACGGCGCAGTCCAGGGCCTGGGCCAGGTCCACCGTTCGCTTCAAATACGCCACTTTTTCGCTGTTGTCCGCCGCGATCTCCAGGCCGTGGCCCCCCAGCTCTCCGCACAGGGCGGTGACGGCCTGGTGGCAGGACCGCAGCTGGGCCTGAATGGAGCGGATGTGCTCCACCGTGGCCGTCCGGGGGTCCAGTTCGTTCCAGGCGTAAAGCTGCACGCCGGAGGCGCCGCAGGCCTCGGAGGCCCGGATGCCCTCTAAAATGCCCACGCCGAACCAGTCGGCCAGGGTGCCGATCTTCCACATAGGAACGTCCCCCTTTTTTCCTGTCACTCGTCCACCCGGACCCAGCGGCGCTCCTTGGCGCTCTGCACGATCTTCTCGCACAGGAGCATCTCCCGCCTGCCGTCGTCGAAGGTGGCGTAATCCTCGCTGGCGCCCCCGGCGATGGCGGCGTAAATCTTCTTGAAGTTCTGCTTGAAGGTGTCGGGGAAGCCCTCCACGTGTCCGCCGGGGTAGCTGATGACCCCGCCGGTGGCCGGGTCCAGGACGGAGGGGTCCTTCACCAGCTCGCCGTTGTCCCGCTCCCGGCGTCCGATCCACAGGGCGTTGGAGTTCTCCGAATCCCAGTGGAGGGAGCACTTGGAGCCAGACAGGCTGACCACCATCTGGTTCTTCCGCCCGGCGTAGACCTGGCTGATGTTGCAGCAGGCCCGGCCCCCGTTTTCAAACCCGAAGAGCACGGTGGCCCAGTCCTCGGTCTGGATGGGCACCTCGGCGTAGTCCTCTGGCCGCAAGGCCATGCCGGAATAGGTGTCGATGGGCTTCAGCGGCTTCTTCCGGGTCTTGTGGAAGATGGCGAAGTCGGCCATCACCTCCACCACCCGCTGCCCGGTGACGTACTCCACCAGGTCGATCCAGTGGGAGCCGATGTCGGCGAAGGCCCGGGAGGCCCCGGTGGCCTCCGGCTCCAGCCGCCAGGAGTAGTCGGTGTCCAGGAACAGCCAGTCCTGAAGGTAGCCGCCGTGGACGGTCTGGATGTCCCCCACCTGTCCGGAGCGCACCATCTGGCGCATCTGGTAGGCCATGGGGTAGAAGCGGCAGTTGAAGTTCATGGCGTTGATGAGGCCCTTCTCCCTGGCAAAGGCGGCCAGCTTTTCCGCCTCCGCCACGCTGCAGGTCATGGGCTTTTCGCACACCACGTTGATCCCCCGCTCCATGGCGTACATGGCGATCTCATAGTGGGTGTTGTTGGGGGTGCAGATGTGGACGCAATCCAGTTCCTCCTTGTCCAGCATCTCTTTGTAGTCGCTGTACGCCCTGGGTACATAGTAGGCTTTGGCCTTGCCCTCGGCATCGGTGAAGTCGGTGATGGCCACCACCTCCACATTGCCCAGCCGCCGAAGCTGCTCGATATGTACCGCCCCGATGAACCCCACGCCGATGACCGCCGCCTTTAACTTCTCCATAACCATACCGCTCCTTTCCATTTATACCGTCTGTTCTGAGCGCCCCGGAGGGGCCCCGCGTCAATAGAGGAAGAGCGTCCCGCTCATCTCCTCTTCAAACTGATAGTGGCTGTCGATAAAGTACCGGGCCGCCCCGGAGAACTCGGCGTGTTCCGGCGCCCGGCTGTACTGGAGCTCGCAGGCCTGGACGAACTCCCGGAACCCGCAGACCGTCAGATGTTCCTGGAGCCGCTGGAAGAAATAGTGGCCCAGCCGCCGCCCCGCGCCGCCGATGATGCATTTTTCCGCGTTGTATAAGGTGATGAAGTTCCCCAGGGCAAAGGCCAGGTCGGCCGCCATGGAGTCCAGCATCCGCCGGCACTCCGGCATCCCGTCGTCCGCCGCCGCCCCCAGGGTCTGATAGTTCAGCTGGCCAAACACCTCCAGCTGCTCGGCGGTCATGAACTCCCTGGCCCGCTCGGCCAGGACGCTCTCGCCCACCCGCCGCTCCAGGCAGCCCCGGTTGCCGCAGCGGCACAGCGGCCCGTCCCGCAGGACGGAGAAGTGGCCGAACTGGGTGGTCAGGCCGTTGGCCCCCCGGAGCATCTGCCCGTCGGAGAACATGACCGCGCCCACGCCGCCGCTGAGGTTGACGAAGATGGAGGGGGTCCGGTCCAGGGGGTGGCGGGCCGCCTCGGCATAGGCGAAGCAGGCGGTGTCGTTGAAGATGGCCATGGGGATGTCCGGGATGGCCGCCCGGAGCCGCCGGATGATCCACTCCCCGGACTGCACCGGCAGCACGCTGGAGTACAGCCGCTTGCGGTAGGGGTCGATGATGCTGGGCACCAGGATGCACAGCCCCAGCACCCGGGTGGGCACCGGCCGGTGCCCCACCGCCCCGCACAGGGTCCGGTAGGCCTGGGAGATTTGGATGGCGTAATCCTGGGCCGGGTCAAAGGCCTGCTCCCGGAAATCGCTGATCTGCCCCGTCAGCTCCACGCAGCCCAGCTGCAGCTTGGCGGGGAGCCAGTTGACCACAATGACCACGTTTCCCTCGCCGTTGAGGTAGAGGCTGTTGGGCTTGCGCCCCTGCCGCCCGGTCTCCGCCGCGCCGCCGTCCAGAAGCAGCCCCTGGTGGATGAGGCACTCCACCAGGGAGGAGACCGTGGTCTTGCTCAGCCCCGTGAAGGAGGCCAGAGAGGCCCTGGAGATGCCCTCGTTGGCGGCCACCAGCGTGTAAATGCGCTTCAGGTTATTCTGTTTGATGACCTGCTGGTTCAATGGTTTCATCTTTTCCCAGCCCGCCCTCTCATTAGTTAGTCCAGTGACCGGACTAACTCTGATACGGAAATTATACAGGAAAGAAACCAGAAATCAACGTCAAATCGGCAACTTTGTCAAATATCACACTTCCGCCCACCTTATTTTATACAAAGTGCCAGTTAGACAGCCCTTCCATGACTGCCCACTTTTTGTTCCCTAAAAAATTTTTAGCTTACTTGAAACTTTTTCTGTTTTACCCCTTGACACCTGCCGCAGACGTGGTATGATGGAGTCAAGAATCAAACAAAAAGTTTTTACCTCTCTAAAATATTTTGGAGGCGACAGTTCGGATGAGAGAACCCATCAAATGGACCGACAACCACATGCCGAAAAGCGAGGACAGCCAGCTCGGCGTCATGAGCCTAGGCAACGTAGCCAAGGCCCGGTTTTTCCACTCCAGCTTCCCCCAGTACTCCATCACCCCCCTGGCCCGGCTGGACGGCATGGCCAAGTACCTGGGGCTGGCGGGCCTGTTCGTGAAGGACGAGTCCTACCGCTTCGGCCTCAACGCCTTCAAGGTCCTGGGCGGCTCCTTCGCCATGGCCCGGTACATCGCCCAGCAGATGGGCAAAGACGTCTCCGAAATGACCTACGACTACCTGACCAGCGAGAGCTTCCGCAAGGAGTTCGGCCAGGCCACCTTCTTCACCGCCACCGACGGCAACCACGGCCGGGGCGTGGCCTGGGCGGCCAACAAGCTGGGCCAGAAGGCCGTGGTACATATGCCCAAGGGCAGCAGCCAGCCCCGGTACGACAACATCAAAAAAGAGGGCGCTGAGGTCACCATCGAGGAGCTGAACTACGACGACTGCGTCCGCCTTGCCAACTCTGAGGCGGAGGCCACCCCCCACGGCGTCATGGTCCAGGACACCGCCTGGGAGGGCTACGAGGAGATACCGTCCTGGATCATGCAGGGCTACGGCACCATGGCCAGCGAGGCGGGGGAGCAGCTCCGCCAGGTCAACGTGAACCGCCCCACCCACGTGTTCGTGCAGGCCGGGGTCGGCTCCCTGGCCGGAGCCGTCATCGGCTACTTCACCAATCTCTTCCCCAACGACCCGCCCAAGTTCGTGGTCATGGAGGCCCGCGCCGCCGACTGCCTCTACCAGGGCGCGGTGGCCGGGGACGGCAAGCCCCGGATCGTGGATGGGGACCTGCAGACCATCATGGCCGGTCTGGCCTGCGGTGAGCCCAACACCATCTCCTGGGACATCCTGCGAAACCACTGCACCGCCTTCGTCTCCTGCCCCGACTGGGTCAGCGCCCGGGGTATGCGGATGCTGGGCGTGCCCGTGAAGGGGGACCCGGTGGTGATCTCCGGCGAGTCCGGCGCGGTGGGCATGGGCCTCATCGCCGCCCTGATGGAGACCGACGAGTATAAGGACCTGCGGGACGCCATTGGCCTGGACCGCTTCTCCCAGGTGCTGATGTTCTCCACCGAGGGCAACACCGACCCCATGAAGTTCCGCAAAGTCCTCTGGGACGGCGAGTATCCCACTGTGTAAGTCCCCCGCTCCGCGCATGTCATTGCGAACCAGCCCGCAGGCTGGTGTGGCAATCCGCGTCCCCCGTCCCTATCAAACACAACACTTAATATATGGAGGGCTAACAAATGGACTTCGAGAAAATCAAATCCGCCGCCTCTGCGTACAGCGCCGATATGAACCGCTTCCTCCGCGCCATGATCTCCCACCCTAGCGAGAGCTGCGAGGAACGGGAAGTCGTGGCCTGCATCAAGGCCGAGATGGAACAGCTGGGCTACGACAAGGTCGAGGTGGACGGCCTGGGCAACGTCATCGGCTGGATGGGCCAGGGCGATAAGATCATCGCCATCGACTCCCACATCGACACCGTGGGCGTGGGCAACCGGGACAACTGGGACGCCGACCCCTACGAGGGCTACGAGGACGACGCCGTCATCTTCGGCCGGGGCGGCTCCGACCAGGAGGGCGGCATGGCCTCCGCCGTCTATGGCGCCAAGATTATGAAGGACTTAGGGCTCATCCCCGCCGGCTACAAAATCATGGTGGTCGGCTCCGTCCAGGAGGAGGACTGCGACGGCATGTGCTGGCAGTATATCGTCAACAAGCACTTCCCCTCCATCGGCGTCAAGAAGGAACAGGTGGAGTTCGTGGTCTCCACCGAGCCCACCGACGGCGGCATCTACCGGGGCCACCGGGGCCGCATGGAGATCCGGGTGGACGTGAAGGGCGTGTCCTGCCACGGCTCCGCCCCCGAGCGCGGCGACAACGCCATCTACAAGATGGCCGACATCCTCCAGGACGTCCGCGCCCTGAACGAGAACCCCGCCGACGACACTGTGGAGATCAAGGGCCTGGTCAAAATGCTGGACCCCAAGTTCAACCCCGACCACTACGAGGACGCCCGCTTCCTGGGCCGCGGCACCTGCACCACCTCCCAAATCTTCTACACCAGCCCCAGCCGCTGCGCCGTGGCCGACTCCTGCGCCATCTCCATCGACCGCCGCATGACCGCCGGTGAGACCTGGGACTCCTGCCTGGAGGAGATTCGGCAGCTGCCCAGCGTGAAGAAGTACGGCGACGACGTGAAGGTCTCCATGTATATGTACGACCGCCCCTCCTGGACCGGCGAGGTCTACGAGACCGAGTGCTATTTCCCCACCTGGATCAACAAGGAGTCCGCCGCCCACGTCCAGGCCCTGGTGGACGCCCACCACGCCCTGTTCGGCGACATCCGCCTGGGCCACAAGGACGCCGACCCCAAGCGGGACGCCATGCACCTCCGCGACGGCCGCCCCCTCACCGACAAGTGGACCTTCTCCACCAACGGCGTGGCCATCCAGGGCCGGTACGGCATCCCCTGCGTGGGCTTCGGCCCCGGCGCCGAGAGCCAGGCCCACGCCCCCAACGAAATCACCTGGAAGGCCGACCTGGTCACCTGCGCCGCCCTGTACGCCGCCGTACCCGGCCTCTATAAAGAGGAGAACAAGACCGACGACGTGACCCAGTTCCGGGCAGGGAAGACCGATAACGACATCAAGTGAATGAAAAATGAACAATGAAGAATGAAGAATTGATGGATTGCGCAACGCGCAATGAGTTTCAATTCATTCGCCTTCGGCGAATTCCGCAATTCTTCATTCTTAACTCTTAATTTTTAATTATTAACTATTCGGAGGTTATCATCATGGACAAAACCCTTCAGATGTATATCGACAAGCTCAACAAGCTCAACTTCAAGGAGATGTACGAGGGCGACTTCTTCCTCACCTGGGATAAGACCGACGACGAGCTGGAGGCCGTGTTCACCGTGGCCGACGCCCTGCGCTACATGCGGGAGAACAATATCTCCACCAAGATTTTTGAGTCCGGCCTGGGCATCTCCCTGTTCCGGGACAACTCCACCCGGACCCGGTTCTCCTTCGCCTCCGCCTGCAACCTGCTGGGGCTGGAGGTCCAGGACCTGGACGAGGGCAAGAGCCAGATCGCCCACGGCGAGACCGTCCGGGAGACGGCCAACATGATTAGCTTCATGGCCGACGTCATCGGCATCCGGGACGACATGTACATCGGCAAGGGCCACACCTACCAGAAGGAGGTCGTGGAGGCCGTGACCCAGGGCCACGAGGACGGCGTGCTGGAGCAGAAGCCCACCCTGGTGAACCTGCAGTGCGACATCGACCACCCCACCCAGTGCATGGCCGACATGCTCCACATCATCCACGAGTTCGGCGGCGTGGAGAACCTGAAGGGTAAGAAGGTGGCCATGACCTGGGCCTACTCCCCCAGCTATGGCAAGCCCCTCTCCGTGCCCCAGGGCGTGGTGGGCCTCATGACCCGCTTCGGCATGGACGTGGTCCTGGCCCATCCCGAGGGCTACGAGATCATGCCCGAGGTGGAGGAGGTCGCCAAGGCCAACGCCGAGAAGACCGGCGGCACCTTCACCCGCACCAACTCCATGGCCGAGGCCTTTAAGGACGCCGACATCGTGTACCCCAAGAGCTGGGCCCCCTTCGCCGCCATGGAGAAGCGGACGGACCTGTACGCCGCCGGGGACAGCGAGGGCATCAAGGCCCTGGAGAAGGAGCTCCTGGCTCAGAACGCCCAGCACAAGGACTGGTGTTGCACCGAGGAGCTCATGAAGACCACCAAGGACGGCAAGGCCCTGTACCTGCACTGCCTGCCCGCCGACATCAACGATGTGTCCTGCAAGGACGGCGAGGTGGAGGCCAGCGTCTTTGACCGTTACCGCACCCCCCTCTATAAGGAGGCCAGTTTCAAGCCCTACATCATCGCCGCCATGATTTTCCTGGCCAAGGTGAAGGACCCCCAGGCCACCCTGAAGGCCCTGGAAGAGCGCGGCATGGCCCGCTGGTTCCAGAAGTAACCGTTACCCTCTCTTTTTCCTCCTATTTTTCCCATCCCAACACACGGAGCCGCCCACACAACAGCGTGGACGGCTCCAATCCCTTCTCAAACCACATCTTCACGTTATGAGGTGTCACATTATGGGTAAACGTATTGTCATTGCATTAGGCGGCAACGCCCTGGGCAACAACCTGCCCGAGCAGATGATCGCCGTCCAGCAGACCGCCAAGGCCATCGCCGACCTCATCGAGGCGGGCAACCAGGTGGTCATCGCCCACGGCAACGGCCCCCAGGTGGGCATGATCCAGAAGGCCATGGCCGAGCTGACCCGCTCCGAGCCGGAGAAATACATCCCCTGCCCCCTGTCCGTCTGCGTGGCCATGAGCCAAGGCTACATCGGATACGACCTCCAGAACGCCCTCCGGGAGGAACTTCTGAACCGGGGCATCCAGAAGGGGGTCTCCACCGTTCTGACCCAGGTGGAGGTGGACCCCGCCGACCCCGCCTTCCAGCACCCCACCAAGCCCATCGGCGCCTTCATGACCAAGGAGGAGGCCGACAAGCTGGTGGCGGAGCGGGGCTACGACGTCATTGAGGACTCCGGCCGGGGCTACCGCCGGGTGGTGGCCTCCCCCAAGCCCGTGTCCATCGTGGAAATCGAGTCCATCCGGGACATGGTGGAGGCCGGTCTGGTGGTGGTTGCCTGCGGCGGCGGCGGCATCCCGGTCTTCAAGACCGAGGGCCACCACCTGAAGGGCGCGGCGGCGGTCATCGACAAGGACTTCGCCTCCTGTACCCTGGCCCAGCAGCTGGACGCCGACTGCCTCATCATCCTCACCGCCGTGGAGAAGGTGGCGGTAAACTTCGGCAAGCCCGACCAGAAGTGGCTGGACAGCCTGACCCCCGCCCAGGCCAACGCCTACGCCGCCGAGGGCCAGTTCGCCCCCGGCTCCATGCTCCCCAAGGTCCAGGCTGCCGTGGCCTTCGCTGAGAGCAAGCCCGGCCGCAGCGCGCTCATCACGCTGCTGGAGAAGGCAAAGGACGGGATTGAGGGGAAGACCGGGACCGTGATCGCGCAGTAATAGGCATATGCAAAGGCCCACACCTTGTGATAAGGTGTGGGCCTTTTTTGTCAGGGCGGGGCCCTGCCGGGGGGCTTCCCTGCCGGGGGCGTTCCTTTCTCGTTTGAGAAAGGAACCGAAAGAAAACCAGGG
>UQGJ01000014.1 GCA_900540545.1 uncultured Eubacteriales bacterium
CCGTGCCGCCCCCTGGTTTTCTTTCGGTTCCTTTCTCAAACGAGAAAGGAACCCCGCCCGGAAGGACTCCGCCCCCGGCAGGGGCCCCGCCCCTCAATCTCACAATAAGGAGGTGTCCGCCATGTCCCTCTTCGTCCGCGACAAGCATTTCTACAAAAAAATCCTGGTCATCGGCGGCCCCATCTCCGCCCAGCAGCTCATCACGGTGGGCGTGAATATGATGGACACGGTAATGCTGGGCCAGCTCAACGAGACGGCCCTCTCCGCCAGCGCGGCGGCCACCCAGCTCCACAGCCTGTTCCAGTTCATGTCCATGGGCATGGGCATGGGGGCCAGCGTCCTCATCGCCCGGTACTGGGGGGCGGGAGAGGTCCCCAGCCTCCGCAAGACCCTGAGCCTCATGTACCGCTGCTGCCTCATCATCTCCCTGCTGTTCACCGCCGTGGTGGCGGCGGCCCCGGCGGGGGTCCTGTCCCTGTTGACGCCGGAGGCGGCGGTCATCGCCGAGGGGGTGCGCTACCTCCGCTGGGCCCTGCCCTGCTTCCTCCTGTTCGGCCTGTCCATGACCACCACCATCGTCCTGCGGAACCTGGGGCAGATGCATATCCCCCTGTTCACCGCCGTGGGGGCCTTTTTCCTCAATATCTTTTTCAACTGGGTGTTCATCTTCGGCAAGCTGGGGGCCCCCGCCATGGGGGTGGCCGGGGCCGCCCTGGGGACCCTCATCAGCCGGTGCTTTGAGTTCGCCGTGATTTGCGGATTCTTCTTCCTCCGGGAGAAGCGCATCCGCTTCCGGGTCCGTGACATCCTGGCCCCCTGCGGGGACCTGCTGCCGGAGTATCTGCGCATCTCCCTGCCGGTGATGGTCAGCGACACCCTGCTGGGGGTGGGCAACAGCGTGTCCATGGCGGTGGCGGGCCATATCGGCACCACCTTCATGTCGGCCAACACCATCACCAACGTGACCCAGCAGATCACCACCGTGTTCACCTCCGGCCTGGGCCAGGCGGCGGTCATCATCACGGGAAACACCCTGGGCATGGGCGAGCGGGAGAAGGCCCAGCGGCAGGGGACCACCTTCACCGTCCTGGGCTTCCTGCTGGGCGGTCTGTGCGGGGCGGTCATCATTTTGGTCAGCCCCCTGGTGGTGGGGGGCTACCGCATCACCGCCGAGACCCACGCCACGGCCATGGAGCTGATGGCGGCGGTGGGGGTCATCACCGTGTTCATGGCCCCCGGCTCCATCCTGACCAAGGGGGTCCTGCGGGGCGGCGGCGACACCCGGTTCCTGATGGTGGCCGACGTGCTCTTTCTGTGGGCGGTCAGCGTGCCCCTGGGGGCGCTGGCCGGACTGGTGTGGCACTGGCGGCCCTTCTGGGTCTTTTTCTGCCTGCGGCTGGACCACGTCATCAAGGCCATCTGGTGCATCTTCCGCCTCCGGGGCGGAAAATGGATTCGGGCCATCCGCCCCGCCGGAGAGGGGGCCATTGACACCGGCGGGCGGGGGTGATAGGATGATACCTCCTGAAAGGAGGCGCGGCATGAAAGAACTCGCCTTTACCGTGGAGGGGGCGGACACCCTCCTCCCCTTCCTGCTGGCCCATGTGAAGGGCCAGTCCCGCAACAATATCAAAAGTCTGCTTTCCCGGGGCCAGGTGCTGGTGGAGGGCAGGGCCCAGCGCCAGTTCGACCTGCCGCTGACCCCCGGCATGCAGGTGACGGTGGTGCCCCAGGCCGCCGGAAAGGGCGGCGAGCTGCCCTTCCCCATTCTGTACGAGGACGGGGAGCTGCTGGTGGTGGACAAGCCCGCCGGGCTGCTGTCCATGGCCAACGACAAGGAGAAAAACCGCACCGCCTACCACATGGTCACCGACTATGTGAAGAGCGCCGACCCCCGGAACCGGGTGTTCATCGTCCACCGGTTGGACCGGGACACCTCCGGCGTGCTGGTCTTCGCCAAAAACGAGGCACTGAAACACGCACTCCAGGAGAACTGGGACAAGCTGGTGGAGAAGCGGGGCTACACCGCCGTGGTGGAGGGCGCGCCCCCGGAGGACCAGGGGACCGTCCGCTCCTTCCTGGTGGAGACGGCCACCCATCTGGTCTACTCCGGCCGCCCCGGCAAGAACGCCAAGGAGGCCGTCACCCACTACCAGGTGGCGGCCAGGGGCCGGGGCTATACCCTGGTGGACGTGACCATCGACACCGGGCGGAAGAACCAGATTCGGGTCCATATGCAGGATTTGGGCTGTCCCGTGGCCGGGGACAAGCAGTACGGGGCCAAGACCGACCCCTTCGGGCGGCTGGGCCTCCACGCCGGGGAGCTGGCCTTCACCCACCCCAACACCAAAAAGCGGATGGCCTTCACCGCCCCCCTGCCGGGGGGATTCAAGCGGATGTTCAGCGGAAAATAAGGAAACGCGCGGCGGAGGGTCAGCCCTCCGCCGCGCGTTTGTCGTTATTCCGTCAAAAGATAGTCTTGCAGCCGGGCCAGGAACTGGGGGTTGGGGTCCCCGTGGACGGCGGCCCGGTCCCGGTAGCCCAGCAGGAGGCAGACCCGGCGCTCCATATCCTGAAGCCGGGCGCGGACGGCGTCCATCAGGTCCATCTGCTCCCGCATGAGCGGGTGGGGATAGAGTTCGGCGGACAGCTCCCGCAAAGCGTCACCCCGCTGTGCGTCCAGGTCGAGGTAGTCCGGGCTGTTTTCGATGCAGAAAAGTTTCGACGGCTGCCAGACGGCGGCCCAGTCGGTGAAGCCGGGGAGGAAGATGCGGCCGCTCCAGGCATAGGCGTCCTGGCAGCGCCGCTCCCGCAGGGTCAGGGACAGGTCCTGATAGCGGCAGAGGGGTTCGGTACTGTTGCGGCAGAGCATGGTCATAGCCATCACGGAGGAGCGGTAGAGCACCGTCAGAGGGTGGTAGGCGGGGATGAGGGCGAAAACCTCGTCGCGGCGGGGGGAGATGGTGGGCGGATAGTCAAAATTATCATTCATAAATAGCCCCCTAAGTCGTTTGCGCCGGTTCCCTCAAGTCATCCAGAGCGGCCTTGGTGGCCTCGATGACAAAAGCAGAAAAGCTGATTTTTGTCCCTTGAATGACCGATTCTACCTCTTCGACAATGTAATTGGGGAAGCGGATGTTCTTCGGGGTCGTACCCGGCTCGGCGGGGAGCTTGAATTTTGCCATACACACCACCCGATACACGTTTGTTAAGGCCATTGTATCTCGATGGGCGCGGCTTTTATGCACCACAAGTGAGCATACAATTGTAAAAAGCGGCGTATTCACAATACTACAAATGGCATGTGTGTGAGGGATGTGGAACATTTTGTTCTAGGATTTGTTATAGTTGGAGGGCGGGGCCCTCCGGGGGGTCCTCTTTCTTCTCGAAGAAAGAGGACGGAAAGAAGGACCAGGGCGGGGGATTCCGTATTTCCCCCGCCCTGGACCCACCCCTTGAAACGGCCAAGCCAAGAGGGGCTACGCCCCCCTTGCTTGGAACCATTCCCCCACGGGGGACGGAGGACGAAGGACGGGGGTGACGCGGGGCGTCGAGGACGCCGCCCCCTACGTAGGGCCCGGCGTCCCCGACGGGCCGTTTCCGTCCCTGTCATTGCGAGCCAGTTCGCAAACTGGCGCGGCAATCCGTCTCATCCGTCCACCGCAAACCATGTGGGGCGGGACGACCTCGGCCCGCCATGCACCGGCCTCCAGCATTGGCGCGCCGAGTCGTCGCGCCCCACCGAGTAATGCACCAGCCTTGCTGGGAATCGCCATGCTAGGCGCGCCGCGCCAGCGCATGGGGGTGAACGATTGCACGGCAGGCCGTAACGGCCGGGGCGGATGCGGGAGGGCAGACTTGTTACCTCTAGCCGGTTTCAACTGCCCTGCCCCGTCGGCGCCGCCCCAGGGTCCAGGGCCGAAGCCCTGGTTTTCTTTCCGTCCTCTTTCTCAAACGAGAAAGAGGACCCCCGCGCGGGAGCGCCGCCCCCCGGAGGGACTCCGGCTCTTACCCCACCGTCCTCAAAAATTCCTCCATCATCCGCTGAAATTCCTCCGGCTGGTCCAGATTGACGCAGTGGGCCGCCCCCGGAACCACCTGCACCTCCACGCCGGGGTAGGCCCCGGCCCAGTCCCCCATGTGCTGCCGGATGGTCCCGGTGTTGTCCTTTTCTCCACAGCACACCAGCAGCGGCGCGTCAAACCGGAACCCCGGCTCCGGGTGGAGACAGGCGGCCACCCCCGCCCAGCCCCGGAGGAACTCCGCCTTGGTCAGCCGGTCGAACATGGGCCGCAGCCTCTCCCGGCCCTGGGGGGTGCAGGCGCTGGCCCGGACCATCCACCCCTTCAAAAAGCCCCAGGGGAAGGGGCGGAACATGGCGGTGGACCGCGCCAGGGACCAGGTCTCCCACCGGGCGTACCCGTCCAGCAGGATTGGGGTGTCCCCGATGACCCAGTAGCCCGCCGCTCCGCCGCAGCGGAAGGCGTACTCCTGGACCACGAAGCCCCCCATGGACAGGCCCACCAGGACGGGGCGCTCCAGACCCTCGCGCTCCAGCACCGCCCGCAGGTCCTCCGCTGCCAGGGGCACGGAAAAGGAACCGCAGGGCCGGGAGTCCCCGTGGCCCCGAATGTCCAGAGCCAGGGCCGTCCGCCCCGCCAGGGCGTCCAGCTCCCGGTCCCACATGGTCCGGTCCACCCCGTAGCCGTGGAGCAGGACCACCGGGGCCAGGTCCGGGCTGCCGGGCCGCAGCTCGTAGGAGAGGACGCACTCCTCCCGGTCCAGGGTCTGGATCATCCCTGTTGGGCCAGGAAATACCCCATGGCCGCCTCGTAGCCGTAGAAGCCCAGGCCGCAGATCTGCCCCACGCAGGCGGGGGCGGTGACGGACTTGTGGCGGAACTCCTCCCGCTGGTGGACGTTGGAGATGTGGACCTCGATGCAGGGCACGTCCACGGACTTCAGCGCGTCCAGAATGGCGTAGCTGTAATGGGTGTAGGCCCCCGGATTCATCACGATGGCGTCAAAGCGCCCCGCCGCGCCGTGAATGGCGTCGAGGATGGCCCCCTCGTGGTTGGACTGGAAGCACTCGGCGGTGCTGTCGTGGGCGGTGGCAAAGACCTTTAATCGTTTACATAAATTATCATATGCAAACTCTCCGTAGATGCCCGGCTCCCGAGACCCCAGCAGATTCAGGTTCGGCCCGTTGATAATGAGAAAGTTCATCCCAATCCCTCCAAAATGGCGTTGACCGTCGCCTGGGGCGACGAGAAATCCGTGACGGTCAGGTCGGCGTAGCTCTGATAGACCGGCTCCCTGTCCCGGAACCGGGCGATAAAGGCATCCCGCCCGCCCTGGCCCAGGGGCCGGGCGTCCATTGGCACCGTGTCGTAGGTCTCGCCGGGGTCCCGGCGGAGAAAGACCACCCTGCCGCTGGACTTCAGGGGCCCCATGGCCCCGGGGCGCAGGGGCAGGCCCCCGCCGCAGGCGATGACCAGGTCCCGGCGGCCCGCCAAGGCCAGGGCGGCGGACTCCTCCAGGGCCCGGAAGCGGGCTTCCCCGTCTGTGGCGAAAATGTCGGCGATGGAGCGGCCCTCCCGGTGTACGATGAGGGCGTCGGTGTCCACCAGCTCCCGGCCCAGCCGGTGGGCCAGCAGCTGGCCGCAGGTGGTCTTGCCGCAGCCCATCATGCCGATAAGTACGATGTTGTTCATACCGGCTCACCAGAGGACTTGTAGTTGCCCAGCACCCGGAAGCCCTCGGCGGTCTGGCTCAGCTCCAGCAGGACCCCGTCCAGGCCGGGGGCGGTGAGGTCGCCGGTGAAGTCCACGAAAAAGCGGTACTCCCAGCTCCGGCCCACGATGGGCCGGGACTCCAGCTTCATCATGTTCAGGCCATTGACGGCGAAGATGGTCATGATCTCGTGGAGGGAACCGCTGCGGTGGGGTACGATGAAGAGGGCGCTGACCTTGTCCCGGCCGGGGCGCAGCTCCATCACCGGGGAGACCACCACGAACCGGGTGTAGTTGCTATCGTTGGCGTTGATGTGCTGGGCCAGAACGTCCAGGCCGTACAGCTCCGCCGCCCGGCGGGAGCAGATGGCGGCCTGGGCCGGGTCCCCGGCCTGGGCCACGTAGAGGGCGCTCTCGGCGGTGTTCAGCCGGGGGAAGCCCTCCCACGCCGGGTGGGCCTTCAGGTAGTCGGCGCACTGGAGCAGCCCCTGCTCGTGGGAGTAGACCCGGCGGATGCCCGCCAGGTCCGCCCCCCTGGGGGCCGCCAGGCAGTGGTCCACCTTCACCGTCTGCTCCCCCACGATGGAGTGGCCGTATTGAGCCAACAGGTCGTAGACCTGGCTGATGGACCCGGTGGAGGAGTTCTCGATGGGCACCACGCCGTAGTCCGCCCGGCCCTCCTTCAGGGCCACGAAGATGTCCTCCCAGGTCTCGGCCCGCTCCCGGGGCACGGCGTCCCCGAAAAAGCCGGCCGCCGCCTCGTCGGCGTAGGCCCCCGGCTCCCCCTGGTAGAGGACCCTGGGCCGGGGCAGAGGCGCCCGGCAGCCGTCCAGGGCGGCGCGGATGCGGCTGTAATCGGCGTTGCCCGCCTCCCGGACCAGGTTGCGCTGCTGGCGGCGGCTGATGCCCATGATGGCCTCGTAGAGGGCGGTGACGTCACTTTTCCGGGCCGGGTCGTCCACCGCGGCGACCTTCCGGGCCAGCACATCCTGTTCCCGGGCTGCGTCCAGCACGGGGATGCCGTTTTTCTGCTTGTAGGCCCCCACCCGGCCCGTGACCTCCATGCGTCGGAGGAAGAGGGCGGTGAGCTGGGCGTCGATGTCGTCGATCTGACCCCGAAGCAGGTCCAGTTCACTCATAGTCCCATCACCTCACAGGCGGCCAGGGCGGCGGCGGCCTCCACCACCACCACGGCCCGGGGCACGATGCAGGGGTCGTGGCGGCCGGTGATCTCCAGTTCGGCGTCGGTGTGGGTGGAGAGGTCCACGGTCTGCTGCTTTTGGGCGATGGAGGGGGTGGGACGGAAGGTGACGGTGCTGGTCACTGGCATGCCGTTGGTGATGCCGCCGTTGACCCCGCCGGCGTGGTTGGTGCGGGTCTTGACCCGGTCCCCGTCTATGTAGAAGGGGTCGTTGGCCTGGCTGCCCCGTATCCCTGCAAAGCCCACCCCTGCGCCGAATTCCAAGGCCTTGACGGCGGGGATGGCGAAGAAATACCGGGCGAAGATGCCCTCCACGTTGGCCCCGAAGTCCGGCCCCCCAAGGCCCGCGGGGAAGCCGTCCACGGTGCAGGCCACCTGCCCGCCCACGGAGTCCAGGTCGGCCTTGGCGGCCAGGACCTCCGCCTCCACCTGCTCCGGGGTGGGGTCGCAGACCCCGGCGATGTTGGCGATGCGGGCGGATACGGACACGCCGTGGGGCCGGAGGGCCAGCTTGGCCACCGCCCCGGCAAAGACCAGGGGGGCGGTGAGCCGCCCGGAGAAGTGGCCGCCGCCCCGGTAGTCGTTGCAGCCCAGGGACTTCACATGCCCCGCGTAGTCGGCGTGGCCGGGGCGGGGGAGGTCCTTCAGCTTGGAGTAGTCCTTGGAGCGGGTGTCGGTGTTGGCGATGAGGGCGCAGATGGGGTCGCCGGTGGTCCGGCCCTCAAAGACGCCGGAGATGATGTGGACCTCATCGGCCTCCTTTCGGGCGGTGGACAGGGCGTTCTGGCCGGGGGCCCTGCGGGCCAGTTCGCCGCGGACGAAGTCCATATCCAGCGCCAACCCGGCGGGCACGCCGGACAGGGCCACGCCGATGGCGGGGCCGTGGGATTCCCCGAAAATGATGTACTTCATTGGAACATCCCTCCCAGGCTTTGATAATCCTCCCAGAAATTTGGGTAGGACTTGGCGACGCACTGGGCCCCCCGGATGGTGACGGGGCCCTCGGCCCTGGTGGCGGCCACGGCCAGCATCATGGCGATGCGGTGGTCGTTGCAGCCGTCCACCACCCCGCCGGTGAGGTGGTCCACGCCGGAAATGGTCAGGGCGTCGGGGGACTGCTCGATGTGAGCGCCTAATTGACATAATTGAGTGGTCACGGTGTCCAGCCGGTCGCTCTCCTTGATGCGCAGCCGGGCGGCGTTGGTGATATGGGTGATTTCTCCTGCCCTTAGGGCCGCATGGACCGCCAGGGCGGGGACCAGGTCGGGACATTGGGACACGTCCAGAGACAGTTCCCCGGGGCCACACAGGTTTTCATAATATGGAACAATAACTTTGTCCCCCTGGCGGGAGGCGGGGTCCAGGCCCCGGATGTCCACCCGGCTGCCCAGGCCGTTGGCGGCGTAGTAGAAGGCGGCCTGGGAGTAGTCGGACTCCACCGCCATGTGGTGGGGGCGGTAGGTCTGATTTCCCGGGACATGGAAGGTCCGCCCGTCCGGGCAGTCCACCCGGATGCCGAAACGGTCCAGCACGTCCAGGGTCATGTCCACGTAGCCCCGGGACTCCAATTCGGTAGTTAACATAATCTTTGAATCACCAGGAAGAAGGGGGAGGGCGTAGAGCATACCGGTAATAAACTGGGAGGAGACATCCCCCGGGAATGCGAAAACGCCGGGCTTCAAAACGCCCGAAACCCGCAGCGTTTTGGGCGTTTCGGCCCCAAATTCCATTGAAATTCCCTGGGCTTGGAAGGCCGAGTGGTACGGGGCCAGGGGGCGTTCCAGCAGACGCCCGCTTCCGGTGAAGTCGGCGCCCCCCCGGAGGGCCAGCGCCACTGGAATCAAAAACCGAAGGGTGGAGCCGGACTCGCCGCAGTCCAGAAGGGGGAGGGATGGGCCGCCGGCCTTCAGGGCCTCCATGCAGCGGCGGGTGGCGCGGATGTCCTGGGAGTCGGCCAGGTTGTCGATGCGGCTGGTTCCCCCCGCCAGGGCGGCGGCAATCAGCGCCCGGTGAGCCTGGGATTTGGACGGCGGCGGGGTGATGGAGCCGGAGAGCTTGTGGGGAGTGATGGTGATGTCCATGGGGGCCTCCTTTTTAGGCGATAGGGACGGGGGGATGCGCGGGCGGCTGACAGCCGCCCCGACAAGCGGGTCAGAGCAGGTCCAACAGGTCCTGTTTGGGCAGTTTGTGGAGGACGGCGCTGCCCAGTTGGTCCAACAGGATCAGAGTGATGTCGTCTCCGGCCCCCTTTTTGTCCAGGCCCACGGCGGCGGCGTATTGGGCGTGGGTGCAGTCGATGCGGGTGGGCAGGGCGAAGGCGGAGACCAGGGCCTGGATTTGGGCGGGGAGGTCCGGGGGGGTGACGCCCAGCTTTACGCCCAAGGAGGCGGCGGCGCACATCCCGGCGGCCACGGCCTGCCCGTGGGTCCAGGTCTCGTAATTCCCCGCCAGCTCGTAGGCGTGGCCCACAGTGTGGCCGAAGTTCAGGATCATCCGGCGGCCTGTGTCTCGCTCGTCCTGCTCCACCACCGCCCGCTTGAGGTCGCAGCAGGTGTACAAAACGGATTCGATGTGGGCCATGACCTCGGCCCGGCAGGGGTGGGCGCGGAGGAAGTCGAAGAAGGCCCGGTCGGCGATACAGCCGTATTTGATGACCTCGGCCATGCCGTCGGCGAAGGTCTTGTCGTCCAGGGTGGTCAGGGTGTCGGGGTCCATGAGGACCAGCTTGGGCTGCCAGAAGGCCCCGGCCAGATTCTTGCCGTGGTCTAGGTCGATGGCCACCTTGCCGCCCACGGAGGAGTCCACCTGGGCCAGGAGGGTGGTGGGTATCTGGATGAAATCCACCCCCCGGAGGACGGTGGCGGCGGCGAAACCGGCCAGGTCCCCCACCACGCCGCCGCCCAGGGCCACCACCGCGTCGGTGCGGGTGAGGCCGAAGTCCATCATGGCCTCCCAGAGGACCGCCAGCTGTTCGGCGCACTTGGCGCCCTCCCCGGCGGGGACGGCGTGGCAGCGGACCTGGAAGCCGGAGGCTTTCAGGCTGTCGGCCACAGCCGCAGCGTACAGGGGCAGGACGTTGGTGTCCGTCACCAGGAACAGGCGCTTGGCGTTGGGGAGGGCGGCTCGGCAATTGGCCCCCGCCTGGGCCAGCAGGCCGGGGGCGATGTGGATGTCATAGGAACGGGGGCCGAGGGAGACGGGGAGGAGTTTCATAGTAGCAGCACCTCGAGATGACAACTTAGGCTTCCCCTGGGGGAAGCTGTCCGCGTAGCGGACTGATGAGGGGGGAGAGCGTCGATACGTGGACGTGTGGTGGAATCAGTCTTCCCCTCATCCGGCCCTTCGGGCCACCTTCCCCCCAGGGGAAGGCAAGGGGAGGTTACGGACGGATGAGGGTTTTGCCTACCATGTTGGTCATGGCGGACACCTTTTGCATCAGCTCGTCGAAGTGGTCGGGGGTCAGGGACTGCTGGCCGTCGCATTTGGCGTGGGGGGGGTCGTTGTGGACCTCGATGATGAGGCCGTCGGCACCCGCCGCGATAGCCGCCAGGGCCAAGGGCTCCACCATCCAGTACATGCCCGCGGCGTGGCTGGGGTCCACGATGATGGGCAGGTGGCTCATCTTCTTCACCGCCGGGATGGCGGACACGTCCAGAGTGTTGCGGGTGTAGGTCTCGAAGGTGCGGATGCCGCGCTCGCAGAGGATGACGTTCTCGTTGCCCTCGGCCATGATGTACTCGGCGGACATGATCCACTCCTCATAGCTGTTGGACAGGCCCCGCTTCAGGAGGATGGGCCTGGACATCTTACCGACCTCTTTCAGCAGGTCGAAGTTCTGCATGTTCCGGGCGCCGATCTGGACCACGTCCACCTTCTCCTCGAAGAGCTCACAGTATTTGGGACTCATCAGCTCGGTGACGATGGGCAGGCCCGTGGCGGCCTTGGCCTCGAGCAGCAGGTCCAGGCCGGAGGTGCCCATGCCCTGGAAGGAGTAGGGGGAGGTGCGGGGCTTGAAGGCGCCCCCCCGCATGAGGGCGGCCCCGGAGCGCTTTACGTCCTGGGCCACGGCCACGATTTGCTCCTCGGACTCCACGGAGCAGGGCCCGGCGATGACAGAGAAGTTCCCGCCGCCGATTTTGGCGGTCCCCACCTGGACCACGGTGTCCTCGGGGTGGAACTTGCGGTTGGCCTTTTTATAGGGCTCCTGGACCCGCATGACTCGCTCCACCCAGGGGTGGATGCTGATTTTGTCCATGTCCACGGCGGTGGTGTCGCCGACGAGGCCCAGGATGGAACAGCCCACGCCGTTGGTGATGCCCACCTGGAGGCCCATGTCCTCGAACTGGCGGGCCAGCTTTGTGATTTCTTCCTGTTGGGTGCCGGGCTTCATGATTACGACCATGGTTGACTCTCTCCTTTTTGTGTGCAATGGGCGGCTCGGGGGAACAAAAAATGCGCCCATTGACGATAAAATCAATGAGCGCATGTCTGTGACGATACGATAGGGCCTGTGCCGGCCCGCCCATTCACTTTATCCCAATATTTTGACCATGCCAAAATAGCCGGCGCTCATAAATCGAGCCCAGCCAGTGGTGGTAAAGTACCGGGATTCAGTTGTGAGGGCGCTGTGCTGCATGGCTGTGACCTCACTTCAAATGGTTGGGGATAGTTTACACCAGCGGGAGGGAAATTGCAAGGGGGAATTTCAGCTGGAGCAAATCGGAAAACCTACTGGTTCATTTGCTTCATGTCTGTTCTGCCTGCGAGGTAATCCAACGAAACATGATATAGTTCTGCGATTCTAATCAAGATTTCCAGCTTCGGCTCGCGCGTCATCAACTCATAGTTTTGGTATGTCTTTTCGGTTATGCCACAATACACTGCGACCTCATTTTGCGTAAATCCGCGCTCTTTTCTACACTGTTTCAAACGTTTTGCTAAAATATCCTTCATACCTTAACACCCACAATCGTTCTTGACAGAGACAGTATAATGGATTAGAATCCAATATATACTAACAATTGTTGGTGTTTTGCTTGAGAATAAAGGATTTAGATTCTGGTGGAACGGAGAGAATGGGCGGTGAAACGTATGGAAGAATCTCAGAGGGAACAGTGGGCTAAGATATTTGGGGAAAATGTGCGGAGACTTCGGGAAAAAGAGGGAATCAGTGTGGCTGAGTTTGCAAAATACTTACATATTTCTCAGGAGCGGCTGACTCGGTTGGAGGAAGGGGTGATTGATAAGAGATTGAGCATGTCCGTGGTGTTTGCGATTGCCGGGCGGTTCCATCTGAAGGAATATCAGCTGTTTGAGCGGGGAGACGTTTGAGGTCCAGGGGCGGGGCCCCTGCCGGGGGCGGAGTCCCTCCGGGGGGGCCCCTTTCTTCTCGAAGAAAGGGGACGGAAAGAAGGACCGGGGGCGGCACGGGCCACGCTGTGTCCCTATCCGCCGCCCCCTGGACCCCAGAGAACGTCCGGGCGGCGGTACGGTTTATGTTTGTTGGCAAAACCAGAAAGCCGTTGCAGCTCGTATTGGTCTGGCGCTGGAACAACTCCGGCTGCCGCCCCTCGGCATATCACCGGGCAAGACTTGGGAGTCGTTGCGTTTTACTCGGTGCAAACAAGCCGCCACAGGGTCTGTGCGGTTTTGAATTGGCTTTGCGCCTGTTGGGAGTCGGCACGGGCGGCTGATAGCCGCCCCTACAAGAAAGAGACCTTCGGTTTCCCCTGTCCTACGTCCCCCGCAGGGTAGGCTTCTCCACTTGTGGGTTGGCTGCCCGTTGGCGGCTTTGCCGCTTACGGGCAGCTCATGCCCTAGGGGTAGAAGCTGTCGCGCCGTTAGGCGTGACTGATGGGGTGTTACGCTGAGGGCTTGGTGGTAATCGCCCCATCCGTCACGGGCTACGCCCGTGCCACCTTCCCCACAAGTGGAGAAGGCTACGCCTGCGGGCGGGACGGGGGAAATGCACTAGCCTTGCCGGGTACTGCCATGCTAGGCGCGCTGCGCCAGCGCATGGGGGGTGACCAACTGCGTGATAGGCCGTAACGGCCGGGGCAGAAGCGGAAAGGCAGACTTGTTAGCACTAGCCGGTTTCGACTGCCTTGCTTCGTTGGCGCCGCCCCTCGCTCCTTTTTCTTTGGGCCCCCAACCCGTTTCTTTTTCCCGCCAGGGACCCACCGAAGGTGGGACGCGGCTTCGCCGCGTACAAGTGTTTTGGCCCACAGGCCAAAACCTTGGAATAGGGCGAATTCACTTCGCCCTATTCTGTTGAAATCACGGGGTCCCCGTGCGGCCTTGGCCGCATGGGGCTAAAAGAAATGGGCTGGGCCCCCGGAGGGGGACGCTCCAAACTCCCGTCCCCGCCCGTAAGCGGATAAAATCCGCACCGACAGGCGCCGCCTTAAAAAAGAACCGGACAGCCTTTTAGGCTGTCCGGTTCCAATGCTGGAGCAGGTGACGAGGCTCGAACCCGCTATCCCACCCCGGACCTCTGGATTTGAAAAATGCGGTTACACCGCATTTTGGGTGGAGGCAGCGAGTTCGAGTGGTTTGGATGCAGAAACAGCACCCACCGAAGTGAGTGCTGTTTCTAATGCTGGAGCAGGTGACGAGGCTCGAACTCGCTACCTCCACCTTGGCAAGGTGGCGCTCTACCAGATGAGCTACACCTGCAAGCGACGAATGATATTATACCTACGCCGCTCTATTTTGTCAAGGGGTATTCTGCAAGTTTTCTTCCGATTCGCCGCAGGCCGGGTAATCGGCGGAAGTCCACTCATAGCCCAAGTCGGTCATGTCCTGGTCGGTGAGGAGGAAACCGTCCCCGCCCAAGGAGGGGTCCACGTGGCGGTAGCCCGCCTGGGCGGACAGGATGACCCAGTAGTGGGGTTCCCCGTCCAGGGAACCCTCCACCACCTGGCTCTCCAGGCCGGCCGCGTCGCAGAGCAGACGGTAGGCCAGGGCCAGGCCCTGGCTGTCCCCGGTACCCTCCATGAGGCACCAGGCGGTGGACAGGGGGGCGGCCTCCTGGGGCTCGTGAGCGGCGATGCGGTCGGTGAGGGCGGTGAGCAGGGCCCGGGCCAGGTCGTCGCCCCGGAGGTTGTTCTCCTGGAGGGGAAGCAGGAGGCTGTCGGCCTGGTTGGTGAGGGCGCGGCTCTGGGCCTGGAGGACCGCCGGGTCCTCGGGGTAAGTGAAGGTGACCTCCACGATGCGCTGGAAGCCGCTGTCGGGGTAGAGGGCCACCTCCACCTGGGGCATGCCCAGGGCGGCGGCGGGGGTGTCGTAATAGGTCTCGCGGATGAGGGCGCGGATATAGTCGGCGTCCTCGCTGAAATAGTTGAGCTTGAGGGCCACCTCGGGGCGGAAGCCGGACAGGGCGGAGCGGAGCTGGGTACGGATAGCCCCGCTGCCCGTCACGTCGGTGACGGCGTCCACCTGCTCTTTGGTGCGGCGGTAGGCGATGGTGACGGTGGCCTCGTAGTACATGACGATGCGCTCCAGGTCGGTGTCGATGGCGTCGATGGCGTAGTTGCCCAGGGGATCGTCGTGGTAGACCTCCTCCCGGGCCCGGGTGAGGTCGTCCTCCACAGTGCTGCCGGCGGTGGGGGTGTAGTTCCGCAGGCGGATGACGCCGGTCTCCTGGTGGGCCTTGACCATGGCCCACAGGGCGTTGGAAAGCTGCTGGTAGGTCTCCACCCGGATGGCGTTGGAGTCGTCCACCACGGCGGGAAACTGGGGGTGGGGGGAGAGGGAGACGTACTCCCGCTCCAGCATGGAGGAGCAGCCCGTGAGCAGCAGCGCGGCGCACAGGGCCAGGGCGGGGATGGGCTTGTTCACGGGAGACACCCCTTTCAAATTAAGAATTAGAAATGAAGAATGAAGAATTTCGTCTGCGGGCGGGACGAGGGAATTTTTTAGTAGCCCAGGTCCTCGTCGATGAGGACGACCTCGAAGTCCATGGAGGTGGGCTTTTGCCAGTAGACCACCAGGGCGGAGCAGATGCGCTCGGGGCTTTTGCAGTCGTAGCACTTATCGCCCTTGACGGCGCAGGGGGTATTTTTGTGCAGGCGCTGGGCGTTCTTGGGGCTGGCGATGTTCCGGGCCCGCCAGAGGGCGGCATCGTAGTCCGGGGCAATTTTGTTGCGGCCCACGATGAAGTAGACCTTCTGGTGGCCAAAGAGGCCGGAGGCCACCCGGTTGCCGGTGCCGTCGATGTTGATGAGCTCCCCGGTCTCGGCCACGCCGTTGAGGGAGGAGAGGTAGACTTGGGTGGTGGCGGCATCCTGCAGGACGCCGTCGGCCCAGTGCCAAATCACTTGATTATGTAGGGCCAGGCGGTCGGCCAAGCCCATCTCCCGGATGGTCATGGAGCCGCCGATGCCGATGGTCCTGCCGTCCAGGGCGGCGTCCAGATAGTCGGAGGCCGCGGCGGCGGTGGGGAAGAAAGAGACCGAGAAGCCCTCGGCCTCCAGGTTTTTGCGGAGTTTTTCGTAGTCGGGCATAAAATCAACACTCCTTTTTGGCTTCCCCAAGGGGAAGCCAATCCATTACAGCTCGTTTTGTTTATAGGCGCGGAAGCCCTCGCCCAGGACGTCGTGGGCGTCGCAGACAATGAGGAAGGCGGCGGGGTCGATGTCCTTCACCATGCTCTTCAAGGTGACGATCTGCCGCTGCTTGAAGGCGCACATGAGGACCTGCTTCTCCTCGCCGGACCAGGCGCCCTCCCCCTTGAGGATGGTGACGCCCCGGTCCATCTCCTGGACGATCTTGTCGGAGATGGCCTTGTGGTGGTCGGAGATGATATAGGCCACCTTGGCGGTGTCCATGCCGTAGAGCACCATGTCCATGACCATGGAGGAGATATACAGGGCCACCACGCCGTAGAGGGCGCTGTTCAGGTTGCCGAAGGCGATGGCCACGGCCACGATGACCACCAGGTCGATGCCCAGCAGCAGCTTGCCCATGGGCAGCCAGGCCATTTTCAGCTTCATCAGCCGGGCGATGAGGTCGGTGCCGCCGGTGGTGGCCCCCTGCTGGAACACCACGCCCAGGGTGCCGCCCATGATGACGCCGCCGTAGATGGTGGCCAGCATGGGGTCCATGGGCTCGAAGGTGTGGACCGCGTCCAGCAGGTCGATAAAGACCGACGAGACGAACATGGAGTAGAGGGAGGACACCAGCAGGTGGCCGCCGATGAACTTCCAGCCCAGGATGAACAGTGGGATGTTCAGGATGATGACCACTGTGCCGATGGGGGCCCAGGGCAGGATGGCGTTGATGATCTGCCCCACGCCGGTGATGCCGCCGAAGCCGATGTGGTTGGGGGCGTAGCACCAGTTGAAGCCGATGGCGTAGATGATGGACGAGATGGTGATCCAGAGATAGGGGAGCAGCTTCTGTTTCATTCGGGTACCTCCAGGCAGATTACATCAGGGTCAGCTGCTCCTCGCCCCGGTCCTCTTCTTTCAGGAGGGCGCCGGCCACGGGCAGGCTGCGGGCCCGGTAGCGGGCGGCGTTGACCACGGTGGAGCCCTCCAGGGGGTAGGCGGCTTCCACCTTGTATTTGGGCTTGAGGGTCATCACGTTGACGCCCTGGGTGCTGCGGGTGGCCTTGGGGGCCAGGGAGGCGGTGTGGAACACCAGGGCGCGGCCCTCGGTGGAGCGGACCACCATCTCCATGTCCTCTTTCAGCAGGTAGGCCGCCACCAGGGGAGACTTGTCGCTGTACGCGCCGGTGAGGCGCTTGCGGCGGGTCTGGGTCTGGTAGCCGGACAGCTCCACCCGGGCCACCTTGCCGTTGGCGAAGAAGAACAGCAGGTTGCCGGTGTAGTCGCCGGGGATGCAGGCCCAGAGGAAGCCCTCCCCCTCGTCGAAGCCCAGCTTGCCGGGGAGGTAGTCCCCCAGGACGCTGGCCTTGGCGTCGTCGAAGTCGGACAGCCGGGCCTTGTAACACTGCTGCCGGTCGGTAAAGACCATGAGCTCGTCCCGGTTGTTGGCCTCCCACTGCTGGAAGGGGCCGTCCCCCTCCTTGTACTTCTGCTCCGAGGCCATGCGCAGGGAGGCGGGGGTGATCTTCTTGAAGTAGCCCTCTTTCGACAGGAAGACGTTCACCGGGTAGTCGGGGGCGGCTTCCTCCTCCTCCGGCTCCTCCACGAGCTGGTGCTCGTAGACGATGTCGGTGCGGCGGGGGACGGCGTACTTCTTCTTCACGTCCTTGAGTTCTTCCATGATGATATGTTTGATGCGCTTGGGGTTATTCACGATGTCCTGGAGGTCGGCGATCTCCTCCTCCAGGGAAGAGGTTTCCTCGATGCGCTTCAAGATATACTCTTTGTTGATGTTGCGCAGCTTGATGTCGGCCACGTACTCGGCCTGGATGGTGTCGATGCCGAAGCCGATCATCAGGTTGGGGATGACCTCGGCGTCCTCCTCGGTCTCCCGGATGATTTTGATGGCCCGGTCGATGTCCAGGAGGATTTTTTTCAGGCCCTTGAGCAGGTGCAGCTTGTCCTGCTTCTTCTTCATCACGAAGTAGGTGCGCCGCCGGACCCCGTCCATGCGCCAGGCCGTCCACTCCTCCAGAATCTCGCCCACGCCCATGACCCGGGGCATACCGCCGATGAGGATGTTGAAGTTGCAGCCGAAGGAGTCCCGCAGGGGGGTCATGCGGAACAGCTTCTGCATGAGCTTGTCCGGGTCGGTGCCCCGCTTCAGGTCCACCGTCAGCTTGAGACCGGACAGGTCGGTCTCGTCCCGCATGTCGGCGATTTCCTTGATTTTGCCGCTCTTCACCAGCTCGGCCACCTTGTCCATGATGGCCTCCACGGTAGTGGAGTAGGGTATCTCAAAGATTTCAATGAGGTTTTCCTCTTTGACATACCGCCACTTGGCCCTGACCTGGAAGGAGCCCCGGCCGCTCTGGTAGATGGCGGCAAGCTGGCTGCCGTCGTAGATGAGCTCGCCGCCGGTGGGGAAGTCGGGAGCCTTCAGGGTGGACATGAGGTCGTGGTTGGGGTTTTTCAGGTATTCGATGGTGGTGTCGCAGACCTCTCCCAGGTTGAAGCCGCAGATGTTGGAGGCCATGCCCACGGCGATGCCCATGTTGGAGGACACCAGTACGTTGGGGAATGTGGTGGGCAGGAGGGTGGGCTCCTGGATGGTGCCGTCGTAGTTGGGGCCGAAGTCCACGGCGTCCTGGTCGATGTCCCGGAAGAACTCGGCGCAGATGGGGTCCAGCCGGGCCTCGGTGTACCGGCTGGCGGCCCAGGCCATGTCCCGGGAGTAGACCTTGCCGAAGTTGCCCTTGGAGTCCACCAGGGGGTGGAGCAGGGCCCCGTAGCCCCGGCTGAGGCGGACCATGGTGTCGTAGATGGCCTGGTCGCCGTGGGGGTTGAGCTTCATGGTCTGGCCCACGATGTTGGCGGATTTGGTCCGGGCGCCGCCCAGCAGCCTCATGGTGTACATGGTGTACAGCAGCTTGCGGTGGGAGGGCTTGAAGCCGTCGATCTCCGGGATGGCCCGGGAGACGATGACGCTCATGGCGTAGGGCATGTAGTTGATCTCCAGGGTCTGGGTGATGGGCTGTTCCATCACCTCGCCGCGGATGCCCAGCACGTTGGGGTTGTCCACCCGCTTGGCCCCGTCCTGGGGCGTTTTTTTCTTAGCCATTGGTATCAGTCCTTGTCATTGAGTGTATCGTCCTTTATTCCGGCAGACCAATGACGCCGGTTTGGAAGAGGGCGTCGTCCAGACCGCTTGCCTTGCGGTTGCGGAGGTAATCTTTATAATAATGAGCTCGGGGGAGGGACATCCAGTATTCGTAGGTATCGGGTAACGCTCCGTCGTGGCTTTTTTTCAATTCCGCTTCATACCGTTCTCTGGCGGCATAGATATCATTCCGGGCCCACCAGTTATAGCCATCCAGATAGTTCAGATAGAATTCGTCCCAGTCGGAGAAGGTCTCCTGTGCCATTCGTGCGGCGGGTTCCACAAGTTCCAGGGCATCCTCATAGGTAAGGTAGCCCGCGGTGTAGCCCCACTGCGCCATACTGGACATCCGGGATAAGTCCCAGGCCAGAATGCCCTTCTCCCCCCACCGCTCACTGATTTCCTTGGTGTAGAGCCACATGTATCGGTCGGTTTCGCCAGACGAGGCGACGAGCGCGGCAAACTCCTGGTCAGTGAGGCCATTGGTAATTTCGGCGGCCTCCTGAAAACTGTCGTTGTGGCCGTGGGGGGTCATACGCTGGATCAGGGGAATGATGTCCTCGCGGCCTGTGACGCCCCAGTTGGTTGCCAAGCCATCCCGGGTGCCCTTTACGGATTCCGCGGTGCGCTCATACATACCGAAGAAGATAGGTTTTCCGACGGGCGCGGGAAGGCCGTATTCTGCGCCGTAATACTGGTATCCGTAAATCAGGCCCATGGACACAGCCCAGTCCTCCAGATTTGAACCCTCTGCCACCGATTTGTCCTCGGTGATGAGTACCCGACTGTCCTTCCCATCCCACGCTACTTTTTGACCAAAGAATTCGGCCACATAGCGGGCGGGGATGAGGGTGTGGCCCTCGGTGGCGTAGGGGGCCACGTCCATCTCCACCGGCTTGTCGTCCACAGTGGCGGTGGTGCTGCCCAGAGTCATGGTGACGGTGGACCCGGCCCGGGTCATCACGATTTCCTGGGTATCCGGTACCCATTCCACATCGGCGCCCAATGCCTCGGCCACAGCTCGGATGGGCACCATGGTGCGGCCGTTGTGGGCTTCAAGGGCCACATCCATCTTGATTTGCGCCCCATCCAGGAATATCTTCAGAGTCTTTCGGTCCGCCCGGCAGGCTTCCAGTCCAGCGATTACCTTGTCCTTCGTGGTTTGGGAGGCCAGATACATATACTTTCCAGACAGGAGATCCTCCGTAGTCATACCAAGGTAATCCAGCGCGTCCACCACGCGGCCCCAGCCATCCGCCGGACCGGGGCTTGAACTCTGGTATACGATGCGGGCACGGCTTTCCTCCACCACCATGTGGTAATAGAGTTCGTCCGGCTCGTGGGTCTGGAGCCATTGTTCTTCACACCAGAGGAGGTTGTTATACATGGAATAAAAGCAACCACGTGTATCGGGAGTATTGCCGAAACCATAATTGTCTCCGCATTTGATTCTGATGAGGGCAAGTTCATAGCAGGCCCCAATAGAACTTTTTTTCAGGCCCTCCTCAGGCTCTATTTTCTTCGCTCCGTTTCTTGCCGTCTCCCGAAGAGCCTCAATTTTAGTCCAGGTTTCGGGGAGGTAGACGGGATCTCCAGGAAATACAATGTAGTCCCCTTGATCGATCCACTCAGGCGTAACGGGGATCACAGGGGTCTCCGCGGCCAGGGCGGGGGCGGACAGGGAGAGCGCCAGTGAGAGGCACAGCAGGAGCGAACACAGCTTTTTCAACGGGGAGACCTCCTTTTTATCCGGGGGACTGCAAAAATACGGCGCTGTGGAGGGTGTTCCAGGTTCGGGCGCAGCCCAGAACCGGGGGCGAAACGAGAAGCGGAACCCTATTCGCCGTGACCGTATTTACTCAGGTAAACCGATGACGCCGGTTTGGAAGAGGGTGTCGTCGAGCTGAGAGAAGTTCTTGATGGAGATGTAGAAATTTGCGCGGGGCTGCTCCATCCAAGTCTCCCAGTTGCCGGGGACCTGCATACTGCTGGTGGCCATTCTGGCCTCATATTCCGCCATGATTGTGGCCACGTCGTTGCGGGCCCACCAGTTGTAGCCGTCCAAATAGTTCATATAGAACTCGTCCCAGCTGGTGAATGTCTCCTGGGTCAGTCGGGCGGCGGGCTCCACCAGTTCCAGAGCCTCGGCGTAGGTGAGATACCCGGCCGTATAGCCCCATTGGACCAGCGTTCCCATCCGGGAGAGGTCCCAGGCCAGGATGCCCTTGTCGCCCCACCGCTGGCTGAGCTGCTTGGTATAGGGCCACATATACTTGTCGGTCTCGCCGGAGGCGGCGACAAGAGCGGCGAACTCCTGGTCGCTGAGGCTGTTAGCGATGGCGGCGGCCTCCTGGAAGGAGTCGTTGTGGCCGTGGGCGGTCATGCGGGTGACCAGCTCGATCAGGTCCTGGCGGTTTTGCACGCCCCAGGCGGAGACCAGGGAATTCCGGGTATTCTGGACCTGCTGGGCGGTGCGCTCAAACTGGCCGAAGCGGACCTGGCTGTCCCGGTAATAAGAGGCGACGCCCAGGTCGATTTTATTCCGAATCAGCCCCATGGCTATGGCCCAAGCCTCCAGGTTGGAACTCTCCGCCACAGACTTGTCCTCATTGATCAATACCTGGTGCTTGATTCCGTCCCAGTCCACCGTTTGTCCGAAGAACTCGGCCACATAGCGGGCGGGGATGAGGGTGCGGCCCTCGGTGGCGTAGGGGGCCACGTCCATCTCCACCGGCTGGCCGTCCACCGTGGCGGTGGTGGAGTCCAGGGTCATGGTGACGGTGGAGCCGGCCCGTGTGAGGACGATTTTTTGTCCCTCTGGCACCCAGGTCACGTCGGCGCCCAGGGCCTCGGCCACGGCGCGGATGGGCACCATGGTGCGGCCGTTGCGGGCCTCCGGGGGCACGTCCATGGACAGCTCATTGCCGTCCAGCCAGATTTCGATATGGTTGAAGTAGGCGCCCCATCCGGCGGCCACCTCGGCCCGGAGGGTCTCCTGTTCCTCGGCGGTGAAAATCTCGGTGTCGGTGAGCTGATTGAGGGTGAACTGGGGAAATTCCAGCAGATAGGGGATGTATGCGTAGAGTTGTTCGCCCACGCCATAATTGCGCAGAACACCCCGGGCGGCCCACAGCAGCAGGACATATTTCTGCTGGTCGGTGAGACCCTCCAAAAGTGCGCTCGTCCCGTCTTCCAAGTAGTAGGACAGGTGGACATCGTGAGGGGTTTTTACGCCGTTGTTATTCCGAATCAGGCGGAGCTCCAGCAGCGCCCGCTCGAACAACACACCCATATCAAAGGAGTTGTCCGACCGCCGCTCGGGCAGGGCGTTAAAGTCCTTGAGCATGGGCAGGGTGGCGTTGCTGACGGGACCCCACCGCACAATCTCCCGGATGTCGGTGATGACCTTCCAGTGCTCCGGCTCATAGGCGGCGGAACCGGGGAAGACGGCGTACTCCTCCTCGGGACACCAGGGGGGAGGCGTGGGGGTGACGGCCTCCGCGGCCAGGGCGGGGGCGGACAGGGAGAGCGCCAGGGAGAGACACAACAGGAGCGAACACAGCTTTTTCAAAGGAAAGACCTCCTTTTTATCCGTGGGACTGCAAAAATACGGCGCTGTGGGGGGTGTTCCAGGTCCAGCCCAGAACTGGGGACGAAACGGGAAGCGGGACTCGCTCGCCGTTGACCGTATTTACTCCAGCAGGCCGATGACGCCGGTTTCGAAGAGGGTATCGTCGAAGATGGGGGCCAGGTCGGGGTCGGCCTTCATCTCCAGATAGAGCTTGCCCCGGGCGCTCTCCCACACGTTCTGGTCCAGGCCGTTACTCTTGGACCACCAAGTGTAGCCGTCCAGATAGTTTTCATAGGCCTCGTCCCAGGAGGAGAAATTCTCGCTCAGGAGGGTGGCGGCGGGCTCCAGCAGCAGGAGGGCCTCCTCATAGGTCACGTACCCGGCGCTGTAACCCCACTGGACCAGATTGCTCATGCGGAACAGATCCCAGGCGAGGATGCCGCGGTCTCCCCACTTTTCGTCCAGGGCAGACGTGAACTCCCACATATAGGGGGGCCAGTCGAAGGACGGATTGCTGGCGGCCTGGGCATCCAGGGCGGCCTTTTCCTCCGCCGTCAGGTTCCTCGCATCCTCTGCGGCGCTGAAAAACGTGGCGTTATGGCCATAGAAGGTCATACTCAGGACGGACTCCACCAAATCGTCCCGTTCCGGGATGTTCCAAGAGCTGCCGCTCAGCACCCGGGCGCTCTGCTTTGCGGTGGACGCGCTCCGGCGGTACAGGCCGAACCAAGCCGGGCTTCCCTGGTTGAGCTTCGCCAGCATGGCCCCCATGGGGAGGGCCCACGCCTCCAGGTTGGAGTCCCCCACCACCGATTTGTCCTCGGCAATGTCCACCCGGCGGGCCTCGCCGTCCCAGGCCACGGTCTGGCCGAAGAATTCGGCCACATAGCGGGCGGGGATGAGAGTGCGGCCCTCGGTGGCGTAGGGGGCCACGTCCATCTCCACCGCCACGCCGTCCACGGTGGCGGTGGTGGAGTCCAGGGTCATGGTGACGGTGGAGCCGGCCCGGGTCATCACGATCTCCTGGGTGTCCGGCACCCATTCCACGCCGGCGCCCAATGCCTCGGCCACGGCGCGGATGGGCACCATGGTGCGCTCGCTGCGGACCTCCGGCGGGACATCCAGTTTCAGTTCCCGGTCATCCAGGAAGAGCTTGATGCCGCCGTCCTCTTGCGCCGCCTCCGCGGCCAGGGCGGGGGTGAGGAGGGGACAGGCCAAGGCCAAGGTCAGGATCACCGCCAGCAGCTTTTTCATGATTGACTCCTTTCCAGTCGGGGGGGATACGGATTTAGAAATCCAGCTCGTCCCAGGGGATGATTTTGGCGTTCTCAGGGGGGAGGGCGGCGGGGGGCGCGGAGACCTCCTTGGACTCGGAGGAGGCGGTGACGGTGAAGTCAAACTGGTTCTTATAGTGGACCTCGCCGGTCAGGGTCTGCTTTCCGCCGGCGCTCTTGGCGTCCATGGTGATTTGGAAATCCACGAAGCGACCCAGGGTCCGGCCGGGGCGCATATCCATCTCCATGGCGTAGTCGCCGTTGTCGTGGACGGTGACGGTGAAGGCGCAGGCCCGGAAGGCGTCCTCGCCGTCCAGAGGGTCGTAGGAGTAAGGGACATCAGGGTCCGGGGCGGTGAGGTCCCGGATGAGGTCGTTGACGGTCTTGGTGTCCAGGGAGTAGGTCAGGGCGTTGCCCGCGCGGGTGAAGCGGCCGTCGCCCAAGAGGAGCGCCACCTGGTCGGCCTGCTCCAGCAGGCCGGCGTAGCTGTCCACGCCTACGGGGTCATAGTAGGACCACTTCAGGCGGCGTGCGATGACGCTGTCGTAGAGCATGGCGCCCACGTTGAGGAGGGGGAGGGAGTCCACGGTGCCGTCCTTGTCCACGGTCTCGGTGGGCAGGGCCGCGCCGGGGGTCACGTAGAAGGGATAGAAGGAATCCAGGTCCATGGAGACCCAGTCGTCCTTGCCCACCGACTCGTCCAGCAGAGAGAACAGGGGGGACTGGAGGTACAGGAGCTGGGTGTCCACGTTCCAGTAGAGCTTAAAGGTGGTGGACTTCAGCAGGGTCTTGAGGGTGGAGAGGCTGAACTTGGCTTCGCTCTGGTCCAGCATCTTCTGAACGTCGGCCCAGTCCTCCTTCGTAAGCTGGGAGAGGACCCCGGCCAGGTCCAGCTTGAGCTCGCACTCCATGGAGCCCTTGCCGGCCACGGTGGTGGCGTCGATTTTCACGGTGTAGGTCCTGTCGCCGTCCAGGCTGTTGAACAGGGTCAGGTCGATGGTCTCGCTGGAGGTGGTGCGGATGTTCCGCTGGGCGGTGTCCACCGCCTTGCCCAGCAGGGTGGAGAGCATCCGGTCGATTTGGGTAAAGTTTTGATTCAGCTCCGCGGCGATGGCCTCAGGGTCGAAGAGGACGGCGGTATCGTAGCCCGCGTCCCAGGCCAGGCCGCAGCCGAAGGCATCGGCCAAATCCCGGAGGGGGACGTAGGTGCGGCCGTCCTCGGCAAAGGCGGGGGAACTCATGGTGTATTTGCGGTCCTTGCCGTCGGTGGTGAGGGTGTACTTTTTGCCCTCCAGGGGGAAGGTCACGGTGACGCCGCCCTTGTCGCAGACGGCGGCGTTGGTGGTCTCGTCAAAGGAGACGGTATAGCCCAGGGCTTCGGCCAGGGCGCGGACGGGGATCATGGTGCGGTCGTTCCGGGCCACGGGCTTGGCGTCGGGGAAGGAGAGGTAGGCCCCGTTGAGCATGACGCTGAGCTCGCCGGGGACGCCGCCCAGCTCCCGCTTGTGGGCGTCCCGCTGGGCCTTGGCCTCGGCGTTGGCAGCCCGGTCGGCCTTCCAGCTCTCGTAGAGGGCGGCGTAGGCGGACTCCTTCACGGTAAGGTAGTTATCGTCCATGTAGTCCTGGAGACTGGTATAGCGGGGATAGTAGTGGGAGGCGTTATACTCGCCGGACTGGAACCAGCGCTCCACGTCGGCCACGAAGGCGGCGGTGTCCTCGGGCTCGGCGGCCTGGAAGGCGGCCCACTGGTCCTGGGCGGCCTGGGCGGCCTCCTGCTCCTGGATCATGTAGTAGAGCATCTCGGTACGGAACTGCTCCTCGCTGTCGGTGGTGGGAGCCAGCTCCATATACTCCTGCTTGGAGTCATAGTAGCGGTCGGCGTTATAGACTTCCTTGAAGTACTGGTCGGCGTCGAAGGCGGCGAATTCCTCCGGGTGTTCCGCGGCCCAGGCGTCCACCTCGGCCTGCATATCCGCGTTTGCGGCCTGCGTATCCAGCATGTCCAGGAGCATGGCCAGCCGGAATTCTTCCTCGGTATCAAGGCGATAGGCGTCCATATATTCTTCTTTGTCGCCGTAATAGGGATAATGCGTTTCCAGCCAGGCGTCGGCGTCGAAAGCGGCGTACTCGTCGGGGTGGGCGGCGCTCCATGCGTCGGCCCGGGCCTGGCGCCGCTCGGCGCCCACCTGGCTCTGCACCCACAGCCAGGTCATCTGGCGCAGGAATTCCTCCTCCGTGGCGTACCCGTAGGAGGACATGTACTCTTCCATGGTCCAGTAGCTGTAAGTATCCTCAAAGAACTCCATGGGGTCGAACTCGGCAAATTCCTCCGGGTGTTCGGCGGCGTAGGCGTCGATGTCGGTTTGCTGTTCGGCGGCGGTCTCCTGCTCCTGGATCATGAAGTAGAGCATCTCGGCGCGGAACTGCTCCTCGCTGTCGGTGATGGGAGACATCTCCATAAACTCCTGCTTGGAGTCATAGTAGCGGTCGGCGTTATAGACTTCCTTGAAGTACTGGTCGGCATCGAAGGCGGCATACTCCTCCGGGTGTTCGGCGGCCCAGGCGGCCACCTTCTCCTGGATCATGCCCGTCCAATACTGCTCGGAGAGCCAGTCCTCCCGCATGTTTTCCTGGAAATCGGCCTCGGTATAGAGGTCGAAGTAATACATATAGTCCTTCTTGGCGTAGTAGCTGCCGTAGCGCGCTGTGAACCAGCCGTCGGCGTCGAATTCGGCGCTGTGGGCGGCCCAGTAGGCGTCTTTCCAGGCTGCGGCGTCGGCTGCCTCCTGAGCCTGTTCGCCGTACTCGTCCTCGGTCATGTACTGGCGCTCCAGCATGTCTTCCAGGGAGGTATAGCCGCGCTCCTTCCAGAGGGGTGGATCGGTGTCCTGGTACGCCAGGGCGGGGGCAAAAAGAGTGCAGGACATTGCCAGGGTCAGGACCAGCGCCAGCAGTTTTTTCATGTTTGACTCCTTTCCAGTCGCGCGGAAGGATTTTGCACGATGTACGAGCGGGTCTCCGAGAGGTCCTGGGGGTTGCGGAGGATGTGGTCGTAGTAGTCATCCTGCCACACGGGCTTTCCCCATGTTCGGGTGGTAAAGCCCTTCAAGGCATTGATGACCTGTGGCAGTGATGTAGGGGCCGCCGACCCCGGTGGCCCGTCTCCGGTCAATTGTATCAACAGGTGGACATGGTCCGGCATAATGATATATTGGTCTACATGGACATCGGGGTAAGCACAGTCAATGCCTTGAATCAACTGGTCTACAATCTGGCCTAAAGGGGTGAGCTGAAGCCGCGGGCCGCCGGGGTCGGCGGCCCCTACGGGCAGAAGAGAGGAAAAGATGTTTTGGTTTCTGACCTTGGCGCAGATGGTGACGAAATAAAATCCGGGCTGGGAATAATCGTAATGCTTCAAATGGTGATATTTGCGCACCGGATATGGGTTCATCCATCCCACCTCTTTACGAAATATCCGCCAGCTCCAGGTATTTATAGCCGTTTTCGGCAATGTGGTCCTTTCTGCCGCTGAGGTTGTCGCCCAGGAGGAGGTCGAAGGTGGCAGCGGTCCGGGCTACGTCCTCGGGCATGACCTTGATGAGACGGCGGGTGTCCGGGTTCATGGTGGTCAGCCACATCATGTCCGGCTCGTTCTCGCCCAGGCCCTTGGAGCGCTGGATGGTGAACTTTTTGCCCTCCAGCTCCCTGAGGATGTCGGCCTTCTCCGTCTCGTTATAGGCGAACCAGGTTTTTTCCTTGAAGGTGATTTCGTAGAGGGGGGATTCCGCGATATAGACGTAGCCCCGCTGGATGAGGGTGGGGGTCAGGCGGTAGAGCATGGTGAGGACCAGGGTTCTGATTTGGTAGCCGTCCACGTCGGCGTCGGTACAGATGACCACCTTGTTCCACCGCAGGTTCATCAGGTCGAATTCCGGCAGGTCCTTGGCCCGCTTGTCGTGGACCTCCACGCCGCAGCCCAGGACCTTCAGCAGGTCGGTGATGATCTCCGACTTGAATATCTTGCCGTAGTCGGCCTTGAGGCAGTTCAAGATTTTGCCCCGGATGGGCATGATGCCCTGGAAGTCCGAGTCCCGGGCCAGCTTCACCGAGCCCAGGGCCGAGTCGCCCTCCACGATATACAGCTCCCGGCGCTCGGTGTCCTTGGTGCGGCAGTCCACGAATTTCTGGACCCGGTTGGAGATGTCCATGCTGCCGGTGAGCTTTTTCTTGATGTTCAGGCGGGCCTTCTCGGCGGACTCCCGGGAACGCTTGTTAATGAGGACCTGCTCGGCGATTTTGCCCGCGTCGAAGGGGTTCTCGATGAAGTAGACCTCCATCTGGGCCTTCAAAAACTCGGTCATGGCCTCCTGGACGAACTTGTTGTTGATGGCCTTTTTGGTCTGGTTCTCGTAGGAGGTCTGGGTGGAGAAGTTGTTGGAGACCATCACCAGACAGTCCTGGATGTCGGCCCAGGTGATTTTGCTCTCCGACTTCTGGTATTTGCCCTGCTGCTTGAGGTAGCCGTCGATGGCAGAGACCAGGGCGGACTTCATGGCCTTTTCCGGGCTGCCGCCGTGCTCCAGCCAGGAGGAGTTGTGGTAGTGCTCAATGATCTGCACCGTGTTAGAGAAGCACAGGGAGACGGAGAGCTTCACCTTATACTCCGGCTTGTCCTCCCGGTCCCGGCCCTTGCGCTCGGTCTGCCAGAACACGGGGGTGGTGAGGGCGTTCTCCCCGGCCAGCTCCCGGACGTAGTCCACGATGCCGTTTTCGTACTTGAACTCGGTGGTCTCGAATTTGCCCCCCACCTGGTTGCGGAAGCGGAAGGTGATGCCCGCGTTGACCACGGCCTGGCGCTTCATCACATCCAGGTAGAACTCGGGGGGGATATTGGTGTCGGTGAACACGTCCAGGTCGGGCAGCCAGTGGAATTTGGAGCCGGTCTTTTTGCCGGTATAGGGGGTCTTGGTCAGACCGCCCACGTTCTCGCCCTTTTCAAAGTGGAGGGTGTACTCGAAGCCGTCCCGGTGGATGACGGCGTCGAAGTACCGGCTGGCATACTGGGTGGCGCAGGAGCCCAGGCCGTTGAGGCCCAGGGAGTACTCGTAGTTGTCGCCGTCGCCGGTGCCGTACTTGCCGCCGGCGTACAGCTCGCAGAACACCAGCTCCCAGTTGAACTTCTGCTCCTTCTCGTTCCAGTCCACCGGGCAGCCCCGGCCGAAGTCCTCCACCTCGATGGAGTGGTCCTCGTACCGGGTGACGGTGATGACGTCGCCGTGGCCCTCCCGGGCCTCGTCGATGGCGTTGGACAAAATCTCAAAGACGGCGTGCTCGCAGCCCTCCAGCCCGTCGGAGCCGAAGATGACGCCGGGGCGCTTGCGGACCCGGTCGGCCCCCTTCAGGGCGGAGATGGATTCGTTGCCGTAGTGTTTACTGCTCTTTGGCATGGGGCTCCCCTCACATTTCCATAATCTATCAGGTTAAGTATAGCTCATTTCATAGAGGGGAGTCAATTAAGAGTTCAGAATTCAGAATGAAGAAGGAAAAATGTGACATGGGAGGACAAAAAACCGCCGCATCCCTGTGGGATGCGGCGGTGGGTCCGCGCTCGGCACCTTGAATTTCTTCCTTGTGCGGCCGGGCCTTTGGGCTGGACGGGGAGCCGTCGTCTGCTTTGGGGGTCTGGTTCCTGTTGGAACGGTTCCCAATGCGGACCCGTCCCCTTTCGCCTTTCGCCAGAGGGTGAGCTCACCCGGCACCGGCTTAAAAGGAGATGCGGTCCTTTTTTGACAGGTCTGTTTCTCTCTCCCTGTCCGAGAGCTAGTATGTGCAGCGCGCCAGGTATGAACCGTGGCATATTTGTCCAAACTTTCCATACAATACTTTGTAACAGAAAGGAGGCGGCGCTCATGGCGGAGGCGGTCAAAGCCTTTTCCTTCCGCAGGCGGGGGGAGAGCGAGCGGGACCAGGAGGTGCGCGCCCTGCGGGAGGGGCTGACCAACACCCGGACCCTCATCAACCAGGCCTATACCCTGTTCAATTCCACCGGAGACCCGGACCTCATCGAGTCCTACGTCTTTGAAATCAATTCGCTCCAGGCCCGGTATTCCTACCTGCTGCGGCGGGTGAAGGAGCTGGAGCAGGAAGAGGGGGCCTGAGGATGGACGGCACCCTGCTCCAGGCCATGCCCTGGGTCCTGGTGGGCCTGCTGGCGGTGGCAGTCCTGGCGGCCCTGCGGACCCCGCTGAAGCACCTGGGCAAGCTCTGCCTGCGGACGGCCTGCTCCCTGGCGGCCCTGGCGTGCCTGAGCCCGGTGGGGTCCCTGCTGGGCATCACACTGGGGGTCAACCTGTGGAACGCCCTGGTGGTGGGCCTGCTGGGGGTCCCCGGTTTCGGGCTGCTGCTCATGCTCAACTGGGCGCTGTGCGTGTGACGCCGGGGCGGAAACGACAGGAAATGTTTCCCCGTTCATAAATTCGTCACATCCTTCCGATATAATGAGGCCACTTATGTGAGAAAGCGAGTGGTCTCTATGAGACGAACCCTGTGCGCCCTGGCGCTGACCCTGTCCCTGTGCGGGGGACTGGCCGTCCCGGCCCTGGCCGCGGGCTATGCCGACGTGCCCGCCGGAAGCTGGTACGCCGGGGCGGTGGAGAAGGTCACGGCCGAGGGCGTGATGAACGGCACCACCGAGACCACCTTCGACCCCGACAGCTTTGTGACCCGGGGCATGGTCATGGCCGTGCTGTGGCGGCTGGCCGGGTCCCCCGCCCCCGAGGGGGCCTCGGACTTCTCCGACCTCCAAGCGTGGTATTACTACGCCGACGCCGTGGCCTGGGGCCAGGAGCAGGGCATCGCCACCGGCCTGGGGAACGGGACCTTCGGCGGCGGCGACACCGTGACCAGGGAACAGCTGGCCGTGTTCCTCTACCGCTACGCCCTGGCCACCGGCGGGGAGATCGCCGCCGGTGTGCTGGACCCCTACGAGGATGCCGGGACGGTCCACGCCTGGGCGCTGGAGGGCGTGGCCCACGCCGTGGGGGCGGGGCTGATCACCGGGGACAGCGACGGGAAGCTGTCCCCCGCCGGGAACGCCACCAGGGCGCAGCTGGCCGTCATTTTGCAGCGGCTGATGACGCCGGCGGTGGGATAAAGCGTATGGGACCGTGTACAGGGTACACGGTCCTTTTTTGTCCGCCTGCGGGCGGGGAGGGGGGGGAGCGACCCCCTCCGGGGGTGTCGCCTCCGGCGGGGGTCCTCTTTCTCATTTGAGAAAGAGGACGGAAAGAAAACCAGGGCCGCGGCCCTGGACCTAGGGGCGGCGCCAACGGGGCTTGGGGGTTGAGACCGGCTTGTGGGGACAAGTCTGCCTTTTTGCTTCCGCCCCGGCCGTTACGGCCTAATGTGCGGTTGGTCCACCTGTTGCGCTGGCGCGGCGCGCCTAGCGTGGCGAGTCCCGGCAAGGCGGGTGCAGAGACGGGCCGCCGAGGTCGGCGGCCCCTACGGCATGAGCCGAAGGTCTCTTGTAGGGGCCGCCCACTGGGCGGCCCGTGCAGACTGGCGATAGGCGCAAGACCCCGTAAAAGGCGCATAAACCTTGTGGCGGCTTGTTTGCACCGAGTAAAACGCAACTATTATCAAGTTTTGCCGGGTCATATGCCGAGGGGCGGCAGCCGGAGTTGTTCGGGCGCGTGCCAATACCGGGCTGCAACGGCTTTCAAGTCTTGCCAGCAAACGTGAACCGTACCGCCGCCCGGACGTTCCCTGGGTCCAGGGGGCGGCGGATAGGGCATTGAAAATGCCCGTGCCGCCTCCGGCCCTTCTTTCCGTCCCCTTTCTTCGAGAAGAAAGGGGACCCGCCGGAGGCCCCCTTTGTGACGATTCTGAAAACATTCCATGAACCTTTCCCGGTAAGAATTGACGGACGCCGAAGAACGCGATATGCTTTTCGCACACGAATCAGTGCGGATTCCGAAAGGAGTATGGCGATGAAGGGTTCCAACGACATTCTGATGACCTATCTGCGGGTGTCCCAGCACATGTCCCGGCTGTTCCGGGACCACTATGGGCGGCTGCAGCTCACCTTCCCCCAGGCCCTGGTACTCACGGTGTTGGGCGAGGAGGGGCCGGTGCCCATCAGCGCCCTGGCCGAGCGCACCGGCAGCGCCAACTCCACTGTGTCCGGCATTGTGGACCGGCTGGAAAAGCTGGGGCTGGCCCGGCGGGAGCGGTCCGGGGAGGACCGGCGGGTCATCTACGTCACCGCCACCGAAAAATTTGACTGTCTGCGCAAGCGGGCCGAGACCGACGTGGGCGGTTATTTCAGCTCGGTTTTGGAGAGCATGACAGAGGAGGAGCGCCGGGCCGTCGCCCAGGCGCTGACCCGGCTGGACGAGGCGCTGCTGGACAAGGAGGCCCAGGATGCCGCGGCGGTGAAAAAAGGGTGATTTTTCGCGCCGGCTGTGGTATACTTCCTTCGAAATAGTATTCCATGACAAGTTTGTAAGGATGGAATTCAGATGAAAAGGAACTACGGTTACGATACCTACCGGGGCCGCTCCGGGTTCCGGACCTTCCTGAAGGTCCTGGCCGCCGCCCTGGTCATCGTGCTGGTGGTGGTCGTGGCGGGCGCCCTGTGGATCACGGAGCGGTACGGCGTCTACTCCGCCGACGGGGTGCGCCTGGTGCTGCCCTGGCTGGACCGGGAGCCGGAGCCGGTGAGCAGCGTGGAGGTGCTGCCCGTCGTCCCCAGCCAGCCCATCGTGGTGGTGACGCCGGAGGTGACCGGCCCCGCCGACCTCCAGTGCGTGAGCCTGCCCCGGGAGGCCCTCTATGACGGCTCCGCCGCCGGGGCGGTGGCGGCTGCCGGGGCCAACGGGGCCCTCTTCGACATGAAGGCCGACGACGGGTCCCTGGGCTACGTGTCCAGCCTGGACCTGGCCATCAAGGCCAAGGTCTCGGCCGACGACCCGGCCCTCAACGCGGCCATCCGCGCTCTCAACGACACGGAGGGGATGTACACCGTGGCCCGGGTCTCCTGCTTCAAGGACGACAAGCTCTCAGACGCGGAGAAGGCCCTCAACATCCTCACCAACAGCGGCTACCGCTGGACCGACCCGGAGGGGCTCCACTGGTCCAGCCCCACCAGCGAGTCGGTGCGGGATTACCTCACATCGGTCTGCCTGGAGCTGGCCGGGCTGGGGTTCGACGAGATCGTGCTGGACCACGCGGGCTACCCCACCCAGGGCAACCTGGGCTATATCAAAAAGGGCGCGGCCTATGACCCGGAGGCCCTGGACGGGGTCGTGACCGGGTTCTACCAGCAGGTGCGGGAGGCCCTGTCCGGGCAGTATCCCGACGTGAAGCTGTCCATCGTGACCACCCAGGCCGCCCTGGACGGCACCGACGTCCTCAGCGGGCAGACCGCCGGGGCCGTGGCCGGGAGCGCCGACCGGGTGTGGATGAAAGAGGCCGAGACGGCCGGGGCGGAGCGGCTGCTGGCCGCCGCGGGGATGGAGGACGCCGGAGACAAACTGGTGCCCCTGCTGGACGCCCCCGGTCCGGCGGACGGGAGCTGGGCCGTCTGGAACTGGTAAAAATTCCGGGACAATTTTTCGGGTTTGTCCGAAGGAAAACGCGTCTTTTTTACAAATCTCACAAATAGGAGAGACCGCACAGCCGACAATGTTGTGCGGTCTCTCTAAATTTTTTTCTGTGGCCCTACCAATATGTAAGGTGGTTGCAGTTTTTGGCTTGATTTTGACTTCGGTACAGTGTATTATGGGAGGTATTCTAGGGCAGTATCAAATTTATGGATACCTACCATCGAAAGGCGGTGATGGAATGTCTTTAGAAGCAGTCCAAAAGGTGACCGAGGCCGAGCAGAAGGCCCGGGAGCGGAAGGCCGAGGCGGAGGCCCAGGCCAAGCGCATGGTGGCCGAGGCCGAGAAGGCCGGCCGGGAGCGGCTGGCCGCGGCCCGCGCCGAGGCCGAGGCTCAGGTCCGGGAGATGATGACCCGGGCGGAGGCCAAGGCCGACCTGCACACGGAGACCGTGATGGCGGAGACCCGGCGGTCCTGTGACAGCCTGCGCAGCGGTGCCCAGGATAAACTGGCGGACGCGGCGGCACTGATTGTCAGAAAGGTCGTGGGAGTCTAATGTCCATCGTCAAAATGAAACGCCTGCGGCTGTTCGGCATGGCCTCCGACCGGGAGGACCTGCTGCGGGAGCTTCAGCACCTGGGCTGTGTGGAGGTCATCGAGCCGGAGGTCCCCCAGGACGACCCGGCCTGGGCCGGACTCACCAGGGTCAGCGACACCGAGCTGGCCCAGCGGAAGTCGGAGCTGGCCGCCCTCCAGGCCGCCCTGTCCACCCTGGACAAGTACGGCAAGGCCAAGGGCAAGCTCCTCAGCGCCCGGCCCGTCATCACCGAGGCCGACCTCTTCAGCGACCTGGCCCGGCAGAAGGCGCTGGCCGCCGCCGAGGCCATCAACGAGCAGGAAAAACGCATCGCGGGCATTTACAGCGAAAAAAGCAAGCTCCAGGGCCAGAAGCTGGCCCTCTCCCCCTGGCTGGAGCTGGACGTCCCCCTGGACGCCCCCTCCACCCACGAGGTCGCCGTGACCTTCGGCAGCCTCTCCACCCGTACCCCCCTGGAGGAGCTTCCCGCCCAGCTCTCCGCCGCGGCAGACCTGTGCGAGCTGGTCTACGCCGGGCGGGACGCCGAGCAGCAGTACGTGTTGGTCCTGTGTCACCGCAGCCAGGAGGAGGCGGCCTTTGAAGTCCTGAAAAAGTACGGCTTCGCCCGCTCCACCCTTCGGGACTGGCACGGCACGGCCCGGGAGAACACCGAGGCCATGGACCAGCGGCTCAAGGAGCTGGACGCCGACCTGACCGCCGCCCAGGCGGCCATCCAGGCCCAGTCCGACCGCCGGGAGGAGCTCAAACGGTGCGTGGACCGCACCAATCAGGATATTCAGCGGGAGGAGTGCAAGGGCAGGCTCCTGCAGTCCCAGGCCGTAATCTTCCTGGAGGGGTGGGTCCCCGCCGAGCGGCTGGGGGACCTGGAGCGGGTGCTGGACCAGTACGGCTGCGCCTTCCAGTGCGCCGACCCGACCCCCGAGGAGTACCCCGACGTGCCGGTGAAGCTGAAAAACAACTGGCTCACCCGGCCCCTGAACATGGTCACGGAGATGTACTCCCTCCCCGCCTACGACGGCGTGGACCCCAACCCCCTGATGGCCCCCTTCTTCATCCTCTTCTACGGCATCATGCTGGCCGACATGGGGTACGGCCTGCTGATGATCATCGCCTCCCTGGTGGTGACGAAAAAGATGAAGCCCAAGGGCACCGCGGGCCACCTCTTCGGCCTGATGGGCCTGTGCGGCGTGAGCACCTTCGTGGTGGGCGCCCTCACCGGCGGCTTCTTCGGGGACTTCATCCCCCAGCTTTTGAAGCTCATCAACCCCAATAGCACCTTCGCCCTGCCCTCCCTCTTCACCCCCCTGGACGACACCCTGGCCATCCTGGTGGGGGCCATGTGTCTGGGCTTCGTGCAGATCATCACCGGCATGGTCATTAGCTTTGTGAACAAGCTTAGGGCCGGCGAGGTCATGGACGGCATCTTCGAGGAGGTCACCTGGTGGGTGGTCTTTGCGGGGGCCGGACTGGCCATCCTGGGTGTCACCCCCCTGGTCCTCATCCTGGGCGGCGTGATGATATTGGCCGGGGCCGTGTGGGGCGCCCGGGAGGCCAAGGGCTTCGGCAAGGTCCTGGGGACCTTCAGCGGTATCTTCGGTTCGCTCTATAACCACATCACCGGTTATTTCGGCGACATCCTCTCCTACTCCCGTCTGATGGCCCTGATGCTGGCGGGCAGCGTCATCGCCCAGGTGTTCAACACCCTGGGCGCCATCCCCGGCAACATCATCCTCTTCCTGGTCATCTCCTTCGCGGGCAATGCACTGAACTTCGCGTTGAATCTGCTGGGCTGCTACGTCCACGACCTGAGACTCCAGTGCCTGGAGTACTTCGGCAAGTTCTACAAGGACGGCGGCAGGCCCTTCCAGCCCCTCAGCGTCAACACCAAGTACTACGATGTAGTCGAATAAAAGGAGGATACACGTAATGGATATGACACAACTCATTGAGATGCAGCAGAGCACCACCTTCCTGGGCAGCATCGGCGGCCTGGCCCTGGCCCTCTTCGGCGCCGGCCTGGCGGCCGTCCTCTCCGGCATCGGCTCGGCCAAGGGCACCGGCATCGCCGGCGAGGCCGGCACCGGCCTTCTGTGCGAGGACCCCAGCAAGTTCGGTAAGGTCCTGATCCTGCAGGTCATCCCCGGCACCCAGGGCCTGTACGGCCTGGTGGTGTGGTTCTTCGCCATCTTCCGCATGGGGCTGCTCTCCGGCACCCTCCCCGCTCTGAGCATCGCCCAGGGTATGCAGTACTTCTTCGCCTGCCTGCCCATGGCCCTCGGCGGCCTGTTCTCCGCCATCGCCCAGGGCCGCGTGGCCGCCGGTTCCATCAACATCCTGGCCAAGAAGCCCAACGACTGGTCCAAGGGCATGATCCTCTGCATCACAGTGGAGTTCTACGCCATCCTGTCCCTGCTGGCCTCCATGCTCATGATCATCAACATCAGCGGCTAAGGAGACACCTATGAACGGAATCGAAAAGATCACCGGCCGCATCGACGCCGACATCCAGCAGGAGATCGACGCCATCCAGGCCGACGCCAAGGCCCAGGCCGACGCCATCGCCGCCGACTACGAAGCGCGGGCCAAGGCCGAGGCCGAGGCCATCCTGAAAAAGGGCGCGGAGGCCGCCGCCCAGCGGGAGGAACGCCTGGGTTCCGTGGCCCAGCTGGAACACCGCAAGCTCACCCTCGCCGCCAAGCAGGAGATGGTGGAGCAGGCCTTCCAGCAGGCCATGCGGGAGCTGGTGGGACTGCCCGACGAGCAGTACATCGCCCTGCTGGCCAACCTGTGCGCCCAGGCCAGCCGCACCGGCCGGGAGCAGGTCATCTTCTCCCAGAAGGACCGCTCCCGCTTCGGCAAGGCCGTGGTCACCATGGCCAACGACATCCTGGCCCGGAAGGTGGCCCCCAAGCTGCCCGACGAGTTTACCGAGTCCAAGGCGGGGGCCTTCCTGGACAAGGTGGTCACCGGGGCCTCCGCCGTGCTGGCGGGGACCGGTATGCTCACCCTGGCCGAGGACACCCGGCCCATGGCCGGGGGCCTCATCCTGCGGGACGACAAGGTGGAGACCAACTGCTCCTTCGAGGTGCTGATCCACCTCCAGCGGGACGCCCTGGCCAACGAGGTGGCCAAGACCCTGTTCGGCTAAGGCCCCGCACCTCCCCAGCAAAAGGAGGAATCGACTTGCCCAAGAAAATCAACGAATACGACTATCTCAATATCTCCACCCGCATCCACGCCATGGAGACCCGGTTGTTGACGGCCGAGCGGATGGAGCGGATGCTGGACGCCCGCTCCGCCGAGGAGGCCGCCAAGGTCCTGGCCGAGTGCGGCTATCCCGAATTCGACGACCTGACCCCCGCCGGCATCGAGCGGGTACTGGACCAGGTCCGTCTGGAGACCATGGCCGACCTGCGCAAGGCGGCCCCCGACCCGGCCATGGTGGACGTGTTCTGCATCCAGTACGACTACCATAACGCCAAGGTCCTGCTGAAGGCCCAGGCCACCGGCCGGGAGCCGGACGGGCTGTTCATCGACGCGGGGCGCTACCCCGCCCAGCAGCTCCGGGAGGACTTCGCCAAGGACGACCTCCACGGCACCGACACATTCCGCAGGGCCGTTGCCCAGGCCAGAGAGACCCTGGCCCTCACCGGCGACCCCCAGGCCGCCGACTTCATCCTGGACCGGGCCTACTACGACGAGCTGACCCGGGCCGCCAGGGACAGCCGCAGCGCCTTCCTGCTGGGCTACGTCCAGCGGTCCATCGACGTGGCAAACCTGCGCTCCGCCGTCCGCTCCGCCCGGATGGGCCGGGGGGCGGAGTTCCTCCGCCGGGTGCTCATCCCCGGCGGCACGGTGGGGACCGAGTCCCTGGTGGCGGCTGCCACCGGGGCCGGGGACCTGACCGGCGCCGTGGGCACCGGGCCGCTGACCGCCGCCGCCGAGGCGGGGGGCAAGGCCATGGAGGGGGGCAGTCTCACCCGGTTCGAAAAACTCTGCGACGACGCCCTCACCGCCTATCTGGCGGGGGCCAAGAGCGTCCCCTTCGGGGAGCATCCCCTCATCGGCTACCTCTACGCCCGGCAGGCGGAGCTGACCGCCATCCGCATCATCCTCACCGGGCGCATGGCGGGGCTGGACACGGACACCATCCGGGAAAGGCTGCGTGAGAGCTATGTCTGAGCTGAACTACCACATCGCCGTGGTGGGGGACCAGGCCAGCGTCCTGGGCTTCAAGGCCCTGGGGCTGGACGTGTACCCCGCCGAGACGGTGGACGAGGCCCGGGAGACCCTCCACCGGCTTGCCAAGGAGGACGTGGCCATCGTCTACCTCACCGAACAGCTGGCCCAGGGCCTGCAGCCGGAGATCGAGCGGTACAAGGACGCCCTGACCCCGGCCATCATCCTCATCCCCGGCAAGGGAGGCAGCCTGGGCATCGGCATGGACAACGTGAAAAAGTCCGTGGAGCGCGCCGTGGGCGCGGATATCCTCTAGCCGCGTCGATTTTCTGCGGAAAATCTCTGCCGCTGTGCGGCAGGGACGCGGCTTCTAGGGGGAACCAGTTCCCCCTAGATACGGGCCTTTGGCCCGATACCCTCTCCGCTCTCCGAGGGGGTAGGAAATAAGCGAAATCACCCGAAAGAAGGTTGATACGTTTGAGCAGCGGAAAGATCGTAAAAGTCTCCGGGCCGCTGGTCGTCGCCACCGGACTGGCCGACGCCAACATGGCCGACGTGGTCCGCGTGGGCGAGCAGCGCCTCATTGGCGAGATTTTGACCATGAACGGCGACTCCGCCTCCATCCAGGTCTATGAGGAGACCTCCGGCCTGGGCCCCGGCGCGGCGGTGGAGACCACCGGCTCCCCCCTGTCCGTGGAGCTGGGCCCCGGCCTCATCGAGAACATCTACGACGGCATCCAGCGCCCCCTGGAGAAAATCATGGAGGTGGCCGGGTCCACCATCACCCGCGGCATTGAGCTGCCCGCCCTGGACCACACCAAGCAGTGGGACTTCACCCCCACCGTCCAGGCCGGCGACAAGGTCTCCGGCGGCGACGTCATCGGCACCGTGCCCGAGACCGTCTCCGTGCTCCACAAAATCATGGTGCCCCCCAAGATGAGCGGCACCATCGAGTCCATCCAGTCCGGCTCCTTCACCGTGCTGGATACCGTGGCCACCCTGCGGCTGGACAACGGGGACGTGGTCCCCCTGACCATGGTGCAGAAGTGGCCCGTCCGCGTGGGCCGGCCCTACAAGCACAAATATCCCCCCAAGACCCCCCTGCTGTCCGGCCAGCGCATCGTGGACGCCCTGTTCCCCATCGCCAAGGGCGGCACCGCCGCCATCCCCGGCCCCTTCGGCTCCGGCAAGACCGTCATGCAGCACCAGCTGGCAAAGTGGTCCGACGTGGACATCGTCATCTACATCGGCTGCGGCGAGCGCGGCAACGAGATGACCGACGTGCTCCGGGAGTTCCCCGAGCTGGTGGACCCCCGAAACGGCGAGCCGCTGATGAAGCGGACCGTCCTCATCGCCAACACCTCCGACATGCCCGTGGCCGCCCGTGAGGCGTCCATCTACACCGGCATCACCATCGCCGAGTATTTCCGCGACATGGGCTACGACGTGGCCGTCATCGCCGACTCCACCTCCCGCTGGGCCGAGGCCCTCCGCGAGATGTCCGGCCGTCTGGAGGAGATGCCCGGCGAGGAGGGCTACCCCGCCTATCTGGCCTCCCGTCTGGCCCAGTTCTACGAGCGGGCCGGCTCCGTGGAGTGCATCACCAGCCAGGGCGACCGCCGCGGCAGCCTGACCGCCGTGGGCGCGGTCTCCCCTCCGGGCGGCGACCTGTCCGAGCCGGTGAGCCAGGCCACCATGCGCATCGTCAAGGTGTTCTGGGCCCTGGACGCCTCCCTGGCCTACCGCCGCCACTTCCCCGCCATCAACTGGCTGAATTCCTATTCCCTCTACCTGGACTCTCTGAAGCCCTGGTACGACGAGAATCTGGGCAAGCAGTTCATGGTCAACCGCGACAAGGCCATGAGCATCCTCCAGGAGGAGGCCAGCCTGAACGAGATCGTCCAGCTGGTTGGCAAGGACTCCCTGTCCCCCAACGACCAACTCACCCTGGAGACGGCCAAGATGCTCCGGGAGGACTTCCTCCAGCAGAACGGCTTCATGGAGGTGGACTGGTACTCCAGCTATGAGCGCCAGGACAAGATGCTGGAGATGATTTTGGACTACGACAAGCTCTGCCGCGCCGCCATCGCCAAGGGCGCCAACGCCAACGACCTGTTCGCCATCCCCTTCCGGGAGAAGATGGGTCGGGCCAAGAGCGTGCCAGACAACGATTTCCCCGCCGTTTACGCCGATATGGCCCGGGAAATGGCCGAGCAGATCGACGAAATCGCGGCAAAGGGAGGCGAGGACTGATGATTCGAGAGTATAGAACCATTCAAGAGGTCAACGGCCCCCTGATGATGGTCAAAAAGGTGGAGGGCGTCACCTTCGACGAGCTGGGCGAGATCGAGCTGCCCGACGGCTCCATCCGCCGCTGCAAGGTGCTGGAGGTCAACGGCGACAACGCCGTGGTCCAGCTCTTCGAGCCATCCGCGGGCATCAATCTGGCCGAGTCCAAGATCCGGTTCCTGGGCCACCCCCTCCAGCTGGGCGTGTCCGGCGACATGCTGGGCCGGGTCTTCAACGGCATGGGCCAGCCCATCGACGGCGGCCCCGCCATTCTGGCCGAGGAGTTCCGGGACATCAACGGTCTGGCCATGAACCCCGCCGCCCGGGACTACCCCAACGAGTTCATCCAGACCGGCGTGTCCACCATCGACGGCCTGAACACCCTGGTCCGCGGTCAGAAGCTGCCCATCTTCTCCGGCTCCGGCCTGCCCCACGCGGCCCTGGCCGCCCAGATCGCCCGCCAAGCCAAGGTGCTGGGCGACGACGCGGGCAACTTCGCCGTGGTCTTTGCCGCCATCGGCATCACCTTCGAGGAGTCCGACTTCTTCATCCAGGACTTCCGCCGTACCGGGGCCATCGACCGCACCGTGCTGTTCACCAACCTGGCAAACGACCCGGCCGTGGAGCGCATCGCCACCCCCCGTATGGCCCTGACTGCCGCCGAGTATCTGGCCTTTGAGAAGGGCATGCACGTGCTGGTCATCCTCACCGACATCACCAACTACGCCGAGGCCCTCCGCGAGGTCTCCGCCGCCAAGAAGGAAGTCCCCGGCCGCCGGGGCTACCCGGGCTACCTGTACACCGACCTTGCCACCATGTACGAGCGGGCTGGCCGCCGCCTGGGCTCCCCCGGCTCCATCACCATGATCCCCATCCTGACCATGCCGGAGGACGACAAGACCCACCCCATCCCCGACCTCACCGGCTATATCACGGAGGGCCAGATTATCCTGTCCCGGGAGCTGTACCGCAAGGGCATCAATCCCCCCGTGGACGTGCTGCCCAGCCTGTCCCGTCTGAAGGACAAGGGCACCGGCGTGGGCAAGACCCGGGAGGACCACGCAGGCACCATGAACCAGCTCTTCGCCGCCTACGCCACCGGCAAGGAGAACAAGGAGCTGATGAGCATTTTGGGCGAGGCCGCCCTGAGCCCCACCGACCTGCTCTACGCCAAGTTCGCCGACGAGTTTGAAAAGCGTTATGTGAACCAGGGGACCGAGGAGAACCGCTCTATCATCGAGACGCTGGACCTGGGCTGGGAGCTGCTCTCCATCCTACCCACCAGCGAGCTCAAGCGGATCAAGCCGGAAATGATCGAGAAGTACCTCCCGAAAAAGGAGGGGTAAATCATGCCGGCCATCAACGTAAACCCCACCAGAATGGAGCTGACCCGGCTCAAGGGCCGGCTGAAAACGGCCCGCCGGGGCCACAAGCTCCTGAAGGATAAGCGCGACGAGCTGATGAAGCAGTTCCTGGAGGTGGTCCGGGAGAACCGGGCCCTCCGGGCAAAGGTGGAGCAGGGCCTCATGCAGGCCCACGGCTCTTTTACCGTGGCGTCGGCACTTATGTCAACCGAAATGCTGGAACAGGCCCTGATGTACCCCAAGCAGTCTGTGGAGCTGACCATGAGTTTCCAGAACATCATGTCGGTGAACGTGCCGGAGTACCACTTCAAGACCAAGAACGACGACCCCGGCGACGTGTACCCCTACGGCTTCGCCGCCACCAGCGGCGCCCTGGACGACGCGGTGGACGCATTGAGCCAGGTGTTCCGGGATATGCTGCGTCTGGCCGAGGTGGAAAAGACCTCCCAGCTCTTAGCCGAGGAGATCGAAAAGACCCGCCGCCGCGTCAACGCCCTGGAGTACGTGAAAATCCCCCAGATGGAGGAGTCCATCAAGTATATCTCCATGAAGCTGGACGAAAACGAGCGGTCCGCGACCATTCGTCTGATGAAGGTCAAGGATATGCTCCTCAAGCAGGCCATCGAGGAGGAACACCGCCGGGACCAGGAGGCCCTGGAGGCGTTCAAGGCCAACCAGCAGGAAGTGTAACAAAAAGGCGGACCCTCAATCGAGGGTCCGCCTTTTTTCGTATTTCTTCAACAGGTCCTCAATGGCCTCGTCTAGGAGACGGGATTTGGGGACGCGGGTCTCAACCGAAAGCTGAGTAAACAGCGGTACTAATTCATTTTTGAGAGAAGAAACAAACTTCGTCCGATTTACCAATTGCGCTTCGCCCATATTGTCACCACCTATATACTATATAGTCACTATATCATAACCACTTTTTTGCAACAAGTGGTTTACAAGTGGTACATACATGGTATATACTAAGTACAGAGGTGATATACATGGAAGAGAAAAAGACCTGTGAGACTTGCTCGCACTTTTTCCTGCACTACGTCAAGTGGGGGAAAAAGGATTTCAGGCCGGTTCGGATGGGGCATTGTGGGACGCCTAGGATTCGCAGTAAAACCATGGACACCCCCGCCTGCCGGTGGTATCAAGAGAGGACGTAGGGACAAGGGCGCGGCCCCTGCCGGGGGCGTTCCTTTCTCATTTGAGAAAGGAACCGAAAGAAAACCAGGGGGATGACACGGGGAACTTTGTTCCCCTATCGTCATCCCCCTGGACCCCGGGAACGTCCTGGCGGCGGTACGGTTTTCGGGGGCTGGCAAGACTTGAGAGCTGTTGCAGCTCGGATTGGTCTGGCGCTGGAACAACTCCGGCTGCCGCCCATCGGCATATGACCTGGCAAGATTTGTGAGCAGTTGCGTTTTTCTTGGTGCAAACAAGCCGCCACCAGTCTCAGAGTCCCCCGTCCCCCGCAGGGACCCATCCCACTGGACGCGATCCCCCTATCTGTGGTATACTGACCCTACCAAAAAGGAGGCGACGACTATGGAGACCATCGCGCAAGTGAAAGAGCGGCTGTCCAGGCTGTCCAGAGCCCAGCTGGGCTTCTTCCCCACGCCGCTGCACAAGGCGGAAAACCTGTCCAAAGAGTTGGGCATCGACCTGTGGTTCAAGCGGGACGACCTCACCGGCATCGGCCTGTTCGGGGGCAACAAGGTGCGCAAGCTGGAGTACGTGCTGGGGCAGGCCAAGGCCCTGGGGTGCGACACCGTGGTGAGCTACGGGGCCAGCCAGTCCAATTGCGCCATGCAGGTGGCCACCGGCTGCCGCCGGCTTGGGATGAAGCCCGTCCTCTACCTCACCGAGCTGGTGGAAGCCACCCAACTGCGGGCCAACCTGCTGCTGGACCACATCCTGGACGCGGAGGTCCATCTGGTGCCCCTGAACGGCATGACCGAGGACGAGGGGGACGCCGAGGCCGTGCGGCTGGGCCGGGAGCATATGGCCCGGCTGGAGGCCGAGGGCCACAAGTGCTACGAGGTCCCCATGGGGGCCGCCGAGCCCCTGGGCTCCGCCGGGTTCATCGGCGGATGGGCCGAGCTGCTGGAGCAGATGGAGGCCCAGGGCGTCAAAGCGGACATCCTCTTCCACGGCACGGGCACCGGCGGGACCCTGGCCGGACTCACCGCCGGGCGGGTCCTGATGGGCGGGCCGGAGATCGTGGCCATCAACGTCAGCCCCAAGGGGCCGGAATACCTGGACAAGGTGGCCGCCCTGGGCACCGAGGCCCTGCGGGCCATCGGGTCCGACGCGGTGGTGACCACCGGGGACTTCCGTACCGACCTGGGCTACTTCGGCCAGGGCTACGAGGTCCCCGATGACCGGGCCACCGCCGCCATCCGCCGTCTGGCCCGGACCGAAGGAATCATCGTGGACCCGGTCTACACCGGCAAGGCCCTCAGCGGCCTTATCGGCTACGTGGAGAGCGGGAAGGTCCCCCAGGGGTCCACGGTGGTGTTCTGGCACACCGGCGGCGCCACCGCCCTCTTCGCCGAGCCGGAGATGGTGGGCAACGTGGCGGGACAGTGACATCAGAAAAACAGGGCTGTGTACCGACGGGTACACAGCCCTGTTTTTCGTTCAGCGCCTGCGGCGCTTTGCCTGGGAGAACTCGTAGGACTGCCGGAGGAACTCCGCCACTGTGCCGTCCACGTCAACCGGGGCGGCCAGAAGGACGTGGTGGGTCCAGCGGTTGGGGTAGGGCTCCACGGCCTGGGCAATGCGGGGGTGGTCCAGCCGGTGGCCCAGGCCGAAGGTGAGGGTGAGCGCCCCGTCGGGGGCAGGGAAGCGGGGGAGGGAGAGAAAGGCGAATTTCAGGGGGTTGCCCCAGGAGATCTGGGACTTGCCCACCGCCATTTGGGATTCGCCCAGGGCGGCGATCTGGGTCTCCACCGCCTCAAAGACGGCGATGCGGCCGGGGTGGGCGCTCAAAAAAGTCAGCACTTCCGGGGTCATACCACCGTCTCCTTCCATGGACCGAATTTTAAGTAGGCCAGTTGAATGACGATTTGGAGCAGGGAGGCCGCCGGGGCGGCCAGGCCGATGTGGAACATGGTGACGCCGGGCAGGCGGGAAATCAGCATGACCATGGGCACCCGGACGGCGAAGGTGGCGGCGAGACAGTTGACCATGGTGAAGCCGGTGCGGCCGCAGCCGCTGAAAAACCCGTTGAGGCAAAAGACGAAGCAGACCAGCAGGCAGTCGATGCTGTAACTTTTCAGGTAGAGGGCCCCGTGGCGGACCACTTCCGGGTCCGGGGTGAAGAGACCCGCCGCCTGGGCGGGAAAGAGCTGGAGCAGGACCAGTACCGCCCCGCCGAAGGCCAGGGAGCACAGCAGGCCCCAGCCCAGGGCGCTCTTAGCCCGGTCGGGCCGCCCCGCGCCGATGTTCTGGGCGGCCATGGCCGAGATGGAGGACTGGAAGGCGATGGGGGCCAGCATACAGAAGGAGATGACCCGCTCCGTGATGCCCACCGACGCGGCCTGGGCCAGCCCCAGGGGGTTGACGCTGGCGGTGATGAGCAAAAAGGACAGCTCCACCAGCACGTTCTGGAGGGAGACGGGGCCGCCCAGCTTTACCAGCTTGGCGGTCTTGCCCGGCCAGAAGCGGAAGCTCTCCCGCCGGAAGTCGAAGGGAAAGTCCCGGCGGCGGAGGACCTGGACGGAGAGCAGAAGGCTCAGGCCCTGGGCCGCCACGGTGGCGATGGCGGCCCCCGCCGCCCCCAGGCCGAACACCCCCACCAGCAGCAGGTCCCCCAGGATGTTGGTGACGCAGGCGATGGCCACGAAGAGCATGGGCCGCCGGGAGTCCCCCAGGCCCCGGAGGATGGCCGAGACCATGTTGTAGCCGGAGATGAACACCGTGCCGCAGGCGCAGAGGAAGAAATACTGCCGGGCGGGCAGGACGGCCTCGGCGGGGACGCGCATGAGGGAGACCACTAAATTTGTGGAAAGGACCAGGACCAGCGTGAGGGCCAGGGCCAGGAGGCCGAAGAAGGTGAACATGGTGCCGATGGTCTTTTCCACGTCGTCGGGGCGGCGGGCGCCGGTGTACTGGCCGATGAGGACGGTGCCGCCGGTGGCAAGCCCCAGGATGAGGCCGGTGACGGTCTGCATGACCTGGCAGCCGGTGTTGACGGCGGCGATGCCCGCCGCGTCGGCGAAACGGCCCACGATCATCAGGTCGGCCGCGCCGTAGAGGTATTGGAGCAGGGAGGCCGCCACGAAGGGGAGGGTGAAGCGCAGCAGCGTGGAGCGGACGGGGCCCTGGGTCAGGGCGAGGGGCATGGGATCAACTCCTTTTGAGGGGCGCCTCCGGCGGGTCCCCTTTCTTCTCGAAGAAAGGGGACGGAAAGAAGGACCAGGGGCGGCACGGGCCACGTATGTGGCCCTATCCGCCGCCCCCTGGACCCCGGAGAACGTCCGGGCGGCGGTACGGTTCACGAAGGGCTGGCAAAACGAGAAAGCCGTTACAGCTCGTATTGGTCTGGCGCTGGAACCACTCCGGCTGCCGCCCCTCGGCATATGACCCGGCTAAACTTGATAGTAGTTGCGTTTTACTTGGTGCAAACAAGCCGCCACGGGGTCTGTGCGTTTTTGAATCGGCCGTCTGTCCGTTGCCAGTCTGCACGGGCCGCCTAGTGGGCGGCCCCTACAAGAGAACTTCGGTTTCCGCCGTAGGGGCCGCCGACCCCGGCGGCCCGTCCCCGCACCAGCTTTGCCGGGAATCGCCATGCCAGGCGCGCCGCGCCAGCGCATGGGGCTGAACGACCGCAGATTAGGCCGTAATGGCCGGGGCAGAAGCGGAAAGGCAGACTTGTTACCTCTAGCCGGTCTCAACCTCCGTGCCCCATTGGCGTCGCTCTTAGGTCCAGGGGCCTCATCCCCTGGTTGTTTCTTCCCAGGGTTCTTTTCAACAAAAGAACCCTGCCCCGCGCGGGCAGCGCCTTACAGCCTCAACCCATTGAGATACCGCCGAATCAAATCGAAGGCGTGGAGGGCGGTCAGATTACGGATGCGGTCCCGGCCTTGGCCCAGGTGGGTCTCCCGGACGTGGCAGAAGTCCGGCCCGGCCAGGGCGATGTAGACCAGGCCCACCGGGTTGCCCCGGTCGTCCCCGGCGGGACCGGCCAGGCCGGTGGTGGAGACGGCCAAATCACAGCCCAAAACCTTCTGGGCCCCCTGGGCCATGGCCTGGGCCACCTCTTTGGAGACTGCGCCGTATCGGTCCAGCAGGGCTTGGTCCACCCCCAAGACCTGGTGCTTGACCTCGTCGGTGTAGCTGACAATGCCGCCCTTGAGGACGTTGGAGGCCCCGGGCAGGTCGGTGATCCGCTGGGCGATGAGACCCCCGGTGCAGGACTCCGCCGTGCCCAGGGTGAGGCCCTGGGCCTCCATCAGGGAAAAGGCCACCTGATGGAGACTGGGCACGTCGGCGCCGTAGACCTTATCGGCGAAGAGGGCGCGGAGGTCGGCTTCCACCGGGGCAATGAGGTCCCTGGCCTGGGCCTCGGTGGGGGCCTTGGCGGTGATGCGCAGCTCGGTCTCCCCCTCCTTGGCGTAGGGGGCCAGGGTGGGGTTGGTCATGGCGTTCATCCTGTCCCGGAGGAGGGACTCCATGGCCGACTCGCCGATGCCGAAGAGCTTCAGGGTCCGGGAGACGATGGCCCCGTCGGTGAAAGCCTGGAGGTAGGGCAGGGCCCGGTGGGTGAACATGGCGCGGCACTCCCTGGGGGGGCCGGGGAGCATGAGGACGGTGACGCCCTGGGCCTGGAAGGCGCAGCCGGGGGCGGTGCCCCAGTCGTTGGAAAAGATGGTACAGCCCTGGGGCATCATGGCCTGCTGGAGGTTGTTGTCCGTCATGGGGCGCTCCGGGTGGAGCTGGGCGAAGAAGGCCCGGATGCGGCGGGCGGACTCCTCGTCAAAGACCAGGGGGAGACCGAAGGACTCGGCCAGGGTCTGCTTGGTCAGGTCGTCGCAGGTGGGGCCCAGGCCGCCGGTGGTGATGATGATGTCGGCCCGGGACTTGGCGATCTCCACGGCAGAGCGCAGCCGGGCGGGGTTGTCCCCCACCACGGTGTGGTAAAAGACGTTGATGCCGACGGCGGACAGGCCCTGGGAAATCATTTGCGCGTCGGTGTTGGCGATGTTGCCAAGCAATAGTTCTGTGCCGACGGCGATGAGTTCAGCGGTGTGGGACAAAGTAAAAGCCTCCAATCGCCAACACCGACCCGGCGGCGAGTGCCGCCGTAAATTCGCAGCGTCAGCGGAGAATTTCCGCAGGGCGAATTCACTTCGCCCGAGGATGTGCAGTCAAAAGGGGTCCCCATGGAAGGCGCAGCCTTTCATGGGGCGTTGGCGATGTTGCCAAGCAATAGTTCTGTACCGACAGCGATGAGTTCAGCGGTGTGGGACATGGATAGGACTTCCTTTTCGTTGGGATAGCGGGGCGCGGCCCCTGCCGGGGACTTGCCCTCCGGGCGGGGTTCCCTTTCTGGTTTGAGAAAGGGAACCGAAAGAAAACCAGGGGGCGGCTACGGGCATTTTCAATGCCCTATCCGCC
>UQGJ01000015.1 GCA_900540545.1 uncultured Eubacteriales bacterium
AAGAAACGACCAGGGGCTGCGGCCCCTGGACCTAAGGGCGGCGCCAACGTTAGCATGGAGGTCGAGACCGGCTAGAGCAAACTAGTCTGCCCTTCCGCACCTGCCCCGGCCGTTACGGCCTAACGCGTGGTCGTTCACCCCCGTGCGCTGGCGCGGCGCGCCTGGCATGGCAGTACCCGGCAAGGCGGGTGCGTGTCGGCGGGCGGCCGCAAGGGCCGCCCCTACGACGGGGACGGGAGAGCGGTCCGTCGGGGACGCCGGGCCCTACGTAGGGGGCGGCGTCCTCGATGTGCCGTGCAGATGGGTAACGGGCGGAAGGGTGATTCAAAGACACTTTAGCCAATGGCGGCTTGTTTGCACGAAGAAAAACGCAACTACCTACAAGTTTTGCGGGGTGATATGCCGAGGGGCGGCGGGCGGGGGAGGACGGGGATGCGGATTGCCGCACCAGTCTGCGGACTGGTTCGCAATGACATACGGGGGGACGGGGGGAACGGCTTGGCCTCCTCGGCAGGGGATTAGCCTATGCCTCCATAGATGATGCCGAAGACCACCACCACGGCGGCCAGGGGGACGTAGACGTACTTGGCCAGGATGCCGAAGGCTTTGGGGAGGGGCTTGCCCCGGCCCAGCATCAGCTCCTGCTCGATTTGGGGCAGGCCCAGGACCCAGTAGATGAACACCGCGCCCAGCACCGCGCCGAAGGGGGCCACGTAGATGGTGATGAGGTCCATCCAGCCGCCCATGTCGGGCAGGGCCTCCAGCCAGACGGCGGCGGCGAAGGTGACGGCCCCGGTGACGACCGTGGAGAGGGCCCGGGAGAGCCTGGAGTTGGCGCTGAGGGCCGCGCCCACGGCCTCCAGCATGTTCATCAGGCTGGTGATGCCCGCGAAGAGGACGGAGACGAAGAAGATGATGGCCAGGAGCCGCCCACCGGGCATGAGGGCGAACACCTTGGGCAGGGTGACAAAGAGCAGGGAGGGGCCCCGGGCCGCGTCCATGGGGATGCCGAAGGAGAACACGGCGGGGATGATGGCGAAGGCGGCCAGCAGGGCGGCCACCGTGTCCAGCAGGGCGGTCATCACCGACTGGCGGACGATGTTCTCGGATTTCTTCATATAGCTGCCGTAAATCAGCATACCGGCCCCGTTGATGGACAGGGAGAAGAAGGCCTGTCCCATGGCGTAGATCCAGGTCATGGGGTCGGCCAGCCGGGACCAGTCGGGGAGGAGGAGGTAGCGGTAGCCCTCCGCCGCGCCGGGAAGGAAGCCCACCCGGACGGCGATGACGACAAAGAGGATGAAGAAGGCGGGCATCATGAATTTGCTGATCTTCTCGATGCCGGAGGTCACGCCCAGGACCAGGATGAGGACGGTGACGGCGATGGCGGCGGCGTGCCAGGGGATGGAGCCGAAGGAGATGGCGATGGCATCGAAGAAGGTCTGAGACTCGGTGGTGAGGATGGAGCCGGTGAAGGCCCCGGCGGTGTACCGCAGGACCCAGCCCACCACCACGGAGTAGCCGATGGCGATGCCCAGGACCCCCAGCAGGGGGAGGACGCCGATGACCTTGCCGCCCCGCTTGCCCCGGCGCTTCAGTGCGTAGTCAAAGGAGCCCATGGTGCCGGCGCCGGTGAGGCGGCCCAGGGCGAACTCCCCGGACAGGCCCACATAGCTGAACAGGGCGATGAAGAGGAAATAGGGGAGCAGAAAGGCGCCGCCGCCGCACTGGACCATGCGGTAGGGGAAGAGCCAGAGATTGCCCATGCCCACGGCGGAGCCCACCGCCGCCAGGATGAAACCGGCGGAGGTGGTGAATTTGCCGGAATGGGGGGGATGTTGGTTACTCATAGTGACCTCCGGAAGAATTGAGAATGGAGAATTGACAATTGATAATTTCGCCTGCGGGCGGGACGGGGGACGAAGGGAGGGGATGCGTTTAGGGTTTCCAGAGGTCCAGGAGGGACCAGACCTTGTGGGATTGGTAGCCGATGGTGGTGCGGGCGGTGAGGAGGGAGTTCAGGACGGCCTCCTCGGCGCACTCGGCGGCGGCGCGGAAGGGGAGGTCCAGCTGTTCCTCGTGGAAGGCGGAGGTCATGCGGACGGCGTTCTGTGTCCGGGGGTCGAAGGGGTTGGCGGTGGAGAAGGCCAGAAAGACCTCGCCGCTGCCGTGGCCGATATAGGACCCCAGGCGGGCCAGGCCCACGGAGACCCGCTTGGCCACCCGGCCCAGCTGGCGGGCATCCAGGGGCAGGTCGGTGGCAAGGACGGCGATGATGGAGCCCTGGTCGGCCTTGCGGGTCTCCACCAGCTTGTCCAGCTCCAGGCCGATTTGCTCCCCGCGGATGGTCAGGTCCTTCAGGACGCCGTGGTTGGACTGGACCAGGACCCCCAGGGTGTAGGTCCGGCCGTCGAACTCCATTTGGCGGGAGGCGGAGCCGATGCCGCCCTTGAGGCCGTGGCAGATGGTGCCGGCGCCGGCGCCCACGCAGCCCTCGTCGTAGTCCTGACCGGCGGAGGCCAGGGCGGCAAAGACCTGTTCCCGGCCCACGGCACGGTCGGCGATGCGGTTGAGGGTGGCGTCGTTGCACTCGCCCACCACCGGGTTCACGGAGGTCAGCTCCACCCCCTCGGCCTCGCACCGCTGGAGCAGATACTCCACCATGGCGTCGTGGACCAGGCCCACGTTCAGGGTGTTGGTCAGGGCGATGGGGGTCTCCAGGGTGCCCAGCTCGGACAGCTGCATGAGGCCGGTGGTCTTGCCGAAGCCGTTATACTGGCAGGCGGCGGCGGGCAGCTTGTGGGTGAAGGGGTTCTCCGGGCCGGGGAGGACCACTGTGACCCCGGTCTTGTGGTCCGGGGTGTCCACGGTGCAGTGGCCTACCAGCACGCCGGGCACGTCGGTGAGCTTGTTGCGGGGGCCTTTGGGGAGGGAACCGACGGTCAGGCCGTAGTCGGCGGCGCGCATCTGGAACATAGGCTTCCACATCCTCGTCAAAATCAAAAATGTACCACAGCAGCGCAACGCGTTGCTGTGGTCTGGCTGTCGAAAAAGTCCTACGGACTTTCCCGACAGCCAAAAAATGCCGTTACTTTCCCGGCGGCACACCGCCGGGAAAGTCCTCGCTTCGCTCGCCGCAACGCCTACCTTTGCAGGCATTGCGGGGCATTCGGTTCCACTTGAGGCGGGCTGCCGCCCCCTCAAGCTCCCCCGCCCCGAATCGGACTTCCGCCTCTTTTTCGACAAGCAAAAATGTACCACAGCAGCGCAACGCGTTGCTGTGGTACATTGTATCAGGAAACGTCCGGCGGGGCAAGGGTCAAAGTGCCGCCAGCAGGGCGGGGCCATGCCGCCGGAGGAGGGAGAGCAGGGCCAGGGCGCACAGGAGGAACAGCCCCGCGCACAGCAGGAGCAGGAGGGAGGGAGCCAGCAGGTCCCGGAGGAGAAAGCACAGCAGGGCCGCCAGGGCCACGGCCGCCATGGGGACGAAGACCCCCAGCATGGCGGCGGCCGACTGCTTGACCACCACCGTGTCGTTGGGGGCGTCCAGCTTGGGGAAGCAGAGGTTCCCGTACAGACCGAAGAGGGCGGAGGCCAGGGCGAAGACCGCCGAGACGGCCAGGACCGGCAGCCATTCCGCCGGAGGCAGTCCCAGAGCCGCGGACAGGCAGAGGGTGGAGACCGTCAGGCAGGGCAGGGTGAGCAGGAGCTGGAAGCCCACCTTGACGGTGAAGAGGGTGGGGGCGCTCACCGGGGCGGTCTTCAGAATCCAGAGCTGTCTGCTCTCCAGGCTGATGGAGGAGGCGGAGATGGACACGGTGGAGAGCAGGAAGCACACCGCGCCGGCGGCCAGCAGGGCCGGGGAAATGCCGTCGGTGATGGTCTCCAACTGGGTCAGGAGCGGCCCCAGGTCCCGGCGGAAGAGGAGGGCGGCGAACCCGGCCAGCAGCAGGAACACCAGACCCAGCCCGGCGTTGAAGAGGTAGATGGGGGTGCCGAAGAAGCGGGCGGCCTCCTTTTTCAGCAGGGCCTTGCGCTGGCTCCCCGCCGCCACGGACACCAGCCGGTAGTCCGAGCGGGCCCCGTGGGCGCCCAGGCTGGTGACGATGGTTTTGTACCGGGCGGCGAAAAGCCAGGTCAGGGCCAGGAAGGGCAGCAGGCACAGGGCGCAGAAGGCCAGCAGGGACAGGGCGTTCCCGTCGCAGGCCGCCTGCTGAAGCCACAGGAAGGGGACGCACCAGACGGACAGGGCCTGCTGGATGCCCATGGCGGCGGAGGCCAGGTCGGCGAGGAGGAAGTTCACCTGGAAGCCGCCCGCCAGGGCCGCCGCCAGGAGGGCGGCGTAGAGGACCAGGGAGATGGCCCGCCTGCGGACGAATTTGCCGGACACCCAGCTGAGGACGAAGCCGCAGACCAGGGACAGGAGGGTGGGCAGCAGGGCCAGGAAGGGGACCGAGAGCAGGAGGACCAGGGCGAAGCGGACCCCGCCCGCCCCGCCGTACCAGAGGTAGGCCGCCCCCGCCGGGAGCATGACGAAGAGACTGAACACCAGATTTTCCAGGTAGAGGGCCAGCACCCGGGACAGGAGGAGGGTGAAGGCGGAGACGGGGAGGGCGAGCATCAGGTCGTTGTCCTTGCCGCCAAAGACGATGCCCTGGGCGGAGAAGAGGGTGAAGAAGCCACCGGCAACCACCGCCAGCACCGGCATCATCAAAATCAGCAGGGGGAGCATACCCAAAGGGGCGAGCTGGGCGGCGAAGAGGAAGCTGTACGTGGCCGAGAGGTAGAGGGCCAGGCCCCCCATCAGCAGGAGGACCCCCGCGCCGGAGAAGGCGCGGCGCTTGCTCTTGCCCCCCACGTGGAAGGAGAAGAGCATGGCCTTGAGCTGGAGGGCCAGCAGGGCGCGGAACTTACCCATGGCGCTCACCGCCCTGGTCCAGGCCCAGAAACACGTCCTCCAGGGTGGAGTCGCCCACCAGGTCGCCGGTGACGCCCTGGCGGACCAGCTTGCCGCCCTGGATGATGGCGATGCGGTGGCACAGCTTTTCCGCCACCTCCAGCACGTGGGTGGAGAAAAAGACCGCCCCGCCCGCCTGGCACAGCTCGGCCAGAAAGCCCTTGAGCAGGTGGGCGGCGGTGGGGTCCAGGCCCACGAAGGGCTCGTCCAGAATCAGCAGCCGGGGGCGGCGGATGAGGGCGGAGATGAGGGCCAGCTTCTGCTTCATGCCGTGGGAATAGCTGCCGATGGGGCTGCCCAGGTTCCCGGTCAGGGCGAAGGCATCGGCGTATTTGGCGATCAGGAGCTGGCGGTGGGCCTGGGGAATCTCGTAGAGGTCGGCGATGAAGGTGAGGTACTGGATGCCGGAGAGGAAGTCGTAGAGGTCCGGGTTGTCGGGGAGGAAGGCCGTCACCTGTTTGGCGGCGGTGGGGTCCCGGCGGATGTCGTGGCCGTCGATGGAGATGGCGCCTTCGGTGAAGTCCAGCACCCCGGCCACCGCCCGGAGAGTGGTGGTCTTGCCCGCGCCGTTGTGGCCGATGAAGCCGAAAATCTCGCCGGGGGCGACGGTGAGGGTGAGGTCGTCCACCGCCTGCTTGCCGCCAGGGTAGGTTTTGGAGAAGTGTTCGATGTGAAGCATGGGGCGCGCCTCCTTAATGATTTAGATGGATGTCAAAATGATGATAGCGCACGGGAGGGGAAATGTCAAGGATATTTAGATGGGAGGCTAAATGTTTGGAATTGATAATTGAGAATGGAGAATGGATAATTTCGCCTGCGGGCGGGACGGGGGTAGGACGAGGGAGGCGGATTGCCGCGCCAGTCTGCAGACTGGCTCGCAATGACAGGGGACGGGGGACGGGCGGCCACAAGGGCCGCCCCTACGGCGGGGGACGGGGGAGACGGCCCGTCGGGGACGCCGGGCCCTACGAGGGGGAGGACGGGGTGCGGATTGCCGCGCCAGTCTGCGGACTGGTTCGCAATGACAAGGGGGACGGGGGTGGCGGGCGTTGTGATATTCCAATTCCGTGGGGCAGGTATTCCATTTTCGGAGAGTTGACCGGGGGGCGGAATTAAGATACAATAGAAGCACTGCGAAACAAGAGAAAGAGATTGGGTGAATCCATGCTGACACAAGAGGAAGAACTGCGATTTTGCAAGGCGCGGCGGGCGGTCATCGAGCTGGACTTCCAGAACCTGAACCCGGAACAGCGCAAGGCCGTGCTGGCCACCGACGGGCCGCTGCTGCTGCTGGCCGGGGCGGGGAGCGGAAAGACCACGGTGCTCATCCACCGCATCGCCAACCTGATGAAATACGGCCGGGGGTCCGACTCGGACGAGGTGCCCGAGTGGGTGCAGCCCGACGACCTGGCCTTTTTGGAGGCCTACGCCGCCCACCCTATGCCCGACGCGGCGGACGAGGCGGAGAAGCTGTGCCGCCTGGACCCGGCGGTGCCCTGGTCCATCATCGCCATCACCTTCACCAACAAGGCGGCCGGGGAGCTGAAGGAGCGCCTGGAGCGGATGCTGGGCCCCGCGGCCAACGACGTGTGGGCCTCCACCTTCCACTCCGCCTGCGTGCGCATCCTGCGCCGGGACATCGAAAAGCTGGGCTACGACAAGTCCTTCACCATCTATGACTCCGACGACTCCCAGCGGGTCATCAAGGACATTCTGAAGGACTTCAATCTGGACGACAAGACCTTCCCGCCCCGGTCGGTGCTGGCGGCCATCTCCAAGGCCAAGGACGCCATGCAGTCGGGGGCGGACTACCTGGACCAGTGCCAGAAGGCGGGGGACCACCGGCTGGTGAAGATCGCCAAAATCTACATTGAGTACGAAAAGCGGCTGAAGGACGCCAACGCCCTGGACTTTGACGACATCATCCTCAACGCCGTCCGGCTGCTCCAGGGCTTTGAGGACGTGCGCAGCTACTACCAGAACAAGTTCCGCTACGTTCTCATCGACGAGTACCAGGACACCAACAATTTACAGTATCTGCTGGCCTCCACCCTGGCGGGGAAGTGGGAGAACATCTGCGTGGTGGGCGACGACGACCAGTCCATCTACCGCTTCCGGGGGGCCACCATCGAAAATATCCTGTCCTTCGAGCACCAGTACAAGGGGGCGCGGGTCATCCGGCTGGAGCAGAACTACCGCTCCACCAAGAACATTCTGGAGGCGTCCAACGCCGTCATCAAGCACAACCAGGGCCGCAAGGGCAAGGAGCTGTGGACCCAGCACGACCAGGGGGACAAGGTGCGGCTGTACACCGCCATGAACGAGAGCGACGAGGCCCAGTACGTGGCGGCCCAGGTCATGCAGGATTACAGCGAGGGGCGCAAGTGGAAGGACCACGCGGTGCTGTACCGCATGAACGCCCAGTCCAACCAAATCGAGCAGGCCTTCAAGCGCAACGGCATCCCCTACCGCATCATCGGCGGCATCCGGTTCTTCGACCGGGCCGAGGTGAAGGACATGCTGGCCTATCTGTGCGTGGTCAACAACCCCGCCGACGACCTGCGCCTGAGCCGCATCATCAACGTGCCCACCCGGGGCATCGGGCAAAAGACCATCGACACGGCCCAGACCCTGGCCATGCAGAACGGGGTGTCCCTGTGGGAGGTGGTCAGCCACCCCCGGCAGTACCCCGATTTGCAGAAGGCCGCCCCCCGGCTGGCCCAGTTCACCGACATGATGGAGGAGCTGCGCAAACTGTCCGGGGAGCTGTCCCTGCCCGATTTCTATGAGGAGGTCATCGCCAAGACGGGCTACGCGGTGGCCCTGGAGGCCAAGAATACCGTGGAGGACCGCACCCGGCTGGAGAACGTGCGGGAGCTGCTGACCTCCATCAACGGATACCTGGAGAACGCCGAGGGGGAGCCGTCCCTGGCCGGATTTTTGGACGAGATCGCCCTCTACACCGATTTGGACAACCACGACCCCAGCGAGGACTGCGTGGTGATGATGACCATGCACTCGGCCAAGGGGCTGGAGTTCCCCGTGGTCTTTGTGGTGGGCGTGGAGGAGGGCATCTTCCCCGGCATCCGGGCCATCGGGGAGGCCGAGGAGATGGAGGAGGAGCGGCGGCTGTGCTACGTGGCCATGACCCGGGCCAAGGAGAAGCTCTACCTGACCTGCGCCGGGCAGCGGATGCTCTTTGGCCGGACCTCCTGCAACCGGCCCTCCCGGTTCACCGGGGAGATCCCCCCGGAGTTCGTGGAGCAGAGCGGCAAGACCTATCTGGACCAGCCGGACGACGACGCGGCGGGCCGGTGGCAGTCGCCCCGGCAGAGCTATGCCCCGGTGCCGGGGGGCGGCGCGCCCTACCAGTACGGCACCAAGTACCAGCCCGCCCCGCCCCGGAGCGCGGTGACGGCGGCCAACCGGGTGCCCCAGCCCGTCCACGGGGCCCATCCCATGCAGCCGGCCAAGCCGGCGGCCAGCCTGCCCACCTATCAGAAGGGGGACATGGTGGTCCACAAGGCCTTCGGAAAGGGTATGGTCACGTCGGTGCAGGCCATGGGCGGCGACGCGCTGATCGAAATCGCCTTCGACAACGTGGGGACCAAGCGGCTCATGCTCAAGTCGGCGGCGCAGCATATGAGCAAGGGGTAAAAAATAGCGTAAAACGCTTCCCCTGGGGGAAGCGTTCCTGGCGCAAGTATGTGGTTGAGTCGGTCTTCCCCTCATCCGGCGCGGGCAGCGCCCGCGCCACCTTCCCCCAGGGGAAGGCTTTGGCTATTTCAGCAGGTCGGTGAAGCTCTGGATATACCGGGTGCAGGTTTGGCGCATCTCCGGCTCGTATTTGGCGTAGTAGCGGTCGTACACGCCCACCACGGCCATGCCCGCCTCTATGGCGGCGGCGCAGTTGGCGGGGGCATCCTCGTAGAGGGTGCAGTCCGCCGGGGACACCCCCAGGCGGCGGGCGGCGATGCGGTAGACCTCCGGGTCCCGCTTTTCCCGGCCCAGCTCCTGGGCGAAGATGACGTCCTCGAAATACCCCGCCAGGCCGTGGCGCGCCAGGGCCACCCGGCACAGCTCTGGCACACAGGCGGTGACGAGGCACATGCGCTCCCCGCGGGCCCGGCACTGGTCCAGGAAGGCCGGGATGCCCGGCTTCAGGGGGACCCGGGCGTACTCGTCCCGGGCCATGTCCAGCCACTCGTCCATGATTTCCTGGGCCGTCATGTCCAGGCCGTAGTAGTCCCGGGTATACGCGGCGGCGATGGGGAAGATGGAGTGGCCCACCACGTGGTTGTACTCCTCCGTGGGCGTCAGGCCGTGGCGGCCCAGGAACTGGTGGTCGATGTCCTCCCAGATGCCGTTGGAGTCGATGAGGGTGCCGTCCAGGTCAAAACAGTTCAAAGGTAAAACCTCCAAGGAAAATGGATCGCCTCTTCGGCGTAGTCGATGCCGATGCGCGTTCCCACGTTGATTTGGTTCGGGGCCTCGCCCGCGTCCCAGAGGAAAAGCTGGCCGCCGGTCAGGTCCAGGCCGTTCTGGGCCCTGGTGAGCCGGAAGGCCTTGCAGACCCTGCCGGGGCCGTCGAGGAAGTGCTTCTTCTGGTAGGCGGTCATCTCCCCCAGGCCGTGGCCGAAGCGGTTCCGGGCCATCCAGTCGGCCCCTGCCGCCGGTTCCACCGCCCGCAGGAGGACGGCGCAGGGCTCGCCCTCCGGCTCGGTGACGAAGTTGAGGCAGTGGTACATGCCGTAAATCAGGTAGAGGTAGGCCGTCCCCGGCGGGGCGAAGAGGGTCTCGGTCCGGGGCGTGCGCTTGTAGCCGTAGGCGTGGCAGGCTTTATCGATGCGGCCGATGTAGGCCTCGGTCTCGGTGATGCGGCCCGCCAGGGGCACGCCGTCCACCACGTGGACCAGATACTTCCCCAGCAGGTCCCGGGCCACGTCCAGCGTGTCCCTGTTATAAAAATCCCGTTCTAATTTTGGCATAACCTCACCTCCGCATTATCTTAACATGTCAAAGGAGCCGAGACAAGCATGAACGAGACCCTCCTGAAAAAGCTGGCGAAACCCCTGCTCATTGCCGCCCCCATCATCTGGGGCAGTTCCTTCGTGGTGATGAAACACTCCCTGGACAGCTTTACCCCCTTCTACCTGCTGGCCTTCCGCTTCACCGCCGCCGCCATCGTGCTGGGGCTGGTGTTCTGGAAGTCCTGGAAGGTCATGGACCGGGAATATCTGAAGGGCGGGTTCATCATCGGCACCATGCTGTTTTTGGCCTACGCCTTCCAGACCTTCGGGTTGGATTTGACCACGTCGGGGAAAAACGCCTTTCTCACAGCCGTATATTGCGTCATCGTGCCCTTTTTATACTGGCTCATCGCCCGGAAGCGGCCGGACAAGTGGAATATTCTGGCGGCCCTGCTGTGCGTGGTGGGCATCGGCATGGTGTCGCTGTCCAACGACGGGGCGGGGGGCCTGACGGTGAACATGGGCGACCTGCTGACCCTGGTGGGCGGCTTCTTCTTCGCGGCCCACATCGTGGCGGTGAACAAGTACGCCGAGGGCCGGGACATCTTCCTCATCACCACCCTCCAGTTCGCCTTTTTCGGGGCCTGGAGCTGGGTGGGGGCGCTGCTGTTCCGGGAGCCCTTCCCCACCAGCCTGTCGGGCAGCGCGGTGGGGGGGATGCTCTATCTCATCATCTTCTCCTCCTGCGGGGCGCTGCTGTTCCAGAACATCGGCCAGAAGTACACCGCCCCCGCCACCGCCGCCGTGATTCTGTCGTTGGAGGCCCCCTTTGGGGTCCTGTCCTCCATCTTCGTGGGGGAGGAAAATCTCAACGCCGTCATGGTGGTGGGCTTCGTGCTGATTTTTGTGGCGGTGGTGTGCTCCGAGACCAAGTTCGAGTTTTTACGGAAAAAGAAGGACCTGCCCACCGCAAAAAAGGGTTGACAGGGACCGGGCAGGATAGACAAAAAGCAGGAGCGCCGCACCCAAGACGGGTGCGGCGCTCCTGTTGGTTCTGGGCGGGACCTCAGCCGTTACAGCCGCAGCCACAGCCGCCGCCGGAGACGAAGCTGGGGAAGTCCACCGCCGGCCAGACCGTATCGGTGGCCACAGCGGCGGAGTCGCAGCCGCAGGCGCTGACACTGGCGGTGTCGGCGGTCACGGCCGCGGAGTCGAAGGCGCTCCACAGCGGGGCGGGCCAACTGCACCCGCACCGGCGCTGGCCGCCGGTCCACCCGCAGCCACAGCGCATACCCCTGGAACCGCCGCAGCCGCACCCGCAGCCGCCGTTCCACCTGTTCGAAGAATTACCACAGCACATAGCCTGTTCCTCCTATATCCTCATTGTGCGGGGTCATCCCCCACAGGACCATCTTATGACCGCCGCCGACAAAGTGCGACAAAGTGCCCCGCCCCGGTCCCGGCGCATAGGATGGCGCAAACGCAATGAGGGAGGAAGAGAGTTTATGTATCCATATTACCCGTATTTGGGCAGGCGGAAGGAGTGCCGGGAGGCGGCGCTGGCCTTCCCGCCCCAGCATCAGGACCGGCAGCCGGGGCTGGAGGCGGTGATGGACCCGCCGCCGATTTCCGAGAATCCGGCGGTGGGGGGCAGCAGGAAGCTGCGGGGGAAGGTGGCCCTGGTCACCGGCGGGGACAGCGGCATCGGCCGGGCTGCCGCCATCGCCTTCGCCCGGGAGGGGGCCGACGTGGCCATCGCCTATCTGGACGAACACCAGGACGCCGCCGGGACCCGGGACCGGGTGGAAGCGCTGGGGCGGGCCTGCCTGGTGCTGCCCGCGGACCTGCGGCTGGAATCCGAGTGCCGCCGGGCGGTGGGGCGGGTGGTGGACCGCTTCGGGCGGCTGGACGTGCTGGTGTGCAACCACGGGGTCCAGTTCGTGCAGAAGGATATCCGGGACATCACCCCGGCCCAGCTGGCCGACACCTTTCAGACCAACGTGATCTCCTATTTCTATCTGGTCCAGGCGGCCCTGCCCCACCTGGAGCGGGGGAGTTCCATCATCCACACCGCCTCCATCACCGCCTACCAGGGGGCGGCGGACCTGCTGGATTACAGCGCCGCCAAGGGGGCGGTGGTCTCCCTGACCCGCTCCCTGGCCAAGAATCTGGCGGGGCAGGGCATCCGGGTCAACGCAGTGGCGCCGGGGCCGGTGTGGACGCCCCTTCAGCCCGCCTCCCGCAGCGCCGGGGCGGTGGAGACCTTCGGGACCGAGACCCCCATGGGCCGGGCGGGCCAGCCCTTCGAGATGGCGGAGGGGTACGTCTACCTGGCCTCGGACGACTCGGCCTTCATGACCGGGCAGGTCCTGCACATCGACGGCGGCTCCTTCGGCTATTCCTGAATTTCCTGCAAAATGGGGAAAAAGGGGTGTTCTTTTTCGACCAATGTGATATAATCAATGAAAAGGTATCACCATTTTGAAAAGTGGGTGGCAGGGACAATGAAAGCGGATTCCGCGCAGGGAAAGGCCTATGAAAAGGTCATCGAGTATATCAAGGGCGAGATTTTGAAGGGCGAGCTGAAGCAGGGGGAGAAGCTGCCCCCGGAGCGGGAGCTGGCCGAGCAGCTGGGGGTGGGCCGGAACTCTGTGCGGGAGGCGCTGCGGACCCTGAGCCTGATGGGCTTTATCTCCAGCACCCAGGGGGCGGGCAACTTCGTCTCCTGCGACATCGAGAAGAATCTGGCCGAGTCCACCCAGATGATGATGCTGTTGGGGGCGACGGACTACCGGCAGGTCAGCGAGCTGCGCCAGGGGCTGGAGAGCCAGACGGTGCTGCTGTGCGCCGAGCGCATCACCCCCGCCCAGATGGCGGAGCTGGAGAACATCGTGTGGCAGCTCCGGGACGAGGAGGACTTGGAGCGGAGCACCATGCTGGACAAGAAGCTCCACTACCTCATCGGCGAGGCGGCGGGGAACCAGCTCATCATGGTGATGCTCCGGGCCATGAGCGAGACCATCGACGGGTTCATCAGCCACATGCGGGAGAAGATGATGCGGGACCCGGTCTACCGCAAGAAGCTCCAGGACACCCACCAGGGCATCGTGCTGGCCCTCCAGGACCGGAACGGGGAGATGGCGGCCCGGATGATGCGGGAGCATTTCCAGGTGGTGGATTCGGCGATGGTGGATCTGTTTTAGGGATGAGATGAGAAAGGCGCGGAAGCGGGAGGCTTCCGCGCCTTTTTGGGTTTTGGGGGAAATAATGCAGAATGTCGCCTGCGGGCGGGACGGGGGTGGCGGATTGCCGCGCCAGTTTGAGAACTGGCTCGCAATGACAGGGGACGGGGGACGAGGGGCGGGCGGCCGCAAGGGCCGCCCCTACGGGGAGACGGCACGTCGAGGACGCCGGGCCCTACGTAGGGGGCGGCATCCTCGGCGGGCTGTGCAGGCTGGCAATGGGTGGAAGGGTGATTCAAAGACGCAAAGACTGGTGGCGGCTTGTTTGCACCGAGGAAAACGCAACTACTATCAAGTTTTGCCGGGTGATATGCCGAGGGGGCGGCAGCCGGAGTTGTTCGTGCGCCAGACCGATACGAGCTGCAACGGCTCACAAGTTTTGCCCGCCCCCGAGAACCGTACCGCCGCCAAGACGTTCCTGGGGTCCAGGGGACCGACAATAGGGGGATGAAATCCCCCGTGTCGGCCCCCTGGTTTTCTTTCGGTTCCTTTCTCAAAGGAGAAAGGAACGCCCCCGGCAGGGCCGCGCCCTCATCCAATCGCGTCCCCCATGGCCCGCAGGGCGTTGCCGGAATAGATTTGGTCTATTTCGTCCTCGGAGAAGCCCTCGGCCTGGAAGGCGTCGGCCAGCAGGGGGAACTTGGAGCAGTCGCCGATCTCCAGCTCGCCGCCGATGCCGTCCAGGTCGGAGCCCAGGGCCACCACGCCCACGCCCCCGGCGTTGGCCATGTGGCGGGCGTGCTTGGCAATGAGCGCCGCGGTGGAGCGGCGGTCGGCGGGGTCGGCGTTGAGGAACTCGGGGCCGAAGTTCAGGCCCGCCACGCCGCCCGCGTCCCCGATGGCCCGGAGCATGTCGTCGGTGAGGTTCCGGGGGTGGGGGGAGAGGGCCCGGGCGTTGGAGTGGGTGGCGATAAAGGGCTTTTTGCACAGCCCGGCCACGTCCCAGAAGCCGCCGTCGGACAGGTGGGAGACGTCCACCAGGATGCCGATGTGCTGCATGTAGGCCACCGCCTCCTTTCCGAAGGGGGTGAGGCCCCGGGCCATGACGGCAGGGTCGGCGGAGTTGGGCGCGCCGAAGCAGTTTTCGGCGTTCCAGGTGAGGGAGAGGGCGCGGATGCCCAGGCCATGGAAGCGGTCCAGGTTTTCCAGCTTGCCGTCCACGGCCCGGCCGTCCTCCATGGTGAGGACGGCGGACAGCTTGCCCTGGGCGTGGTTTTTGCGGATGTCGGCGGCGGAGCAGGCCAGGGCGGCCACGTCGCTGTGGAGGGCCAGGGCCTGGGTCAGCTCGCCGTGGAGGGCGGCGATGTATGCCTCGTCGGTCATGGGCGCGTGGTGGAACCAGGGGGCCTGCCACAGCTCGGCGGGGGGGAGGAAGATGGCGAAGCACTGGGCCATACAGCCGCCCTGGGCCATGCGCTTGAAATCCACGCTGGTATAGGGGGAGTCGTTCAGCGTCCCGCGGGCGGCGTCGGCGCTGAGGAGCATCATCAGGGAGTCGCAGTGCAGGTCGATGTAGGGGTGGGACATGGGGATGCCTCCATTATAATTAGGAATGAGGAATGAGGAATGAGGAATGAGGAATGAGGAATGAGGAATTGCGCCTGCGGGCGGGACGGAGGAGGCGGATTGCCACGCCAGTTTGAGAACTGGCTCGCAATGACAGGGGACGGGGGAGGGGAAAAGGGCCGGCCCGCATCACTGCGGTCCGGCCCTTTTTATATGAGATTTACAGCAGGTCCTTGAAGAACTTGCCGCTGTGCTCCAGGCACTCCACGGCCTCGGGCATCATGCGGCCGTAGTGCATGAAGGCGTGCAGGGCGCCGGGGACGATGTCCACCTGGGTGGGCACGTTGTTGTACTTCAGGATCATCTCCAGGCAGCGGGTGTTATCCAGCAGGGGGTCCAGGTCGCCGCAGCACATATAGGTGGGGGGCACGCCCTTGCTCAGGTCGTTGAGGAAGGGGGCGTAGTAGGGGTTCTCCTCGTCGCCGGGGTTCAGGTAGTAGGAGAGGTAGGCCTTCAGGTCGGACATGCGCATGCCGTCCAGCAGGGTCCCGTAGACGCGGGCGGTGGCGGAGTCGGCCAGGCCGAAGGCGCCGTAGTAGAGCATCAGGGCCTTGATGAAGTCGTTGCCGCCCGGGGTGTCCCGCAGGTAGAGGTTCACGCCCATGGCCAGGTTGGCGCCGCCGGAGTCGCCGCAGAGGGCCATCTTCTCAGGCAGGATGCCGTACTCGGCGGCGTGCTCCTGGAAGAAGCGGACCACCGCCGCGGACTCGTACATGGGGATGGGGAACTTGGCCTCGGGGGCCAGGTGGTAGTCCACGCCGATGACGCAGCAGCCGCTGGCGGCCATGACGCAGCGCATCATGCGGTCGTGGGTGTCGTTGCTGCCCACGGTGAAGCCGCCGCCGTGGATGAAGACCACGGAGTAGTGCTGGGGCTTGTCGTCAGGGTAGTAGATGCGGGCGGGCACGTCGCCGATGGGGCCGGGAACCATGACCTCCACCACCCTGGCGGCCTCGGGGCCGCCCTCGTTCCAGAACTTGCGCTCCTTGACATACTTGGTGCGCAGCTCATCCCAGGAGCAGTCGGTGTCGAAGGCGTCGGCGGCGTGGGCGGCCTGGTAGTCGATGACCTCCTTCATGCCGGGGCTGAGGAGGGGGTAGGGATCGGGCTTGTTGATCTCATAATCGCCTTTGCGGTCAGGCATAAAGAATTCCATAGTAGTGACCTCCTTCAAAATGTAGGGGTTCAGCGCCCTGACGGCCCGGATTTTGCGGGCTTTTGGGGCGGGTCGTCCCGGAACAGGTCCAGATAGGTGCCCAGGACCTTGTAGAAGCAGTCCAGCTCCTGGTGGGTGCAGAACCGCAGCAGGTCGGCCTGGGTCTGGACGATGTCCAGATTGTCGTAGACCTTGTGCAGGGTGCTCAGCTCCCGGCCCTTGTCGGATACGTAGAGGTGGACGACCTTGGCGTTGTTGTTTTCCTTTTGGCGGTAGATGTAACCCTTCCGCTCCAGGGTGGTCACGTTGACCGAGACGGTCCCCTTGGTGCGGTCCCACAGCTTTGCCAGCTCACTGACCGTGATGCCGGGGTGGTCCTCGATCATGGAGAGGGTGTGGACCTCCACCATCTTGATCGGGTCCCCGTTGCCGTAGTCTCTGGCCTGATAGATGTAGTCATGGTAAAGCATCACGAACTCATAGAGCAGGTTTGCGTTTTTGCTGAGTTCGGTATAGGTCTTGTCGATCAGCAGCTTATTCGCGGGCAATTCCATGGGATTGCTTCCTCCTGAATCTCTCCGAGCCAAACGTGGTCAGGACAGTTGTTTTTTGATCCGTTCCAACACTCCGTCGTTTTGCCTGCGGGGCGGCGCGGTGAAGCCCTCGTCCAGGAAGCCCAGGGCATAGGAGACGAAGGCCCCCGCGCCCCGGTAGAGGGCGTCGGGATCCAAATCGAACTCCGCGGAGTGGTGGGGAGCGCCGCAGCCCGCGCCGTTGCGGATGCCCAGGAAGGCCAGCACACCGCTGTACAGGGTGTTGTAAACGCCCATGCTCTCCGAGGCCATCCAGGGGGCGGCGGGTGCCACCGCATCCTCCCCCAGGTCCCGGCGCAGGCAGTCGCCGGCCAGGGCGGCGCAGGCATCATCGTTGTAGACGCCGGGGATCGGCTCCATGATATAATTGTATTTTACCATACAATCATAGATTTGGGCATCTTTTTCGATGATTTCTTTCGCAGCCCGGAGGAAAGGCCAGCCACAGGTCTCCGGATTGAAGAACCGGGCCAGGGAGGCGAAGCGCAGCTCCTCGGGGATGATGTTGGATTTGGTGCCCCCCTGGAGGAGGCCCACGGCGTAGGTCAGGCAGTCGTTGGGGTCGGTGTGGCGCATGCGCACGGCGGCCAAATCGTTGTAGATGCTCACGAAACAGTCCGTGGGGTTGTTGCACAGGTCGGGGCGGGAGGAGTGCCCGCCCTTGCCGGTGAGGACCACGTCGAAGCCCAGAGCGCCGCTCATGACGTAGCCGGGCTGGACGGAGAGGGTGCCCTCCGGGGCGTCGGCGTAGACGTGGATGGCGAAGCAGCCGTCCATGCCGTCGAAGTGGGACTCCAGATACTCCAGCAGGGGGATGGCCCCGTAGGAGGTCTCCTCGCCCTGCTCGAAGACGGCCACGATCTCGCCGGACCACTCGTCCCGGTGGGCGGAGAGGACCTGGAGGGCGGCCAGGAGCATGGAGGTGTGGGCGTCGTGCCCGCAGGCGTGGGAGACGCCCTCCACCCCGCTGACGGCCGCCTTGGGGCCGGCGAGGTTGGTGGGGCTTTCCGCCACGGGCAGGGCGTCCACGTCGGCCCGGAGGAGCAGACGCTTGCCCGGCCCCCTCCCCTGGAGGACGGTGACCAGTCCGCCGTGCTCCACCCGGGTCACGTCCAGGCCCAGGGCGCGGAGGCGGCCCGTGATCCAGGCCAGGGTCTCCTCCTCCACGCCGGAGAGTTCAGGATGGGTGTGCAGGTAGTTGCGGTCGTCGGCAATCTGTTGACGGAGACCGTAGCATTCCGTTTTGATGTCTATCATCATATGTCCTCCGTCTAATGCGCTCAATTATCGTTCGTCCATGGCCTTTTTGAAGCGGGCCAGGGCGTCCTCTACCACTTTGCGGGGGCAGGCCAGGTTGATGCGCTCGAAGCCGTCGCCGGCGGGCCCGAAGATGAAGCCGTCGTCAAAGTAGAGCTGGGCCTTCTCCTGGAGGAACTTGGCCAGCTCCTCGCCGGGCATGCCGAAGCAGCGGCAGTCGAACCAGCACAGGTAGGTGCCCTCCAGGTCGGCCACCCACACGTCGGGGAAGTGCTTGGCCATGAAGTCCTTGAAGTAGAGGTAGTTGCCCCACACGTGCTCGTTGAGCTGGTCCACCCAGTCGGCGCACTCCATGTAGCCCACTTCCAGGGCGCGGTTGCCGAAGATGCTGTACGTATAGCAGCCGTCCACGTTGACCTGGTCGTTGAGCTTGGTCCACAGCTCCTTGTTGGGGACGATGGCGTTGCCCACGCACAGGCCGGCCAGGGAGAAGGTCTTGCTGGCGGCGGTGCACATCACGCAGTTGTCGGCGTACTTCTCGCCCAAGGTGGGGTAGCTGGTGTGCTTGTAGCCGGGCATGATGAGGTCGAAGTGGATCTCGTCGCTGACCACCAGCACGTTGTGCTTGAGGCAGATGTCGCCCATGCGGCGCAGCTCCTCGGGGGTCCAGACGCGGCCCACGGGGTTGTGTGGGTTGCACAGCAGGAACATCTTGCACTGCTTGGCCTTCTCCTCGAAGTCGTCGAAGTCCACCTCGTAGCGGCCGTCCACCAGCTTCAGGGGGCTCTCCACCACGGTGCGGCCGTTGGTGTTGACGGCCCGGTAGAACGGGTAGTAGACGGGGGTGACCAGCAGGACGTTGTCGCCGGGGGCGGTGTAGGCCCGGACGGAGGCGTACAGGGCCTGGACCACGCCGTTGGTCTGGACGATCCACTCGGGCTTGAGGTCGGCCCAGCCGTGGCGGGTGGTGAGCCAGTGCTTGAAGGCCTCCACATACCGCTCGCTCCACCAGGTGTAGCCCCACATGCCGAACTCGGCGGTCTGCTTCAGGGCCTCCACGATCTGGGGGGGAGAGACCAGCTCCATGTCCGCCACGGACAGGGGGACCACGCCCTCACCGGGCTGGGGGCCGATGGCGTCCCATTTGAATGCCTCCATGCCGATACGGGCGGGGGCGGAATCGAAATTGTATTTCATATCGCAGGTGCAGCTCCTTTTGTTGAGATACGGCAGGGAAGCTCCGCCCCCGATGGGCGGGGGCGGAACCCCCAGCAGAGAGAAAGAGAACGGAGATGCGGATTGCCACACCAGTTTACGGACTGGTTCGCAATGACGCGTAGGGAAGGCTTACTTCGCGGCGGCAATGCTGGCCTGGTGCGCCCGAATCTTGCGGTCGCTGATGAAGGCGCAGACCAGGCCCAGGACGGAGGCGGCGATACAGGCCATGAAGATACGCTTGAAACCGCCGTTGCCGTACTGCTCCAGCCAGCCGCCGGCCATAGAGGTGTAGAAGGTGTCGGGCAGGAAGCCCAGCAGAGAGGCGATGCCCACCACGCTGCCCACCATGTTCTTGGGCACGCCGGACTCGTCCATGGTGGCGTAGTACAGGGCGCGGAACACGCTGTAACACAGAGAGGCGATGATCATGATGATCAGCATGGGCCACATGACGGCGGCGGTGGCGGGCATGATGACCATGCCGCCGAAGCAGGCGGCCATGATGATGCCGGCAAAGATGATGGGCTTGGAGGAGCGGCCCATTTTGGTGGCCATGACGGCGCCAAGGGAGGCGCCAATCAGGCCGCAGAGGGGGCCGCGGTAGCTGGCGAAGGGCACGGTGATGGAAGTGCTCATACCGATGACCTTCTCCAAATAGGGGGCATAGTAGGAGGCGGAGGCGCCCACCAGGCTGGCGGCGAAGATCATGCCGGCCATCAGGTAGGTGGCGGGGTGCTTGAAGGCCTTGCCGAAGGCCAGCATGCTCTGGCCGAAGGAGGCGTTGGTGGCGTGGCTGCTGTTGTCGGCGGGCATCAGGATGGCCAGAAGGATGCCGACCACGATCATCATGATGGAGCAGGTGGTGATGATGACGGGCATGGCGCTGCTGCTGCCGGCCATAAAGGTGAAGATACTGACGAACAGGGTAGTGATGATGAGACCGAGGACGCTGCGGCCGGCCTCCAGGGAGCCGAACATGCCGCCCTGCTCGCCGTCGTCGGCCAGCAGGTTGACGCACTTGACGGAGGAGGACCAGAAGGTGAGCACGGTGGTGACGGCGAAGAGGACGAAAATCACCATCAGCAGCTCATAGCTGGGGAAGGTTGCCTCCCACAGACCCAGCACGCCGGTGCCCACCATGGAGAAGACCAGCAGTTTCTTGGCGCTGAACTTGTCGGCGATCCAGCCGCCGGGCAGGTACAGGATGACGTTGGCGATGCCGTAGACGTTCAGCAGGCGGCCGTAATCGGCGTCGCGCCCCACCAGGCCCATGGCCTCCTGCAGGGGGGTGTAGTAGTAGTACATCAGATAGGGCAGCTGGTAGATGGTGTTCAACGCCAGGATCATCAGGATCAGGGTCAGAATCTTGGTGCTCTTGCTTCTCTTAGCAGCCATACGGCTCAGTCACCTTTCGTATCGTGTATTTGGAAAACAGGGTGGCTTACTGGGCGGTGGAAGCGGCGTTGGCACGGTTCTTGCGAATCAGGCGGTCGGCGAAGAAGGCGCAGACCAGGCCCAGGATCATGGCGGCGCAGGCGGCCATAAAGATGTTCTTGAAGCCGCCCACGGGGTCGGCCTCCAGCCAGGAGCCGCACAGGCGGGTGTAGAAGGTGTCGGGCAGGAAGCCGATGAGGGAGGCGATGCCGATGACACTGCCCACCACGTTCTTGGGGGTGCCGCACTCGTCCACGGTGGCGTAGTACAGGCCGCGGAACACATACACGGCCATGGAGGCCACCACGGTGACGGCCATGATGGGCCACATCACGGCGGCGGAGGCGGGGATGAGCATCATGCAGATGAAGCAGACGATGCCGATGATACCGGCGCCGATCATGGGCTTGGAGGAACTCTTCATCTTGGTGGCCAGGACGGCGGCCAGAGAGGCGCCGATGAGCTGGCAGATGATGCCGCGGTAGCTGGTGAAGGTCACGGCGATGTTGGTGGGCATACCGCAGAAGTTCTGCAGATAGGGGGCGTAGTAGCTGGCGGAGGCCAGGGTCATGGAGCCGCAGAAGATGAGGCCGGCCAGGATGTAGGTGATGGGACGCTTGAAGGCGGTGCCCATGGCCTTGATGCTGTCCAGCAGGGTGGCGTTGGTGGCGTTGGCGGTGCCCACCTTGGGCATCAGCAGGGCCAGGGCGATGCCGACCACGATCATGATGACGGAGACCACGGCGATGATGGTGCTCATGGCCTTGGAGCTGTTGTTGGAGAAGATGTTGAACAGGGACACGCAGATGGTGGTGACCACCAGGCCGACCACGCCGCGGGCGGCTTCCAGGCCGCCGAACATGCCGCCCTGCTCGTCGGAGTCGGCCAGCAGGTTGATGCACTTGACGGAGGAGGACCAGAAGGTGAGCACGGTGGTGAAGGCCCACAGGACGTGGATGACCATCAGCATGGCGTAGCTGGGGAAGGTGGCCTCCCACAGGCCCAGGGCGCCGGTGGAGACCATGGAGAAGACCAGCAGCTTCTTCGGGTCGAACTTATCGGCGATCCAGCCGCCGGGCAGGTACAGGATGACGTTGGCGATGCCGTAAACGTTCAGCAGGGCGCCGTAGTCGGCGTCTTTCCCCACCAGGCCCATGGCCTCCTGCAGGGGGGTGTAGTAGTTGTACATCAGGTAGGGCAGCACGTAGATGGTGTTCATGGCCAGGACCATGAGGATAAAGGTCAGGATCTTGGAGCTCTTGTGTGATTGACCAGCCATTAGATGTTTCCTCCTCTTATATTCTCTTTTTGAGCGTCGCGTCGCTCAGGGTTTCTTGTGGTCGCGGACAAACTGTCCGCCCCGGCGCAGGGCGTCCCAGGAGTCCTCCATCATGCGGGAGTAATGCAGGAAGGAGTGCATGACGCCCGGGTACAGCTTCAGCTCGCAGGGCTGCCCCTTATCCTGCAAAATCTCATAGAGCAGGGTGGAGTTGTCCACCAGGGGGTCGATGGTGCCGCAGCAGATGAAGCTGGGGGGAATGTCGTGGGTCAAATCGTTGGAAAACATATCAAAGTAGGGGTCCTTGGCGTCCTGCTCCGTCATAACGGCGGGGCGGTACAGCAGGGGCTGCTCCTCCCGCATCATGCCGTCCACGTCGTTGCCCCACCGGCGGTAGGAGGGGGAGTCCATCATCCCGTAGGCCCCATAATATAGAATCAGGGAGCGGATATAGGAGATGTCCTCACCGTGGTTCCGCAGGTACAGGAAGGCGGAGAGGGTCATGAAGGCCCCGGCGGAGTCGCCGCAGACCGCCATGTCTTCCGGGTCCAGGCCGTACGCCGCGCCGTGCTGGCGGAAGTGGCGAATGACGGCCACCGTCTCGTCCACCCAGGAGGGGAACTTGAAGGCCGGGGCCAGGCGGTAGTCCACGCCGATGACCACGGTGTTGGACTCCTGAGCGAAGATGCGCATGACCCGGCTGTGGGTGTCGTTGTTGCCCAGCATAAAGCTGCCGCCGTGGAGATAGACGGTGACGCCCAGGGGCTTGTCGCTGACCACCGGATAGTGGAGGCGGACCGGGATGGGGCCGTTGGGGCCGGGGACGGTCTCCTCCACCACCTTGGCGGGGATGGGGCCGCCCTCGTTCCAGAACTTACGCTCGTCCTTGTAGTCCTGGAGGTAGTCCTCCGTGGGCGGGTGGTCGGCGTTCCACTGGCGGATGTAATCGGCCACCTTTTGCATCTCGGGGGTGAGCTGGGAGTAGAAGTCCGGCTTATTGACGTGCATCGCGCTTCTCCTTTCCAATCGGAAGTGCTGGTGCAGGGAGCCGTCACGCCTTGCGCCCGGTGAGGGCGCGGGAGTTGAAGTTGCCGCCGATGAGCTCGTTGGCGGGCAGCAGCATGACGAAGGCGCCGGGGTCCAGGGTGGGCAGCAGGACTTTGACCTTGGGAACCTCCGAGGGCTTCATGGCCAAAATCAGCATGTTGCGCTCCGCGCCGGTGTACATCCCCGTGCCGGCCAGCCGGGTCACGGCCCGGCCCAGGGCCTTCATCAGGGGATAGGCCACGGTCTCGGCGTCCACGGAGGTGATGATCATACAGATGCAGCCCTGGTCGAAGCCCAGGACCACCCGGTCAGAGATGATGGAGCAGACGAAGATGGTGATGATGGCGTAGAGGCCGGACTCGATGTTGCCGAAGGCGATCATGGCGAAAATCACCACCGCCCCGTCCAGGAAGATGCTCATCTTTCCCACGCTCATGGCGGGGAACTTTTTGATGAGCAGGCGGTTGAGCAGGTCGGTGCCGCCGGTGGAGCCGTTGCCGAAGGTCAGCAGGGCCATGCCCACCCCGTAGATGGCCCCGCCGAAGACGGCGGCCACCGTGGGGTTATAAGTCAGGGTGGGCAGGTCCTCGAAGAACCAGATGGCCCCGGAGTACAGGGTGGCGCCGATGATGGCCCCCGCCGCGTACTTCCAGCCGTTAGAGATGAGGGCCACCAGCAGGATGGGGATGTTCATCAGGTAGATGAGCGTGGCCACGTTGATGGGCAGGAACTGGTTCAGCACCACGGCCACGCCGGAGATGCCGCCGGCCGCGATGTTGTTGCCCACCAGGAACAGGTCCAGGGCCAGGGCGTAGAGCAGGATGCCGCCCAGGGTGTAGAGCCAGCCCTTGACGGCGGCCCTGCGTTTGCTGATGTCGGCCATACGCGTTCCCCCTCTTCCCGGCGCGTCAGATGATGCCGTTGTAGGGCAGAGCCCAGGCAAACAGCAGGAACAGGGTGGTGGCGATGCCCACCACGATGAGCAGCCAGCCGTAGCGCCGGTCGATTTTGTACTCGTGGGCCACCCGCTCCTCCTGGGGCAGGACCAGCAGCGCTTCGCGGTAGCTGGACTCCTCCATGGTGACGGGGTGGACCTTGGAGCCGACCACGGCGAAGATGAGGCTGAGGTAGAGGCCGATGAAGAAGGGGTCCAGGAAGTTGATGAGGATGCCGTTGAAGGGGGTGACGCCGAAGCCCACCAGGCACTTGGAGATCATGAAGCCCAGGAAGCCGGCCAGCATGGACCACCGGGCGCCGGTGGCGGAGAGCTTCTTGGACACGATGCTCCCCACGCCGGGGACCAGCCAGGAGGCGGCGATGATGGTGGAGGCGAACCAGGAGATGACCCGGACGCCGCCCAGGCCCAGGTAGGCCAGGGCCAGGGCCACGATGCCCACCACCAGCATGATGATGCGGCTGGTGCGGAGCTGGTGCTTCTCATCCCGGAACTCCACGGGGAAGATGTCCGAGGTCACCGAGAAGCCCACCACCGACAGGAAGGTGGAGGCCGAGGACAGGCCCGCGGCCATGATGCCGGCCAGCAGCAGGGTGCCGATGAGCTTGGGCATCACGTTGAAGGCTGCCCAGATGAGGACACGCTGGGGGTCCTCCATGTTGGGCATCAGGTTGATGACCGAGATGGACATGATGTTGACGTAGAGCAGGAACACGGTGGTGCAGATGGCGGCGATGGCGCCGGAGCGGAAGGTGACGTGCTCGCTCTTGGCCATCAGGTTCCGGCCCGCCTGCCAGGGGGAGACGCCCACGGTGATGAACCAGATGATACCCATGGTCACCGCGTACATCACCGCGCCGAACACGTCGTTGGCCCCGGTGCCGGGGATGTTGCCGTGGTAGTCCAGCAGGCCGGCGGGGGCGGCGGGGTTGTTCATCAGGTTGGTCAGCAGTTCGCCGATACCGCCCTGGGCGTTAAAGATGTACGGCCCGGCCAGGATGGCGGCCACGATGAAGACCATGAACATCATGGTATCGGTGAGGATGACGCCCTTGGAGCCGGAGTAGAAGGTGAAGCCGGTGAAGCACACCCAGGCGATGAACAGGCACAGCTCGTAGCTCAGGCCCGTCAGCTCCTGCATGAGGATGCCCACGCCGGTGATGCAGGCCAGCAGGTAGGCCGTCAGGGAGATGATGGTGATGATACCGGCGATCCGGCGGTTCCGGGGGTCCTTGTAGCGGGTGCCGAAATACTCCGGCATGGTGCCGCACTCCGAACGGCGCAGGAACCGGCCGAAGAACAGGGGACCGAAGACGTAGCCGGCGGCGCACATGGAGTTCAGGAGGACCAGGGAGGTGATGTTGCCGGTGTAGCAGAAGCCCTGGTCGCCCATGAAGCCGTTGACCGACAGCATGGAGGCGAACAGCGTGCCCGCGATGAGGATGGTGGGGGCGCTGCGGCCGCTGACATAGTAATCGTTGATATCCTTGACCTTGCGCCCGGCCAGCAGGCCGACCACCAGGTACACGATGATACTGACGATGACGCCGATGAAGAAAATAGTCATAATAATTCCTTCCCTATCTCGATTCTCGCTTCTCCTTTACAAGTGAACTTGGGTTTTGCGGTTTTACTTCGAGGAGTGCTTCTCCTCGTCGGTCCACTTTTTCTCCTCCCGCTTCAGGTACACGTTCATGAAGATACCCGACAGCACGAGGAACCCTCCAATGAGGATGGAATAGATGATTTCGCCCACGATACCGATCTCCTTTCTGTGGCACGGTATGGAACGGATAAAGGTGTTTACTTCACGCCCATGGCGCGGGCGATGACCATCTTCTGGGCCTCGCTGGTGCCCTCGTACAGCTCGGTGATCTTGGCGTCGCGCATCATGCGCTCCACGGGGTAGTCGCGGGTGAAGCCGTAACCGCCGTAGAGCTGGACGCAGCGGCGGGTCACGTCGCTGGCGGCCTCGGAGGCGAAGAGCTTGGCCATGGCGGCCTCGGCGGAGTAGGGCTGGCCGTCGTCCTTCAGGCAGGCGGCGCGGTAGACCAGGTACCGGGCGGCGTCCACCTTGGTCTGCATGGCGGCCAGCTCGAACTGGGTGTTCTGGAACTGGCTGATGCGCTTGCCGAACTGGACGCGCTCTTGGACGTACTTCACGGTGACGTCGATGGCGCCCTGGGCGATGCCCAGCGCCTGGGCCGCGATGCCGATGCGGCCGCCGTCCAGGGTGGACATGGCGACCTTAAAGCCCTGGCCCACCTCGCCCAGCAGGTTCTCCTTGGGGACCTTCACGTTGTCGAAAATCAGCTCATAGGTGGCGGAGCCGCGGATGCCCATCTTCTTCTCGTGGGTGCCGAAGGTGAAGCCGGGCATGCCCTTCTCCAGGATGAAGGCGGAGATGCCCTTGGTGCCCAGGCTCTTGTCGGTCATGGCGAAGATGACGTAGGTGTCGGCGTAGGAGCCGTTGGTGATGAAAATCTTGGAGCCGTTGATGAGCCAGTGGTCGCCTTTGTCCTCGGCGGTGGTCTTCTGGCCGGCGGCGTCGGTGCCGGCGGAGGGCTCGGTCAGGCCGAAGGCGCCCAGCTTCTCGCCGGTGGCCAGGTCGGGCAGGTACTTCTGCTTCTGCTCCTCGGTGCCGTAGTGCAGGATGGGCCAGCAGCACAGGGAGGTGTGGGCAGAGACGGTGACGCCGGTGCTGGCGCAGGCCTTGGAGATCTCCTCAATGGCCATGGCGTACTCAAAGTTGCCCATGCCCACGCCGCCGTACTCCTCGGGGATGGGAATACCCAGCATACCGATCTCGGCCATCTTGGGGATCAGCTCTTCGGGGAAGCGCTCCTGCTCGTCCAGCTCGGCGGCCAGGGGGGCGATCTCCTTCTCGGTGAACTCGCGGAAGAGGTTCAGCATGAGCTCCTGCTCGTCATTCAGCTTGAAATCCATAGTGACACTCCTTTATATGTAGTAGATTTGTCAGAACGTATATGGGGCCGGTGGACCCGGGCCCCCGCCCGGGTCCATCGGCGGGAAGGGATTTCCGGCCCGTTCAACCGCTGGAAAGCGGAGCTGCCAGAAAGGGACGGACGTAGGTTAGCGGTACTTCTTCAGCACCTGGCGGGCGGCGATGACGGTCTGGATCTCGCCGGTGCCGCCGGAAATACGGGTGATGCGCAGGTCGCGGTAGATGCGGCTGACGCGGCTGCCGCAGAAGCCGATGCCGCCCAGGACCTGGAGGGCGTGGTCGGCCACGATGTTGGCGCTCTCGGAGCAGTACTGCTTGGCGATGGAGGCCTCGGCGCGGGTGAGCATACCGTTGTCCTTGTTCCAGGCATAGTGCAGCAGCATGTTCCGCATGGCCTCGATGCGCATGGTCATCTCCATGATGTGGTTCTGGATGAGCTGCAGGCGGCCGATCTCCTGGCCCTTGACGATGCGCTGGTTGGCGTAGCGGCAGGCGTCCTCATAGGCGCACAGGGCCTGGCCGTAGGCGTTGAAGGCGTCGATGAGGCGCTCGTAGTCGAAGCCCTTGCTGGTGGCCATCAGGCCGTTGCCCTCGAAGGAGAACATGTCCTTCTCCTCGATCTCCACCTCGTCGAACCAGATGTCGTTGACGTTCTCCATGTGGATGCCCATCTTCTCCATGGGCTCCTTCTTGCAGCCGGGGACGTTGGTGGGCACGAACCAGAGGGTGAGCTGCTCGGGGTTGTCGGCGTTCTTGCATAGGGTGAGGCAGTAGTCGCTCTCCTGGGCGCCGGAGATGAAGTGCTTGTGGCCGTTGATGTACACCTTGCCGTTGCGGCGGGTATAGGTGGTGGAGATGGTGGCGGGGGACAGGTCGGTGCCAGCGTTGGGCTCGGAGAAGCCCTGGGCGAAGGCGGGCTTGCCCTCGAAGAACATGGGCATGAACTTGTCGATCTGCTCCTTGGTGCCGTTCTCCAGCAGGGCGTCGGCCTTCACGTGGTCCCAGAAGAGGTAGATGGGCCCGCCGCAGCGGCCCAGGGCCTCCATGACCAGGAACATGGTGACGGCGCCCTCGCCGTCGCCGCCGGCCTCCTCGGGCAGGAACATGCTGAACAGGCCCAGCTCGTCCATGATGTCCCACCACTTCTTGGGGTGCTCGTGGTTGTTGTCACAGTCCTGGAAGTAGCTCTCCAGGTTTTCGCGGGTCATGGCTTCCTCGATGGCCTGGACCATCAATTCCTGTTCTTCGGTCAGCTTGAAATCCATAATCTTTTCCCTCCACAATTATCTTTGGCGGCGCTGCCCGGCCCGCGGAAGCGGCGGGAGGCCGGAACCAATAAAATGAAATAAGGCTTTTGGGCCTCGCAGAGTTTCCGCCAGAGGCGGAAATCAAATGAAATCAGGTCCGTACCAGGACATGCGCCTGGGGAGGACACCGCTGCCCCTGGCCGGGGCGGCCAGGGCCGCCTTCGCCGTGCGAAGGCGAGGGGGGTATCGAGGGCGTTGTGCCGCCCGCAGGGCGGCGCGGCGTCCTCGTATCTAGGGGGGACAAAGTCCCCCCTAGACCGCGTCAGCGGTTTTTCCAGTTGGGCTTGCGCTTCTCCAGGAAGGCCTGGGGGCCCTCCTTGGCGTCCTCGGTGCCCTCCACGTACTTCCACGCCATGTAGCGGCACATCCGCATGCCGTCCTCCTCGGACATATGGGGGGCCATGTGCAGGATCTGCTTGGCCAGCCGCAGGGAGATGGGGGCGTTGGCCGCCATGCGCTGGGCCAGCTCCATGGCCTTGTCCATCACCTGGTCAGCGGGGAGGACGTGGTTGATGAGGCCCACCTCATAGGCCCGCTGGGCGTTGATGAGGTTGCCGGTGAGGCACATCTCGGAGGCGATCTTGGCGGGGATGAGCTTGGGCAGGCGGACCAGGCCGCCGCTGGTGGCCAGCAGGCCCACCTTGACCTCGGTGAGGCCGAAGCGGGCGTGGTCGGCGGCCACGATGACGTCGCAGGCCAGGGCGATCTCCAGGCCGCCGGCCACCGCCGTGCCGTTGCAGGCGCAGACGATGGGTTTGGCGCACAGGCGCTCGGTGATGCCGGCGAAGCCGTGCTCGGTCTCGGTCATGCACTCGCCGCTCTCGTCGAAGGCGGCCAGGTCCTCGCCGGCGCAGAAGCTGCGGTCGCCCACGCCGGTGATGAGGATGGCGCCCACGGCGGGGTCCTTCTCGGCGTCGTTAAAAATCCGTTCCAGCTCGTTGGCGGTGGCGGGGTCGATGGCGTTGCGGCGCTCCTCCCGGTTGAGGGTGACGATGAGCACGCCCTCCTTCAGCTCGGTCAGAACATTTTTCTTCTCTTCCATAGCCTTTCACCTCGTTATGTAATGATGGGATGCGGGGGAGGCGGATTGCCGCGCCAGTCTGCGGACTGGCTCACAATGACAAGGGGGGACGGGCCTCCGTTATATCATGCTGCTCCCGACCACGCCGTCGGCGTAGAGTTTTTCGATCTCGGCGGGGGAGTAGCCCAGGCCCTGGAGGACCTCGGTGGTGTCCTCGCCCAGCAGGGGGGCGCCCCGGTGGATGGGGCAGGGCTGGTCGTCGAAGCGGATGGGGTTGGAGTAGAACCGCATGAGGCCGATCTTCTCCTGGTCCACCAGCTGGGTCAGGCCCACGGCGTTGGCGTGGTCGGAGGTATAGGCCTCGATGAAGGTGAGGACCCCGGAGGCGGGCACGTCCGCCGCCAGGAGCTTGGACTCGATCTCCTCCCGGCGCAGCAGCTTGGTCTCGGCGGTGATGGCCGCCACCAGATCGTCCTTGTGGGCGATGCGGGCGGCGTTGTCGGCGAACCGGGGGTCGGCCTTCCACTCGGGGCGGCCCAGGGCATCGCAGAGGGCCTGCCAGCGGGGCTCGGTGTCGGCGATGAGGACGCACCAGCCGTCCCGGGCCTCGAACATGCCGTAGGGGGCGGTGAAGCGGTCGTGGTCGCCGAAGCGGGCCTGGGCCTCGCCGGTGAGGCCAAAGTCCATGATGGTCTCCTCACAGGCCTGCATACCCACGTCCATCATGGACAGGTCGATGCGGCAGCCCTGGCCGGTGCGCTGGGCGTCGATGAGGGCCATGAGGGCGGCGTTGAGGCCGTACAGGCCGCTGATGGTGTCGCCGATGCAGTTGCCCGCCTTGATGGGGGGGCCCTCCGGGTCGCCGTTGCAGGCGGCGAAGCCGCTACGGGCCTCGGCGATGGCGTCGTAGCAGGGGTATTTCATCAGGGGGCCGGAGGCGCCGAAGCCGCTGACCGAGATAAAGACCAGCTTGGGGTTGATCTCCTTCAGCTTCTCGTAGCCCAGGCCCAGGCGGTCGATGGAGCCGCTTTTGAAGTTCTCGATGACCACGTCGGCCTGCTTGGCCATCTCGTAGATGGCGGCCTTGCCCTCTGGGGCGGAGAGGTTCATCTCCACGCTCTTCTTATTTTTATTATAGGACACGAACATGGTGCCCAGGTCGTTGAGGAAGGGGTCCCAGGCCCGGCACTGGTCGCCGCCGCCGAACCGCTCGATCTTCCACACCTCGGCCCCCATGTCGGCCAGTTGCCAGGCGGTGAAGGGGCCGGCCAGGGCGATGGTGAAATCCAGGACCTTCAGGCCCTCCAGGGGAAGTCTGTTACTCATGTGTCGTCACGCTCCTTTCAGCCGATGCCCAGCTGGGCCAGCACCGCGGCGGTGTCTGCGCCCAGGGCGGGGGCGGGGGAGACGCTGTCGTCGTCGGCGTCGTCCCGCAGGAACTTGGCGGGCTTGCCCAGCTGCTTGGTCTTGCCCAGCACCGGGTCGTCCACCTCCAGGATCATGCGGCGGGCCGCCACCTGCTCGTCGGTCATCAGTTCCCGCACGGTGTTGCAGGGGCCGCCGGGGACCATGGCGCCCCGGCAGATCATGTCGGCCTCCTCGATGGTGATGGTGAGGAAGTAATCCCGGAGCTGCTGGTCCAGGTCGCCGAAGTAGTGCTTCATGGAGCGGTCGGGGTCGTGGGCGTAGACGGTGCCCTCGCCCCAGTCGGGCCGCCCGGCCCCCTCGGCGAAGGCCAGCCACTGGGCGTCGCTGCCGATGCTCAGGGCGAACCAGCCGTCCTTGCAGCGGAAGGTGTCGGTGGGGTTGGTGGTGGGGAAGCCGTTGCCGATGCGCTTGGGCAGGGTGTTCAGGCCCTGGAGGCCCTGGACGTAGGTGTCGTCGATGGAGCAGATGGCCTGCCAGCAGGAGACGGAGACCTTCCGGCCCTCGCCGGTCTTTTGGGCGTCCAGGTAGGCGGCCATCATCCCGGCGGTGAGGTGCCAGGAGCCGTAATAATAGGAGAGGGGGGAGCCGATGCGGGTAGGCTTCTCCGGCAGGCCGGTCTTGTCCAGCAGGCCGGTGCGGGCCATGACCAGCAGGTCGTAGTCCGGCAGGTCCTTCCAGGGGCCCTCCTCCCCGAAGGGGGTGAGGACGCCGTAGACCAGCTTGGGGTTGACCGCCTTCAGGTCGGCGTAGCCCAGGCCCAGCCCGGCCAGACGGGCCTCGGCGGCGTTGACCACGAACAGGTCCACCTTGGCGGCCATGCGGCGGACCAGTTCCTGGCCCTCGGGGGTGTGGAACTCCACCACCACGCTCTTTTTGTTCCGGTGGTAGAACGCCTGGTAGGGGCCCTCGGCCTGTCCGGGCCGGGCGCCCCGGCGGCGGATGGGGTCGCCCTCGGGGAGTTCCACGTGGATGACTTCTGCGCCGTAGTCGGCAAACATACTGCCGATATAGGGGTTGCCCTGGGTGAGATCGAGGACCTTCAGCGAAGTGAGGGGCTTCATGCCGGCGGCATCTCCTTTCTTTGCGCGGATGGTAAAATAATGTATGGCCTCCAAACAATTCATCAGGAGGGAAAAATGCGGGGTCAACCGGGACAGTCACCAAATTTCACCCACATTTCTTTGGCAGTTTTAACAAAGTGAACCCGTTCAGCGAAATAATTATACAGTCACTATTGACAGAAACAAGGGATTGCCTATAAAATAGGGCTATCAAGAACCGGGGATCGAATCTGCTGTCATTATAACAGCGATAATGTTTGGATGTCAAACATTAGAACGCCAAAGTATGCGTTCCAAAATTGTGCAAATTGCACGGAAGCCCTGGCGCTGTAAGGGCCTGACTTCGTCTGGAATGGCAACGGATGGCCGATTTTTTCCCTGCCGTCCGGCCTTTTGGAATACGGACCAAAAAATCAAAAAAAGCAGGTGGTACAATGAAAATCATCGCATGTTGCAAGGTCGTCCCCAACGAGGAAGAGATCCAGGTGCTGCCCAGCCGCGAGCTGTCCATGGAGAACGCCTCCTGGAAAATCAGCCAGTATGACCTGAACGCCCTGGAGGAGGGCAAGAAGCTGGCCGCCGAGACCAGCGGGACCATGACCGCCCTCAGCGTGGGCTCCGCCGCCGCCCTGGGCCAGTCCAAGATCCGCAAGGACATCCTCTCCCGGGGTCCCGACGACATGAGCGTGGTCATCGACGACGCCCACGCCTTCGCCGACTCCCTGGAGACCGCCAAGGCCATCGCCGCCGCCCTGAAGGGGGCGGAGTTCGACGTGGTGCTGTGCGGCATGGGCTCCTCCGACGTGTACGCCCAGGAGGTGGGCGTGCAGGTGGGCGCTCTGCTGGACCTGCCCAGCGTGAACAACGTCACCGGCATCACCGCCAAGGGCGATGTGCTGGAGGTGGAGCGGACCCTGGAGAACGAGGTGGAGGTCCTGGAGGTCCCCACCCCCGCCGTCCTCACCGTCTCCTCCGAGATCAACGTCCCCGGCGTGCCCGCCATGCGGGAGATCATGAAGGCCGGCAAGAAGCCCGTCAATGAGCTGACCCCCGACCTGTCCGCCGCGGCCCCCTCCACCAAGACCATCTCCCAGCTGGCCCCCGAGCAGCAGGAGCGCCGGATGCAGATCGTGGAGGGCGACGGCGACGAGGCCGTGGACGCCCTGGTGCAGTTCCTGAAAAAAGAAGTGCTCTAAGAAGGAGGTACGATACATATGGCTATTCAGTCTGTTTTTGTCATCAGCGACCAGACCTCGGCTCTGGCCGAGCTGTGCGGGGGCATGAAGCCCCTGGCCGCGTCCGTCACCGCCGTCATGTTCGGCGATGAGGCTCTCGCCAAGGAGGCCGCCTCCTGCGGCGCGGACAAGCTCATCTACTGCCCCGTGAGCGCCGACGGCGCCCCCGAGGATTACGCCAAGGCCATCGCGGCCGAGGTCAAGAAGGTCTCCGGCGCCTTCGTGGTGCTGCACAACAGCATCCGGGGCCGCTGCCTGGCCGGTAAGCTGGGCGTCTATCTGGACTGCGCCGTCCTCACCACCGTCAGCGAGCTCACCGCCGAGGGCGACGGGGTGGTCTGCCACCGCATGGTCTACGGCGGCACCGCCCAGAGCAGCGTGGCCTTCACCACCCCCTACGCCGTGATTACCATGAACGGCGGGGTGTTCGGCGACGTGGCCGCCCTGCCCGCCACCACCGACATTACCGCCATTTCCGGCGGGCCCGAGGGGACCCTGAAGCGGGTGGCCCGCAACGAAAAGACCGAGACCGCCGTGAATCTGGCGGTGGCCAAGCGCATTGTGGACGTGGGCCGCGGTCTGGCCGCCGAGGAGGACCTGGAGATGATGCGCAAGTTGGCCTCTACCCTGGAGGCCGAGGTGGGCTGCTCCCGCCCCGTGGCCGAGAACAACAAGTGGCTGCCCAAGGCGGTCTACATGGGCGTCACCGGCGTGCAGGTCAAGCCCGAGCTGTGCATGTCCATCGGCGTGTCCGGCCAGGTCCAGCACATCGCGGGCATCAACAAATCCCGGGTCATTGTGGCCATCAACAAGGACAAGGACGCCCCCATCTTCAAGAACGCCGACTTCGGCGTGGTGGGCGACCTGTACAAGGTGGTCCCCGCCCTCATCGAGAAGCTCTCCTAAAAAACGTTCTGTTTCCATAGAAATAAAAATTCAGGTGGCAAAGCATCCGCTTTGCCACCTGAATCCCTATTGTATGGTCCTTTTTGAAGGAGCGAGAGAAAGAGTATGACAGACATTGTGGGCAGCCGTACCCTGCGCAGCCAGTGGGACGAGACCGTACGGTGCTACGCCGGGAACACCTTTTTGGAATATGTCACCCGCCAGGACCAGTGGAGCGCCTGGACCTACGCCCAGTTCGACGCCCTGGTGAAGCGGTGCGCCAACTACTTCCTGGAGCTGGGCGTGGCGCCGGGGGAGCTGGTGGCCCTGCACCTGCACAACCGGCCGGAATATCTGGTCTGCTGGCTGGCTCTGGCCCAAATCGGCGCGGTGTCCGTGCCCCTGAACGAGCACTACCGCCTGTACGAGAGCACCCACGCCCTCACCACCTGCGGCGTCCGGCGCATCATCGTGGAGCCGGACATCCTGGACATGTACCTGGAGCACCGGCAGGAGCTGGGGCTGGAGACCATCCTCCTCACCGGCGGCGTCAGCGACGCGCCGGGGGTCCTCTCCCTGGAGGAGGGGATGGCCCGCCAGAGCGCCGAGCTGGGGGAGGACCGCCCGGTATCCGGGGAGGACATGGCGGTCATCCTGTTCACCTCCGGCACCACAAGCCACCCCAAGGGGGCCGTCTACACCCACTGCAACGTGGTCTACGGCGGGCTGGTCCACGTCCAGCAGATGGGCATGGACGAGGGGGACCGGTTTTTGAGCTGTATGCCCTGCTACCACATGGACTTCCAGGAGATGGCGGCCATGCCCTGTATCTGCACCGGTTCCACCCTCATCATGGTGGAGCATTACAGCGCCCGCCGGTTCTGGGGCCAGGTCTGCCGCTACAAGGCCAACTTCACCGACACCATGTCCATCATGAACCGCACCATGATGCTCCAGCCCGTCCAGCCCTGGGAGCGGGACCACAGCCTGAAACAGATCTACTTCTCCATGGGCCTCAGCGACGAGGAGAAGGAGCGGTTCGAGACCCGGTTCCGGGTGAAGCTGCTGAACTCCTACGGCATGACCGAGACAGTGTCCGGCGTGACCTGCGCTCCCCTGTTTGGGGACAAGCGCTGGCCCTCGGTGGGCCGGGCGGCCCTGTCCTATGAGATCAAAATCATCGACTGCCAGGGGGAGGAGGTCCCGCCGGGAGAGCTGGGGGAGATCTGCGTCCACGGCGTGCCGGGGCGGAGCATCGTGTCCGGCTACTACCGGGACCCGGAGGCCACCGCCCAGCTCCTGGACGCCGACGGCTGGCTCCACTCCGGCGACCGGGGCTACCTGGACGCCGACGGCTACCTCTACTTTGTGGACCGCTGGGGCAACATGATCAAGCGCTCCGGGGAGAACGTGAGCAGCCTGGAGGTGGAGTGCGTCCTCACCTCCCACCCCAAAATCGCCGACGCCGCCGTGGTGGGGGTCCCGGACCCCATCCGGGACGAGGCCGTGAAGGCCATCGTCCAGCCGGTGGCCGGGGAGATATTGACCGCCCAGGAGGTCATGGATTACTGCGCAGCCCGGCTGGCCAAGTTCAAGGTACCCACCATTGTGGAGTTCGTCACCGAGTTTCCCAGGACGGCCACGGGGAAAATCAAGAAGCAGATGTTGAAGTAGGAGGGGCCCCCTCCGGGGGCGTCGCCTCCGGCGGGGGTCCTCTTTCTCATTTGAGAAAGAGGAGGTCAAGAAAACCAGGGCTTCGGCCCTAGACCCAGGGGTGGCGCAAACGGGGGCGCGAGGTTGAAACCGGCTTGAGGGGACGAGTCGGCCTTTCCGCTTCTGCCCCGGCCGTTACGGCCTATCACGCGGTTGTTCACCCCCATGCGCTGGCGCGGCGCACGCCTACCTTGGTGATGCCCGGCAAGGCGGGTATAGGGACGGCGGGCGGCCGCAAGGGCCGCCCCTACGGGGGCGTGTGGGGTGGCTGGCGCATGGCGGGCCGAGGTCGTCCCGCCCCACATGTTTGAGGGAACGGGGGATGCGGATTGCCACACCAGTCTGCGGACTGGTTCGCAATGACAGGGACGGGAGACGGGAGCTGGGCGGCCGCAAGAGCCGCCCCTACGGCGGAAGCCGAAGGTCAGTTGTAGGGGCCGCCCTCTGTGGCGGCCCGTGCAGATTGGCAATGGGCGGAGGGCCGATTCAAAAACGCTTTAACCAATGGTGGCCTGTTTGCACCAAGTAAAACGCAACTACTCACAAGTTATGCCGGGTCATATGCCGAGGGGCGATAGCCGGAGTAGTTCCGGCGCCAGACCGATACGAGCTGTAACGGCTTTCTGGTCTTGCCATCCATCGAGAACCGTACCGCCGCCAGGACGTACCCCTGGTTTTCTTTCGGTTCCCTTTCTGAAACCAGAAAGGGAACCCGCCGGAGGCCGCCGCCTCCAGTTAGATGCGCTGGTCCTTATCCATCATAATGTCCAGAATCGTCCGGTCGGTCTCCAGCATGCCGGGGACGCTGACCCGGCCCATGTTGCGGATGGCCTGCTCCGGGGTGGCGGCGCAGATGCCGTCGGTGGCCTGGAGCGTCACGCCAGACACGGCCAGATTGGCGCACATCATGGCCGCGTTGGTGGCGGTGGCCAGTTTCAGGGCGCAGCCGATCTTGCCGCCGTCGCAGATCATGCCAGTGAGGTTGCCGCTCATGTTGACGATGGCGCTGCCGATTTCCGCGTCCCCGCCCCCCAGGAGCCACACCATGGCCGCCGCCGCGGCGGTGGCCGCAGACACGCCGCAGCCGCAGGTGGCGGAGAGCTTGCCGGTGTAGAGCTTGATATAGACGTTCAGGGCGTGGGAGAAGGCCAGGGCCTTGACCAGCTGTTCCCGGCTGGAGCCCAGGTGCCGGGCCAGCTCGGCCACGGGGATGATGGCGGTGATGCCGTGGTTGCCGCTGCCCGCGCTGGACATGACGGCGTAGGGGCAGCCGGACATGCGCCCCTCGGCACTGCTGGCCACCCGGACCATGGTGCGGCTGATGAGGCTGTCGCCCAGGGCGTCGGGGTTGAGCTGGCCCCGGAGGGCCCCGGCCAGGCCAATGCCCAGGTCGTGGTCCAGGCCGTAGTCGGCCAGGGTCTCGTTCATGTCCACGCCCTCCAGCAGGAAGGCCAGCTCGTCCTCGCCGCAGGCGTCCACCAGGGCGCGGAGCTCGGCCACCGTCATGGGCTGGAGCTTGGCGTGGAGCTCATCCTGACCGCCGGTGGAGAAGGGCTTGTCCACCAGGACTTCGTTGTTGCGCTTGGTGAAGACGATGTTGGAGTGGGTGTTGCGAATCTCGCTGATGCCGATGCCGGCGGTGGTGATGACCTCGGCCCGGGCGTAGAGCTGGGCTTCGTCGTGCTTGATCATCACGATGACGTGGCGGTCCTCCACCAGCTTGACGGCGGCGGCCCCCACAGACTGGTCGATGTCCTCCAGAAGCTGGAGGCCCTTCTCCGGGTTGGACAGGCAGGCCCCCAGGGCGGCGGCGTATTTCAGGCCCACCCGGTCGAAGCCGGGGATGCCCACGCTCATGCCATTTTTATAGATGCCGGGGTTGACCTCCATTTTGATGGAGACGATGTCGCCGCCGATGGCCCGGTGGGCGTCGGCGGCGGCCAGGGCCACGCAGACCGGCTCGGTACAGCCCAGGGCGGGCACCACCTCCTGGTGGAGCAGGGTCAGCAGTTCTTCTTTATTCAGCATGATGGTTCCTCCTATCTGAAATAGAACGGGCGGCGAGGGGGCGTTCCCCTCATCCGCCCCAGTGTGCGCACTGGGGCACCTTCCTCCGGGGGATGGCTGGGTGCTCTGAATATCAAGCAAGGGACGTGCCAAGTCGAAACCGGGGAAAAACAGGTTGAACCTGGACGGAAAATCTGTTAAATTGGTTTTATAAAATGGTCAATGACCAATTTGGAGGGACGCGGCTGTGGAGAAGAAGAAAATTTCGGTCATCGCCCTGGACCCCAGGGCGGGGGAATCCTACGGGCGGGACATCCGGGGGCTGTTCGGGGACGTGGCGGAGGTGGCGGTCTTTTCCGTCATGGACGGCTCGGCCATGGGGGTGCTGGACCGGGCGGACCTGTTCGTGGCCTCCACCGACGCCTACGGCTCGGCGGAGGAGCTGGCCCGGCACGTGCCCATGGACGCCCAGACCATGGCGGTGGAGGCGTCCTTCCGGTGGAGCGACCTGCAGAAGCTGAAGGAGATCCCGGCGGGGAGCAAGGTGCTGTTCGTCAACATGACCGAGACCATGGCCCGGGAGGCCATCGCCCAGCTGGAGCAGTTCGGCATCACCCACGTCCACTGGATGCCCTTCTATCCGGGGGCCAGGCTGGAGGAGCCGGTGCCCGTGGCCGTGACCCCGGATGAGCTGCGCTACGTGCCCCAGGGGGTGGAGACCGTCATCGACCTGGGCCAGCGGGCCTGCACCTCCGGCATGATGATCGAGATCGCCCTCCGCCTGGGGCTGGAACGGCTGCTGGAGACGGCCCCCTTCCAGGACTATTTCCGCTCCATCGCCACCAGCAATTACAGCTTTGACCAGATGTTCGCCCGGTCGGTCCGGCTGGAGAGCCAGTTCCACATCCTGATGGAGAGCCTGGAGGACGGGGTGGTGGGCGTCAACGAGAAGGGGGAGGTCTTCGCCTGCAACAGCCGGGCGGAGGAGATCACCCGGGCCAGCGCCCCGCTGGTCATGGGAAAGCCGGGGGAGAAGGTCTTCCCCTACGTGCCCTTCGGCCAATGCCTGCGGGAGAAGGAGCGGGTGCCCGCCCGAGTGGTCCGGGTCAACGGCGTCAACGTCAGCGTGACGGTGGTGCCGGTGATGCGGCAGGAGGCGTGCATCGGGGCCTTCGCCATCCTCCAGAAGTTCAACGAGGTGGAGGCCCGGCAGAGCGAGCTGCGCAGCCAGCTCTTCCGCAAGGGCCACTACGCCAAGTACGGCTTTGAGGACGTGGTGGGGGAGTCGGAGGCCATTTTGCGGACCAAGGAGGTCCTGGAGCGGATGGCCCGCAGCGAGAGCCCGGTGCTCCTCATCGGGGAGACGGGCACGGGCAAGGAGCTGTTCGCCCACGCCGTCCACCGGGCCTCCCGGCGGCGGGAGGGGCCCTTTGTCGCCATCAACGTGGCCGCCTTCCCGGAAAATCTGCTGGAGAGCGAGCTGTTCGGCTACGAGGAGGGGGCCTTCACCGGGGCCAAGAAGGGGGGCAAGCCCGGCCTGTTTGAGTTCTCCCACCGGGGGACCCTCTTTCTGGACGAGGTGGAGGGCATGTCCCCGGCCCTCCAGGTGAAGCTGCTGCGGGTCCTCCAGGAGCGGGAGGTCATGCGGGTGGGGGGCAACCGCATCATCAGCGTGGACGTGCGCATCGTGGCCGCCACCAATGAGTCCTTGGAGGGGCTGGTGGAGGAGGGGACCTTTCGGAAGGACCTCTACTACCGGCTGAACACCCTGCCGGTGGCCATCCCGCCCCTGTCCCGGCGGGGGGACGACGTGTTCCTGCTGCTGGAGCATTTCCGGGCGGAGCTGGGGGGGACCTTCCGCCTGTCCGGGCCGGTGCGGGACTTTTTGAAGGGCTATGACTGGCCGGGGAACATCCGGGAGCTGCGCAACGTGGTGGAATACTTCATCTTTACGGGGCACGACCCCATCACCCTGGACGACCTGCCCCCCACGGTACTCCACGGGGGACGGCCCCGGTCCGGGCCCGCCGGGGCGGAGGACCGGGGGGCGTCCGGGGCGGCCTGGTTCGTGCTGGAACAGCTCTATCAGGCGTCGGAGGAAGGGGTCTCCGTGGGCCGGGAAAAGCTGCTGCAAAAGGCTCGGGAAGAGCACATCCCCCTGTCCCAAAAGGAGGTCCGGGACCTGCTGGCCGAGTTGGCCGGGAAGGGACTGGTCAAGGTGGGAAAGGGAAGAGGGGGCAGCAGGCTGACGCTGGAGGGGAGGAGAAGGATGGAAAGTGGTCAAATGGAGTGATTGTTTGACCTGATTGACCAAATATCAATGAAGAGTGAATTGAGAATGGATAATTGACAATTGATAATTTCGCCTGCGGGCGGGACGGGGATAATGCAGAATGCAGGAATGCAGAATGCAGAATGACGCCCACGGGGCGGGACGGGGGTAGGGCTGCCGAGGGCGGCGGTCCCCACAGATAGGACAGGGGAAGGCGGATTGCCGCACCAGCCTGCGGGGCCCCGCTCCCGTTGGTCGCGTGGTGCCCTCCGGCCCGCTGCTACGCAGCCCAGTTCGCAATGACGGGGGGCGGGCGGCCTTTGCGGCCGCCCGTGCTGACGGGCAATGGGCATTACGCTCATTCAAAAACGCCCGACTGCGTAAGATTAGGGGGCCCCGGCGGGCCGCCGTTCAGGCCCGCCGGGGAGCGGAGGAGCAAGGGAATGAAGCGGATGTCCGGCGCAGCCGGACGCAGCGGAATGGACTTTGCGACGACGCCGCCGGAGGCAAAAAGTTGGCACGGTAGTTGCAATATATAAGGCCACCAACCCAAAGATAGAAAGGAAACGACCGCCATGAAATATGATTTTGACCAAATCGTGGACCGCGCCGGGAACCGCTCCGCCAAGTATGATGAGCGGGTCAAGAAGTTCGGCACCGCCGACGTCATCCCCCTGTGGATCGCCGACATGGACTTCCGCACCGCCCAGCCCATCATCGACGCCCTGAAGGCCCGGGCTGAGGAGGGGCTTTGGGGCTACACCGCCCGGCCCGACAGCTACTTCGAGGCCATTCGGAGCTGGCAGAAGCGCCGCAACGGCTGGGACATCGACCAGAGCCTGATGAGCTTCAGCTTGGGCGTGGTCCAGAGCCTCAGCGCCGCCGTGAAGCTCTTTACCCCCGAGGGGGGCGCCGTCCTCATCCAGACCCCCGTGTACTCCGAGTTCTACGACATGACCGAGGCCTGGGGCCGCAGGGTGGTGGAGAACCCCTTCGTGGAGAAGGACGGCCGGTGGGAGATGGATTGGGCCGACTTTGAGGCCAAGCTGGCCCAGGTGGACCTCTTCCTGCTGTGCAACCCCCACAACCCCCTTGGCATCGTCTGGACCCCTGACGAGCTGCGGCGGATGGCCGAGCTGTGCCGGAAGCACCACGTGCTGATCTTCTCCGACGAGATCCACTCCGACCTGATTTTCCACGGCAAGAAGCACACCCCCCTGGCCGCCCTGTCCCCGGAGATCGCCGGGGAGGTCATTACCGGCATCTCCGGCACCAAGACCTTCAACCTGGCGGGGCTGCAGGCGTCCACGGTGGTCTTCCCCGACGCCCACAAGAAGGAGGTCTTTGACCGGTTCTGGATGAACATGGACATCCACCGGAACAACGCCTTCTCCCTGACGGCCATGGAGGCGGCCTTCACCGGCGGCGAGGAGTGGCTGGAGCAGCTGCTGCCCTATCTGAGCGGGAACTTCGACTTCGTGGTGGACTACTGCGCCAAGCACATCCCCCAAATCAAGACCTACGCCCCCGACGCCACCTACCTCATGTGGCTGGATTGCCGGGCGCTGGGGATGAACAACGGCGAGCTCCACGACTTTATGATCCAGAAGGCCGGGCTGGGGTTCAACGACGGCTGCTCCTTCGGCCGGAGCCTGACCGGGTTCATGCGGCTCAACGCCGCCTGTCCCCGCAGCGTACTGGAGCGGGCCATGAAGCAGCTGGAAGCGGCCGTGAAGGCCCTGTAAACCAATTAAATGATAATACGGAGGGAAACGAGAATGAAAGTCACTGTGATTGGAAGCCACCTTTGCCCGGATACCCTGTACGCCCTGAACAAGCTCTCGGAGCGGAAGGTGAGCATGGAGTTCAAGAATCTGTCCTCCAGCCTGCCGGACCTGAAGGCCTATCTGGCCCAGCGGGACAACAACCCGCTGTACGCCGGCATCCGGGCCGCCGGGGGCATCGGCATCCCCTGCTTCGTCCTGGAGGACGGCTCCACGACGCTGGACCTGGACGAGGTGCTGGGGAAGGTTGCGGGGGACTGCGGCGGGAGCTGCTGCTGCGGGAATTAGGATAATGCAGAATGCAGGAATGCAGAATGACGCCGCGGGCGGGACGGGAGGAACGGATTGCCGCACCAGTCTGAGGACTGGTTCGCAATGACAGGGGCGGCCGCCCGTGCAGACTGACAATGGGCGGAGGGCCGATTCAAACACCCAGAGACTGGTGGCGGCTTGGTTGCACCGAGTAAAAAGCAACTACTATCAGGTCTTGCCAGGTCATATGCCGAGGGGCGGCAGCCGGAGTCGTTCGGGCACCAGACCAATACGAGCTGCAACGGCTCACAAGTTTTGCCAGCCCCCATAAAACGTACCGCCGCCCGGACGTACCCTCTGCCTTCTTTCCGTCCCCTTTCTTCGAGAAGAAAGGGGACCCGCCGGAGGCCGCCGCCCCGACGCAAAAAGGCCATCCCAAATTTGGGATGGCCTTTTATCATCTGAATTTTATGCCCGCTTGATGAAGAAGTTCAGCACAAACGCCACCGCCGCGAAGCACAGCAGCACCGTGAACGGCGCGGCATAGGTACCCGCCGCCTCGTAGAGGGCGCTGGCCATGGGGGCGGCGAAGGAAGTGAGCATGGCTTTGGTGTTGTTGATGCTGTAATTGGTGGAGAAGTTCTTGGTGCCGTAAAAATCCCCCATGACGGCCGAACCCATGACGGGGCCGTAGCCATAGGCCAGGCCCGTGATGACCAGACCCAGGATGCCGATGGGCAGGGAGTGGGTGAATATGGCCAGCAGCATGAGGGCGGGGGAGATGAGTACCGTGAGGCTGCCCAGGAAGATGGTGCGGCGGCTGCCCAGCCGGTCGAAGAGCAGGCCCACGAAGATGCGGCTGAGACCGTTGCCCGCGGAGAGGACGCCCACCAGGGCGGTGGCCAGGGCCGCCGTGGCCCCCAGGGACAGGGCCAGGTCCCGGGCGAAGCTGAACACGGCCCCGCCCACGGAGCCGATGAGCACGCCGTAGACGTACAGGGTCCAGAAGGAGGGGGTGCGGAGCATCTCCATGGGGGTGTAATCGGTCTTGCGGGGGGTGGCGTCCTCGGCCTCCTGGATGAAGCGGACCGGGGCGGGCAGGCCGTCCGCCGGGGTGGGCTGCCGGAAGATGAAGGCGCAGAGGACCAGCACGGCGAAGGTGCACAGGCCCATCAGCCGGTAGGTCCACTGCCAGCCCAGGCCGGGGACTTCAAACAGGGCGGCGATGATGTTGCCCAGCAGCAGGGTGCTGAAGCCGAAGCCCATCATCAGGATGCCGGAGCAGGTGCCCCGCTTGTCCGGGAACCACTCGTTCACCGCCGACAGGGTGGTGTTGTAGGCCATGCCGGTGCCCATGCCCACCAGGGCGCCATAAAAGATGTAGAGCACCAGCACGTTGGAGGAGGTCATAATGGAGGTGAGCAGGTAGCCCGCGCCGATGAGCGCGCCGGAAAAGAGCAGGGTGATGCGCAGGCCGATGCGCCGGGTGAGTTGGCTGCCCAGGATGCTGCCCACGCAGAAGAAGGAGAAGGTGGCGGTGTAGTTCATGGACAGCTCCACGTCGTCCCAGCCGAAGGTGGCCCCCAGGGGGGCCTTCAGGATGGACCACGCGTAGATGACGCCCATCATCAGCATGGTCAGTGTGCCAAGGGCCAGATAGACCCACCGCCTTGCGTTGGACCGGTTCGATTCCATGATCCGCACCTCATCTTTCGGAAGATTGAATGGAAGCCAAACAAAATAAAATCGGGATTGGAAGGCTTGCCGCCGGTAGAAAAGAGTAGAATCGCTTGATAATTCAACTATTTTTAGTTTATTGTAGCAGAGAAAGAAAGCTGTGTAAATAGTTTGTTAGGCAAACAGTATATTTTTTCTTTTGCCCGGCGGCGGGTTCTGGTAAAAACGCGCATAGGAAAGGGGAAGGGCCGGCATTCGCCGGCCCTTCCCCTTTCGTTCGACTGGATTCCCTTACAGCTTGTAGCACACCTTGCCGGGGTTGAGGATGAGATTGGGGTCAAAGACCTTCTTGATCTCCTCCATGAGCTTCATGTTGGTCTGGCCCACGCTGCGGGCCAGGTAGTCCACCTTGCCCATGCCGATGCCGTGCTCGCCGGAGACCAGACCGCCCATCTCGGTGGCCTTGTCGTAGATCTTGGTCATAAAGTCGTCCACCTGGGCCTTGAAGTCGGCCAGGTCCATGTCGTTGGCGCAGGTGTAGATGTGCAGGTTGCCGTCGCCGGCGTGGCCAAAGCTCTTCACAGCGAAGCCGAACTCCGGCTCGATGGACTTGACGTAGCCCACGAAGTCGGCGATGCGGCTGGTGGGGACCACCACATCGCACTCGTCCAGCAGCTTGGTCTGCTCCTCGATGCCCTCCAGGAAGGAGGAGCGGGCGGCCCAGGCGTCCTTCATCTTGGCGGGGGTGTCGGCCACCAGCACGTCCAGCGCCCCGGCCTCCAGCACCAGGTCGGCGGCCTTCTCCACCAGGGCGTCGATCTCGTCCTGGGTCTCGCCGTCGAAGGTCACCAGCAGGTAGGCCCCCACGTCGGTGCCGCCGATATTCCGGGGGAACACGGCCTTGCCCAGGTACTCCTCGGAGGAGATCAAAATCTCCCGCTCAAAGAACTCCAGGGCCTGGGGGTTCATGTGGGCCTTCTTGAAGCTGGGCACGGTGGCGATGGCGGCGGGGAGGTCCTCGTAGGGGACGATAAGGCTCACCGTGACCTTGGGGGCGGGGATGAGCTTCAGGGTCAGCTCGGTGATGATGCCCAGGGTGCCCTCGGAGCCGATCATCAGGTTCAGCAGAGAGTAGCCGGAGGAGGTCTTGGACACGGCGGAGCCGAACTTCACCACCTCGCCGGAGGGGAGGACCACGGTCATGGAGCGGACGTAGTCACGGGTGGCGCCGTACTTCACCGCCCGCATTCCGCCCGCGTTGGTGGACACGTTGCCGCCCAGGGTGGCGAACTTCTCGCCGGGGTCGGGGGGATAGAGCAGGCCCTGCTTCAGGGCGTCCTCGGCCAGGTCGTTTAGGAGGACGCCGGGCTGGACGGTGACGGTGAAGTTGTCGGTGTCGTAGGACAAAATCTTCTTCATCTTCATGGTGCAGATGACCACGCCCCCGGCGATGGGGGTACAGCCGCCGGCCAGGCCGGTGCCCGCGCCCCGGCAGGTGACGGGGATGCGGTTTTCGTTGCACAGCTTCATGACGGCGGAAATCTCCTCGGTGGTGAGGGCGTCCACGGCCACGTCGGGCATCCGGGTGCCGTAGATGGGCATCTCGTCCTTGGAGTAGTCCTCGTTCACGTCGGCACCCACGTAGACCCGGCCGGGGGCAATGGATTGGAGCTGGGCGATGAGCTCGGGGGTGAGGGGGTTGTATTGGGACATGATGGTATCCTCCTTATGTAGTTTGATTTGATATGAGCAGGGGCGTCCCCTGCCGGGGGCGTTCCTTTCTCGTTTGAGAAAGGAACCGAAAGAAAACCAGGGGGCGGCACGGGCCACGCTGTGGCCCTATCCGCCGCCCCCTGGACCCCGGGGAACGGGTGGGCGGCGGTACGGGTTATGGTGGTTAGAAAGACTTGAGAGCTGTTGCAGCTCGGATTGGTCTGGCAGTCGAACGACTCCGGCTATCGCCCCTCGTGTAAGAGCCGGGCAAAACTTGTAAGTAGTTGCGTTTTAATTGGTGCAAACGGGCCGCCATTGGTTAAAGTATTTTTGAATTGGCGTTGCGCCCGTTGGGAGCCGGAACGGGGCGTCGGGGACGCCGCCCCCTACGGTGGAGACGGGGTATGCGGATTGCCGCGCCAGTTTGAGAACTGGCTCACAATGACAGGGGGGCGGGCGGCCGCAAGGGCCGCCCCTACGGGGGCGGTGCGGTTGGCGCGCCCCACAGAGCACGCACCAGCCTTGCCGGGAATCGCCATGCTAGGCGCGCCGCGCCAGCGCACGGGGGGTGAACGGTTGCGGGCTAGGCCGTAACGGCCGGGGCGGGGGCGGAAAGGCAGACTGGTCAGCACAAGCCGGTTTCGATTGCCATACCACCGTTGGCGCCGCCCCACGGGGCCAGGGCCGGAGCCCTGGTTTTCTTTCCGTCCCCTTTCTCAAACGAGAAAGGGGACCCCCCGGAGGGACTC
>UQGJ01000016.1 GCA_900540545.1 uncultured Eubacteriales bacterium
CTGGTTTTCTTTCGGTTCCTTTCTCAAACGAGAAAGGAACGCCCCCGGCAGGGCCGCGTCCCGCCCCTTACCGCGTATAATGCCCCGTCAGATTCTTAACCGTGGAGCTGGGGTCGATATACAGCGCCCCGGAGCAGTCCAGGTTTTCGATGGTGCAGTTGGGCCCGATGTGGACGTTCTGGCCGTTCACGGTCCGGGCCGTGACTCCCTCCAGCTCCACGGTGGTGGCCTCGATGAGGTCGGCTTTGGAGGTGGCCACGCCAAACATGTGCAGGATGGGGGAGAGGGAGACGGGGCCCGGATGGATGACCACCCGGTCGCCCACGATCTCCCGGGCGGTGACCATGCCGGTGACCCGCACCTCGTCGGCGGAGATATGGCCGCCGGTCTTGATGGAGCCGCTGCACTTGATTTGATTGCCCTCCAGCTTGGCCCCGCCCTCCAGGCGCAGGCTTCCGCTCACGTCCAGGGTATCCACCAGCACGTCGCCGTCCACGTCCAGCATCCCGGCGCAGGAGGCCGTGCCCGCCGCCAGGCGGCCCCCGCACTTGAACCGGCCGTCCACCCGCAGGTGGTCCGACTTGGCGTCCCCGTCGCAGCGGAGGTTGCCGTTGACCCCCAGCTTGCCCGACTTCAGGATGCCGGGGCACTGGAAGGTGCCGTTGACTTGGATGGTCTGGGCGGCCAGCAGGCCGTCGCACCGGCCAGCGCCGTTGATGGTCACGTGGTCGTACTCCCCGCCGGCCATGCTGCCGGAGCCGTTGATACACATATCGCTCATATTATTTCCTCCTCGGCGCCGGTCAAACCTGGGCGCGGTCGTTCAGTTTCAGTTGGGTGGCAAGCTCCCCCAGGTCGCAGGATGCCAGTACGTCACACTGTGCGTCGAACCACAGGGGGACGCCGGATTTGGTCAGGACGGCGTGGCACACGTCCAGGGCCTGGAAGATGACGAGGGTGCAGTCGGTGGTCTTGGGCATGGCCCCCGCCGCCGAGACGGCGCAGGCCAGAAGGGCGCGGAGCCGGTCCCCCGTCCAGCCCAGGCTTCCGGCGGCCTGGGACACCCCGGCCAGCAGCACCGCGTCAAAAAAGGTGTACGTCTCCTTGCCCCAGAGGGCGGGGAGGAGGGGGAGCAGGGCCGGACTGATTTGGGGGAACCGGGCCAGCCCGTCGGCGGTCCACTGGCGCTGGGAGCCCTCGGGGGAGAAGAGGGCGGCCAGCTCCTCCAGGGAGTACTGTCCCTTGGCGTCCAGGATGGTGCGCACCCGGCTCAAAATCTGCTCCCTGGGGAAAAAGGTCTCCTGCCCGGTGTAGGACGACCGCTTGATGAACCACGCCTCCGGGATCAGCCCCTCCCGCTTCCAGCGGTAGAGCTGTCCGTAGGAGATGCCCGTGGCGGCCAGCAGGTCCTTCTTGGAAATCAGGTCCATGGTGTCACCTCACGTAACAATGTTTTGTTTTATGCTCTTAGCATAACGTAACAATGTTATACTGTCAAGAGAAAAAAGAGTTTTACCAAAAATTTAATGAAAAATCAAGGGAGTTGAATTCGGAGCTATGTTATAATAAAGAAAAGAGAGGAGGGGACGTATGGCGGGATGGATTGTTTTGGCGGGGCTGGCGGCTGGGGCCGGGGGGCTGTGGCTGCTGGTGTGGTGGACCCTCAAGCGCCGGGACCTGGTGCGGCGGCCGGAGGAGAAGCAGGTGGGCTATGGGTTCAAGAAGGCCCTGCTCATCTACCAGCCCTCCAACCGGGGGAAGAACCACGCCATGGCCTGGGAGCTGGCCCGGCGGCTGGCAAAGGCGGGGCACACGGTGACGGTGAACTATCCCTCCCCGGTGCTGGATTACGACCCCATGGACTACGACTATCTGATTTTCGGCGGGAACACCTATCTGGGGGACGTGGGGCGGCCCCTGAAGGATTATCTGGCCCGGCTGAAGTTCCAGGGGAAGAAGGTCCTCCTCTTCGTGGTGGGGGACATGGAGAAGGCCCCGGAGCTGGCGACCCTGCGGCTGCGGGTCCCGTCGGGGAACACGGTGCGCTCCATCAAGGTCAAGCCCGACGAGGGGAAAAAGCTCTGCGAGTTCGCGGTGGGATAGATAGGGCTGCCGCCATGTATGGCGGCCCTACGGGCAAGGGGGCGGTTCTTCGGAACCGAACCCTTGCTTTTTTGCGGCTTGGCGGGTAAAATATAGGGACTGTGAGAAAAAAGCAGGTGATGGAATGACCCGTGACGAAGCCTTTGAGTTCCTGGACCGGGCTGCCAGGGGGATCGCCGAGATGTTCGGCTCCTCCTGCGAGACGTTGGTCCACGACATGGGCGTGCCCACCCACCCCATCCTCTCCATCTACAACGGCCACGTGTCCGGACGGGTGGTGGGGTCCACCCTGGACATCCTGGGCACGGCCCGGGAGCTGGACCCGGAGGCCCGGACCAACGACCAGGTGAATCTGTACGCCACCACCCCGGCGGGGCAGCAGATCAAGTCCTCCACCTTCCACCTCATCGGGGAGGGCTACAATCTGGCGCTGGGCATCAACTTCGACTACACCTCCCTGGTCTACGCCAACCGCATCCTGGTGGATCTGATGAGCGCCGAGGCCGACCTGAAAACCGCTCTGTGGCAGGGGGGCGACTCCGCCCTGGCCGACCTCTATGAGGACTGTCTGGCCGCCGTGGGCAAGCCGGTGGACGCCCTGGGCAAGACTGACCGGCTGAAAATCGTGGCGATGATGGAGCAGAAAAACGCCTTTTCCTACCGCAAATCGGTCCCCTTCGTGGCCAAGCGCCTGGGGGTGAGCCGGTACACGGTGTATAAGTATTTGGACGAGCTCTCCGCCCAGGGCACCGGCGACGGGCCGGCGGAATGAAAGGAAGGAAAACCTGATGTATCAAGACCAAATCGAAGCCTATTGGAGCGACCCCGCCCGGGAGCGGGAGCTGGTGGGGCTCATCTCCCGGCTGGTGGGGGTCAAGAGCGTGAAGGGGGAGGCCCAGCCGGGCAAGCCCTTCGGCCCCGGCCCCGACGCGGCGTTGGACGAGGCCCTGAAAATCTGCGGCGAGCTGGGCTTCGCCACCCAAAACTATGACCACTACGTGGGCCTGGCCGACCTCAACGACAAGGAGACCCAGCTCCACATCCTGTGCCACCTGGACGTGGTGGGCGAGGGCAAGGGCTGGGATACCGACCCCTACACCTGCGTGGAGAAGGACGGGATGCTCTACGGACGGGGGGTCAGCGACGACAAGGGCCCCGTGGCCTGTGCCATGCTGGCCATGAAGGCCGTCCGGGACCTGGGGCTGCCCGTGAGCAAGAACGCCAAGCTGATTTTGGGCACCGACGAGGAGAGCGGCAGCGAGGACATCGCCTACTATTACGCCAGGGAGCCCTTCGCCCCCTGCGCCTTCACCCCCGACGCGGATTTCCCCGTCATCAACATCGAAAAGGGCCACTACCACCCCGACTTCGGGGCTTCCTGGGAGAAGGAGACCGCCTCCCGCCGGGTGGCGGCGCTCACCGGCGGCTTCCGCCAGAACGTGGTGCCCCCCGAGGCCGAGTGCATGGTGCTGGGGGTCTTTGAGGCCGAGGCCAGGCCCGTGTGCGACGCCGTGGCCCAGGCCACCGGCGCGGCGTTCACGGTGAACCCCTCGGCCAACGGCTGTCACATCCACTGCGCGGGCAAAAACGCCCACGCGGCATGGCCCGACGACGGCATCAACGCCATCGCCGCCCTGCTGGAGGTCCTGGACCGGCTGCCCCTGGACGAGTGCGGCTCCACCAGGGCCGTCCGGGGGATGCACGCCCTGTTCCCCTTCGGCGACAACTACGGCAAGGCCCTGGGCATCGCCCAGGCGGATGAGGAGTGCGGCCCTCTGACCCTGAATCTGGCGCTGATGACCCTCACCGAGACCGGCTTCACCGCCAAGTTCGACGTGCGCTTCCCCATCTGCGCCAACGAGGACAACTGCAAAAAGGTCTGCGAGGCGTCCTTTGCCAAGCACGGCATCGCCGTCACTGGCGACCCGGACATGACCACGGTCCACTGCGTCCCGGCGGACTCCCCCCTGGTGAAGACCCTGCTGCGGTGCTACTCCGACTACACCGGGGTGGAGGACCCCAAGCCCATCGCCATCGGCGGCGGCACCTACGTCCACGACATCCCCGGCGGCGTGGCCTTCGGCTGCGATTTCCCCGGCTTCGACCCCAAGATGCACGCCGCCAACGAGCAGGCGTCCATCGCCAACCTGCTCCTCTCCTGCAAGATCTTCACCCAGGCCATTGCGGAGCTGTGCCGGTGAGGGGCAGGGGTTGGAAGCGGCTGGGCGCCCTGGCCTGCGGGGCGGCGCTGGCCGTGGGACTGGCCGGCTGCGCCGACACCGTCACCACCTTTGACGCCACCGGCTACGTCAGGGGCGTGCTGGACGAGACCTACAAGGGAACCTGGGACGCGGTGTTCCTGGGGCTGGTGGACCTCACCGAGGACGAGGCCCAGGCGGCCTATGACGACGCCCTGGAGGAGGAGTACCAGCGGTTCTGCTACCAGTTCGACCTGCGGGACGAATATCTGAACGACGAGACCAGGGAGTCGGTGCAGGAGCTGCTGAAGGACGTGTGCGCCAAGGCGTCCTACGCTGTGCAGCCCGCCGTGGCCCTGGACGACACCCGGTACGCCGTGGAGGTGCGGGTGCGGCCCATGGACCTGTTTTTACAGGTCCGGGAGGACGGTCTGGAGGGATGCGCGGCGGACTTCCAGAAGGAGTACGCCAACACCGACCTGACGGTCATGAACGACAAGGCCAAGGAGCGGTTCTGGACCCGGTACGAGAACGACTGGGCCCAGGAGGTGGTGGACCTGTGCCGGAGCAAGCTGGGGACCATGGCCTATCTGGACGTGGAGTCCATCCTGGTGCTGGTGGGGCCCGACGACCAGGGGCTGTACGGCATGGGGGACAACGATTTTGGGAATTTGTCGGCGCTGATATTGCCGTATTGAATGGGTATCAAGAAACAACAAAGGGTGAGGGGCGCCGCAGAATCTTTATTCTGCGGCGCCCCTCACCCTTTGCTATGTGACTATTCTTAATTCTCACTAAAATCTTTGAGTGCCCGCAGGAACTCCTCGTACATCTCTGATTGACCATTGAAATACTCCATGTCGAACAGCATGTCGTGGAAGGCCGTTTCCGTCAGGACTGCGGCGTCCAGCGTGACCCCCAAGAGTGCCTGCTGGCTTTCCGCGGGAAGTTTTGCAATCTCCAATAGCATGCGGTAGAGTTCCTCTTCCGCAATCGCTTCGATTTCCTCCATGACCTCTCCCGTGACCCGCAGAAGAGCAGCCGCCTTCCCTATGCGCTTATCCTCCGCGCCATGCAGCCAGGTGAGCCAGTCATAGAGTTCCATGGTCTCGTCAAAGGCCTCATCCAAGCTGTCTAACTGCGTGGAGTACGCCCGGAAATCAGAGAGACACCCTACCCGGTTCATCAGACGTTCTCTCAACGGCTCAATTCCAGAATCTTTTTCCATAAGGCCACCACCTTCTCTGTAATGTGCAATGCATCCAGGAGTTGATCCGGCAGATTACTGACGGAGTATGGAAGCTCCGGGGCAGTCTGACGGCCAGCTCCGCTACAGTCCATCCATTCTATTTCCTCAGAGGTAAATTGCTCGGGGAAGAGATAGGAAACACCATCGTCCTCCAGTGCCTCGAAGGCGGACCACAGCCGATTTACTCGATAAGACATGCAGTTGAGGTCACCATTGGAATCGACATCAATGGAGAGGTCAATATCCTTCAGCAGTGCCCGGACCGTCTCCCGGTCATTGTTCCGGCGTATCTCTGCGCAATAGGCGCGCGCAAGCGGTTTCAGACCGTATTCACGAAAGGCGGGGCGGTCCAGTTCCGCCAGTCCGCGGTAAAAATCGAAGTCACACTCCCAAGTCTGCACGCAGGCATCTTGGGCGGAATCGACGCCGAACCACTGACCATAGCAGTCCCGGCGGGTCTGTTCAGACAAATTGGAGATCCGATACAGCAGCGCAAGCAGGGACAACCGCTCATTTGTAAACACGTACCATAGCCCCTGTTGAGCGACCAAGCCCAATGACTCCATCTTCTCGAGCAGTCCACGACAGTCTCCATTGACACAGGCGGCCGCCGCTTTTTTGAACGTCTCCGCGGTAAAACAATCTGTTTTTGGCGCCTCCAGACCCTCGAAAAGCCGGCCCAACTGCGGCCCGGGGTGAGTCAGCTTCTTTTGCAGGAATTGAAAGAGGCTCCGCAATATGTCTCGGAGGGGGCCAAAAAACGTGGCATCGTCTTCCGCCCACTGCAGGAGGAACTCCAGACCGCCCCTGCTGTGGAAAAAGTCAGTCAAGCACCAGCTGTCCTCTTCGGAGACGAGCTGGATAACGAGTCTTTTGGCCGCTTCGGAGTGGTCTGTGAACATGATTTCGTCCTCAAGCGTATCCCAAGGCAGGTACTCATTGGAGCCAAACAGCTCTTCTTCATATTGAGAAACGAGTTGTTCCATGTCTGCCCCGGTGACGTCTTCGCTCTCATAAGGGAAGGCTTGACGGACGGAGCGCTCCGCTTTCAACCACTCCTGGTATCGCTTGATTTCCTGACCAAAGGGTTTATCAAAATGGATGCCAAGGTGCGCCTTATCCTCGCGAAGCTGTCTCAGAAGCCGCCTGAAGCGATAGCCATCCTGCTCTGCGGCAGAGAGACATAGTCCATATCGATAGTACCGTTTCAGATAGTCCTTGATCTGGGCCTTGTGCTGCCTGCGATACTGCGCCCAGACCACGGGCATCTCCGCAGACCAAGCGCGGACATCCAACTGCATCCCATTTTTGATGACACAGGTGATGCATGCCTCCATCAATGCCTCGGGCGGACCGTCCCACAGACCGCGCCGCACAGCCAGGGCTGCCACCTCGGGAAACTGCTTGATATCATCCTGATAAAACGTACTGGGCTCTTTTGCCATGGCAGCCGCCATCCTGTGCAGGGATTCAGAAAAGTACTTCCACATAGGCGTGCCCGGCGCGCTCTCGTCCAGGAACAGAAGGGAGAAAAAGCGGGTGTCTGGGGTGATTTCCGGGCCGGGGTCCGGGTGACTCAGCGCGCCAATGGCGCGCGCCATCAGCTCCGACTGCAGCGCCGCACTGCCGCCGTCGCGGCATTCCCGGCAGAGCTTGAGGAGTGCCAGAAGCTGGGAGAAGCAGATGCACCCCGCGGACAGCCCCTTCTGGAACTGCCCCAAATTTTCCACGATGTAAGTATGGAGAAAGTCCTGTACAGAAGGGTTTTGAAACTGTATGAACACAGGCCCGGCGCCGGGATTCAATACGTTTTCCTCCACATCGGTATAGAGCACTGTCTTTTCCAACTCCGCCACTACTTGCTGAAATCCCTGGTACTCCATTGTTCTGTTCAGCTCGGTCACGGCTTTGGCGTAGGACTCCTTTGCGTATCTGTACTCGATGCGGCGAGGGAGGATATAGCATAGCATACTCAGAAGCCTCGCCTCCGGGGTAAGCCCCTGAAAGACCTCTTCCCAAAATTGAACAGGCCGTTTCAACAGCTCCAAGCAGTGGCCTGCACACGCCTGCGGCGCTTCGTCCGGGCGGATTTTGCTCAGCGCGTGGTCCAGTACCCGCGGATTATAGTCTTCCGAGTATATGATCTGTGGATAGAGGTGAAACATCGTCTGCGCCTGGTCTCTGGTCAGGCTGCTCCGTTTCAGGTGTTCGAAGTAAATTTGCATCTTTTCCGCATCGGTATAGGAGCTCAGCCTGCACTCCAATTTGTGGGCCTCAATGAGTCGGCGCAGGGACTCGTTCCGTTTCAGTCCATGCTCCAGGACATACTCCCGGGTTGTCAGAATGAGGATACAGTCTTCACTCCGAAGGGCCTCTTCGATAGCCAACAAAAGCGCCTTGTCGGAATAGCCGTCAGAGGGATCGTACGACAGCAAGTTCCCCCAGAAGTCGTCAAACAGGATCACCTTTTTTCCGTCGATTCGCTGCGCTTTTGAGAGCTGGTCAGGGTAGATGACGGCGACAAAATTTGTGTAGCCTTTTTGGGCATAGAAGTAGAGCGCCAACTGTTCCGCTGTGGTGCTTTTTCCCATGCCGGGTTGGCCGGAGAGGATGAGTACGTGGTTTTGCTCCAGCCGCGCCAGGGCCTCCCTGTAAACCGCCGTCTCTACAAACAGCTCCGCGTTCCGCAAAACAGTCCGGAGTTTGCGCTCAGAGTCACCCAGTATGGCATTCAGCACGGTGTCCTCAAGCACGCGCCGAAGCACGTTTGTATTCTGTATCCACAACTGGTTGTACTTTTCCTCGACGCTCCGATAGGTTCCTTTGCTATCCCCTAAATAGTTGTTCAGATCGTCGCCGGATACGATGTCCTCTTTGAATCTGATGTAGGGGGAGAACAGGTCAAAAATGACATCTTTTTGTTGTTCGGACACGGCACAGGCAAGGACGAGAATATATCGGTCCGGTTTCACGCGGTCCATCTTAGCCTTTTCTTTTTTGAGTTTGGAAAGGTTCAGTTTTTCCCAGCGCTTGGCCTGAAGGATCACCTGTTTGCCATCGGAGTCGGCTGCCACGCGTCCATCCACGCCGCCGTCTGGCCCTTCGCCGAAGGATTCAAAGGTCAGTCCAGTCCGTATCTGGATGATGTCACGGGCCATGTTCTGAAACATCATTGGGCTTAGGCTGCGGCAAAAGTCATAGTCTGCCAATCGTTCTCCTCCTCTCTTACGGGAATTTATTTGTATCATATCATAAAAGCGGTCTGCTTTTCCACCTTTGGAATGAGCCACAGGCTTTCACGTGTTTTGGACCAAAAAAGCTCCCCGCCAGTTCCGCTGGCGGGGAGCTTTTCTAAATGCTCCAGAGTATGTGGGGGCAGGGGCGGGTCAGCTCTGCCCTTCCGCTTCCGCAGGCGGGGCAGAGGGTTCGGCCTCCGCTTCTTCCGTTTCGTCCTCCTCCTCGGGGTCACGCAGGTCCTCCAGGGTCAGCTCCATGAGCTGTTCCTTGGTGGGGTGGTCCAGGGCGGCCACGCGGTCGGACTGGCGGGAGACGGCGTGCTCGAAGATGTTGCGCACGTCCCGGGCGTTGCCGAAGTTCTCGTCCCGCTCCTCGTAGAGGTCGGTGAAAAACGTTTTGGCGTGCTCGATCGTCTTTTCTTCCAGAGCGTACCCGTTTTTCTCGCACATGGACTGGAAGATGGACAGAAGCTGCTCGCCGGTATAGTCCTCGAAGTAGAAATACTTGTTGAAGCGGCTCTCCAGGCCGGGGTTGGAGTTGATGAAATTCCCCATCAGCTCGGTGTACCCGGCCACGATGACGATGAGGTCGGCCCGGTGGTCCTCCATGCCCTTCAACAGGGTCTCGATGGCCTCCTTGCCGAAGTCGTTGGCGTTGTCCTGGTTGGCCAAGGCGTAGGCCTCGTCGATGAAGAGGACGCCGCCCAGGGCCTTCTGGATGACCTCGTTGGTCTTGATGGCGGTCTGGCCCACGAAGCCGGCCACCAGGCCGGAGCGGTCCACCTCCACCAGCTGGCCCTTGGACAGCACGCCGATGGCGTGGTATATCTTGGCCAGCAGCCGGGCCACGGTGGTCTTGCCGGTGCCGGGGTTGCCCATAAAGACCAGGTGCAGGCTCATGGGGGGAACGGGCAGGTCCTGCTCCTGGCGGAGTTTGCGGACCTTCACCAGATTGATGAGGCTCTTCACGTCCTTTTTGACCTTGTCCAGGCCGCACAGGCTGTCCAGCTCGGCCAGAAGGTCCTCCAGGGAGACCTCCGGCTCCGGGGCGGGCTCGGTCTCCGCCTTGGCCTCCGCCGTGGGGGCGGGGGAGGCGGCCTCGGCCTCGGGGGAGCCGCCGGTCCGGGTGACGAAGTCCCCGGCGTCCAGCTTGGGCTTGTCCCCGGCCAGGCCGTCGGCGTCGCACAGGGCGGTGAGGACGTCGGCGCAGCGGTTGACGAAGCCCGCCTCCCGGTCGCTCACCGCCCCGTCGGCGGCGGCGAAGAGGAGGAGCATCAGGGTCAGCAGGTCGATGAAGCGGCGGGCGGTCTTTTGGCCGTAGGCCTTGTCGTACTCCCGCATCTTCTGGAAGAAGGCGGGGGCCTGGAAGCCGGGGTACTCGCTGACGGCGGTGCACAGCTCCCAGTAGAGGGCCGAGGGGACGAAGTTGCCCTTGCAGTAGATGCCGTTATAATATTCCACGTGCTGGGGGGTCACGTTGCCCCCGTCGGCGTTCCAGACCCCCAGGGCGCAGATGCGCATGAACTCGTCCACGTCCTGGTTGAATTTCTGCCGCATGGCGGGGTTGGCGATGTGCTGCCGGAAGGCGGAAACCCCTTCCTCGTACTGCTTGTGCATTGCCGCGGCGGTCATTGCCCCCTTCATCGGCCCACACTCCTTTTCTTTTTTGCGTTTACTCGTAGCCCTCATTATAGCCCCGGCGGGGCGAAAACGTCAAGGAAAGAACTGGTAGACATAAAGTTGTTACAAAACAATTATTTTTCGTCTTGCCGGTTGACGATTCCCCGCCGAACATGTAGTATAGACATACATATGACAATAATCTGTCTGAGGGGGTCCCATCATGCCGAACAAACACGCCACCGGCGCCCATTCCACGGTCATTCGCTGCCCCAACTGCGGCGAGGATTACTCCATCACCTATAAGCGCTGCCCCTTCTGCGACGAAAAGACCGTCCCGCCCAGCCGGCGGCGGCGGGACGAGGACGAGTATGAAGAACCCGACCTCTTTGACGAGGAGGGGGAGGACGAGGACGTCCCCGCGACCAGGGGGGGCGGAAAGCGGCTGGCCGGAGGTGGGAAGAAGCGCCGGGGCGGCGGGTACACCAGCGGGGGCTGGACGCCCCTGCGGGTGGCGGGGACGGTGGTGTCCCTGGCCGTCATCGCCGCGGCCGCTTGGATCGTCATCACCCAGATCATGCCCCTGGTGACCAACGAGAAGCCGGAGCCGACGCCGGGGGTCACCCCCACGGCCCAGGTGACGCCCTCCGCCGAGCCCACTCCGGCGGTCACCGACCCCGCCGTTCTGCCCACTGGGGACCCGGAGGTCACGGCCACGCCGGACCCCTCCACGATGATCCCCTCCACCCAGACCGCCATGGGGTTCAGCCTGAACAAGAGCGACATCACCATCAACAACCAGTACCCGGAGCCTGTCCGGCTGAAGGTCACCTTCACCCCCGCCGGTTCCACCGGGGAGATCACCTGGTCCAGCAGCAATTCCGAGGTGGTGACGGTGGACAGCACCGGCCTGGTGAGCGCCGGGAGCAAGACCGGCTCGGCCACCATCACCGCCACCATGGCGGGGGGCGTGAAGAAGGAGTGCACCGTGCGCAACAGCGTCACCAAGGGGGGCGGCGGCGAGAATACGCCCGCCTCCACGGCGCCCTCCGGCAACGCCAGCCTGAACCGGGAGGATTTCAGCTTTTCCAGGGCCGGTGAGACCTTCAAGATGAAGGTCAGCGGGGCCAGCGGCGACCCGGTGTGGGCCATCGGGGACACGTCGGTGGCCACCATCAGCGGCGACGGCACCGTCACCGCCGTGGGGAGCGGCACCACCAACATCACCTGCACGGTGGACGGGCAGACCTTGAAGTGCATCGTGCGCTGCCAGTTCTGAGGTTACGCGGGGCGGCCCTTCGGGGCCGCCCCGTTTTATGACTGTCTTTGGGGCGGCGCCTGATACGATGGCGCGTGGTCTGAACGGCGTTCCCCTCATCCGGCGCTGCGCGCCACCTTCCCCCAGGGGAAGGCTGGGGACGGGGGGGCGGCGCGTCGGGGACGCCGCGCCCTACGGGACCGGTTGTATTTTGCCCGGAAAACGGCTATAATGGAAGCGTTGACTACCGATTTTTGAGAGGAGAGCACCCTATGTCCAACATTTGGCACGACATCGACCCCAGGCGCATCACGCCGGAGGACTTTATTGCCGTGATCGAGATCCCCCAGGGGAGCAAGAAGAAGTACGAGCTGGACAAGGAGACCGGGCTTATCATTCTGGACCGGGTCCTCCACACCTCCACCCACTATCCCGCCAACTACGGCTTCATCCCCCGGACCTACGGCGACGACAACGACCCCCTGGACGTGCTGGTGCTGTGCTCGGAGGCCATGGACCCCCTGACCCTGGTGCGCTGCTACCCCATCGGGGTCATCGCCATGCTGGACAACGGCCACCGGGACGAGAAGATCATCGCCATCCCCTTCGCCGACCCCACCTACAACACCTACCAGGACCTGATGGACCTGCCGGGGCACATCTTCGACGAGATGGCCCACTTCTTCGCGGTATACAAGGCCCTGGAGGGCAAGGAGACCGTGGCCGGGGACGTGACGGGCCGGGCCGACGCCATCCGCATCATCCAGGAGGCCATGGAGCATTACAGCGAGAGTTTTGAGGGTAAATCTTAATCTTTTTTTAATGGGTTCCCCGGTTTCTTTCTCAACTAAGCTATGGTAAAATGAATTTCAAAGTAAGAGAAAAGAGAGGAAACGAGCGTATGGCGCAAGGATTTGACGCCCTTATCATCGGGGCGGGCTACGCCGGGGCCGTCACCGCCCGGGAACTGGCCGAGCGGGGCGGGAAGCGGGTGCTGGTGCTGGAGCGCCGGGACCACATCGGCGGCAACGCCTATGACTGCCCGGACCAGGCCGGCATTTTGATCCACCAGTACGGACCCCACATTTTCCACACGTCGGACAAGCGGGTGTTCGACTATCTCTCCCGCTTCACCCAGTGGCGGGACTACCAGCACCGGGTGGTGGCAAACGTCCACGGGCAGTATCTGCCGGTGCCCTTCAACCTGGACGCCCTCCACATGGCCTTCCCCCAGGAGAAGGCGGACCGGCTGGAGCGCAAGCTGGTGGAGACCTACGGCGCGGGGGCCAGAGTGACCATCCTCACCCTGCGCCAGAGCCCGGACCCGGAGGTGCGGGAGGTGGCCGACTACGTCTATGAAAACGTGTTCAAGGTCTACACCATGAAGCAGTGGGACCAGAAGCCGGAGGACATCGACCCGGCCACCACGGCCCGGGTGCCGGTGCTGCTGAGCCGGGACGACCGCTATTTCCAGGACCCCTATCAGGGGATGCCCCTGGAGGGATACACCCCCATGTTCCAGGCCATGCTGGACCACCCCAACATCACCGTGGAGCTGGGGGTGGACGCCAGGGACCGGGTGAAGCTGGCCGACGGGACCGTCGCCCTGGACGGGGCGGCCTTTGACGGGCCGGTCATTTTCACCGGGCAGGTGGATGAGCTGTTCGGGTTCCAGTTCGGGGCCCTGCCCTACCGGACCCTGGACTTCGGGTTCGAGACCCTGGAGGTGGACCAGTTCCAGCCCAGGGCCACGGTGAACTACACCGTCAGCGAGCCCTACACCCGCATCACCGAGTACAAGCTGCTCACCGGCCAGGACGCGCCGGGGCGGACCACCATCATGAAGGAGTATTCCCGGGCCTACACCGGGAAGGACGGGGAGACCCCCTATTACTCCATCATCAACCCGGACAACAACGCCCTCTACGGGCGGTACAAGGCCCTGGCGGAGGGGTATCCCAACCTCCACCTGCTGGGCCGGCTGGCCGAGTACAAGTATTATAACATGGACGCCATCGCCGCCCGGGCCCTGGCCCTCAGCGATGAACTTTTGAAATAAATAGGAGCGGGTTTTGTGAAATTGCTGACATTTGCGGTCCCCTGCTACAACTCCCAGGACTACATGGACCACTGCATCGAGACCCTTTTGCAGGGCGGCGACGAGGTGGAGATCATTCTGGTGGACGACGGCTCCAAGGACGACACCGGGGCCATCGCCGACCGCTACGCCCAGCAGTATCCCGACATCGTCCGGGTCATCCACCAGGAGAATGGCGGCCACGGCGAGGGCGTGAACCAGGGCATCCGCAACGCCACGGGCCTGTACTACAAGGTGGTGGACTCTGACGACTGGGCCGATGTGGACGCCCTGCACAAGGTCATGGACAAGCTGCGGGAGTTCGCCGGGATGGAGAAGCCCGTGGACCTGCTGGTGTGCAACTACGTCTACGAGCACGTGGAGGACAACACACAGAAGGTCATGCGCTACACCAACGTGTTCCCTCAGAACAAGATTTTCACCTGGGACGACATCGGCCGGTTCCGGCCCTCCCAGTACCTGCTGATGCACTCGGTGTTCTACCGCACCCAGCTGGTACGGGACTGCGGGCTGGAGCTGCCCAAGCACACCTTCTACGTGGACAACATCTTCGTCTACCAGCCCCTGCCCTTCGTGGAGAGCATCTACTACATGGACCTGGACTTCTACCGCTACTTCATCGGCCGGGCCGACCAGAGCGTCAACGAGAGCGTGATGGTCAAGCGGGTGGACCAGCAGCTGCGGGTGACCCGGCTGATGATCGAGGCCCACGACCTGCGGAAAATCGCCGCCCAGCACCGGCGGCTGAGCCGGTACATGTTCAACTATCTGGCCATGATGATGACGATTTCCTCGGTGTTTCTCATCATCGACGGGTCCCCGGAGGCGCTGGGGAAGAAGACCGAGCTGTGGGAGTACCTGCGCTCGGTGGACTCCGGGATATTCCACAAGATGAAGTACCGCTCCATCTCCGCCGTGGGGAACATCCCCGGCTATCAGGGGCGGAAGCTGTCGGTGAAGCTGTACCGGATGGCGAGAAGGATATACAAGTTTAACTAAGTGGAAGTGCCGGACCCTGGAGGGGTCCGGCACTTGCTTTGTGGGGGGGCGGGGATAATGCAGAATGCAGGAATGCAGAATGCAGAATGACGCCCACGGGGCGGGACGGGGGACGAGGACGCGGGCGGCTGATAGCCGCCCCTACAAGGGCGTGTGGGGTGGGGGTGGCTGGTGCTTGGCGGGCCGAGGTCGTCCCGCCCCACATTTTTGAGGGGACGGGGATGCGGATTGCCACGCCAGTTTGCGAACTGGCTCGCAATGACAGCAGCAGCGCAGAGACTTGTGGCGGCTTGTTTGCACCCATCAAAACGCAACTACTATCAAGTTTTGCCGGGTTCTTTGCCGAGGGGCGGGAGCCGGAGTTATTCTAGCGCCTTACCGATACGGGCTGCAACGGCTTTCAAATCTCGCTAACTAACGAAAACCGTACCGCCGCCCGGACGTTCTTCTGCCTTCTTTCCGTCCCCTTTCTTCGAGAAGAAAGGGGACCCCCCGGAGGGACCGGCTCCAAAACAGAACCGCGCCGGACAGAATGAATCCTGTCCGGCGCGGGTGATTATGTCGTTACGTTCCGCCCAGGGTCATGCCCTGGCCGCCCAGGCCGTCCTTGTCCAGCATACGCTCCAGGACCTCCACGTCGGTGGTGATGTCCATGGCGTCATCCTGGAAGAGCTTGTCGAGCTGCTTCTCGAAGCCGTCCACTACTTTGTCCATCATGTTCTCGATGCGCTTTTTGGCGGCGGAGATATTCTCGCCCTCGATGCCCTGGGCCTCCATCTGGGCGTAGGCCCGCAGGATCTTCAGGGTGGTGGGGAGGTAGTAGCTCAAGAAGCTGCGGAGCTGGCCCTCTTTGTCCGGCTTCTCCCGCAGGTAGGCGAAAATCTTGCCGGTGATCTCCCCCACGCGGTCGATTTTGGCGGACATGGTGGGGTCGGCGATGGCGTCGTTGACCTGGCGTATCTCGGTGAGGACCTGCTCCTCCCGCTCCATGCCCTTGGGGGCGTCCTCCTCTTTTGGGGACTCGGCCTCCGGCTCCAGGTCCTGGATGCCCTCGCCGTTGAGGACCAGGCGGCCGGTGGACATGTCCAGGTAGCCGGTGGGGAAGATACCGTCGTCCAGCATGTCCTGCAGATCGTCGCAGGCCTTGTGGACGGACACGCCCATGGCCTGGGCCAGGGTGGTGACGGAGATGGAGTCCCGCTTGCCGATGAGGGCCAGGTACTTGCGGTAGCGCTTGGACCGCCGGGTCTTGGTGACGCCCTGGTAGACCATGAACAGACCCACGCCGCAGAAGCCCAGCATCATGAACAGCCCGGCCAAATCATTCAGAAATGTGGAGGTGGCGATGGCGTCGATGGCGACGGTGCAGGCGAGAAATCCGAACAGAGCGGCCATGATGCCGCCGCCGATGGTCAGGCCCCTGCCGGGGTCGCTGTCCGGGCGGCGGACCATCTTTTTATTGCGCTTCTTGGCGCTTCCGCCCGGGGCGCTCTGTTCCCGGCGCACGTAATACTGCCCGCCCCGGGCCGCCGCGCCGGGGGCCTGGGCGGTCTGGGACTGGGCCTGAGAGGCGCTCCCCTCCCACTGCATGTCATAGGGGTGGCGGCTGGCGGAGCCCCGCTTCTTCCCATTGCCCAGGACCCCCATCAGCTTCAGCACCAGCAGGACCACGCCCACCGGGGGGAAGCAGAAGAGGAAAATCAGCACCGGTATCCAGGAGGCGAAGTCGCTGTCGTCGTTCCGCCGCCCGCCGCCGGAGGGCGGCCCCGGCTGGCGGGGCGCTCCGGGGGGCGGATCGTATTGATAATCATAGTGGTATTCGGCCATAGTGTGTCTCTCCACTCATTCATCCATAGTGCTTTCATCATACAACGAAACGGCCGGAAAGTAAAGCGGCGTTGGAGGCTATCCACGAAAAATAACGGTGTAACCGTTCTGTAATTGCTTTTTTCGGGTGGGCTCCGTATAATGTATACTGATTCATTGTATGTATGTTTGGAGGCTATATCCATGGAGGAAGAGAACAAGCCGGGCAAGCGCCTGGCCGAAGGGACCGGGATGTCCCCGGCGGCCAAGCGGGGGCTGATCATTGTGGCCGCCGTCGTGGCCGCCCTGTGCGCCGTCTACGTGGCGCTGTGCGCCTGGGTGGTGAGCAGCGTCACCGTGCTGCCCCGGGTGTCCGCCGCCGGGGTGGCCTTGGGCGGGATGGACCGGGCCCAGGCCGCCGAAGCGTTGAGCCGGTCCGCGGCCATGCCCTTTGCCGGGACCTCGGTCTCCCTGGTCTACGGGGACGAGACCCTGACCATCCCCGGCGACGTGGTGGAGATCGACGCCGACGAGACCGCCCGGCAGGCTTTGATCTATGGGCGCGCCAACGGGTTTTTGGGCGGGGGAGGCCACGTGCTGGCCGCCCTGGTCACCGGCCCCCAGATCACGCCCGTCGTCCGCCTGTCCGACGCGGGGGAGGCCCAGGTGGAGCAGGCGGTGGACCAAATCGCCGACGCCCTGGGAGGCAACCTGAAGGAGACCACTTGGGCGGTGGAGGGGGACCAGTTGGTGTTCCACATGGGGACCCCCGGCACCGGCGTGGACCGGGCCGCCCTGCGGGAGGACATCCTGGCGCGCATCGTGGACGGGGACGAGACCCCCTATACCGTGGCCCCCGCCACCACCGACCCCAGCCCCGTGAACCTGGACGCCGTCCACAGCCAGGTCTACGCCGAGGTGAAGGAGGCCAGCCTGGACCGGGAGACCTTTGAGGTCACGGACAGCGTCACCGGCCTGGACTTCGACGTGGACGCCGCCGGCAGGGCCCTGGAGGGGGCCGCCTGGGGGAGCGAGGTGTCCATCCCCCTCATCGTCACCGAGCCGAAGGTCTCCGGTGAGAGCCTGCGGGAGCTGCTGTTCCGGGACCTGCTGGGGGAGGCGTCCAGCAAGGTGTCCGGCTCCGCCGCCCGGCGGAGCAACGTGAAGCTGGCCGCGTCCACCTACAACGACTATATCCTGCTGCCCGGCGAGGTGTTCTCGTACAACACCACCACCGGCAGCCGCACCGCCGACAAGGGCTATCAGGCCGCGCCGGTCTACAAGGGGGGCAAGAGCGTGGACGAGGTGGGCGGCGGCATCTGCCAGCCCTCCTCCACCCTCTACTACGCCACCCTCAACGCCAACCTGAAAATCGTGGAGCGGCACAACCACCAGTTCGCCGTGGGCTACGTCCCCGACGGCCTGGACGCCACCGTCTACTTCGGCTCCCTGGACTTCCAGTTTGAAAACGACACCGACTACCCCATCAAAATCACCGAGACCTACGAGAACAACCGGCTCACGGTGCAGATCTGGGGCACCAAGACCGACGAGCTGACGGTGAAGATGGACTCCCAGAGCTACGACTATGTGGCCTATACCACGAAGTATGAGATCGACCCCAACATGGCCCCCGGCTCCGCCCCCAAGGAGGCCCAGAACGGGTACACCGGCCGGAAGGCCACCACCTACCGCAACCTCTACGACAAGGACGGCAATCTGGTCAGCTCCACCCTGGAGACCACCAACAAATATAACGTCCGGGAGCGCATCCTGCTGGTGAGCCCCGCCGACGCGGCCCAGTACGGGCTGGCCGCCGACGGCACGCCCCTGCCCTCCGCGCCGGTGGACACCGCGGCCCCCACCACTCCGGCGGAGACCCCGGCGGGGACGGAGCCCACGCCCGGCGTCCCGGAGACCCCGGCCCCCACGGAGGGCGACGGCCTCACCGGGGACGAGGAGGTCCCGCCCACGGCCCCGGCGGAGTCCACCCCGCCCGCCGAGTCCGCGGCCCCCGAGACCCCGGCGCCCGAGGCGCCCGCCGAGCCGTCGGCCCCGGCGGAGAGTCAGCCCCCGGCGGAGGACCCCAACGCCCCGCCTCCGGGCATCCCCATCGGTTGAGGGGGCGGCGCAGATGAATGTACCCCGCTGGCAATTGAAAATCCAGGCCCGCCAGACCCTGGCCAGTCACCGGAAGCCCTTTCTGGTCATCGGCCTGACACTGCTGGGCCTGCTGACCGTCACCTACTTTTTGCAGAGCTTTTTCGGCGGCCTGTTTGTGATGATGCCCCTGGACCTGGGGACCTTCCCCATGGAGACCGGCGTGTGGCCCGCCGGGGCGGCCCTCATGGGCCAGCTTTTGACCCTGGGGGGCTTGGACGGGCTGGCCCACACAGGCGGGCTGGTGTTCGCCCTCCGGCTGGAGGCCCAGCAAATCGCCATGGTCTTGCTGATGCCCTGGGGGCTGCTGGGGTCCTTCCTGGTGGTCCAGTTTCTGGTGCTGCTGGTCATGGCCCCTTTCCGCATGGGGGCGCTGGAACAGCTCCGGCACATGCTCCTGGGCCATGAGACCCCGGTCAGCCTGCCCTACCGCTGGTACACCAAGCCGGGGCTGCTGCTCAAGTCCGTGGGGCTCCAGTTTTTGCTGAGCCTGTGGCAGTGGCTGACCCGGTTGGCCTGCCTTGTCCCCGGCCTGGCCTGTTCCGCCCTGGGCTCGGGGGGCGACGGGAACCTGTTGCTGCTGCTCCTGGCCCTGCCCCTCACCGTGGCGGGGACGCTGGGGAGCTACTGGCTCTACTGTCTGCTGCTTCCGGCCCAGTATGTCCTGGCCCGCCGGCCCGAGACCGGGCTGGGCGGCGCGCTGGCCCAGGGCGCGGGCCTCTTCCGGGGCAGAAGGAAGGAATTTTTCTTCTTCCGGCTGTCCTTTGTGGGCTGGAATATCGTCTCGTCCCTGTTTTACAGCCTGCCCGACGCCTTCATCTTCCCCTATGAGGAGACGGCGACCCTGCTGTTCCTCAATACGCTGGAGGGGGTGGGGGAGACGGCCTCTGCGGAATAAAGGAATCAATAGACAAGGCCCGCCGCGATATGCGGCGGGCCTTGTGCAGTTCAGCCTTCCGTCTCCCCGAAGCGGAGCCGGCCGTCAAAGCGGTAGGCGTACGCGGCCCGGACGGGGCGCTCGGACAGGGTCTGGCCGGGGCGGAGCTCCTCCTCCCAGGTGACCAGGACCCTGCCGCCGGCGTCCAGGCCGGGGACCTCGATGCCACGGACGGGGTCGGCCTCCGGCTCGGACAGCCCGTTCACCCGGACGCTTCCGTCCAGGAACGCGGCGCCGCCGGACGAGAGGACCACCCGCTCCATGGGCAGGGAGGAGCGGTTATATACCGTGACGGTGTACAGCGCCCGGTCGCCAGAGAACCAGACCTTCCGGCGCAGGTCCACCTCCACGAAGTGGAGGCGGACCTGGAACTCCATGGGCTGGGGACGGTCATAGCAGACATCGCAGTAGTTCATCTGTATCCCTCCTGCATCAGCTTATGCGGATTTTGTCGTTGGCGTGTTTGACAAAGTGTGCTATACTAAGGGCCGAAACGGAGGGACAAGCGATGTTTGAAGGATTTTCCGACCAGACCATTGATTTTATGTGGGGCATCCGCTTCAACAATGAAAAGCCCTGGTTTGAAGCCCATAAAGAGGAGTACCTCACCAGCTTTTATAACCCCATGAAGGCGCTGAACGCCCAGGTGTTCCAGGCCATCTCGGAGGCGTACCCGGATCTGGGGCTGGTGGGCAAGGTCTCCCGCATCTACCGGGATGCCCGGCGGCTCCGGGGCCGGGGACCGTACAAGGACCGGCTGTGGATGTCCATCGAGCGGCCCAGCGAGGACTGGACCGGCGACCCGGTGTTCTGGTTCGAGCTGGAGCCGGAGGGGTACACCTACGGCATGGGCTACTACTACGCCCGGCCCGTCACCATGGCCAAGTTCCGCCACCGGCTGGACACGGACCCCAAACCCTTTGAAAAGCTGGCCCGGGCCTTTGAGAAGCAGGACCGCTTCGTCTTTGACAGCCAGAGCTACAAAAAGCCCAAGGGGGACCCGGGCAAGCTGCTGGCCCCCTGGTACAACAGCAAGGGGTTCTCCCTGGTGTGCAACAAAAAGCACGACGCGCTGATGCGCTCCCCGGCGCTGGTGGACGAGCTGATTGACGCCTACGCCTTTTTGATGCCCTACTACCAGTATTTCATCGGCCTGGACGGGGACCCGGACCCCAGGGTTTGAATGACAAATTTTGCATGACGAAATGCCCGCCTTTTGACACATACTGTAACGGAATGAACAGTATGCGGGAGAAAGGCGGGCGTTTTCATGCAAAAAAAGACTTGGTCGCCGGGGTGGGGCGCGGCGCTGCTGGCCCTGGCGCTGACGGCAGGCTCCGTGGGACCATGGTTTGCCGCCGCCCTGGCCCTCACCGCCCCGGCGGTCCCGGCGGACGCGGCGGGGGAGATGGAGAACGCGGGAGAGCTGCCCATCAGCACCGGCCCCAAGCTCATCGCCCTCACCTTTGACGACGGGCCCCGCCGGTCCACCACCACCGCCCTGCTGGACGGTCTGGCCCAGCGGGGGGTGAAGGCCACCTTCTTTCTCATCGGCTCTCAGGTGGAGAACAACGAGGACGTGGTCCGGCGCATGGACGCCGAGGGGCACCAGATCGGCATCCACACCTTTGACCACGTGAAGCTGACGGGCCTGTCCAAGGCAGATTTCGACGCCCAGGTGGACAGGACCCGGCAGCTACTGAAAACCACCCTGGGGCACAACGACTTCCTCCTCCGGCCGCCCTACGGCATGACCGACGCCGGGGTGAAGGAGCACGCGGGGTGCCCCATCATCCTGTGGTCCATCGACCCGGAGGACTGGGGGGACCAGAACGCCGGCCGGGAGATCCAGCACGTGGTATCCAAGGCCAAGGACGGGAGCATCATCCTCATGCACGACATTTTTCCCGCCAGCGTGGAGGCGGCCCTGGCCATCGTGGACCAGCTCCACGCCCAGGGGTATCTCTTCGTCACCATCGACGAGCTGTTCGAGGCCCGCCACGTGCCCCTGGAGGCGGGGAAGAGCTATTCCAGCGCGTATCCGTAAAAAGATACCCACCGGCTCAAGCCGGTGGGTATCTTTTTTAGGCAAAGAAAATCAGTGCGGTGAGGAGGACCGCGACGGCCAGGAACACCAGCATGCCGGGGTTCAGCAGGAAGCCCTTCCACATCCCCTGGGGGCCCCGGGGATAGGTCCGTTTTACTGCCACGTGCCACTGCACGGCCCGGATGCCGCCGTAAATCATGCATGCCAGCACCAGCAGGCCGGCCAGGGCCAACGGCGCCGTCCCCAGCCGCTGGAGCAGGGGCAGCAGTCCCGCGCCGATGAAGTTGATGACGGCGTGGAGAAGCATGGTGGCGGTCAGGCGGCCCGTGCGGAGGATGAGCCAGGCGAAGAAATAGCCCAGGACGAAGGCGTACAGCATTTGGTAGAGGTTGGTGTGCATGAGGGAGAAGAGCAGGGCGGAGGCGGCCATGGCGAAGCGGTCCCCAAAGGGGCGCAGCCGCCGGAGGACGGCCCCCCGGAACACCAGCTCCTCCAGGATGGGGGCCAGGACGCAGGCGGTGAGGAGCGTGACCCACAGGGGCTGGGCCTGCATGGAGTCCACCGGGTTGAGGGAGACCGCGCCGCGCAGCAGCTCCAGGAGATTCATGACGAACAGGGTGATGACGTTGGCGATGTACATACCGCCCAGGCACATCAGCAGGAACCGGGCCATGTCCTTTTTGCCCGGCAGCGGTCGGATCGGTACGGGTTCGGCGGCGGGCAGGGTGCCCAGGATGGCCAGGGCCGCCGGGAAGGCCGCGCCGTAGCTGACGACCGCCGCCAGCAGGCCCGGGACCCAGTCCCGCTCCAGCAGGGTGGGCGCCAGCAGCATCACCGGCGCCAGCAGCAGGACCTGGCCCCCCAGCATGATCCCCAGCAGGGCCGTTAGGGCCCAGCCGATGCGGGAGAAGACCCGCCGGGCCTCCGGGCCGGTCCGGGCCGTCTGCAGGTAGTACATATTTGCCGCCCCCTCTCTTTTGATTTCCAGTATAACATAGGAAAGCCGTTCTGCACATCCCCAACCGCCCGTCTCTCTAAGTCCGGCGTAGAAAAACGGCCCCCCTGGGGCCAGGTTTTTCTACAACACAAGATATACCCTTCATATTGACTTCACGTTTTTCTATGATACAATATCTAGTGCACGAATCAGAAAGAGCTTTCGGGCTTTTACCCATACGACAGAGGAGACGAACGATATGCCCATCACCGACAACGCACGCGCAGTTCTGGAGCGCCGCTACCTGATCCGGGACGAACACGGTCAGCCCATGGAGACGGTGGACGAGCTGTTCCACCGGGTGGCCGACTCCATCGCCGCCGCCGACGCCAAGTTTGACCCCAAGGCCGACGTGAAGGCCACGGCGGAGTCCTTCTACCGGATGATGACCGAGCTGGACTTCCTGCCCAACTCCCCCACCCTCATGAACGCGGGGCGGCCCCTGGGCCAGCTCTCCGCCTGCTTTGTGCTGCCGGTGGCCGACTCCATGGAGGACATTTTCGACGCCATCAAGAACGCCGCCCTCATCCACAAGTCCGGCGGCGGCACCGGCTTTTCCTTCTCCCGCCTCCGGGCCAAGGGCTCCACGGTGAACTCCACCGGCGGCGTGGCCAGCGGCCCCATCTCCTTTATGAAGGTGTTCAACGCCGCCACCGAGGCGGTGAAGCAGGGCGGCACCCGCCGGGGGGCCAACATGGGCATCCTCCGGGTGGACCACCCGGACATCCTGGAGTTCATCACCTGCAAGAACGACACCAAGGAGATCACCAACTTCAACATCTCCGTGGGCCTCACCGAGGCCTTCATGGACGCGGTGGAGTCCGGCGGGGAGTACGACCTGGTGGACCCCGCCTCCGGCGAGGTGGTGGGCCGGCTCAACGCCCGGGAGGTGTTCGACGCCGTGGTCCAGTCCGCCTGGCAGACCGGCGAGCCGGGCATCATCTTCCTGGACCGGCTGAACCGGGACAACCCCTGCCCGGACCAGGGGCAGATCGAGTCCACCAACCCCTGCGGCGAGCAGCCGCTGCTGCCCTATGAGGCGTGCAACCTGGGGTCCATCAATCTGGTGAGCCATTTGAAGAAGGGCAAGGACGGGGCTTACAGCCTGGACAAGGCCAAGCTGGAGCAGACCATCCGCACCGCGGTCCACTTCCTGGACAACGTCATCGAGGTCAACCAGTACCCCCTGCCCCAAATCGACGAGATGACCAAAAAGACCCGAAAAATCGGCCTGGGGGTCATGGGCTTCGCGGATATGCTCCTCTACATGGGCATCCCCTACTGCTCCGACGAGGGCGTGGCCATGGCCAAGGAGGTCATGGAGCTGGTCCAGACCATCGGACACGCCCAGAGCGAGGAGTTGGCCCAGGTCCGGGGGGCCTTCCCCCTCTTCGGCGAGAGCCTCTACAAGGACGGCAAGCCCCTGCGCAACGCCACCGTCACCACCATCGCCCCCACCGGCACTCTGTCCATCATCGCCGGGGTGTCCAGCGGCGTGGAGCCGGTGTTCGCCTACGCCTACATCCGCAACGTCATGGACAACACCCACCTCATCGAGACCAACCAGATCTTGAAGGACAAGCTGGTGGAGGCGGGCATTTACAGCGACGAGCTGATGAAGTCCATCGTGGAGCACGGCACCTTGGCCCACGTGGAGGGCATCCCCGAGGACATCAAGAAGGTGTTCGTCTGCGCCCACGACGTGTCCCCCATCTGGCATGTGAAGATGCAGGCCGCCTTCCAGGACTTCACCGACAACGCAGTGAGCAAGACGGTGAACTTCCCCAACTCCGCCACCAAGGAGGAGGTCAGCGAGGTCTACCGGCTGGCCTACGAGCTGGGGTGCAAGGGCACCACCATCTACCGGGACGGCAGCCGGGACGAGCAGGTGCTGAACATCGGCAAGGTCAACGACGGCAAGGAGGCGGCCCAGAGCGAGCTGCCCGACCATGTGGAAAAGCTGCTCCAGTCCGACTGCGACTCCACCGCCTGCCTGCTGCGCAACGGCTCCATTCTGCCCCGGCCCCGGCCCGACGTGACCATGGGCTACACCGAGAAGGTGAAGATCGGCTGCGGCAATCTGTACATCACCGTGAACTACGACGAGCACGGCATCTGCGAGGTGTTCACCAACACCGGCCGGGCGGGGGGCTGCCCCAGCCAGTCCGAGGCCACGGCCCGGCTCATGTCCGTGGCCCTGCGGGCCGGGGTGAACTCCGACGAGCTTATCCAGCAGCTCCGGGGCATCCGCTGCCCCTCCTGCCTGCGGCAGAAGGGGGTCCCCGTCACCTCCTGCCCCGACGCCATCGCCAAGGCCATCGAGAAGGTGATGAAGGCCAGCCAGAAAAACGACATCCCCCCCTGCCCGCCCCCCATGGGGGAGACGGCCAAGCCCGTGAGTATTCCCCGGCCCGGCATGACCCCCGCCGAGGCCAAGCTGGCCCGGTACTGCCCCGAGTGCGGGGCGCTGCTGGAGCACGAGGGCGGGTGCGTCACGTGCAGGGACTGCGGGTATTCCAAGTGCGGATGATTGGATAGAGAGAGGCCCGGATACCTGGGAGGGTATCCGGGCCTTGTTTTTTACGGGGGACGAGGGGGCCCCTCCGGGGGCGGAGACCCTCCGGGGGCACCCCTTTCCGCGTGGAAAGGGGTGGGAAAGACGCCAGGGCCGCGGCCCTGGACCCTCGTCAGAACAAACTGCGTTCCGCTACGTCCGGCTTTGCCGGACATTCGCTTCACTCCGTTTGTTCTTCCTCTCCCCAGCGGGCCTGAACGGCGGCCCGCTGGGGTATGGACGGGGGTACGCCTGCCCCGGCAGGGCGGGAGCGCATCGGGAGAACGGCCCGTCGAGGACGCCGGGCCCTACGGGGCGGGGGACGGGGGATGCGGATTGCCGTGCCAGTTTGCGAACTGGCTCGCAATGACAGGGGGCGCACAGAGGCGCAGAAACTGGTGGCGGCTTGGTTGCACCGAGGGAAACGCAACTACTTGCGGTTTTGCCGGGTGATATGCCGAGGGGCGGTAGCCGGAGTCGTTCAAGCGCCAGACCGATACGGGCTGCAACGGCTTTCTTGTTTTGCCTGCCCTTCGTGAACCGTACCGCCGCCAGGACGCTCTCTGGGGTCCAGGGGGCGGCGGGTAGGGGCTTGTCAAAGCCCCGTGCCGCCCCTGGTTTTCTTTCGGTTCCTTTCTCAAACGAGAAAGGAACGCCCCCGGCAGGGGCCCCGCCCCTACTGCTTCTCCCGGAACTGCTCCATAAATTCCTCGTCCTTGATTTCCAGACCACGCTCCCCGGCGAGGCCCTCGATGTGGTGGGTGAACTCGTGGGCCAGGGTCTCCCACAGCTCGTCCTCCCAGTCCTCCTGGCTCCAGTCCTCCTCCCCGGCCAGGGCGGCGAAGGAGCCGTAGTAAATATTGATATACCGGCCCATCTGGTCGGAGCAGAACTCGCCCATGATAAAGAGTTCGTCGTCGGGATAGTCCAGGTCCCGCTTGACCTCCGGCAGCAGGAGGATGCCGCCGTTCAATTCCGCGTAGAACTCCTTGGGGAATTCCTCGGCCATTTCATCCAGCAGGGAACCCACTTGGTCAAAGGACAGGACCATGGCGTACCTCCTTGTTGTCAGGGGCGAATCTTTGTCGCCTCATGGGCGTACTTGTGCAAGTTGTACTTTTCCTCCAGCATGCCCAGCAGGACGATGGCGGCGATGGAGCCGGACAGGACCAGCAGGAGCAGGGCCACGGCCCACAACTCCAGGGACTCCCGGCCGTCGACGAGGGTCATTAGGGCCACAAAGACCCCCACGTCCAGCATCAGGGACCCGATGGACACGGCCATGCCCAGCCGGTAGACCCGGCGGAACTGGGCCTTGTCCTCGGGGGCGTAGAGGTCGGGCACCACGGGGAACTGGCGCTGGAAGTCCTCGTGGGACAGTCCGCCCCAGACGAACAGGCCCACGGCGGCCCCCACGAACAGCAGCAGGGGCAGGACCAGGAACCCGCCGTCCACCCCCATGCCGGTAAAGCTGAGCATGACCCCCACGCCGGTCAGGATGAGTCCCACGCCCAGGGCCACCAGGACGGCGTAGCGGTTCATATGGCGGTCATAGCGCTCAAACAGGGCCTGGTCCCGGTCAAACTCCGGGGGCGGTCCCGGCGGGTCCGGGTCTGGGGCCGGGTTTGGGTCCGGCTCAAGCTCCTCCCGCATGAGTTGGTCCAGAGTGCAGTCCAGCAGGTCGGCCAGCAGGGGGAGGGTGGCCGCCTCGGGCAGGGTCTGGCCGCTCTCCCACTTGGACACGGCCTGACGGCTCACGTTCAGGGCCTCGGCCAGGCCCTCCTGGGTATAGCCCGCCCGGCGGCGGAGCAGGGACAGGTTGTTGGAAAAGTTCATCTTCACAGCACCTCCATCGTTCTGCTCCCTATCCTGCCAGAGCGGGGAGAGTTTGACCACCAACCGGGGGGTTCCTTGGGCGTTTTTCGCCGCAACCTCAGGTTGCGGCCCCCTTGGGCTTCTTCATGGTGAGGGAGATGCGCTTCTTTTTTTCGTCCACCTCCAGGACCCAGACGGTGACCACGTCGCCCACGGCCACCACCTCGGAGGGGTGGCGGATGAACTTGTTGCAGACTTGGGAGATATGGACCAGGCCGTCCTGGTGGACGCCCACGTCCACGAACACGCCGAAGTCGATGACGTTGCGGACCGTGCCGGTGAGCTCCATACCGGGCTTCAGGTCCTTCATCTCCATCACGTCGGTGCGGAGGATGGGCTTGGGCAGCTCGTCCCGGGGGTCCCGGCCGGGCTTCATCAGCTCGGCGGTCAGGTCCCGCAGGGTGGGCAGGCCCACGCCGCACTCGGCCGCCGCCTTTTCCTCGCCGTAGAGCTTCACCTTATCTTTGAGCAGGGCGATGTCCCCGGCCTTCACGTCCTTGACGGTGTAGCCCGCCAGGGCCAGCAGCTTTTCCGCCGCCTCGTAGCTCTCGGGGTGGACGGCGGTGTTGTCCAGCACGTTCTTGCTCTCCGGCACCCGGAGGAAGCCCGCCGCCTGCTCAAAGGCCTTGGGGCCCAGCTTGGGGACCTTCAGGACCTGCTTGCGGGTGGTGAAGATGCCGTTCTCCTCCCGGTACTTGACGATGTTTTTGGCGGTGGTGGCGTTGAGGCCGGAGACCCGGGTGAGCAGGGGGGCGGAGGCGGTGTTCAGGTCCACGCCCACGGAGTTGACGCAGTCCTCCACCACGCCGCCCAGGGTCTCGTCCAGCCGGGCCTGGGGCATGTCGTGCTGGTACTGGCCCACGCCGATGGATTTCGGGTCGATCTTCACCAGCTCGGCCAGGGGGTCCTGGAGGCGGCGGGCGATGGAGACGGCGCTGCGGAGGTTCACGTCGTACTCGGGGAACTCCTCGGCGGCCAGCTTGGAGGCGGAGTAGACGCTGGCCCCGGCCTCGTTGACGATCATATAGCTCACGCCGCCGCCCACGGCCCGGATCAGCTCCACGGTCATCTGCTCGGTCTCCCGGCTGGCGGTGCCGTTGCCGATGGCGATGTGCTCCACGCCGTGCTTTTTGATGAGGCGGGAGAGGAGGTCGATGGCCTCCTGCTTTTTGCGGTCGTTGAAGGTGGGATAGACCACGGCGGTGTCCAGCACCTTGCCGGTGCCGTCCACCACGGCCACCTTGCAGCCGTTGCGGTAGCCGGGGTCCAGGCCCATGGTGACCTTGCCCTTGACGGGGGGCTGCATGAGCAGGGGCTTCAGGTTCAGGCCGAACATCTTGATGGCGCCCTCGCTGGCGTTCTCGGTGAGCATGTTCCGAATCTCCCGCTCCACGCTGGGCTGAATGAGCCGGTCGTAGGCGTCCTCGGCGGCGGCCTGGACGTACTTGGCGGCGGGGGAGCCCATAATGAGGACCCGGTTGAAGATGAGGCCCAGGGCCCACTCCCGGTCGATGGTGACGGAGACCTTCAAAATCTCCTCCCGCTCCCCCCGGTTGATGGCCAGGACCTGGTGGCCCTGGGCCTTGCCCACGGGGGTCTTGAAGTCGTAGTACAGGCGGTAGACCGAGTCCTCCGGCTCCTTGGCCGCGGCGGCGGAGACCAGTATGCCCCTCCTCCAAATCAGCTCCCGCAGCTCCTTGCGGATGGCGGCGTCGTCGGAGATGTCCTCGGCCATGATGTCATTGGCCCCCTGGAGGGCGTCCTGGGCGGTCTCCACGCCCTTCTCCGGGTCGATGTATTTTTCCGCCGCCGCCAACGGGTCGGGGCAGTCCTTGGCCTGGGCGAAGAGGAGGGCGGCCAGGGGTTCCAGGCCCTTTTCCCGGGCGATGGTGGCACGGGTGCGGCGCTTCTGCTTGTAGGGGCGGTAGAGGTCCTCCACCTCCGCCAGGGTGGCGGCGGCCCGGATGGCTCCGGCCAGTTCGTCGGTCAGCTTGCCCTGGCCGTCGATGGAGGCGATGACCTCCTCCCGGCGCTTGTCCAGGTTTCGCAGGTAGTTCAGGCGGTCGGCCAGGGTGCGCAGGGTGGTGTCGTCCATGGTCCCGTGCATCTCCTTGCGGTACCGGGCGATGAAGGGGATGGTGTTCCCCTCGTCGATGAGGTTGACCACGTTTTCCACGTGGGTGGGATTTTTTCCTAGCTCCCTGGCTAAAATCTGTACGATGGCGTCCATGGTTTGGCTCCTTTATCTTCAATATCTCACGCCATATTGTATCATAACCGGCGGAAAATCTCCACGGGTTTTTGTGCGCCACCGCCTTGACGAACCCCGCCGGGGCATGTAAAATAGTACAATTGTGAAAGACGACAAGAAGGGGTGGTAAATCTATGAAGCAGCGCGGCTTCGACAACCGAAAATATCTGGAGACTCAGTCCGAACACATTTCCCAGCGCATCGCCCAGTTCGGCGGCAAGCTCTATTTGGAGTTTGGCGGCAAGCTCTTCGACGACTACCACGCCTCCCGGGTCCTGCCCGGCTTCGCCCCCGACAGCAAGATCCGGATGCTCCGGGAGCTGCGGGACAGCGCCGAGATCGTCATCTCCATCTGCGCCAGCGACATCGAGAAGAACAAGGTCCGGGGCGATTTGGGCATCACCTACGACGTGGACGTGCTCCGGCTCATCGACGCCTTCCGGGGCCAGGACCTGTTCGTGGGCAGCGTGGTGGTGACCCAGTACGCCGGACAGCCAGCCGCCGACGCCTTCAAGAAGCGGCTGGAGGGCCTGGGGCTCAAGGTCTATCTCCACTATCCCATCCCCGGCTACCCCAACAACATCCCCCTCATCGTCTCCGACGAGGGCTACGGCAAGAACGACTATATCGAGACCACCCGCCCCCTGGTGGTCCTCACCGCCCCCGGGCCGGGCAGCGGCAAGATGGCCACCTGCCTGAGCCAGCTCTACCACGACTACAAGCGGGGCATCCGCTCCGGCTACGCCAAGTTCGAGACCTTCCCCATCTGGAACCTGCCCCTTCAGCACCCGGTGAACCTGGCCTACGAGGCGGCCACCGCCGACCTCAGCGACGTGAACATGATCGACCCCTTCCACCTGCAAGCCTACGGCGAGACCACGGTGAACTACAACCGGGACGTGGAGGTCTTCCCCGTCCTCTCCGCCATCTTCGAGAAAATCACCGGCGCGTGCCCCTACAAGTCCCCCACGGACATGGGGGTGAACATGGTGGGCTACTGCATCACCGACGACGAGGTGGTGCGGGAGGCGGCCCGGCAGGAGATCGTCCGGCGGTACTACGCCGCCCTGTGCGACCGGCGGCAGGGCCGCTGCGGGGACGAGCCCATCTACAAGCTGGAGCTGCTCATGCAGCAGGTGAAGGCCGACGCGTCCATCCGCCCGGTCATTGCCGCGTCCACCGCCGTGGCCGAGGAGACGGGGAACCCCTCCGCGGCCATCGAGCTGCCCGACGGCGAGGTGGTCACCGGCAAGACCACCGACCTCATGGGGGCGGCCTCCTCCACCCTGCTCAACGCCCTCAAGCGTCTGGCGGGCATCAGCCACGAGCTGCATTTGATTTCCAGGGAGGCCATCGAGCCCATCCAGACGGTGAAGGTGAAGCACCTGGGCAGCAACAACCCCCGGCTCCACTCCGACGAGACCCTCATCGCCCTGGCCATCAGCGCCACCACCAACCCCCTGGCCCGGCAGGCGCTGGAGAAGCTCTCGGAGCTGCGGGAGTGTGAGGCCCACTCCACGGTCATCCTCTCTCAGGCGGACGCGGTGACCTACTCAAAGCTGGGGCTGAGGTTGACCTGTGAGCCGAGCTATGAGACGAATAAGCTGTATCATCGGTGAAGAGAACAGGCCCGGATACCATTTGGTATCCGGGCCTGTTGGCGCCTGTGGGCGGGACGGGGGATGCGGATTGCCGCACCAGTCTGCGGACTGGTTCGCAATGACAGGGGACGGGGACGGGCGGCCGCAAGGGCCGCCCCTACGGCGGAAATCGAAGGCCCGTGCAGACTGGCAATGGGCGGAAGGGTGATTCAAAGACGCAGAGACTGGTGGCGGCGTGTTTGCACTAAGGGAAACGCAACTACTTGCAGGGTTTGCCAGGTCATATGCCGAGGGGCGGCAGCCGAAGTTGTTCGGGCGCGGACCGATACGAGCTGCAACAGCTTGCAAGTCTTGCCAGCCACCGAAAACCGTACCGCCGCCAGGACGTTCTAGGGGGGCCAGGGGGCGGCGGGTAGGGCATTGAAAATGCCCGTAGCCGCCCCCTGGTTTTCTTTCGGTTCCTTTCTCAAATGAGAAAGGAATGCCCCCGGCAGGAGGGTGCTTACAGCCTGTTCTGCGGAATATCCGGCAGGGTGTCGAAGCCCTTTTGCAGCTCCTCGTCAGTGGGGACATGGTCGGTCATTTTCCCGCTCAGATACGCTTCGTAGGCGGTCATATCGAAGTAACCGGTGCCGGTGAGGCCGAAGAGGATGGTCTTGGCCTCGCCGGTCTCCTTGCACTTGAGGGCCTCGTCGATGGCGCCCTTGATGGCGTGGGCCGACTCGGGGGCGGGGAGGATGGTCTCCCGCTTGGCGAAGAGGACGGCGGCCTCGAACACCTCGGTCTGCTTATAGCTCACTGCCTCCATATAGCCGTCGTGGTAGAGCTTGGAGAGGATGGGGCTCATGCCGTGGTAGCGCAGGCCGCCGGCGTGGTTGGCGGAGGGGATGAAGCCGCTGCCCAGGGTGTACATCCGGGCCATGGGGGTGACCTTGCCGGTGTCGCAGAAGTCGTAGGCGTAGCGGCCCCGGGTGAAGGAGGGGCAGGAGGCCGGCTCCACAGCCACGATGCGGGGGTCCCGCTTCCCGGTGAGCTTATCCCGCATGAAGGGGGCGATGAGACCGCCCAGGTTGGACCCGCCGCCGGCGCAGCCCACCACCACGTCGGGGTACTCCCCCAGCTCCTCCATGGCGATGGCGGACTCCAGGCCGATGATGGACTGGTGGAGAAGGACCTGGTTCAAAACGCTGCCCAGCACATAACGGGTGTTCTCCCCGGTGACGGCCCGCTCCACGGCCTCGGAGATGGCGCAGCCCAGGCTGCCGGTGGTGTCGGGGTTTTCCGCCAAAATCTTGCGGCCCACCTCGGTCTCCATGGACGGGGAGGGGGTCACCCGGGCGTCAAAGACCCCCATGACGGCCTTGCGGAAGGGCTTCTGCTCGTAGGAGCACTTGACCATGAACACGTCCAGGTCGATGCCGAAGTAGCTGCACGCCTCGCTGAGGGCCGTGCCCCACTGGCCGGCTCCGGTCTCGGTGGTGAGCCGGGTGATGCCCTGCTCCTTGGCGTAGTAGGCCTGGGCCACGGCGGAGTTGAGCTTGTGGGAGCCGGAGGTGTTGTTGCCCTCGAACTTGTAGTAGATCTTGGCCGGGGTGCCCAAGGCTTTCTCCAGGTTATAAGCCCGGATGAGGGGGGAGGGGCGGTACATCTTGTAGACCTCCTGGATCTCCTGGGGGATGTCCACGTACTCGGTGACGCCGTCCATCTCCTGGTGGGCCAGGGCTTCACAGAAGATGGGGTAGAGTTCCTCCTCCTGCAGGGGCTGGAGGGTGCCGGGGTTCAGCATGGGGTCGGGCTGGGACTTCATGGCCGAGCGGAGGTTGTAATACTGCTTGGGCATCTGGTCCTCGGTGAGGTAGAGACGGTGAGGGATGTTTTTCATGATACTGACTCCTTTATGTGGGAGAGGGCATCAAAAAAGGCCCTCGTCCCAAGAAAATGATTTTCTGGGACAAAGGCCAAGCCTCTGCGGTACCACCCGGATTGACGTTTTCCAAACGAAAACGCCCACTCGCTTTCGCGCATCAACCAATACGCGCTCCCCTGATAACGGGCGGAGTCCCCGTCTGGCTAGTAGGCCGCTTGGCCGTTCGCCCGTGCCCTCGGAAGTCCATTCGCCCCGCCGTCGCCTGCCGCGATCCCACCATCCGCGGCTCTCTGAAAGGTCCCGTATCGGGGTTACTCCTCTTCGTCATCGGTTTGCTGCTTTGAAGTTGTTTGCATTATACGCGCGGGACGAGCGGTTTGTCAAGAGGTTTTTTTGAGGGTTTTTCAAACAAGGAGCGGAGACCACAGGTGTGGTCTCCGCTCCTCTTATCATCGCTTATTCCTGCTCGAAAACGTCCTTGCCCAGACCGCACACGGGGCACTCCCAGCTCTCGGGGACGTCCTCCCAGGGGGTGCCGGGGGCGATGCCGTGCTCGGGGTCGCCCACGGCGGGGGCATAGACGTAGCCGCAGGGGCAGACATACTTTTCCATGGTGTGTGTCTCCTCTGTGTTGGCGAATTAGCCGAAGTAGCGCTTCAGCAGGCCCTCGAAAGCCTTGCCGTGGCGGGCCTCGTCACGGGCCATCTCGTGGACGGTGTCGTGGATGGCGTCCAGGCCCAGCTCCTTGGCCTTCTTGGCGATCTCCATCTTGCCGGCGGTGGCGCCGTTCTCGGCCTCCACGCGCATCTCCAGGTTCTTCTTGGTGGAGTCGGTGATGACCTCGCCCAGCAGCTCGGCGAACTTGGCGGCGTGCTCGGCCTCCTCATAGGCGGCCTTCTCCCAGTACAGGCCGATCTCGGGGTAGCCCTCGCGGTGGGCCACGCGGGCCATGGCCAGGTACATGCCGACCTCGGAGCACTCGCCGGTGAAGTTCATGCGCAGGCCCTCCAGGATCTCCTCGGGAGCGCCCTTGGCCACGCCGACCACGTGCTCGGCGGCCCAGGACTTCTCGCCGGACTGCTCAACGAACTTCTCGCGGGGGGCCTTGCACTGGGGGCAGAACTCAGGGGCGGTCTCGCCCTCGTACACGTAGCCGCAGATGCTGCAAACAAACTTCTTCATAGTTGATTTCCTCCCAAATATATTTTTTGATTGTGTGGTAATAAGAATTATTACTGATTTAACTGTCCATACTATACCACGTTGGTCCAGATTTGTAAAGAGGGTTTTGCAAAAAAGTTTGGGAAAATTTTCAGGGATAGAAAAAGTGCCCGGTATTGGTTGATACCGGGCACTTTTGGGACGGGGGGATACGGATTGCCGCACCAGTCTGCGGACTGGTTCGCAATGACAGGGGCGGGGGTGAGGGAAAATCAGCCCTCCATGTCGCTGATGAGGCCCACACGGCGGGCGTGGCGGCCGCCCTCAAACTCGGTGGTGAGGAAGGTCTCCACGATGCGCTCGGCCAGATTGGCCCCCACGATGCCCGCGCCCAGGGCCAGCATGTTGGCGTCGTTGTGGCGGCGGCACATCTCGGCCATGAGGGGGTCGGTGCACAGGGCGCAGCGGATGCCCCGGACCTTGTTGGCCGCGATGGAGATGCCGATGCCGGTGGTGCAGATGACGATGCCCTTTTCACACTGGCCGGAGGCCACCGCCTCGGCGGCGGCCTTGGCGTAGGTGGGGTAGTCGCAGCTCTCGGCGGAGTGGGTGCCGAAGTCCCGGTACTCCAGGCCGTGGGAGTCCAGATAGTCCATGATGTGCTGTTTCAGGCCGAAGCCGCCGTGGTCGGAACCGAGTGCGATCATAAGAAAGACCTCCAAAATTAAGAATGAAGAATTGATAATTGAGCATTTCGCCTGCGGGCGGGACGGGGGCGCGGGCGGCTATCAGCCGCCCTGCGGTGACTGCCAGACTTCCGCAGTGGCGTGCCGGGTCGCACTCCAGAGTGGCTTCTCTTGCCCCTTTGGGGCAATTCACCTTCTCGCGCCCCACCGATGATGGACCAGCTTTGCCGGGTATTGCCAAGGTAGGCGCGCGCCGCGCCAGCAGATGGGGGCGACCAACCGCGTGTTAGGCCGTAACGGCCGGGGCGGGTGCTTGAGGGCAGACTTGTTACCTCTAGCCGGTTTCGACCTCCATACTCTCGTTGGCGCCGCTCTTAGGTCCAGGGCCAGAAGGCCCTGGTTGTTTCTTCCCAGGGTTCTTTTCAAGAAAAGAACCCTGCCCCCGGAGGGGGCGCTCCAAACCAAATCTTCCCCGCCCGTGGGCGGAGAGACGGATTGCCACACCAGTGTGTGCCCTGGTTCGCAATGACATTTGAGAGACCTGTCACAGCTTCACAAACTGGGGCTTGCGGGCGTGGTAGGTGGTCAGGTAGCGGAAGCCGCAGTCTTTCAGGAGGCCAGTGGCCTCCCGGATGCCCTTGGCCACGTTCTCCGGGAAGTGGGCGTCGGAGCCGGTGGTGACGATCTCGCCGCCCAGAGAGCGGTACAGCTCCAGCACCGGCTTCCACTCGGACAGGGTGCGGCCGTTGTAGGTGTTGACCTCGATGCCCCGGCCGGACTGGATGGTGGTCTTGAAAATCGCCCCGATGCGGTCCATCCAAGGGGCCAGGGACACGTCCTGGCCGTCCCGGACCATGTAGCGCAGGGGGTAGATGACGTGGCCCAGCACGTCGTAGACCGGCAGGGGGGCCAGCAGGGCCATGGAGGCGAAGTAGTCGTCCAGGGTGGCCCGGCAGACGGGGTAGTTGTCGTAGGGGCCGCAGTAGAAGTCCGCGCCGCCCAGGGCCTCGCTGCGGTTGTGGAGGGAGCCGATGACGAAGTCCAGGGTCTTTGGGGCGGCGTGGAGGGCGGCGTCGTCCAGGTGGCCGCTGCCGAACTCGATCCCCAGGCGCAGGGTCAATTTGCCCCGGAAGGACTCGCGGACCCGGAGGAACTGTTCCTCCGCCGGGGCCCAGTCGTAGGGGGCGGCCCGCTGGCCGTCCAGGGTCAGGGTGTCGTAGTGGTCGGTGATGCACAGCTCGTCCAGGCCCGCCGCCACCGCGGCGGCGGCCATCTCCTCCAGGGGGAAGTCCGCGTCGGGGGAGAGGTGGGAGTGGGTGTGGTAGTCGATGAGGTACATGAAATCAACTCCTTATGGGGGCGGGGGAGGCGGGCGGCCGCGAGGGCCGCCCCTACGGGGGACAGGGGGAGGTTTAGAAGGGCCAGCTGGGGAGCCATTTCAGCAGGTTGGTGGTGTACTGGGTGGGGGTCATCAGGCCAATCAGCACGGGGTAGAAGAGGAAATAGAGGGCCACGGCCCCGCCCGTGATGCCGTAGACGCCGGGCTTCCACGCCTTGGGGCGACGCTCCATCAGGTCGTCAAAGACCCAGCACAGGGCCAGCACCAGGAAGAGGGTGGAGGGGAAGTAGTGGTACTCGAAGGTGGTGCGGCCGATGAGCATCCAGGGGACCAATTGGGACAGGTAGCCCACCAGAATAAAGAGGGCCTTGCCGGAGTACCCGGAGAGGAAGCAGGTGGAAAACGCGCCGAAGCCCAGGTACAGCAGGGCGCAGACGGCCAGGAGGGCCAGGACGCCCCAAAACTCGACGGAGTTCACGGGGAACAGGGTCAGCACCTGGTCCACCTTGACCACGGCCACCACCGCGAACAGGCAGGAGAGCAGGAAGAAGCCGGCCTTGCCCAGGCGGGTGCGGAAGGCGTGGGCGGCGGTGGTGAGGAGGGCGAAGAGCCCGCCCCAGGCCACCACGGGGTTGTTGAAGCAGCCGAAGGCGGCCTTCAGGCCTTCCCCCGCCCCGGAGGTGTTGTCCAGGTAGTAGAGGATGGGCCGGGCGTCCACCAGCCACTGATACCAGCGGGAGGAGTAAGGGTGGGTGTCGGTGACGCCCTCGTGGTAGGTGAACATGAACCACTGGTTGTCGGCCATGATGCCGGTCAGGCTGTCCTTGGGGATGGCGGCGGCGGTAAAGTCCGCCCCCTGGGTGAATTTGCCCGCCACGTTCTGGAACAGCACCGGCAGGCTCCGCCCCGCCCCGGACAGGGTGTTGGCCAGGGACAGGTCCACCCCCTTGGCCTGGGCGTAGGGGAGGTAGGAGGCGGTGTAGATGCAGAAGGGGATGACCACGAAGCACAGGACGGAGAAGAGCAGGGTCTTGGTCAGCCAGGGGGCGAAGCCCGCCCGGCGGCCCGCCTCGTCCCTGGGCCAGTCCCGGACCTGGAAGGCCAGACCGATGAAGTAAAGGACCGCCAGACCCAGGCCGCCGTAGATGACCGTCCACTTGCTGGCCGCCCCCAGGCCCCAGAAGAGGCCGGAGAGGAACAGGGGCAGCGCCCCCCGGGCGAAGGAGGTCCCCGCCGGGAGGGTCAGGTAGCGGTACAGGAAAAAGTACATCAGCAGGATGAAAAAGACGCCGTAGGTGTCGATGGTGGCGATGCGGGTCTGGGTCAGGTGCATGAAGTCGAAGGCGAAGAGGGCGGTGCCGCAGGCGGCCACCACCGTCTTGCCGAACATGTTTTTCAAAAAGACGTAAAGCAGGGGGAGCATCCCCACCCCGAAGAGGGTCCCCATGAACCGCCAGCCGAAGGGGGTCATGCCGAAGAGGCGGATGCCGATGGACAGGATCAGCTTGCCCAGGGGCGGGTGGGAGACCTCGTAGGGGTAGACCCCCTCGATGTGCTCCAGGGCGGTGCGGGCGTGGTAGATCTCGTCGAAATAGGTGGAGTTGTACCAGGAGATGGTCTCTGGGACGGTATTCTGCTCGTCGAAGAGAGGGGAGGCGGCGGTGGGGAGGACCCGGTTGCCGTCCATGTCGAAGAGGGCCAGCTCGGCCAGCTCCAGGGGGCCGTCCCGGTTCTCCCGGCCGGTGATGCGCAGGTATTGGACGTACTGGGGGTTGTCGAACTCGATCTCCTTCCACTTGAAGAGGTCGTTGTACTTCTGGGGCACGGCGTAGCCGGGGCCGAAGCCCTCCTGGCTGCTCCAGTAGTAGGCCTCCACCTTGCCGTCGTCGTCCTTGCGCTGCCAGAGGGTGGACCACTTGCTGCCGTCGGCGGAGATTTCCAAATTGTAGTCCCCGGTGCCCAGGCCGGAGAAATACCAGAGGGTCTTGACCTGGACCGGCGCGTCCAGGGCGTACTCCGCACTCTGGCCGCCGCTGAGGTCCAGGGTGGTCTGGGGGGCGGAGAGGGAGCCCAGCCGGAAAAAGGCGGTGAGGGCGTAGACGGCGGTGAGGGCCAGCAGGGGCAGGGCGTCCTTTTTCTCCATGGGGTGGCGTTTCCCGGCGAAGGTCATGGGCTTCCCGGCGGGCAGGCGGGCGGCGGCCAGCACGTTCCGGGGGCTGGTAATGACGGACCAGTAGTAGAAAAAGAACATCAGCAGCAGCGCGATGACCGCCACGGGGATGAGCATGGTGGGGGTGATATATTGAGCCATAGGGGACCTCCGGCAAGTGTGGTGAGAAAGGCAGACGGGATGAAAAAAGGATGGCCCAAAGGGCCATCCTTTATTTTATTTCTTTTTCTTGCGCTTGTCAAAGAGATTCTTGAGGGGGTCGCCGCACTCCGGGGCGGGCTCCCCCATGGACTCGCCGAAGGCCCGGAGGGCCTCCTTCTGGGCCTTGCTGAGGCCCGTGGGGACCTGGACCTTCACGGTGACGTACTGGTCGCCCCGGCCCCGGCCGTTGAGACCGGGGATGCCCTTGCCCTTCAGGCGGAAGGTGGTGCCGGTCTGGGTGCCCTCGGGCATGGTGTATTTCACCGGGCCGTCGATGGTGGGGATTTGCAGCTCGTCGCCCAGTGCGGCCTGGACGAAGGAGACGGGCTGTTCCATAAAGACGCTGGTGCCCTCCCGGCGGAAGATGGGGTGGGGCTGGACGGTGACGCCGATGAGCAGGTCGCCGTTGGGGCCGCCGTTCCGGCCCGCGCCGCCCTGGCCCCGGAGGGAGACGGCCTGGCTGTTGTCGATGCCCGCCGGGATGTTGACCGAGAGCTTCTTCTGCCGCCGGACCGCCCCGGCCCCGCCGCAGGTCTTGCAGGGCTGGTGGATGATTTTGCCCGCGCCCCGGCACTTGGGGCACTGGGCGGTGGTGGAGAAGGAGAAGCCGCCGCCCCCCCGCTGGATGCGCACCGTGCCGCTGCCGTGGCAGTCGGGGCAGACCTCGGCGGTGGTGCCGGGGGCGCAGCCGGAGCCGCCGCACTCGTCGCACTGCTCGGTGCGGGCCACGGTGACCTCCTTCTCGCAGCCGAAGGCCGCCTCCTCGAAGGAGATGGTGACCCCGGCCCGGATGGTCTCGCCCTTCTGGGGGCCGTTCCGGCGGGCGTTCCCGCCGCTGCCCCCGCCGAACCCGCCGCCGAAGAAGGAGCCGAACAGGTCGCCCAGGTCGATGTCCCCCATGTCGGTGAAGCCGCCGAAGCCGCCAAACCCACCGCCGGGGCCGCCCGCGCCGAAGTTGGGGTCCACCCCCGCGTGGCCGAACTGGTCGTAGCGGGCGCGCTTTTCCTTGTCGGAGAGGACCTCGTAGGCCTCGTTGATTTCCTTGAACTTGGCCTCGGCGGCCTTGTCGCCGGGATTCAGGTCCGGATGGTACTGCTTGGCCAGCTTGCGGTAGGCCTTTTTCAGCTCGTCGTCGGAGGCGCCCTTGGCGACCCCCAGGACCTCGTAATAATCTCGTTTTTGTTCGGGCATATGGTTCACCTCTTTTATTCCCGCTATGTCATTCTGAGCGCAAGCGAAGAATCTTCCCCACGGACCCGCGGCGTCATGGGGGAAGATTCTTCGTCGCTGCGCTCCTCAGAATGACATCGGAGGGGCTGGATTACTGCTTGTCGCCGTCGTCGTCCACGACCTGATAGTCGGCGTCCACCACGTCGGGGTCGGTGTCGGCCTGGGGCCCGCCGGTGAAGCCGGCGCCGCCCATGTCGGGGCCGCCGGGCTGGCCGCCCGCCTGCTGGTACATCTTCTCGGCGATGGGGTAGAACGCCTTGCTGGCCTCCTCAGTGGCGGCTTTGATGGCCTCCACGTCGGTGCCCTTCATGGCCTCTTTCAGCTTGTTCAGGGCCGCCTCCACGGTGGAGCGGTCGTTGGCGTCGATCTTGTCCTTGGCGTCCTCCAGGGCCTTCTCGGTCTGGTAGATGACCTGGTCGGCCTGGTTGCGCACGTCCACCTCTTCCTTGCGCTTGGCGTCCTCGGCGGCGAACTGCTCGGCCTCCTTCACGGCCTTGTCGATGTCGTCCTTGCTCATGTTGGTGGAGGAGGTGATGGTGATGTGCTGCTCCTTGCCGTTGCCCAGGTCCTTGGCGGAGACGTTGACGATGCCGTTGGCGTCGATGTCGAAGGTGACCTCGATCTGGGGCACGCCGCGGCGGGCCGGGGCGATGCCGTCCAGGTTGAACCGGCCCAGGGACTTGTTGTACTGGGCCATCTCGCGCTCGCCCTGGAGCACGTGGACCTCCACGCTGGTCTGGTTGTCGGCGGCGGTGGTGAAGGTCTGGCTCTTCTTGGCGGGGATGGTGGTGTTGCGCTCGATGAGCTTGGTCATGACGCCGCCCATGGTCTCGATGCCCAGGCTGAGGGGGGTCACGTCCAGCAGCAGCAGGTCCTTCACGTCGCCCACCAACACGCCGCCCTGGAGGGCCGCGCCCATGGCCACGCACTCGTCGGGGTTGATGCCCTTGAAGCCGTCGATGCCGGTGATCTTCTTCACGGCCTCCTGCACGGCGGGGATACGGCTGGAGCCGCCCACCAGCAGGACCTTGTGCAGGTCGTTGGAGCTGAGGCCCGCGTCGTTCATGGCCTGGCGCACGGGGCCGGTGGTGGCCTCCACCAGATGGGCAGTCAGCTCATTGAACTTGGCCCGGGTCAGGGTCAGGTCCAGGTGCTTGGGGCCGGTGGCGTCGGCGGTGATATAGGGCAGGTTGACGTTGGTGGAGGTGACGCCGGAGAGCTCGATCTTGGCCTTCTCGGCGGCCTCCTTCAGGCGCTGCATGGCGACTTTATCGCCGGTGAGGTCCACGCCCTCGTTCTTCTTGAACTCGGCGGCCATCCAGTCCATAACGGCCTTATCGAAGTCGTCGCCGCCCAGGCGGTTGTTGCCCGCGGTGGCAAGGACCTGGATGACGCCGTCGCCCACCTCCAGGACGGACACGTCGAAGGTGCCGCCGCCCAGGTCGTAGACCATGATCTTCTGGTCGCTCTCCTTGTCCACGCCGTAGGCCAGGGCCGCGGCGGTGGGCTCGTTGATGATGCGCTTGACCTCCAGGCCGGCGATCTTGCCCGCGTCCTTGGTGGCCTGGCGCTGGGCGTCGGTGAAGTAGGCGGGGACGGTGATGACGGCCTCGGAGACGCTCTGGCCCAGGTAGGCCTCGGCGTCGGCCTTCAGCTTCTGCAGGACCATGGCGCTGATGGCCTGGGGGGTGTAGCTCTTGCCGTCCACGGTGACCTTGTAGTCGGAGCCCATCTCCCGCTTGATGGATGCGATGGTGCGGTCGGGGTTGGTGATGGCCTGGCGCTTGGCCACCTGGCCCACCATGCGCTCGCCGTCCTTGGAAAAGGCCACCACGCTTGGAGTGGTGCGGTTGCCCTCCGCGTTGGGGATGACGACGGCCTCGCCGCCCTCCATGACCGCCACGCAGGAGTTAGTGGTGCCCAAGTCGATACCGATGATTTTAGACATAGTATATTCCTCCAATATAAAGTAATTGGTTTTTCATGAATTGAGAATTGATAATTGAGAATTGATAATTGAGAATTGATAATTGAAAATTGATAATTGAAAATTGATAATTGAAAATTGAAAATTGATAATTGAAAATTGATAATGGGGACGGGGGACGCGGGGACTTGCGCTGATGTTCATTATCCATTATCAATTGTCTATTATCAATTAGTTGGCGACCTTCACCATGGCGAAGCGGATGATTTTGTCGCCCAGCTTGAAGCCGGTCTGGAACACGTCTACGATGACGTTTTCGCCCGCCGCCTCGTCGTCCACGTGCATGACCGCGTTGTGGAGGTTGGGGTCGAAGGGCTCGCCCAGGGCGGGGATCTCCTCCACGCCCAGCTTGGACAGGACCTCCCGGAGCCCCGTCATGGTCATCTCCACGCCCTTGGCGTAGGCCTCGTCGGTGCAGGGGGACTTCAAGGCCCGCTCCAGGTTGTCGTAGACGGGGAGGAAGGCGGTCACCGCGTCGGTCTTGGCGTCGGCGTAGAGACCCTCCTTCTCCTTCTGGGTCCGCTTGCGGAAGTTATCGTATTCCGCGGCCAGACGGAGGTATTTGTCCTCCTTCTGGGCCAGCTCGTCCTTCAGGGCTTCCAGCTCGGCCAGCAGCGGGTCCGGGGTCTCGGGTTCGGGCTGCTGGGGCTGGGCCTCGGTCTCCACAGGCTCCTCCTGGATGGGGTCCTGCTTTTTTTCGTCCTTCTTGCTCAAGGTGTTCCCTCCTAATTATTCCCCGCCGTCGTGGGGCGGAAGTTCGCCCTTTCCAAACAGGCGGCTCAGGCCGTCGGCAAAGTAGGAAAGACGGGCGGTGATCTTGGCGTAATCCATCCGGGTGGGACCCACCACGCCGATGACCCCCCTCATGCCCTCGCCGATGTCGTAGCTGGCCATGACCACGCTGGACTCCTTCAGGGCGTCGGCCACGTTTTCCGGGCCGATCAAAATCTCCATGGGGTCGGAGGTGGGCACAGGGAAGCGGTCGGCGTCGGGGGTCTCGCTCAGGTAGCTCATCAGGGGCGCGGCCCGGTCCAGGCTGCGGTACTCCGGGTGGTCCAGCAGGCTGGCGATGCCCGCGGTGTGGACGGTGCGGCTCTCCAGGCTCTCCAGCACCTCCACGGCGAAGGAGACCACCAGGGAGATGAGGCCGTAGGCCTCACCGGCGGCGTGGGAGGCCACCCGCATGAGTTCGGGGGTGATCTCGTCCAGGGTCAGGCCGGTAAAGGTGGTGTTCAGCAGGGTGTTCAGCAGCTGGAGCTGGGCCTCGTTCATGTCCGAGGGCAGCCGGACCAGCCGGTTGCGCACCAGGTCGTTGTCGGTCATCACCACGATGATGAAGGCGTCGGCGGCCACCATCAGCAGGTCAAAGCGCCGGATGGTCACCCGGTGGTTCCCCGCCGCCAGAGCGAAGGCGGGGTAGCGGGTGAGCTGGGAGAAGATGCGTCCGGCCTGGTCGATGACCTGGTCCAGCTCCCGCATCTTCAGATGCAGCGCGTCGTTGAGGTTCTTGGTCTCCTGGACCGACAGGCGGTAGTCGCTCATCAGCTCGTTGACATAGATGCGGTAGCCCTTGGCCGAGGGGATGCGCCCGGCGGAGGTGTGGGGCTGTTCCAGCAGGCCCAGGTCCTCCAAATCGGACATCTCGTTGCGGATGGTGGCCGGGGACACGTCCAGCCCCGGGGTGGAGGCGATGGCCTTGGAGCCCACCGGCTCCGCCGTCTCCACGTAGCTCTCCACGATGGCGCGGAGGATTTTTTTCTTTCGGTCGCTCAGGTCCATCCTGTCCGCACCACCCTCTCCACAAGTTTAGCACTCAATCTTCCTGAGTGCTAATGTAAATCTACCACCGCCCCCCAAAAAAGTCAATAGGAGAGGATGTAAATTAAATATGAACAAGAAAGGGCTTGCACATGCGCCTTTTGATTGCCAAATCAAGGCCGCTGTGTTAGGATGGTGAAAAAGACGAAGGAGGCCATATCATGGCGCTGGATTTTGTCATCATCGACTATGAACCCCGGTATAAGCAGTCCCTGATGGATATCTCCCTGCCCTGGCTGGAGGGCAACGATATTTTGGAGGACGCGGACATCGAGCAGCTGGAACACCCGGAAAAGGTCCTGGACGGCGGCGGGCGGATTTTTTTGGCCAAGGCCGGGGACGAGATCGTGGGCATGATGATGCTGGAGCTGTTCGGCAATGGCGTGGCCGAGCCCTTCAAGTTCGGGGTGAAGGAGGCCTACCGCAACAACGGCGTCGGAAAGGCCCTCATGCGGGCCACCATCGACGCGGCTAGGGAGCTGGGGGTCAGGACGCTGGTGCTGACCTCCCACCACAGCCTGAAGGCGGCTCTGCATGTGTACGAGAGCTTCGGGTTCCGGTATGAGCACCACGACAATGTGGCGTTTGCGCTGTCGGATATTGAGATGAAGATGGATTTGTGAGGCCCATTGGGGCCTCCGGCGGGTTCCCTTTCTCGTTTGAGAAAGGGAACCGAAAGAAAACCAGGGGGCCGACACGGGGAACTTTGTTCCCCTATCGTCGGCCCCCTGGACCCCGGGATGCGTCCGGGCGGCGGTACGGTTTATGTTGGCAGGCAAGACTTGAGAGCTGTTGCAGCTCGTATTGGCCTGGAGCAGGAACAACTCCGGCTGCCGCCCCTCGGCATATGACCCGGCAAGGCTTGGGGGTAGTTGCGTTTTACTCGGTGCAAACAAGCCGCTATTGGTTGAAGCGTTTTTGAACTGGCCCAAAGCCCATTGCCAGTCTGCACGGGCCGCCCAGTGGGCGGCCCCTACAAGTGGTCTCCAGTTTCTCGCCGTAGGGGCCGCCGACCCCGGCGGCCCGTCCTCCGTCCATACCCCAGCGGGCCGCCGTTCAGGC
>UQGJ01000017.1 GCA_900540545.1 uncultured Eubacteriales bacterium
TCCTTTCTCATTTGAGAAAGGAACCGAAAGAAAACCAGGGGGCCGACACGGGGAATTTCATCCCCCTATCGTCGGCCCCCTGGACCCCAGGATACGTCCGGGCGGCGGTACGGTTTTCGAGGGCGGGCAAAACTTGTGAGCCGTTGCAGCTCGTATTGGTCTGGCGCTTGAAGGATTCCGGCTGCCGCCCCTCGGCATATCACCCGGCAAGACTTGATAATAGTTGCGTTTTACCCGGTTCCAACAAGCCGCCACAAGTCTCTGCGCCGCACCTGTCATTGCGAGCCAGTTCGCAAACTGGCGCGGCAATCCGCATCCCCCGCAAACCATGTGTGGCGGGACGACCCCGGCCCGCCATGCACCAGCCACCCCCATATCGCACACCCATGTAGGGGCGGCTATCAGCCGCCCGCCGTCCCCGCACCAGCCTTGCCGGTCATTGCCATGCCAGGCGCGCCGCGTCAGCGTATGGGGGTGAACGTCTGCACGATAGGCCGTAACGGCCGGGGCAGAAGCAGAAAGGCAGACTTGTTTTCTCTAGCCGGTTTCGACCTCCGGGGTAACGTTGGCGCCGCCCCAAGGTCCAGGGGCCGCAGCCCCTGGTCGTTTCTTCCCAGGGTTCTTTTCGAGAAAAGAATCCTGGCCCCCGCGGCAGCGGCCCCCGGAGGGGAACCCTTCAGAAAAGGAGCCTATTTTATGAAGTGCAACCCCCGCGTCATTCTCCTCCTGGGCGTCCTGGGAGCGTCCTTCTCCTCGGTCTTTGTCCGCTGGTCCGCCGCTCCCTCCCTGGTCACGGCCACGGGGCGGCTGGGGTGGTCGGTGCTGCTCCTCCTGCCGGTCATCCTCTTCCGCCACCGGGCGGAGCTGAAAGCCTGCACCAGAAAGGACCTCCTCCTCTGCGCCCTCAGCGGGGTCTGCCTGGCCCTCCACTTCACCACCTGGTTCGAGTCCCTCAAGTGGACCTCCATCGCCTCGTCCACGGTGCTGGTGTCCACGGAGGTCATCTTCACCGCCCTAGGCTTTGCCCTTTTCCTCAAGGGAAACATCCCCCGGCTGGGGGTGCTGGCCATCGCCCTGGCCTTCGGCGGCAGTGTGCTTCTCGCCCTGTCCGACCACTCCGGCGGGGCGGGGGCCCTGAAGGGCGACCTGCTGGCCCTGGCGGGGGCCGTCTTTGTGGCCCTTTACACCCTCATCGGCCAGGTCCAGCGGGCGCGGCAGTCCACCAGCGTCTACACCTTCCTCACCTACGCCGCCTGTCTCGCCACACTGCTGGGCCTGGACGCCGCCACAGGCACCCCCGTGCTGGGCTGGGGGCTGCGGGAGACGGTGGTGGGCCTGCTGCTGTGCGTGTTCTGTACCCTGCTGGGCCACTCCCTCTTCTCCTGGAGCCTCAAGTGGCTCTCCCCAGCCTATGTATCGGCGGCCAAGCTCTGCGAGCCGGTCTTCGCCGCCGTCATGGGGCTGCTTTTGTTCGGCGAGGCCATCCGGCCCCTGCAGCTGCTGGGGGGCGGTGTGGTATTACTGGCGGTGTTCCTCTACACCCGGGCCGAGGCGGCTACTCCATCAGCTCCTCCGGCGTGACCCCCAGCAGGAGCAGGGCCCCCACGGCGGCCAGCCAGGGCAGGGGGGAGGCCCCCGCCGGGAAGGGCAGGACCAGCTCCTGGCGCTCCACCACCCGGCCCTGGACCGTCACCAGCTCCCGCTGGAGGGCGGCGCAGAGCTGGTCCCCCTCCAGGCTGGAGAGGGTCAGGGTATCCCTGGCCGACGTGCCGTAGCTGACGGCGCTTTCGGCGTGGAGGTTCCGGGCCAGGGGGCCGGAGGCCCCGCAGAGCAGGACGGTGCGGCACTGGATGGCCCCCGCCCCGGCCCAGCCCACGGCCCCCGGCGAGACGCACAGCAGGTCCAGCGCCCCGTCGGCCAGATGGGCCGGATGGCTCCCCCGGACCAGCTCCGGCAGAGGGCCGCCCCGCCGCTCCAGCGCCGTTTTGACGGCCTCGTACAGCCCCTCGTCCCGCTCCCAAATGCCCACACGGACCACGCGCATCCACTCCTTTGGGTCAGTTTGTGGAAATTTGGGCGGTCCTATACACCGCGGCCGCCATGTATGGCGGCCCTACTTGACTTTTTACCCATTTCCTCATACAATAAGCGGTGAATTTGATTCGTAAAGGATTGGAGATATAGTATGGCACAGGACAAGAAGCAGGTGGAGCAGATCACCGACATGGACGTGGACTTCACCAAATGGTACACCGACGTGTGCAAAAAGGCCGAGCTCATCGACTATTCCAGCATCAAGGGCATGTTCATCTACCGCCCCTACGGCTACGCCATCTGGGAGAACATCCAGCGCATCCTGGACGGGGAGTTCAAAAAGACGGGGCATGAGAACGTCTATTTGCCCATGCTCATCCCCGAGAGCCTGCTCCAGCGGGAGAAGGACCACGTGGAGGGCTTCGCCCCCGAGTGCGCCTGGGTGACCTACGGCGGCGCCGACAAGCTGGAGGAGCGCTACTGCATCCGCCCCACCTCCGAGACCCTGTTCTGCGAGCACTACGCCAACATCATCCACTCCCACCGGGACCTGCCCAAGCTCTATAACCAGTGGACCAGCGTGCTGCGCTGGGAAAAGACCAGCCGCCCCTTCCTGCGCCACCGGGAATTCCTGTGGCAGGAGGGCCACACCATGCACGCCACTGCCGAGGAGGCCCAGGCCGAGACCGAGCGGATGTTCAACATCTACGCCGACTTCTACAAGGACGTGCTGGCTATCCCCGTGGTGAAGGGCCGCAAAACCGACAAGGAGAAGTTCTCCGGCGCCGAGGCCACCTACACCGTGGAGTGCATGATGCACGACCGCAAGGCCCTCCAGGGCGGCACCAGCCACTACTTCGGCGACGGCTTCGCCAAGGCCTTCGACATCACCTTCACCGGCAAGGACAACCAGCTCCACCACCCCTTCCAGACCTCCTGGGGCGTGTCCACCCGAATGATCGCCGGCATCATCATGGTCCACGGCGACAACAACGGCCTGGTCCTGCCCCCCCGCGTGGCCCCCATCCAGGTAGTGGTCATCCCCGTGGCCCAGCACAAGGAGGGCGTCATCCAGGCCAACACCGCTGTCATGGAGCGGCTCCAGAAGGCCGGGTTCCGGGTGAAGATGGACGACTCCGACCAGTCCCCCGGCTGGAAGTTCGCCGAGTACGAGATGAAGGGCGTGCCCCTCCGGCTGGAGCTGGGCCCCAAGGACATGGAGAAGAACCAGTGCGTCCTGGTCCGCCGGGACTCCGGGGAGAAGGTCTTTGTGTCGTTGGACGACATTGAGGAGACCGTGGGCAAGATGCTGGACGAGATCCACGACGGACTCTATGCCAAGGCCCTGAAGAACCTGGAGGAGAACACCTACGCCTGCGCCACCCTGGACGAGGTCAAGGAGAAGATGGCGGCTCAAGGCGGCTTCGCCAAGACCATGTGGTGCGGCGATTTGGAGTGCGAGCTGAAAATGAAGGAGGAGGCCGGGGTGTCGTCCCGGTGCATCCCTCTGGAGCAGGAACACCTGGGAGACACCTGCGCCATCTGCGGCAAGCCCGCCAAGCATATGGTCTATTGGGGCGTGGCGTACTAATTCATTGCAACATAAAAGGCCCGCGTATCGGTTGATACGCGGGCCTTTTTTATTTTGAGGCAGCGGCCTCCGGCGGGTCCCCTTTCTTCTCGAAGAAAGGGGACGGAAAGAAGGACCGGGGGCGGCACGGGCCACGCTGTGGCCTTATCCGCCGCCCCCTGGACCCCGGATACGTCCGGGCGGCGGTGGGGTTTATGTCGGCTGGCAAGACTTGCAAGCCGTTACAGCTCGTATCGGTCTGGCAGTCGAACAACTTCGGCTGCCGCCCCTCGGCATATGACCTAGCAAGATTTGATAGTAGTTGCGTTTTTCTTAGTGCAAACAAGCCGCCACAAGGTCTCTGTGGCTATGCGCCCCCCTTGTCATTGCGAGCCAGTTCGCAACCTGGCGCGGCAATCCGCATCCCCCGTCTCCCTCCCCCCAAGGTGGGGCGGGACGACCCGGCCCGCCATGCACCAGCCCACCCCATGTTCCCCCGTAGGGGCGGCCCTTGCGGCCGCCCGCGTCCCTGCACCTGCCATGCCGGTCATCGCCATGCCAGGCGCGCCGCGCCAGCGCAACAGGTGGACCAACCGCACGTTAGGCCGTAACGGCCGGGGCATAAGCAGAAAGGCAGACTTGTCACCTCTAGCCGGTCTCAGCCACCGGGGTAATGTTGGCGCCTCTCTTAGGTCCAGGGCCCGCAGGCCCTGGTCGTTTCTTCCCGGGGTTCTTTTCGAGAAAAGAATCCCGCCCCCGGAGGGGGACGCTCCAAATCCAGCGTCCCCGCCCGAGGGCGGGCCTATTCCTTACAGCACCTTCGACAAAAAGTCGATGGTCCTCTGTTCCCTGGGATTGGCGAAGAACTCCGCCGGGGTGTTCTGCTCCAAAATCTTCCCGCCGTCCATAAACAGCACCCGGCTGCCCACCTCACGGGCGAAGCCCATCTCGTGGGTCACCACCACCATGGTCATGCCCTCGTGGGCTAGTTCCTTCATCACGTCCAGCACCTCGCCCACCATCTCGGGGTCCAGGGCGGAGGTGGGTTCATCGAAGAGCATGAGCTTGGGCTTCATGGCCAGGGCGCGGACGATGGCGATGCGCTGCTTCTGGCCGCCGGAGAGCTGGGCGGGATAGGAGTCCGCCCGGTCGGCCAGGCCCACCCGCTCCAGAAGCTTGACGGCCTCGGCGTCGGCCTCCTCCTGCTTCATCAGGCCGGTGCGGACGGGGGCCAGGGTGATGTTTTTGCGGATGGTCATATTGGGGAACAGGTTGAAGTGCTGAAAGACCATGCCCATCTGCCGCCGGACAGCGTTGATGTCGGTCTTGGGGTCGGTAATCTCCACGCCGTCGAAGGTGATGGAGCCGGCCGTGGGCTCCTCCAGCAGGTTCAGGCAGCGCAGGAAGGTGGACTTGCCGGAGCCGGAGGGGCCGATGACCACCACCTTCTCGCCGGGGTGGACATGCTCGCTGATGTCGTCCAGGACCACGTGATCCCCAAAGGACTTGGAGAGGTGTTTAACGTCGATCACTTTGACGCAGCCTCCTTTCCAGCTTGCCCAGCAGCCAGGTGAAAAGCATCACCAGGACCAGGTAGATACAGGCCGACCCCACCAGGGGGAACATCTGCTCATAGGTGCGGGATGCGATGCCCTGCGCGGCGTACAGCAGCTCTTTGCCGCCGATGACGGTCAGCAGGGAGGTGTCCTTCAGCAGAATGATGAACTCGTTGCCCAGAGCGGGGAGGATGGCCTTGACGGCCTGCGGGATGACGATAAGACGCATGGTATCGAAATAGTTCAGGCCCAGGCTGCGGCCGGCCTCGGCCTGACCGCCGTCCACCGCCATCAGGCCGCCCCGGATGATCTCGGAGACGTAAGCCCCCGAATTGATGCCCAGGCCAAAGATACCTACGGCGGTGTAGTTCCTGCTTTTGAACACCACGAAGGCCCAAATCAGCAGCTGCAGCATCATGGGGGTGCCGCGGATGACGGTCACATAGACCTTCACCACAGTGTTGCAAAAGCCCAGGACGGGGTTCCTATGGCCCGGACGCTGCTGGTCGTGGGCGGTACGGACCACGGCCACCGTCACGCCCAGGACCACGCCCATGACCAGGGCCAGGGCGGTGGCCATCAGGGTGGTGCCCACGCCGTCCAGATACTGCTGCCAACGGTCGGCATAGATGAATGCCTGATAGAATTTAACGAACAGGTTCTGGAGGAAGTTCAGGCTCCCGCCGGTCTTGGCCAGTGGGGCCCACTCCTCAAACCACAGGGCAAGCTGCTCCACAGGTGTCACCTCTCTCTTTCACAGATTTGTCACGCGGAAAAAAGGGCGGCATAAGCCGCCCTTTTTTCCGGCAGACCGCGGCGCTTCTTACTCCGCGGCGATGTACTTGTCCAGGATGGACTGCACGGTGCCGTCGGCGGTCAGGTCGGCCAAAGCGCCGTTTACAGCGTCCAGCAGGGCGGTGTTGCCCTTGGACATGCCGATGGCGTAGTCCTCCACGGCGTACTCAGTCTCCAGAATGGCCAGGCCGGGGTTGGCCTTCACAAACTCCTGGGCGGGGCCCTGGTCGATGACCACTGCGTCCACCTGCCCGGTGATCAGGGCCTGGACGGCTGTGATGCCGTTGTCAAAGGCGATGACATGCTCGTCGCCGTAATCGTCGGAGCAGTAGATGTTGCCGGTAGTGGCCCGCTGAGTGCCAATCATATACTCGCCCAGATTGTCCAGGGTGACCTCGGAGCCCTCATTCACAATGACCACCTGCACGCCGGTGGCGTAGGAGTCGGAGAAATCCATGACGGCCAGACGCTCGTCGTTGACGGTAACGCCGGCCATGACGATGTCACTCAGGCCATTCTGGGCGGCGGCCAGAGCGGAATCGAAGTCCATGTCGTCAATGACCAGCTCCAGGCCCAGCTTTTCAGCGATGGCGCCAGCCACCTCCACGTCGATACCCTCGAACCCGCCGGCGTCGGTAGTCATCTCATAGGGGGGGAAGGCGGCGTTGGTGGACATGTGGAGCTTACCGGCCTCCACGGTGGTGAGGGCGGCGGGCTCCACCGGCTGGGTGTTGTCCACGGGGGCCGTCTCAGGGGTCTTGGTCTCGGGGGTGGTGGTGCCGGTGCCGCCGGAGCAGGCGGTCAGCAGGCTGACGGACATGACCAGGCTCAAACCAAGAGCCAGCAGATTCTTCTTTTTCATCGTATATCCTCTCCTTGATGCGAAGGCCGTGCGGTCTTCCCTTTGTTGTGTATGATTATACATCCACGTTCTAAAATATGCAAGTATTTTTCAATATTTTTTTGGTTTTATACATTTTGGCAGGAATATCAGTGCATAAATGAATAAAGCTGACAGAATAGACAAAAGGACCGCCTCCCGGAGGAGGCGGTCCTTTGACAGCCGGCCGTACTTACGCGGCGGGCGTGCAGTGCATGAAGAAGAAGTAGCCCAGGGGGGTGTAGTACATCCCGTCCACCCGGTCGGAGATCAGGTAGGGCTGGTTGTAGTAGAACAGGGGGGCAATGGCGGCGTCCTCGCCCATCATCTGGTCCTCGGCCTGATGCATGAGGTCCATACGCTTGGCGGGGTCGGCGGTGACCAGAGCCTCGTTCAGCAGGGCGTCATACTTCTCGTTGGAGTAGTGGGCGTCGTTGTTGCCGTTGCCGGTCATGAACATATCCAGGAAGTTCATGGGATCGTTGAAGTCGCAGATCCAGCCGTTGCGGCAGATGTTGTACTCGCCGGCGGTACGGGTCTGGAGGAACACGTTCCAGTCCTGGTTATCCATGGTCACGTCCACACCCAGGACGTTCTTCCACATGGACTGCAGGGCCAGGGCGATGGCGTTGTGGCGGTCGTCGGTGTTGTAGAGGTAGGTGACGGCGGGGAAGCCGGCGCCGTCGGGATAGCCGGCATCGGCCAGCAGAGCCTTGGCCTCTTCGCAGTTCTTCTCGTACTCAGCGGGGTCCACGCTCACGTAGTCGCCGCCCACGGTGCGGAAGTCGTCGCCGTCGGGGCCGTTGACGTCATACACGTTGGAGGGCACCCAGCCGCCGGCGGGGTACTCGCCCACCTGGGTGATCTGGTTGACCAGGTAGTTGCGGTCGATGGCCAGGGAGAAGGCCTTACGGACGCGGGCGTCGTCGAAGGGCGCCTTGGCGTTGTTGAAGCAGGCGTAGTAAGTGCCCAGGTAGTCGCCGGGGATCAGCTTGCCGTCGGCCAGCAGAGAGGCGACCTCGTCGGGGGGAGGATTCTGCATGTAGTCCAGCTCGCCGTTGTTGAAGGCGGTCAGCATGGCGCGGTTGTCGTCCATCAGCTTGAAGGTGATGGAGTCGGGGCCGTCGTTGCCGCCGTAGTACTCGGTGTTGGGCACCATGGTGATGGAGGCGTTGTGGGTCCAGTCGCTCATCTTGTAGGGGCCGTTGCACAGGAAGGTGGCGGGCTCACGGAACCAGCCGTCGTTGCCGTCCACCACGTCGGCGCGCAGAGGCACGCAGGTGGGGAAGGCGCAGATCTCCTGGAAGTAGGGGCAGTCGTAGGTCAGCTCGATCACCAGGGTCTTGTCGTCGGTGGCGGTGATGCCCAGCTCGTCGGGGGACACGGTGCCGTCCACGGCCTCGTTGGCGTTCTTGACCATGTTGATCATGTAGCTGTAAGGAGCGGCCAGGTCAGGATTGACCAGACGCTTCCAGGAGTACTCGAAGTCGTGGGCGGTGACGGGCTCACCGTCGGACCACTTGATGTCGTCGCGCAGGGTATAGGTGTAGGTGACGCTACCGTCGTCGTTGGTGACCTTCTCAGGCTCAGCGGCGGCCTGGCCCAGGGCCAGCACGGCGGTGCCGGAGCCATCGTCCACCCACTTGTACAGGCCCTCGAACATGTGGTGGGCCATCACGGCGCCGTCCACGGTCCGGTTCAGGTTGGGGTCCATGGTCTCGGGCTCAGAAGCAAAGCAGACGTTGATGTCGAAGCTGCCGCTGGCCACGGGAGTGGTCTCCACAGGCTGAGTGTCCACGGGCGCGGTTTCGGGGGCCTTGGTCTCAGCCGTGCCGCCGTTGCAGCCCGCCAGCAGGCTGAACGACATGGCGCCGGCCAGAGCCAGTGCAAGAAGCTTGTTCCGGTTCTTCATTTCATAACCTCCTAATGATTTTGTATCTTGATGCCCGCTCTTGGGGCTGGATACCAGGAATCCTGCTGCCCTGTGACAGGGCAGCGAAAACGGCGCATGCGCCGTTCGCGGAGGGGACTGGAAGAAACAGTAATCTACTGGTATGTGCCATTATACACTACTGCTTTGCTTCTGTAAAGTAAATGTTTCAAAAGTGTTACATGGGTAAAATTAGAAATTGTGACAAGGGCGGCGCTTTTGCCTTCCCCTGGGGGAAGCCTTTGCGCCGGGACGAGAAGTCCCGGCTCTCACGCTCGCAAGAACACGCGCCATCGGCTTTGTGGGGCGCGAGGAGGTGAATTGCCCCAAAGGGGCAAGAGAGGCCACTCTGGAGTGCGACTCGGCGCGCCTTCTTACCCCAGCAAATGACAGGCAGCCCAATGCCCAGGCGCGTGTGCCCCATGAAACGCTCCGCATTCCGTGGGGACCCCTGTGAGTGATTTCACATCCTCGGTCGGAATGAATCCTCCCTGCGGCAAGGTCCGCTGGCGCGGACGCTTGGACGCCTCTCCCGCGGCGGCTCGCTGGCGCTCGCAAGAACACGCGCCATCGGCTTTGCGGGGCGCGGCGACTCGGCGCGCCGTCTTACCCCAGCAAATGACAGGCGGCCCAATGTCCCGGCGCGTGTTCTTTGAACTCGGGGACGGCCTGGCGGCACTTGTCGGTGGCGTAGGGGCAGCGGGTGTGGAACCGGCAGCCCGTGGGCGGGTTCATGGGGGAGGGGATGTCGCCCTCCAGCACGATGCGCTGGCGGGCGCGGCTCACCTCCGGGTCGGGCACCGGCACGGCGGAGAGCAGGGTCTTGCTGTACGGGTGCAGGGGGTGGCGGTTCAGCTCGTAGCTCTCGGCCAGCTCCACCAGACAGCCCAGGTACATGACGCCGATGCGGTTGGAGATGTGGCGGACCACGGACAGGTCATGGGCGATGAAGAGGTAGGTCAGGCCCAGCTCCTGCTGCATATCCTCCAGCATGTTGACTACCTGGGACTGGATGGACACGTCCAGGGCGGAGATGGGCTCGTCGCAGACGATGAACTCCGGCTTGACGGCCAGGGCCCGGGCGATGCCCACGCGCTGCTGCTGGCCGCCGGAGAACTCGTGGGGGTAGCGGTTGGCGTGCTCGGTGTTCAGGCCCACCCGGTTGAGCAGGTCCTTGATGATCTCGGTGCGCTCGGCCTTGGAGGAGGCCAGCTTGTGGATGTCGATGGCCTCGCCGATGATCTCGCCCACGGTCATGCGGGGGTCGAGAGAGGCGGAGGGGTCCTGGAAGATGATCTGCATTTTCCGCCGATAGGGGAGCATGTTCACCTGCTTGGGCTTGGGGACCTTGACGTGGACCAGCTCTTCCCGCTCCACCGTCTTGCCGTCCTTGTCCTTGACCTGGACAGTCTTGCTCTGCCAGGGGTCGGCCCCCTCGAAGATGGTCTCGCCGTTGTAGATGATCTTGCCCGAGGTGGGCTGATAGAGCTGGAGGATGGTCCGGCCGGTGGTGGTCTTGCCGCAGCCGGACTCGCCCACCAGGCCCAGGGTCTCGCCCTTGTTGATGAAGAGGGAGACGTTCTCCACGGCCTGGACGCCGGGGCCGTGGACCCCCTTGACGGGGAAGTACTTTTTCAGGTTTTCAACGCGCAGAAGCTCTTGATTCTCACTCACTCTGCTCGCCCTCCTCTCGCTGGGTCTGCTCGGCGGCCGGACGGTCCATCTGCTCCTGCACCCGGAGCCAACAGGCGGAGCGGTGGCCCTCGCCCATCTCCACGTAGGGGGGCATCTTCTGCAGGCAGATCTTCATGGCGTGCTCACACCGGGGAGCGAAGGGGCAGCCCTCGGGGGGATTGAGCATGTCCACGGGGGTGCCCTCGATGGGGATCAGCCGCTCGTAGCTGTCGGCGTCCACCCGGGGCATGGAGCGCAGGAGGCCCACGGTATAGGGGTGGGACGGGTTGTAGAAAATGTCGTTGACCGGGCCCTGCTCCACCATTCTCCCGGCGTACATGACGGAGACCTTGTCGCAGATCTCGGCCACCACGCCCAGGTTGTGGGTGATGAAGATGATGCCCATGTGGGTCTTTTTCTGAAGGTCCTTCATCAGCTCCAAAATCTGGGCCTGGATGGTCACGTCCAGGGCGGTGGTGGGCTCGTCGGCGATGAGCAGCTGGGGGTTGCAGATGAGGCCCATGGCGATCATCACCCGCTGGCGCATACCGCCGGAGAACTCGTGGGGGTACTGCTTCATCCGCTTGGCCACATTGTTGATGCCCACCAGCTCCAGCATCTCCATGGCCCGCTTTTTGGCGTCCTCCTTGGAGATTTTCTTGTCGTGGGCCCGGAGGGCCTCCACCAGCTGGTTGCCCACGGTGTAGACCGGGTTCAGGCAGGTCATGGGGTTCTGGAAGATCATAGCCACCCGGTTGCCCCGGAAGGCCGTCATCTGCTCGGGGGTGTAGGCCAGCACGTCCTCGCCCTCGAAGGTGATGGAGCCGCCAATGACCTTGCCGGGGGACTGGAGCAGTCCGATGATGGAGTAGGCCTCCACGCTCTTGCCGGAGCCGGACTCGCCCACGATGCCCATGACCTCGCCGTAGTTCAGGTCATAGGAGATGCCGCCCACGGCCTTGACCTCGCCGGCGGGGGTGAAGAAGGAGACATGGAGGTCCTTGACTTCCAGGAGTTTGCCATCCTTCGGCTGCACGTTCTTTTCTTCGCTCATGTCGTCTCCTCCTTTCTTACTTCTTCAGTCTCGGGTCCAGCGCATCCCGCAGGCCGTCTCCGAAGAGGTTGAAGGCGAGGATCATGACGCTGATGATGACGGCGGGGATGAACAGGCGGTAGCCGTAAGTGTTGATACCGGCCAGGGCGTCCTTGCACATGGAGCCCAGGCTGGCCAGGGGCTGGGTCACGCCCACGCCCAGGTAGGACATGAAGGACTCCAGGAAGATGGCCGAGGGGATCTGCAGGCAGGTGGTGACCACCAGCTGGCCCACGCAGTTGGGCAGCAGGTGCCGCCGGATGATGCGCCCGCTGGAGGCGCCCAGGGCCCGGGCGGCGGTGACGTACTCCATCTGCTTGATGGTGAGGACCTGGCCCCGGATGATGCGGCTCAGGCCCACCCAGTAGAGGATGGCGAAGCAGCAGAACATGGCCGCCAGGTTGGGGCCCACGGTGCGCAGGAAGTCGGCCAGCCCGCCGGGGTGGGTGTTGATGAATTCAATGATGTGGGGGCCGATGATGCTGGACAGCAACAGGATGACCAGCACCTCGGGCATGGAGTAAATGACGTCCACGATGCGCTGCATCACGGAGTCCACCTTGCCCCCGGCGTAGCCGGAGATGGAGCCGTACAGCGCGCCGATGACCAGCACGATGAGGGCGGCGAAGATGCCGATGGTCATGGACACCCGGGTGGCGTACATGGTCCGGGCCAGGATGTCGCGGCCGTTATTGTCGGTGCCAAATATGTGGGGAAAGACCTTCTCCCCGGCCTCGATGCGCTGCAGCTCGCCGATGGAGTAGCCGAAGGGCTTATACTTCAGCCCCAGCTCCTTTGCCACCTCGGCGGGGGTCTTGTCGCTGCCGGCGGCGCTGCCGGTGCGCAGCTGGGCGCGGATGAGGGCCTCGTCGGCCCGGCTGAACTTCTTGCCCTCGGCCTCGGCCTTGGCCTTGGCCTCGGCGATGGCGGCGGCCACGCGCTCCTCCAGGGTGCCGCCGGCGGAGCCGGTGGCCTCGTCCAGCTTGGCCTGGTCGGCCAGGGAGTAGTGCCAGGGGTAGAGGTTTTCGGCGCCGGCGTTGAACTCCTCGTAGCCGTAGGGCACGAACACGGGGCCCAGGAAGGCGAACAGGAACAGCAGCACCAGGACCCCCAGGGCCACCATGGCAACCAGATTCTTCCGCAGCCGCCGCCAGGCGTCCTTCCAGTAGGAGACGCTCTCCCGATCCTGGATGAAGTTCTCCTTCTCGCCCGCGGTGGCGGGGGCGAAGTCGGCGGCGGTCAGGTCGTTCCACTCCAGCATACGGTCCACATCGGGCTGGAGCGAGCCGATGATTTTTTTCTTCTTCTCAGCCATTGGCTTACTCCCCCTTTGTCAGATTGATGCGCGGGTCCACGATCTTGTACAGGATGTCCACCACCAGGTTCATGATGATGACGAAGGTGGCCAGGAAGATGGTGGTGCCCATGATGACGAAATAGTCCCGGTTGGAGACGGACTGGACGAAATAGCGGCCCAGGCCGGGGATGGAGAACACGCTCTCCACCACGAAGCCGCCGCACAGGGTGAAGGCGGTCAGGGGGCCCATGTAGGTGATGACGGGGATCAGGGCGTTGCGCAGGGCGTGCTTGAAGAGGATCTTGCCCGTCTTGAGACCCTTGGCCCGGGCGGTCTTGATGTACTCCTGGTTGATGGAGTCCAGCATGGACGACCGGGTCAGCCGGGCGATGTAGCACATGGGGTACAGGCCCAGGGCGAAGCAGGGCATAAAGTATGCTTTGGCCCCCTGGGTGGCGTCAAAAATCGCCTTGAAATCCAGGAATTTCAGCGGCGTATTGGGCCCGCACAGGCCCATGAGCAAAAAGACCGCCACCACGAAGCCCGGCATGGAGATGCCCAGCGTACAGATGACCCGCAGCAGGGAGTCGATCCACTTGCCTCGGTTGTACGCCGCCAGACAGCCCAGCGGGACGCCCACCAAAACGGCCCAGATCAGGGCGATGGCGCCGATTTTGGCGGAGAGGGGGAACATCTCCACGATGATTTCGGACACGGGGCGGCCCTTCTGCATCTTCAGGGATTCGCCCAGGTCGCCCTGAACGGCCTTCACCAGGTAATTGACCAACTGCTCGGGCAGGGTCTTGTCCATACCGTACTTGGCGTTGAGCGTGGCGATCTGCTGTTCCGTCAAGGCTTTTTCCGAGTTCCACGGACTGCCGGGGACGGAGTGCATCAGCAAAAAGGTGACGCAGGCCACGACCAAGATCGTCACCAGCGCCATCAACACGCGCTTGAGAGTGTACTTTGCCATTTCTTCACTTCCCACACTAATGATGTACTCGCTTCGCTGGAACCGGGCCTGCCCCAAGGGTTTGGCGCGGACATTCACCCCAAAAATGGGCAAAAAGGCCCCTCACAAAGGTTTTTATATTTTATACCATAAACGTTTGTGCGTCAAGGGAAATACTCCTTCAAATTGATGGAATCAGTCTCAAATCCTGCATTTGTCCTTCACATGCGAACAATTGCCCCTTGATTTGTCCACCGTTTATTCCCGGTTCCGGACGAAAATGCACCATTGGACCCACCAATATGCAAAAAACGCCCCGGCGGGCGTGATTTCCCGCAGGGGCGTTCTCCACCATATATAGAGGTATCAGGACAAATCAGTCGAAGCCAAGGCCCATATAGCCCTTCCGCTCCTCCCGCCAGACCCGCTCCAGGTCCGGGGTATACCATTTTATCATGCCGAAGTTCTGGAGATAGCTCCCCGAGAGTCCCTCCCAGGCGGACGGGGTGCGCAGATGATAGCGCCGGGCGGGCCACTGGCGGGCCAGCAGAGCGGCGGCCCCCGCCATGCGCTCCGGGGGGAGGACCAGCTCCTTCACCAGCACGGTGTCCTCGTCGGGGCGCTCCACGGCGCACACGCCGGAGACTCCGCCCACCGTCAGCTTCCACAGTCCGCCGTCGGGTGCGCCGAAAAAGCGCTGCAGCTCCAGCAACCCGCCGCCGTAGGAGACGTGGAGGGTGCCGGACAAAAGGGTCTCCCGCAGGCGGTTGTACTCATTGGCCGTTACCGGCTCCAGAGCGTCGGCGGAGCTGGGGGCGGCGATCATCTCCCGGAGCAGCTCCACCTTTCGGGTGGAAAAGCACTCGGAGAAGCCGGTGGCGGCGAAGTAGCGGTGGAGGGAGGGCTCGGCGGGGACGATGGTGAGGCAGTCCAGGCCCTTCTCCTTGCAGTAGAAGTCCACGTATTTCAGGAGGAACCGGCCGTACCCCTTCTCCCGGGCGTCCGGGTGGGTGCACAGGGCGTAGACGTAGGCCGAGCTGGCCATGCCCCCGTCCGGCAGGGTCACGGTCACCGGCAGGAGGACCGTCATGGTCCAGGCCGCCCCGTCCTCGAAGAGGAGCAGGGTCTCCCCCCCGGCCAGGGCAAAGAAGCGGTCGATGAAGCCGCCGTCGTCGCCAAAGGCCAGGCCCCACAGCTCCTTGACGCGGGGCAGCTCGTCGGGGCGGGCAGGTCTGATTTCGATCATAGGGGCCTCCTTTTGGTGTTGTCTTTGGGAGCGTTCCCCGACCGGGGGCGGATTCCCTCCGGGGGCACCCCTTTCCACGTGGAAAGGGGTGGGAAAGACGCCAGGGCTTCGGCCCTGGACCCAGGGGCGGCGCCAACGGGGCCGGGAGGTCGAAACCGGCTAGAGGTGACAAGTCTGCCCTTCCGCTTCCGCCCCGGCCGTTACGGCCTAATTTGCACTCGTTTCCCCCATGCGCTGGCGCACCGCGCCTAGCATGGCGATTCCCGGCAAGGCTGGTCTATCATTTGTGGGGCGCGAGAAGGTGAATTGCCCCAAAGGGGCAAGAGAAGCCACTCTGGAGTGCGACCCGGCGCGCCATGCACCAGCCCACCCTTGTAGGGGCGGCTATCAGCCGCCCGTGCCGACTCCCAACAGGCGCAAAGCCGATTCAAAAGTGCACAGACCAATGGCGGCCCGTTTGCACCCATCAAAACGCAACTACCCCCAAGTCTTTCCAGGTCATATGCCGAGGGGCGGCAGCCGGAGTTGTTCCAGCGCCAGACCGATACGAGCTGCAACGGCTCTCAAGTCTTGCAAACTCTCGAAAACCGTACCGCCGCCCGGCCGTACCCCGGGGTCCAGGGGGCGGCGGATAGGGCATTGAAAATGCCCGTGCCGCCCCCTGGTCCTTCTTTCCGTCCTCTTTCTTCGAGAAGAAAGAGGACCCCCCGGAGGGACTCCCCCCGGAGGCATCACACCTTTTCCGCCGCGTACTTCTCCACCATCAAATCAGGATAATACGACTCCTTTGCCTTTCGCAATCCCTCCACGCCCATGTCGTCCTCCCGGTTGAGATACTTCACCTGGGGGTGGCGCTCCCGCACCCGCCGGGCAAACTCCCGGTTGATCATGGCGTAGGCCCCTTGGAGCTCGCCGTAGGCCTTTTCAAAATGGACGTCGTAGGTGTCGGAGGAGAGGGGGTCGCCCATGGTGAAGGCCACCACCTCGCCGTAGACCCGGATGAGGCCGCCCTCCAGGCCCAGCTCCTGGTAGTGGTCCATAGCCAGGCGCAGGGCCCGGCCCTCGTCGCCCAGGTCCGGCTCTTCCTCCAGGCCCTCCCGGACCATGGCCCGACGGTACCACTCCCGGTCCATCTGCATGCACTCGGCCAGGGTATCGGGGGTGATGTCCTCGTAGACCCAGGAGGGGTTGTTCTCCATAAAGCGGTTGATGTGGTTGCGCTTGGCGTGGAGCTTCTTGCCCCCCAGGTCGGCCAGCCGGTCGATCTCATAGAGGTAGTCGAAGCCGTCCCGGTCGGCCTGGAATTTGTATTGGCCGGGGAAGAACCGCTCCAGCTCCTCCATATGGCGGGGGGTGAGGCAGACCATGCGGAAGGGCTTCCCCCGTTCCGCGGCATCCGCCTCCATGGCCCGGATGGCCTGGGCCACGTCGCCCCTCCCGGCGGGGTAAAGGTAGCTGCATCCCAGGGCCCCGCACAGGTGGCCCACCAGGAAGTCTCCCACCCGGGCGATGCCCTGGTCGAAGGCGTCGGCCCAGGCGTAGAGGGTGGTAAAATTATACTCGCAGCCCCGGTAGTCGGCGGCGCGGAGCAGCTCGTCCACCCAGGGTTTGTCGGATAGCTGGGGTCGTTGGAAGTCGATCATAGTGTCTCTCTTTTCCTTGGTCAGATTTCGTTGCCAGTCTACCATGAAATGGATGGCGGCGCAAGGCCCACCGGCGGATTTTACAGGCCGTCCCAGCGGCAGCGGGACAGGTCCACCCGCCCGTCGGGGGTGAAGGGGACCCCCTCGGCCTCCAGCAGAGCCCGCTGGACGCCGGGGCCGAAGGCGTGCTCCCGGATAACGCCTTCCTTGCCCATGACCCGGTGGCAGGGCACGGCGGGGTCGGTGTTGGCGGCCATGGCGTAGCCCACGGCCCGGGACGCCCGGGGAGACCCCGTCATCAGGGCCAGCTGGCCGTAGGTGGCCACCTTGCCCCGGGGGATGCGGCGGGCCAGTTCATATACCTTATCATAATAGCTCATGGGGGTATTATAGCACAATTTAGGCGGGATGAAACAGGGGAAATCTCCGCCGGATGGCGCAAAAAATCCGCACCCGTTCCGGGGTGCGGATTTTTCTTTCCCTTTTTAGTACCCGGGGTACACGTCGCTCTTCCGGGGCAGGATGATGGCGGCGGCGATATAGAGGACGATGCCGGTGCCCCACACCAGGGCCAGCGCCGCCCACACCAGGCGGATGATGGTGGGGTCGATATTGAAGTACTCCGCGATGCCTCCGCATACGCCGGCCAGCATGCCGTGGTCCAGACGATACAGCTTTTTGGGTTCGTTCATGACGACCGCTCCTTTCTTGTTCCGTTGTCCCTAGTATACGGCTGGAATCTTAAAAATACTATCTCACAGAGGTTAAAAAAGAATTAAAGCTCTTCCAGCACGCCCTTCTCGTATTTCAGGCGCTTGACCTCGTTGCGGGTGCCCTTCTCGATCTCGTCCATCCGCAGCTCCTCGGTGATGGTGGACACCAGGGTGTAGGCCACGCCGTGGCGCTTGGCCCGGCCGGTACGGCCGATGCGGTGGACGTAGTACTCGTTCTCGTCGGGCACGTCGTAGTTGAACACCACGTCCACGTCGTCGATGTCCAGGCCCCGGGCGGCCACGTCGGTGGCCACCAGCACCCGCATCTCGCCCTTGCGGAACTTACTCAGGGTCTTTTCCCGGACGGCCTGCTGGATGTCGCCGTGGATGGCCTCGGCGGAGATGCCCTTCATCTTCAGCAGGCCGGTGAGCCGGTCGGTCATGTTCTTGGTGTTGCAGAAGGCGATGGCCCGCTCGTAATTGCCCGCCTCCAGCAGCTTGGCGGTGATCTCGGCCTTCACCCCCCGGTCCACGGCGATGCGGTACTGCTGGATGTCGGGCTTGTTCTGGTCGTCGGCCTGGACGGTGATCTCCACCGGGTCCCGCTGGTAGACCCAGGAGATGTCCATGACCTCCCGGCTGATGGTGGCGGAGAACATGCCCAGGTTTTTGCGGCTCTTGATGCCGTCCAGGATGTGGGTCACGTCCCGGACGAAGCCCATGTCCAGCATCCGGTCGGCCTCGTCCAGCACCACAGTCTGGACCTTGTCCAGGCGGACGGTGCGCCGCTTCATGTGGTCCATAAGGCGGCCGGGGGTGGCGACCACGATCTGGGGGTGCTTTTTCAGGGTGGTGATCTGCTTGTCGATGGGGGCGCCGCCGTACAGGCAGACGGTGCGGACCCCCTCCTTGAACTCGCACAGGTCCTTCAATTCCTCCTGGATCTGGATCGCCAGCTCCCGGGTGGGAGCCAGGACCAGGGCCTGGACGGAGTCGTCCGCCGGGTCCACATGCTCCACCATGGGGATGCCGAAGGCGAAGGTCTTGCCGGTGCCGGTGGGGGCCTTGGCGATGACGTCCTTCCAGTCCATGAAATAGGGGATGGCCCCGGCCTGGATGGGGGTGGCCTGGACGAAGCCCCGCTTGTCGATGGCCCGCATGATCTCCGGGGACAGGTTCAGCTCCGCGTAGTTGACGGTCTCGTTGACTTGCTCGCCGTTGATTTCCATAGGTGCATGATTCCTTTCTGTTTCAGCTTGCCCGATCCAAGGTCTCCCACAGGCAAGCGAAACCCCGTTCCGCACCCAAACGCCGCCCTTCCCGGCGGCGCGACCTCAAATCTTCGCCGATAGTGTATCATATCCGGGGCGAACATGCAACGTTTCGTCCTCTTTTTGGAAGATATGGACCCGAAACGCGGCGGTGATGTCCAAGGCGGGCAGCCGTTCCAGCCGCTCCACGCCCTCCTTGGGGGTTTTCCAGGCGTAGGGGGTCATGCGGAAGAGGTCCATCAGGGCGGCCCCCTCGGCGCGGAAGCGGGTCTCCACCGGGACCACTTCCTCATAGCGGAATCCGGCGTAGGGGACGGCCTCCTCCCGGTTCTTGTAGGGCCTGTCGTAGAGCACCTGCTTCAATTCCCACAGGTGGTCCGCCGCCGGGGTGACGTAGAGGAAGGTCCCGCCGGGGCGGAGGACCCGCCGGAACTCGTCCAGGGCCAGGGGGGAGAAGCAGTTCAGCACCAGGTCCACCGAGGCGTCCGCCACCGGCAGATGGTAGACCGAGGCCACGGCGCATTCCATCCCCGGCGCCCGCCGGGCCGCCTTCCGCAGGGAGGGCTTGGACAGGTCCACCCCCGCCATATGGGGGGCCCGTCCGGCCCCGGCCAGGGCGGCGTGGACCCCGGCGGTGTAGTACCCCTCGCCGCAGCCCGCGTCCAGGAGCACGGGGGCCGGGCCGGTGTGTCCCAAAGCCTGTTTACATAATTCCTCCCTCAGTGGGACATAGGCCCCAGTGTCTAGGAAGCGGCTCCGGGCGGCGGCCATGTCCTTGTCGTCGCCGGGGGCCTTGGAGTGCATCTGGTTGGCGGGGAGGAGGTGGACGTAGCCCTCCCTGGCGATGTCAAAGCTGTGCCCGCCGGGGCAGCGGTAAACGCCCCCGCCCCGCTCCAGCCGCGCGGCGCAGAGGGGACAGGTGAACAGGCTGGTCATAGCGGCACCTCCTTGAATTGAGAATTGACAATGGATAATTAAAAATGCCGCCCACGGGGCGGGACGGGGGCGGAACGGGGGCGGGCGGCTGATAGCCGCCCCTACATGGTCACTGCCCCGCAACAACTCCTTGCAACCCCACAACCCCTTGTAGGGGCGGCTATCAGCCGCCCGTGCCGACTCCCAATGGGCACAAGGCCGATTCAAAACCACACAGACCTCGTGGCGGCCCGTTTGCACCGATACAAACGCAACTACTATCAAGTTTTGCCGGGTAACAATCGCTCGACGGGCGCGCTGGGCGCGCCGTTGGTCACGACACGCAACGACCAAACCGGCGAGCAACGACTACCGATGCTTGCTACCTATCGAACCCCGTACCGCCGCCCGGACGTTCTCCGGGGTCCAGGGGGCGGCGGATAGGGCATTGAAAATGCCCGTGCCGCCCCCTGGTCCTTCTTTCCGTCCCCTTTCTTCGAGAAGAAAGGGGACCCCCCGGAGGGCCTCCGCCCCCGGCAGGGGGCTATCCCTCCACGCCCCCCGCCTTCAGCGCCCGCATGGCGTTGAGGATGGCGATAACGCTCACCCCCACGTCGGCAAAGACGGCCTCCCACATGTTGGCATGGCCGGTGGCCCCCAGGGCCAGCACCAGCAGCTTCACCGCCAGGGCGAACACGATGTTCTGCCTGACGATGCCCAGGGTCTTTTTCGCCACCCGGATGGCGGCGGCGATTTTGGAGGGCTTGTCATCCATGAGGACGATGTCGGCGGCCTCAATGGCGGCGTCGCTCCCCAATCCGCCCATGGCGATGCCCAAGTCGGCCCGGGAGAGGACGGGGGCGTCGTTGATGCCGTCGCCCACAAAGGCCAGCTTGCCCTTGCCCGTCTTTTCGTTCAGCAGGGCCTCCACCCGGTCCACCTTGTCGGCGGGGAGAAGCTGGGTGTGGACCTCGTCCAGGCCCAGCCGGGCGGCCACGTCCTCGCCCACGGCCTTGGCGTCGCCGGTGAGCATGACCGTCTTGCGAACCCCCATGGCCTTCAGGTCGGCGATGGCCTGGGCGGCGTCCTCCTTCACCTCGTCGGAGATGACGATGTGCCCGGCATACACCCCGTCCACCGCCACATGGACGGTGGTGCCCACCCGGTGGCAGGGGTGCCACTTCACGCCGATGGACTCCATCAGCTTGTCGTTGCCCGCCGCCACCCGGCGGCCGTCCACCGTGGCTTTCACGCCGTGTCCGGCAATCTCCTCTACCTCGGTGACCCGGCTCTGGTCCAGGTCCGCGTTATAGGCGTCCTTCAGGGAGCGTGAGATGGGGTGGTCGGAATAACTCTCTGCCAGGGCGGCCAGCTCCAGCAGGTCGTGCTCAGAGAACTGGTCCGGGTGGATGGCGGTGACGTTGAACACCCCCTTGGTGAGGGTGCCGGTCTTGTCAAAGACCACGATTTCCGTGTCGGCCAGGACTTCCAGATAGTTGCCGCCCTTGACCAGTATCCCCGCCTTGGACGCCCCGCCGATGCCGCCGAAGAAGGACAGGGGCACCGAAATGACCAGGGCGCAGGGGCAGGAGATGACCAGGAAAATGAGGGCCCGGTTCAGGCTCTCGCCCCAGGCCATCAGATTCAGTAAAGGGGGCAGGACGGCCAGGACCACGGCGGCCAGAACCACCACGGGGGTGTAGTACCGGGCGAACTTGGTGATGAAGTTCTCGGCGCGGGCCTTTTTGCTGCTGGCGTTCTCCACCAGGTCCAAAATCTTGGACACGGTGGACTCCTCGAAGGCCCTGGTGACCTGGACCCGCAGCAGGCCCGACAGGTTCACGCAGCCGGAGATCACGTCGTCGCCGGGCTCGGCCTCCCGGGGGAGGGACTCGCCGGTGAGGGCGGCGGTGTCCACGGTGGACCGGCCCTCCACCACCACGCCGTCCAGGGGGATACGCTCCCCGGCCTTGACCACGATGATGTCGCCCACGCTTACGTCCTCCGGGTCCACCTGTTCTAACTTGCCGTCCCGCTCCATGTTGGCGTAGTCGGGGCGGATGTCCATCAGCTCGGTGATGGACTTGCGGGAGCGGTCCACAGCGTAGGACTGGAACAGCTCGCCCACCTGATAAAAGAGCATGACGAACACGGCCTCGGGATACTCGCCGGTGGCAAAGGCGCCCACGGTGGCGATGGACATGAGGAAGTTTTCGTCAAAGACCTGCCCGTGGGCGATGTTCCGCACCGCCCGCCACAGCACGTCCCAGCCGACCACGGCGTAGGGGACCAGAAAGGCCAGCAGCCGGGCCCAGCCCGTCAGGGGCAGCAGGACGCAGGCCACCAGAAGTGCCGCGCCGGCGAGGATTCGAAAGAGCATCTTTTTCTGCTTTTTACTCATAGTTGGATACCTCCTGGGAAATTGATCCCCCCATCCAGGGGAGTCGCCTCCGGCGGGGGTCCTCTTTCTCATTTGAGAAAGAGGACGGAAAGAAAACCAGGGCTCCGGCCCTGGACCCATGGGGCGGCGCCAATGGGGCAAGGCAGTTGAAACCGGCTAGAGGTGACAAGTCTGCCTTCCCGCCCCTGCCCCGGCCGTTACGGCCTAATACGCACTCGGTCACCCTTCATGCGCTGGCGCGGCGCGCCTGGCATGGCAATGCCCGGCATAGCTGGTCTATCATCGTGTGGGGCGCGAGAAGGTGAATTGCCCCGAAGGGGCAAGAGAGGCCACTCTGGAGTGCGACTCGGCGCGCCAACGCACCAACCCCCATGTAGGGGCGGCTATCAGCCGCCCGTGCAGACTCCCAACGGGCAAAATGCCGATTCAAAAACGCTTCAACCAATGGCGGCTTGTCTGCACTAAGAAAAACGCAACTGTTCCCAAGTTTTTCCGGGGCATGTGCCGAGGGGCGATAGCCGGAGTTGTTCCAGCGCCAGACCAATACGAGCTGCAACAGCTTTCAAGTCTTGCCAACCAACATAACCCGTACCGCCGCCCGGACGTTCCCCGGGTCCAGGGGGCGGCGGATAGGGCCTTGAAAAGGCCCGTAGCCGCCCCCGGTCCTTCTTTCCGTCCCCTTTCTTTGAGAAGAAAGGGGACCCGCCGGAGGCATCCCTATGCCTTCTCCAAAACCGCCATCCCCACCGCCATCTTCCCTGGGATGACGCGGACCTCCCGCACGGGCAGCCCCAGGGCTTCGATGAAGTCCCGGTAGCTCTCCCGTGTAAACCGGTGCCTGGGGCGGAAACCCAGGATTCGGTATAGGTTGACCAGAATATGATAGCCCATACGGGCCTCGCCCTGCAAAAAGGTGGGCAGGACCAGCAGTCCGCCGGGGGCGGTCACCCGCCATAGCTCCGCCACCGCCGGGGCCGGGTCGGGCAGCAGGTGCAGCACGTTGGCGGCCACCACCACGCCGAAGCTCCCGTCCGGGTCCGGCAGATGAAACAGGTCCCGCCGTGCAAAGCCGATGTTGTCCAAGCCCAGCCGGGCCGCCTTGGCTTTGGCCCGATCCAGCATGGGTTGAGACAGGTCCGTGCACAGCACCCGCCCCGCCCTGGGGGCCGCGGCCAGAGAGATGGTCCCGGTGCCGGCGGCACATTCCAGCATATGGCAGCCCTCCGAGACCAGCGCGGCCACCTCGTCGCGCATCCCCCTCACCGCCGCGCCGTTGGTCCACTCAAAAAAGTCGTAGACTCCTGAGACGCGGTCCCAGAAGGTGGCCATTACCGCACGATGGTGCAGTCAGGCTCCACCTTTTTGCACGCCCGGACCACCTCTTCCATGATTTCCTCAAACCGGCCGTCGTCGGCCTCAATGGTCAGCTTCTGGGTCATAAAGCTGACAGTGGCGTCGGTGACGCCGTCCAGCTTTTTGATGGCCTCCTCCATCTTGGCGGCGCAGTTGGCGCAGTCCAGGTCGGTAAGCTTGAATTTCTTTTTCATAACATCAAAACCTTTCTCACAATAGACTGTCACGTTGCGAAGCCTCCACGACGGTGTCTAAGCCCCTCCGACTGCGCAAGCCGGCCTTCGGCGCTTTCAGCGCCTGCGGTCCGTTTGCTCCGCTTCGGGTCTTACCCACCTGTTCCCGGCTTCTCCACGCTTCTTTTATTCCCCCACGTGCTCCATGCCCTGGTCCAAAATGGTCCGGACATGGCCGTCGGCCAGGGAGTAGAGGACCGTTTTGCCCTCCCGGCGGTAGCGCACCAGCTTGGACTGCTTCAACCCCCGGAGCTGGTGGGAGATGGCCGACTGGGTCATACCCAGCAGGTTGGCGATGTCGTTGACGCACATCTCCGACTCGAACAGGACATACAGGATTTTCAGCCGCGTGGAGTCCCCGAAGATTTTGAACAGGTCGGCCAGGTCGTACAGGATCTCATCGTCCGGCAGCTTGGTCTCCATATTCGACCCCTCCTTTCAAAATAAACATATGAGCTATTGTTCATACGTTATGATACAACGGACCAACCGCCTTGTCAAGAGGGAAAGGGCCTTGTTTTGTGGAAAATTTGTGATATACTATTTTGGCGCTAATGACATCATATGTTATATATAAGGAGTACGACATGATCACTGTTTCCGACCTGGGCCTGCAGTACAGCGGCCAGCCCCTCTTCTCCCACGTGGACCTGCAGTTCATCAAGGGCAACTGCTACGGCATCATCGGCGCCAACGGCGCGGGGAAGTCCACCTTCCTGAAAATCCTGTCCGGGGAGCTGGAGCCCACCTCCGGCGAGGTGTCCATCCTGCCCAAGACCCGCATGTCCGTCCTCAAGCAGGACCAGAACGCCTACAATCAGTACACCGTCATGGACACGGTCATCATGGGCAACCAGCGGCTGTACGACATCGGCAAGGAGAAGGACGAGCTCTACGCCAAGGAGGAGATGACCGAAGCCGACGGCATCAAGGCCTGCGAGCTGGAGGAGGAATTCGCCGAGCTGGGCGGCTGGGAGGCCGAGAGCGACGCAAGCCGCATCCTCCAGGGCCTGGGCATCCCCGTGTCCATGCACGGTGACGTGATGGAGAACGTGGACGGCCGCCTGAAGGTGAAGGTCCTGCTGGCCCAGGCCCTGTTCGGCAACCCGGACATCCTGATGATGGACGAGCCCACCAACAACCTGGACATCAACGCCATCAACTGGCTGGAGGACTTCCTGCTGGACTTCCCCGGCACCGTCATCGTGGTCAGCCACGACCGGCACTTCCTCAACACCATCTGCACCCACATCGTGGACATCGACTACAACAAGATCAAGATGTACGTGGGCAACTACGACTTCTGGTACGACGCCTCCCAGCTCATGCAGAACCTGCAGAAGAACCAGAACAAGAAGAACGAGGAGAAGGCCCAGGAGCTCAAGGAGTTCATCTCCCGCTTCTCGGCCAACAAGTCCAAGTCCAAGCAGGCCACCTCCCGCCGGAAGCTGCTGGAAAAGCTGACCATGGACGAGATCCCCGCCTCCTCCCGCCGCTACCCCTGGGTGGCCTTCGCCCCCGACCGGGAGGTGGGCAAGGACATCCTCTTCGTCACCGACGTGAGCAAGACCATCGACGGGGTGAAGGTGCTGGACCACGTGACCTTCGCTGTGGGCCACGGGGACAAGATCGCCTTCGTGGGCGAGAACGAGAACGCCCAGACCGCCCTGTTCAAAATCATCACCGGCGAGATGGAGCCCGACGAGGGCGAGGTGAAGTGGGGCCAGACCGCCACCTTCTCCTACTTCCCCAAGGACAACACCGAGTTCTTCCAGGACAACGACGACAACCTGGTGGACTGGCTCCGCCAGTATTCCGAGGACAAGCACGAGGCCTATCTCCGGGGCTTTTTGGGCCGGATGCTCTTCTCCGGCGACGACGTGTATAAGCAGGTGAAGGTCCTCTCCGGCGGCGAGAAGGTGCGGTGCATGCTCTCCCGGATGATGCTCTCGGGGGCCAACGTGCTGCTGCTGGACCAGCCCACCAACCACCTGGACCTGGAGTCCATCGCCGCCGTGAACAACGGCCTGGAGGCGGTGAAGTGCAACGTCCTCTTCGCCAGCCACGACCACCAACTGGTCCAGACCGTGGCCAACCGCATCTTCGAGTTCACCCCCGACGGCGCGCTCATCGACCGGAAGATGACCTATGACGAGTATCTGGAGAAGATGAAGGAAGCGCAGGAGGGGTAAGGGGCCGAGTCCCTCCAGGGGGTCCCCTTTCTTCTCGAAGAAAGGGGACGGAAAGAAGGCAAGGGAAACGTCCGGGCGGCGGTACGGTTTTCGAGAGTTGGCAAAACCAGAAACCCGTTGCAGCCCGTATCGGTCAGGCGCTTGGAACAACTCCGGCTGTCGCCCCTCGGCACACGACCCGGCAAAACTTGATAGCAGTTGCGTTTTACACGGTGCCAACAAGCCGCCACAAGTCTCTGCGCCTCTGCGCCCCCCGTGTCATTGCGAGCCAGTTCGCAAACTGGCGCGGCAATCCGCATCCCCCGCAAACCATGTGGGGCGGGACGACCTCGGCCCGCCATGCACCAGCCCCCCATACCGCACACCCATGTAGGGGCGGCTATCAGCCGCCCGCCGTCCCCGCACCCGCCTTGCCGGTCATTGCCATGCCAGGCGCACCGCGCCAGCGCAATGTGCATCAATGCGCTACACGTTAGGCCGTAACGGCCGGGGCAGAAGCAGAAGGGCAGACTTGTCACCACTAGCCGGTCTCAACCACCCTGCCCCATCGGCGCCGCCCCAAGGTCCAGGGCCGCAGCCCTGGTTTTCTTTCCGTCCTCTTTCTCAAACGAGAAAGAGGACCCCCGCCGGAGGCGGCGCCCCAACGCCACAGACCCGGACACCTTCTCAGGTGTCCGGGTCTGCTTCTTCCTCCGCTTCCTCGTCCTCCGGCGCGATATGCTCCACGGCATACTCCAGGCACTGGATGACCAGGCGGTTCAGGGACAGCCGGTTTTGGGCGGCCAGGGCCTCCAAGTGGGCCACCAGCTCCACGGGCAGCCGGAACGTCTTGCTGACGGCCTCGTGCCCCTTCTGAATGTGCAGCATGTTCCATCCACCCCTTTGCTCCTATTCTGCACGAGAATTTTGAGAATAAATACACTAATTTTGCAAGAGAAAATAATTGCAATAAAGGGTCCGGCAGGATATACTAAAAGAAAAAAGGAGAGGGGAGAGGCCGGATGAACGGGTGGAAAACCACCGCGGGGGCGCTGTGCGCCGCCTGCGGGGCGGCGGGGTATGCCCTGTGGCTGCGGCGGGAGTGCCTGACCGACTCCCTCACCGGGCTGGGCAACCGGCGGAGCTTCCAGCGGGACCTGCACCGCCTGTCCCGGCAGACGGGCCCTCTGGCCCTGTGCCTGCTGGACGTGGACGACTTCAAGACCATCAACGACAGCCGGGGCCACCCCGGCGGGGACGAGGTACTGGTGGAGCTGTCCCGCCGCCTGCGGCGGGCGGCGGGGGAGCGGGGCCGGTTCAGCCGCTACGGCGGGGACGAGTTCGCCGTCTTTCTCACCGGGGCGGACGCCACCCCGGCGGGCTGCCGGGCCTTTGGCCGCCGCCTGGGCCGGGAGCTGGCCCGCCCCTGGACGGCCGGGGGACGGCCGGCGGCGGTAACGGTCTGCGCGGGTATCAGCGCGGCCGGGGCGGGGGAGACCCCCGAGCGGCTGGTCCTGCGGGCCGACCGGGCCCTGTACCGGGCCAAGGAGCTGGGGCCGGGGCGCATCGTCTTCCAGAAGCCGTGAAAATCCCTTGTAGGGCTTTCCTCCGTGTGATATACTATATTGGGTCGTTTTGCGGCCCTAATATGGAATAAAAGGTGAGAAGCCCACATGAACGAGAGATATGACGTCGCCATCATCGGCTGCGGAGAGGCCGGTATCTACGCCGGGTACGAGCTGATGAAGCAGAACCCCGGCCTGAAGGTCGTGGTCCTGGAGCAGGGCCGGGACATTTACAGCCGTAGCTGCCCCATCGTGGCGGGCAAGGTGAAGGACTGCATCCAGTGCAAGGTCTGCGACACCATGTGCGGCTTCGGCGGGGCGGGGGCCTTCTCCGACGGGAAGTTCAACTTCACCACCGCCTTCGGCGGCTGGCTCACCGACTTTATGGACGCCCGGGAGGTCATGGGCCTCATCGACTACGTGGACTCCATCAACGTGGCCCACGGGGCCACCACCGAGTGCTTCTCCACCTCCACCCCGGAGGCCAGGGCGCTGGAGAAGAAGGCCCTGGAGTTCGACCTCCACCTCCTCCAGGCCCGGTGCAAGCACCTGGGGACGGAGAAGAATTTGGTCATTCTCCAGAACATCTACGAGGACTTGAAGCAGGGCGTGGAGTTCCGCTTCAACACCGCCGTGGCGGCCATCCACCGGGCCGACAAGGGCTACCGCCTGGACATCACGGGCGGGGGAGAGGTCTCCTGCGACTGGCTCATCGCCGCCCCCGGCCGGTCCGGGGCGGAGTGGTTCGCCAACCAGTGCAAGGACCTGGGCATCGCCCTCATCAACAACCAGGTGGACATCGGCGTGCGGGTGGAGCTGCCCGCCCGGGTCTTCGAGCACATCACCGATGTGGTGTACGAGTCCAAGCTGGTGTACCGCACCAAGCAGTACGGCGACCAGGTGCGGACCTTCTGCATGAACCCCTACGGCCACGTGGTGGCCGAGAACGTGGAGGGCATCAACACCGTCAACGGCCACTCCTACGCCGACCCGGCCCTCCAGAGCGAGAACACCAACTTCGCCCTGCTGGTCTCCAACCGGTTCACCGAGCCCTTCAACGAGCCCTACCGCTACGGTAAGCACATCGCCTCCCTCAGCAACATGCTGGCCGGCGGGGTGCTGGTCCAGCGGTTCGGGGACCTGGTGCGGGGGGTGCGGACCAACGACCACCGCATGAGCAAGTCCTTCACCCGGCCCACCCTGACGGCTGCGGTGCCCGGCGACCTGTCCCTGGCCCTGCCCAAGCGGCAGCTGGACGACATCATCGAGATGATCTACCAGCTGGACAAGCTGGCCCCCGGCACCGCCAACTACGACACCCTGCTCTACGGCGCGGAGGTGAAGTTCTACTCCTCCCGGCTCACCCTGTCCCCCGAGCTGGAGACCAAGCTGCCCGGCATGTTCGCCATCGGCGACGGGGCGGGCATCACCCGTGGTTTGGCCCAGGCCGGGGCCTCCGGCGTGAAGGTGGCCCAGGTGATTTCCCAGCGTTTGCGGGACGGCAATTAAAATGGTTACGCGCCGCCCTGGTCAAACAGGGCGGCGCGCTTTTCTACACCGAATATTCATCACCGTATGCACCGCATAATTGTAACCATTTTGTAAAGAAAGCCGGATTCACAGGGGTTATCCACATTGTCCACAGGTTTATCCACATGTGTTTATGTCAACGGGATTTTGCCGGATATGCACTCCAAGGGGCATATCCGGCCTGTCAAGCAGAAAAGTGACGACATTTTACACAAAGTTTTCCCGCCGAGAGTGGGGGGACGGGGGACGCGCGTAGGGGCGGCCCTTGCGGCCGCCCAGCCCCTCCCGCACATGTCATTGCGAGCCAGTGCGCACACTGACGCGGCAATCCGCATCCCCGTCCAACGCCCCGTCCCGCCCGCAGGCGTCATTGTCCATTGTCAATTATCAATTGTCAATTCTCCCCCCACCCGTTTATCATTTCCTGGAGGTTCGCCATGTCCGACCTGATCGCCGCCCTCTCCACCCCTGCCGTTCCCTCCGCCATCGCCGCCCCGCGAAAGGCTTTGCCTTCCGCGGGGACCCGTTGACCGATGGAACATCCTCGGGCGGAATGGATCCGCCCTGCGGCAAGGTTTTGCCCATGGGGCAAAACGCTTGAACGCGCCATTCGGCGCGGCCCGGCTTGCGCCGGGCTGCAGGCTGCCGATGGCATCTGTTGCGTGAGGTGACCCACTATGTCCGATTTGATTGCTGCCCTTTCCACCCCCGCCGTCCCCTCCGCCATCGGCATCCTGCGCCTCTCCGGGCCGGGCGCGGCGGCGGCGGCGGGGCGGGTGTTCCGGCCCCAGAGCGGGACCCCGCTGGCCCAAACGGCCCCCCGGAAGCTGGTCTATGGGACCCTGCTGGACCGGGAGGGCCTGCCCATCGACCGGGCGCTGGCCACCGTGTCCTTCGCCCCCCACAGCTACACCGGCGAGGACACCGCCGAGCTCCAGTGCCACGGCTCCCCCATGGTGCTGTCCATGGCCCTGGACGCCCTGTACGCCGCCGGGGCCCGGCCGGCCAAACCGGGGGAGTTCACCCAGCGGGCCTTTTTGAACGGCAGGCTGGACCTGCCCCAGGCCGAGTCCGTGGCCGACCTGCTGGACGCCCGGACCGACGCCGCCGTCCACGCCGCCGCGGGGCAGTTGGGCGGGGCCCTGTCCCGGGCGGTGGAGGAGGTCTACGACGGCCTGCTGGACCTGATGGCCCACTTCCACGCCGTGCTGGACTACCCCGACGAGGACATCGACCCCTTCCGGGCCGCCGAGCTGTCCGCCGCGCTGGAGACGGCATCCGGGCAGCTCTCCGCCCTGCTGGGGACCTACGACCGGGGCAAATACCTGGCCCGGGGGGTGCCCTGCGCCATCGTGGGGGCCCCCAACGCGGGGAAGTCGTCCCTGCTGAACGCCCTGCTGGGCTACGACCGGGCCATCGTCACCCCCATCCCCGGCACCACCCGGGACACGGTGGAGGAGACCCTCCGCCTGGGGGGCGTCCTCCTGCACATGGCGGACACCGCCGGCCTGCGGGACACCGACGACCAGGTGGAGCGGCTGGGGGTGGAGCGGAGCCGCAGGGCCATGGAGGAGGCGGGGCTCATCCTGGTGGTCCTGGACCGGTCCCGGCCCGCCGGGGAGGAGGACCGGGCGCTGGTCCGGCGGGCGGTGGAGCTGGCCCCCACCATCCTGGTCCTCAACAAATCCGACCTTCCCCCGGCCCTGGACGTTACCAAGGAGCTGGACCTGGCCCCCGCCGTTCCGGTCAGCGCCAGGACGGGGGCGGGGCTGGAGGAGCTGGGGGCGCGGGTGGCCGCCGTATTTCCCCAGGCCGGGGCCGGGGAGGCCGGGGCCGTCCTCACCAACGCCCGGCAGGCGGAGGCCGCCCAGCGGGCGCTGGAGGCCCTCACAGCGGCCCGCGCCGGCTTCAAGGCCGGTATCACCCCTGACGCCGTTTTGACCGACGTAGAGGCCGCTCTGGCCGCCCTGGGGGACCTGACCGGCCGCACCGTGCGGGAGGACGTGGTGGACCGCATCTTCTCCCGGTTCTGCGTGGGGAAGTGAGCCGGGTGGTTATTCCGTAGGGGCGGCCCTTGTGGCCGCCCGCGTTCCCCGTCCCACTTTGGAGGTCAGCGGCGGGCGGCCGCAAGGGCCGCCCCTACGGGAAATGACCCCAGCGAAAAGAACAGGCCCGCGTACCGATTCGGTACGCGGGCCTGTTTGCATTTACATTCAGCTCAGTTTCAGGGACACCAGGCGGTGGAGGACCGCGGCCAGCTCGGCCCGGTTCAGGCCGCCCTGGGGGTCGAAGGAGCCGTCCTCCCGGCCCTGCATGAGGCCCAGGGCCTGGACGGTCTGGACGCTGGGCAGGGCCCAGGCGCTGATGTCGTACTGGTCGGTGTAGGCGGGGAGGCTTCGGTTGCCGGTCTCGCCGCCCAGGGACAGGGCCAGCAGGACGGCCAGCTGTTCCCGGGGCAGGGGGGCGTCGGGGTCGAAGCCCTGGGGCAGATAGCCGTGCTCCTCCGCCCAGGCCAGGTGGGGCTTGGCCCAGTCCGCGGCCTCTCCGGCGTCGGCCACCCCGGCCAGACGGCCCAGGACGGTGACGGCCATGGCCCCGGTGACCTTGGCCTCGGGCTGGAACTGCCCGTCCTCCATGCCCACCAGCAGACCCCGGACCGCGCTGAAACGGATGTCGTCCCCGGCCCAGTGGGTCTCCGCGTCGGGGAAGGAGTCGGTGCGGCTGACGATGGCGTAGGTGGACAGGTGGGGGGTGGCAAAGACGGCCTTCCCGTCCTTCCACACCGAGTCCCGCACCACCTCGGTGGAGCCGTCGTCCTTCACCCAGCAGACGCACAGGGTACTCTCGTCCTCCCCGTCCACGGGGGTGTAGGGCAGGGCCACGGTGACGGTGCCGCCGCCGAACTGGGAGACGGCCTTGCCGCCGGAGGTGATGCTGATGTCGTAGACCGGCCGGTCCGCCAGAATTTCCTGGGCGGCTTTGGGCAGGGCCGCGGTGTCGGCGGTCCCCGCCGACACCACCACGTCCTGCTTCCCGTCCCCCTGGATGGTCTCCAGCACCTTGGCGTCCAGGGCGATGTCGGCCACGGGGGTCTGGAGGGTGACGGCCTTGCTCTCGCTGTCGGCCACGGTTTTCAGGGCCTTGGCGGGCAGGGTGACGGCCACCTTGGCCGCGTCGGCGGGGGCGTCGGCTTTGAGAACCACCGGGGCCCCCGCTTTGGCCGCCTCCTGCACCGCCTGGGTGACGGTGGAGGTGGAGACGGAGACGGAGGACTCCTTTTTGTCGTTGGTGGTGACCTTGTCGGGGGCGGGTGCCCCGGCGCCGCCGCCCCCAACAGCCTCACCGCCCCCGTTGGACCCGCCGCTATTGGGGGCGCTCCCGCCGTTGGACGGCAGGGCGGGGATGGCGGCGGACACGGTGAGGGGGTCGGCGGCCAGGAAATGGTCGTCTCCGGGGAAGGTGAGGACCACCGAGAGGGTCTTGCCCGCCTGGGCGTCGGTGAGGGCCACCCCCACCCGCAGGCCGTCGGTCCTGACGGCGGCGGGGGTCCCGTCCACCGTGGCGGTGATTTTAGATATGTCGGGCTGCACGGACTGCTCGGGGTGGACGGCGGGGTCAAAGCGGGGGGTGAGCCACAGGGTGCGGACGCCGCCCTCGGTCTCCACCGCGTAAGTGGCGCTCTTGAGGGTCACGGGGACGGGGCGGACGGGGGGATAGACGATCTGATACCACTGCGCCGCCTGGAACAGCCGGTCGCCGGGGTAGCGGACGATCAGGGAGCCGCCGGAAAACCCCTTGGGCACGGTGACGGTGAAGGGGTTGCCCGTGATGTGGTCGGGGGTCAGGGGCTTGTCGCCGTACAGCACCGTCAGCCGGGACACATCGGGGTCCACCAGGGGAAGGATACCGGCGTAGGCGCTGGTGTCGAAGGTGACGGTGAGCTGGAGCAGCAGGTCCTGGGTGATGTCGCCGGCGTTGAGGAATTCATAGGCCACCTCTATCCCCAGCTTGACCGGGTCCCGCCGCATCTCCGTCCAGGGGCTGGCGTCGTAACCCTTGGCGCCGGGCTGGATGTGGAGGATAGGGTCGTTGGGGAAGGGCTGGCTGTCGCCATTCAGGTTCTCGGGGGCATCCCCCAGGAAGGTGACCTCCGTCAGGTTGTTGCAGCCCTGGAAGCAGTTGGCCCCGATGCTTTTCAAAGAGGCGGGGAGCGTCACCGACCGCAGTTCCGCGCAGTTTTGGAACAGATTTCGGGCCAGGGAGGTGACGGTCTTGCCGCCGATCTCGCCGGGGATGGTCACGCTCTGGGCGGAGGCCGAGCGGGAGTCCAGCTCGACGACGGTCACGCAGCCGGGATAGAGTGGGTCGTCCGCTGTGACCAGCTCGGGCGTCTCAAAGCCCTGGGCGCCGCCGGAGCCGCCGAAGGGCCGGTCCTCGTCCCACTTCAGTTCGGACAGGTTCAGCACAGGCCCCGTCAGCGTGTTGCTCTGCCCGGCCAAGAAGCCGGTGCTCTCTCCCATGCCCACATAGACGCTGATGGTCTTGCCCTGATACGCCTCCACGTTGTACCCGAAGGTGCGGAAGGTGGAGGAGTTGCCGCCCTGGTAGTGGATGGGCTCCGGCTGGGCCGAGGGGGCCACGCCCTCCACCTGGATATACGTGGTCACCAGTCCGTTGGGGGCGATAGGGTGTTCACTGTCGTAGGTCCGGGGGGTGATGTCCACGGTGAGCCACAGGATCAACTCATCCTGGCGGCTGTGGGACAGGGAGGAGGTGAGCTTGATGTCGATGGGCTGCTTCTCCAGCTCCACCGCGGGGCCAATCTTGAAGTTCAGGTCCCGCCAGATAGGCCCGTCGTAGCCGGAGGCGTTTTCCGGCCGGTAAAAGACCATGCCGGTATTCAGTTGGAAGGGGTTGGAGGAGACCGTGGGCGCGTTCCCCTCAAAGACCACCTCCAGCAGGGCGGAGCACCAGTAAAAGGCGTTGTTTTCGATTTCCGCAACTTGGGCGGGGATGGTGACGCGCTGCAGGGCGGTGCACTGTTCAAAGGCCCAGGAATTGATTTTTTTCAGATTGGCGGGGAGCTGGACCCCGGTGAGGCTGCGGCACCAGGAGAAGGTGGAGGACTCCAGGGTCTGGATGCCGTCCGGCAGCCGGATGGTGCGGAGGCCGGAATACTCGAAGGCGGATTGGCCCAGAACGGTCAGTCCGGCCGGCAGTTGGATGGACTCCAGCTTGCCGCAATGGGAAAACGCGCCGGAGCCGATGGAGGTGAGGGTGCTGGGCAGGGAGACCTCGGTCAGGGCCTCGCAGTCGCTGAACACGCTCTGGCCCAGGGCGTCGACGCCCTCCGCCACGGTGGCCTTCTCCAGGCTCTTGTTGTAGGCGAAGGCGCCCAAACCCATCTCGGTCACGGTGGCGGGGATGGTGACCTCGGTCAGCGCGTTTCCATTGAATGCGTCGTGCTCAATGGTCTTGACGGAGCCGGGAATGGTCAGGCTGGTGAGCCCGGCCCCGCTGAACGCCCCATCCCGAATGGTGGTCAGGGTGTTGGGGAGGACAATGGTTTGCAGAGCCTTACAGGAGGCGAAAGCGCGGTGGCCGATTTCCGTCAGACCCTCGTGGAGGGTGACGCTGGACAGCTTGCTGCACCCGCTGAAGGCGGAACTGCCGATGACCTTCACGCTGGCGGGGATTACCACCGAGGTCAGGTTATCGCAGGCGGAAAAGGCCTCGGTGCCGATTTCCTGCACGGTGTCCTCCAGGGTCAAACTGGTCAAGCCCTTGCCCAAAGAGAAGATTTTGTCCGGGACCCGCGGCATGGCCAGGGTGATTTCCGAAAAGGAGGCGCAGTTGTCAAAGAGCCCGCTGCCGAAAGCGGTCACAGAGGTGGGGAAGCGCAGGCCGGTGAGGCCGGAGGATGCAAAAGCGTAATCACCGATGGCGGTCAGGCCCTCGTTCAGGGTGAGGGTTTTCAGGGCCGTGGCACGGTAAAAGGCCCAGTCCCCCACCGTTTTTACCGACTCGGGCAGGGCGTAGGAGGCGTTTGCCCTGGCCTGGGGATAGGCCACCAGAGTTTCCTGGCCCGCCGTGTAGAGGACCCCGTCCAAGGCCTCGAAGGCCGTGTTTCCCTCCGCCACCTCGAAGGCGGCCACAGTTTTGGTGTGGACGCTCCCAAAAGCCGTGGGCGCGATCTCGGTCACGTGGGAGGAGATGACCACCGTTTTCATGGAATAGCCGCCGGGGCCGGAGAAAAGGAAGCCACCCACGCTGACCACGGGAAGCCCGCCCAGGGTCTCCGGCAGCTCCAGCCGGTCCTGCAAAACGGATTTGATTCCCGTCAACTGGACGCCGCCGTCGCATACCGTATAGTCCCATATGGTCTCCGGGTCCGGCGTGGGTTCGGGGGTCGCCGGAGGTGGATAGAGTTCCTCTTCACCGGAGGAGAGCGTCATCTGTTCGCCGGGGTCCTCCTGGCTGGAGGAGAGCGTTATCTGCTCACCGGCGTCCTCCGGGCCGTCGGCCGTCTCGTCCGCCGCCAGGGCAGGCGCGGCCAGGGAAAGGATCATCGCCGCCGCCAGCAGCAGGGCGGCGCATCGCTTGTTCTGCTTCATCCTGTATATCGCTCCTTTACATAATCAAAATCACATTAATGTGATTATATCACACAAAAAATAAAAAGCTACTTTTTCGGAAAAGAACGCAGAAAATCAAAACAAAAGATGCCCTGATAGGCGCAAAAAGGCCGCGCTCTCTGGGAGAGCGCGGCCAAAAATGACAGTTTCAGGTTTTTTCCTCGAAGGAGACGCCGCAGTTGCGGCAGTTCACGGTGATCTTGCCCTTGCCCCGGGGGACCCGCAATTGCTGGCCGCAGTTGGGGCACTTGAAATAGCGGTGGTCCTTGTCCCGGCGGATGGTCCGGCGCAGCTTGACCCAGCGGATGGCGGGCCCGGCCACCACCATGAACTTGGCGTTCTCCGCCCGCCGCTTGGCGTAGTTCCGGGACAGGCTGCGGAAAAGGGAGAGGGCGATGAGCACGAAATAGAGGGCGGACAGCAGGGGGAGGCGGAGGAAGAGGTCCAGCACGTACAGGACCACCGACACCAGCAGGAGAAAGAGGTTCAGCGGGTCCCCGCCGTAGCGGCCGTACATGAAGCGCTGTAAAAAGCCCATACCGGCTTCCCTCCTTTCCCCGCAAGGGCCTGTGCCCCCTGATTCTGATTCTTTATGATACGCGCCCTGTATGTCCCCGTCAAGGCACCAGTCGTAAACAATATGTGAATTGTACACTTGAAACCGAAGGGGAAAGCCTGTATACTGGTAAAAACGACAAGGGGAGGGCGCGTTTATGGCCCGCATCGATAAGGAAAACTACTATCTGGACATCGCCGAGACCGTACTCAAGCGGGCCACCTGCCTGCGCCGGTGCTATGGGGCCATCATCGTCAAAAACGACGAGATCGTCTCCACCGGCTACAACGGCGCGCCCCGGGGGCGCAAAAACTGCACCGACCTGGGCTACTGCACCCGGGAGGCCCTGTGCGTCCCCTCCGGGGAGCGCTACGAGCTGTGCCGCAGCGTCCACGCCGAGGCCAACTGCATCATCTCCGCCGCCCGCAGCGACATCCTGGGCGGCACCCTCTATCTGGCGGGCCGGGACGCCAAGACCGGCGAACTGCTGCCCGACGCCACCTCCTGCTCCATGTGCCGCCGGCTCATCATCAACGCGGGCATCGAGCGGGTGGTCATCCGCCGCACCGACACGGAATACACCGTGGTCCACGTGGAGGACTGGATTCGGGAGGACGACTCCATGCCGGAACTGCCCGCCACATAATGTTGTATTTTGTACTGTTCGCACACGAATATCCTTGACAGAAAAGCGGGCGGGCTTTACAATATAAACGGACAAAAATGAAGAACTTCCGTCGATGTTTTTCATGGAATCGTGTGGGCGGACCCAGCACACCCACACGACTCATTTTTGCACAAAATTTTACCAAAGAAAGATGGAGGTGTGTTTCCGACCCATGCTACCCTATATTATCTTAGCCGCCGTCATCGCTCTGGTGATCGGTCTTGTCATAGGCGTCCCCATCGGCATCCAGCGCCGCAAGGCCACCGCCGAGCGGGAGATCGGCTCTGCCGAGGAAGAGGCCAAGCGTCTCATCAACGACGCCATCAAGTCCGCCGAGAGCAAGAAGCGGGAGGCCCTGGTTGAGGCCAAGGAGGAGATTCTCCAGGCCCGCAACGAGTACGAGAAGGAAGTCAAGGAGCAGCGCGGCGAGCTGCAGAAGCAGGAGCGCCGGCTCCAGCAAAAAGAAGAGAACCTGGACAAGAAGACCGAGAACATCGAGCAGAAGGAAGAGAAGCTCTCCGCCAAGCTCACCGAGCTGGAGGAGGCCAAGGAAGAGGTCGAGAAGGTCAAGAAGGCCCAGATGGAAGTTCTGGAGCGGATCAGCGGGTTCACCGCCGAGGAGGCCAAGAACTACCTCATCTCCCAGCTGGAGATCGAGGTCACCCACGAGTCGGCCATGAAAATTAAAGAAATCGAGGCCCACTACAAGGAAGAGGCCGACACCATCGCCAAGGAGCTGATTTCCGGCGCCATCCAGCGCTGCGCCGCCGACCACGTGGCCGAGGCCACCGTCAGCGTGGTGCCCCTGCCCAACGACGACATGAAGGGCCGCATCATCGGCCGCGAGGGCCGCAACATCCGCACCCTGGAGACCATGACCGGCGTGGACCTCATCATCGACGACACCCCCGAGGCCATCACCGTGTCCTGCTTCGACCCGGTCCGCCGGGAGATCGCCCGCATCGCCCTGGAGAAGCTCATCCAGGACGGCCGCATCCACCCCGCCCGCATCGAGGAGATGGTGGAGAAGGCCAAGCGGGAGGTGGACGCCACCATCAAGGCCGAGGGCGAGCGGGCCGTCTTTGAGACCAACGTCCACGGCCTGCACCCGGAGCTGGTGAAGCTCCTGGGCCGCATGAAGTACCGCACCAGCTACGGCCAGAACGTGCTGAACCACTCCATCGAGGTCTCCCACGTGGCGGGCCTGCTGGCCGCCGAGATCGGCGCCAACGTGGCCGAGGCCAAGCGGGCCGGCCTGCTCCACGATTTGGGCAAGGCCATCGACCACGAGGTGGAGGGCAGCCACGTGGCCATCGGCGTGGAGCTGGCCCGGAAGTACCACGAGAGCGAGGCCATCGTCCACGCCATCGAGGCCCACCACAACGACGTGGAGCCCCACACCATCGTCGCCTGCCTGGTCCAGGCCGCCGACGCCATCTCCGCCGCCCGCCCCGGCGCCCGGCGCGAGAACCTGGAGAACTATATCAAGCGCCTGGAAAAGCTGGAGGAGGTCACCAGCTCCTTCCCCGGCGTGGAGAAGTCCTTCGCCATCCAGGCCGGCCGCGAGGTCCGCATCATGGTCAACCCCGGCCAGGTCACCGAGGACCAGATGGTCATCCTGGCCCGGGACATCGCCAAGAAGATCGAGGAAGAGCTGGAGTACCCCGGACAGATCAAGGTCAACGTCATCCGGGAGACCAAGGCCATCGAGTACGCGAAATAGAACGGCAAGAGAGAGACCAAATTTTTGGTCTCTCTCTTTTTTTCTCTCCCCCGTCCCCGTCATTGCGAGCCAGTTTTCAAACTGGCGTGGCAATCCGCATCCCCGTCCTCAAAAAAATTCCCTCATTCCCGGAACTTTTCCTCTTCTCTCCCGTCTAACCATAAGTCAACAAAAAGAAAAGGAGTTTTCCATCCATGAAAAAGCTCGCTTCCGCCGCTCTGGCCCTGACCCTCACGGTCTCCCTGGGGGCCTCCGCCCTCGCCGTGGACGTTATGCCCATCTCCGCCAAGCAGGGCTACGGCAACACCATCACCGTCAACGGCGCCAACGTGGACACCTCCAAGCTGCCCGCCGCCCCCGCCGGGAGCGTCTCCGTCCCCCTGCGGGCCGTCACCGAGGCCGACTACGGCTTCGCCGACTGGTACGCCGACGACCACCAGTCCTTCTTCGCCCTGGACACCAACCGCGTCACCGTGGACACCACCAACGGCGCCATCCAGGTCAACGACGAGACCGTCACCGGCATGACCGCCACCTTCGTGGAGGGCGTCACCTACGTCCCCGTGGAGGTCCTGAACCGTCTGGACGGCTACAAGGCCGAGGTGAAGGGCAGCGCCATCACCGTCACCAGCCCCAACGGCGAGCCGCTCACCAAGCTGGCCCGCCAGATCCTCTCCCAGGTCGAGTCCGGCGCCAACAGCAAGCAGACCGCCGCCCAGATGGAGGAGTATTACGGCATCACCGCCGCCAACTTCGACGAGGTGGTGGGCTTCTTCCCCATGATGACCAGCCCCGACACCCTCATCATCGGCAAGGTCAAGTCCGGCAAGCTCAGCGCCGTGGAGACCGAGCTGGAGGCCTACCGCCAGACCCAGGAGGACACCTTCTCCTGGTACCTGGGTCAGCACCTGCCCAAGGTCCAGGCCGCCAAGGTGGTCACCCAGGGCGACTACGTCATGTTCATCATCGCCGAGGATACCGACACCGCCACCAAGCTGTTCAAGGACGGCGTGAAGGGGCTGTAAGGCCCGAAGAAACTGAAAATCCCGCGTCTCGTGAGAGGCGCGGGATTTTTTGCATCAGGGCAGGCCCCTGCCGGGGGCGTCCCCTTTCTGGTTTCAGAAAGGGGACGGAAAGAAAACCAGGGGCAAACCCCTGGACCCCGGGAAACGGCCGGGCGGCGGTACGGTTTATGTTGGTTGGCAAGACTTGAAAGCCGTTGCAGCCCGTATCGGCCCGCGCTAGAACGACTCCGGCTGCCGCCCCTCGGCATATGACCCGGCAAAACTTGATAGTAGTTGCGTTTTACTATGTGCCAACAAGCCGCCACCAGTCTCTGCGCCTCTGTGCGCCCCCTGTCATTGCGAACCAGTCCGCAGACTGGTGTGGCAATCCGCCTCCCCCGTCCCCCAAATGTGGGGCGGGACGACCCCGGCCCGCCAACGCACCAGCTCGCCCCATAGGGGCGGCCCTTGCGGCCGCCCGCCGTTACGCACCCGCCATGCCGGTCATCGCCATGCCAGGCGCGCCGCGCCAGCGCATTGGGGTGAATTACAGCAGATTAGGCCGTAACGGCCAGGGCGGAAGCGGAAAGGCAGACTTGTCACCTCTAGCCGGTCTCAACCTCCAAACCCCGTTGGCGCCGCCCCACGGGTCCAGGGCCGAAGCCCTGGTTTTCTTTCCGTCCCCTTTCTCAAACGAGAAAGGGGACCCCCGCCGGAGGCGACGCCCCTCACGCCTCCCGGAAAGAGACCCGAAAATAGGGCAGATACCCCGCCTCGTCCAGGGTGCCGCTTTCGATATGGTACTGCCGGCCGGAGGCGGTCAGGCGCATGGCGATGGTGGTGTCCACCCCGTCGCAGGAGAGGACGGCCCCCTGGAAGAAGCGGTTGTCGCCCCCCAGGGCCCCGGCGTCGGTGGCCACGGGGTAGGTCAGGCCGTGTTCGTTGACGAAGTCGAAGACCCAGTCGTCCCCCAGGGGGGCGGGGGCGTCCAGCACCACGCCGTAGAGCTTCAGGGTCAGGACCCCCATGGTCCCGTCGTAGCTCACCGACGTGTTGGGGATGCGCATGTCGGCGGCCAGGAAGGCGGTGAGGCCCTCGTTGGTGGCCAGGGGGGCGAAGGCCACGGACACGTCGTCCAGGCCCAGCCGGAGGTCGGAGACCACCAGGGGGCAGGCACCGGGGTCGTCCATGCCGAAGGAGATGCCCGCCGTGTCCCGGTCCAGCCAAGTCCGCTCGTCCGCAGACTGCGCCGGCGTGGGGGCGGGGGTGGGCGTGGGCGCAGGCTCCGCGGAAGGCGTGGCGGGGACGGGGGTGGCCTCCGGGGTGGGGGAAGGGGCCGCCGGCGTAGCCTGGGGGGTCTCCACCTGCGTGGGCTTGGGGGTGGGGTTGGTGATGGTCTTATGACTGCTGCACCCGGCCAGGGAGAGGGTCAGGGCCCCGGCCAGGAAAAGAGCGGCAACCTGTCGTCTCATGGGAAAATCCTCCTTTATCTGCTTGAAATCCAGTATACTGGCTGGAGGGGCGCAGGTCAAGACCGGGCCGCCGGTCCGGCGGCGGAAGAAATCAAAAACGTTTTACCATTATGAACAAAAACAGGGCGGCAAAACCGTTACTTTGCCGAATTTGTAAAATCTATGAAAATATTGATTGACCGGAAGCTGTAAATTGGTCTAAGATGGGCATAAGCAAAAGAGGTAAAACGTTATCTTGCAGCAAGGACCCGAACAAACATTTTTGGAGGGACAAGACATGAAGCGTAAACTCTCTGCACTCCTGGCCGCCAGCCTGGCGGCCAGCCTGATGGTGGCCCTGCCCGTGCAGGCCAGCGCCGCCGAGGAGACCTCTCCCAACGGCCTGAGCTGGGCCATGGCCGAGGAGATCCTCACCCACATCAGCGACCCCGTGATCCCCAGCCGCACCGTGAACGTCAAGGACTTCGGCGCCATCCCCGACGACGGCAAGCTGGACACGGAGGCCATCCAGAAGGCCATCGACGAGACCAGCGAGAAGGGCGGCGGCAAGGTCGTCATCCCCGCCGGCACTTACGACGTGGGCGCCATCGAGCTCAAGAGCAACGTGGAGCTGAACCTGGAGAGCGAGGACACCCTCCTGCTCTATACCCGCGACATCACCCCCGAGAACTACCCCCTGGTCTTCGCCCACTATGAGGGCTCCGGGCTCTACAACTGGAGTCCCTTCATCTACGCCAAGGACCAGACCAACATCGCCCTCACCGGCAAGGGCACCCTGGACGGCAACGCCGACAAGGACAACTGGTGGAATTGGTCCACCACCTTCAACCCCGACGGCACCACCACCAAGCCCTCCTCCGCCGACGCCAAGCTCCTGCGCCAGCAGACCGACGACGGCGTGCCCTTTGAGGAGCGCGTCTTCGGCGAGGGCCACTTCCTGCGCCCCAACTTCTACCAGCCCATCAACTGCACCAACGTGCTGGTGGAGGGCGTCACCTTCAAGAACTCCCCCATGTGGGAGATGAACCCCGTCCTCTGCACCAACTTCACCGCCCGCAACGTGAACATCGACAGCCACGGCTACAATAACGACGGCTGCGACCCCGAGAACTGCAACTACGTCCTCATCGAGGGCTGTAACTTCAACACCGGTGACGACTGCATCGCCGTGAAGGCCGGCCGCAACCGCGACGGCCGCGAGCTGGCCGAGCAGGGCTACCCCACCCAGAACCTCATCATCCGCAACAACACCTTCGCCAACGGCCACGGCGGCATCGCCATGGGCAGCGAGATGTCCGGCGGCATCAAGAACCTGTTCGCCGACAACAATACCTTCGACAGCCCCACCCTGAACTACGCCCTGCGCTTCAAGACCAACGCCCAGCGCGGCGGCTCCATCGAGAACGTGTACCTGCGCAACTCCACCGTGAAGAGCGTGGGCAACGCCGTGGTCCATGCCACCATGCTCTACGACACCGGCCGCGACGGCGACTATCTGCCCACCTTCAAGAACATCACCATCGAGAACCTGACCAGCACCGGCGGCCAGTACGGCATCTTCATGGAGGCCTTCGACGAGGTGCCCATCACCGGCCTGGTCCTCAAGAACGTGGAGATCAAGGACGCCGGCAAGGACGTGCGCGCCCTCAACTGGCTGGACCCCGTTATGGAGAACGTGACCATCAACGGCAAGACCTATCCCCGTCCCATCGAGGCCAAGGTGGTGGGCGACACCATCGTGGGCCAGACCGTCACCGCCAGCGCCGTGGAGCTGGGCGGCGACACCTCCAAGCTGACCTACGCCTGGGAGATGTCCGATAAGGCCGACGGCACCTACGCCGCCTGCGGCACCGGCGCCACCCTGGCCCTCACCGCCGACATGACCGGCAAGTATATCCGCGTCACCGCCACCGACGAGGCCGAGGCCGCCGCCACCAGCATGGCCTACAAGGTCCTGGCCGACGGCGAGGTCGCCGGGGTCCCCGCCGGCCACTGGGCCGCCGAGGCCATGGTCAAGGCCGCCAGCAAGGGCTACATCGACGAGGACACCGTCCTGGACCTGAACGCCACCGTCACCAGCCGGGACGTGGCCAAGATGATCGCCACCCTGTGGGGCCTCACCGAGCCCACCACCGAGCTGAAGATCAGCGACGTGCCCACCACCGACCCCGACTACAAGGTCATCGCCGCCGTCGTCGAAGCCGGCATGATGCCCCTGAAGGACCCCAGCGTCACCGTGCCCCAGGGCACCCTCTATAACGCCGCCATGCTCAACGACATGGCCGAGAAGCGCACCGCCTTCCTGCCCGAGCACGTCATGACCCGCGAGGAGCTGGGCTACATCTCCATCCTGGCCTGCGGCGTGCCCTACAACGAGACCCTGGGCAACGCCACCGCCAAGTACACCGACGTGGGCGAGATTTCCTCCGTCTACAAGGCCAACAACGGCGCGGCCAACTACTTCGGCTTCCTGGTGGGTGACGGGAACGGCATGTTCAACCCCAAGGACGAAGTCACCCAGGCCATGCTGATCTCCGTCATCACCCGGATCGCGGATTTCAACAACATGTAATTCTGCTTACCATCTTTCCTTTCTTTCCAAATGTGGAGGGCCCCGGTATCCGTAAGGACGCCGGGGCCCTTCGCATCCTCCCGCCAGAGGGGCGGCGCTCCCGCGCGGGGGTCCTCTTTCTCATTTGAGAAAGAGGACGGAAA
>UQGJ01000018.1 GCA_900540545.1 uncultured Eubacteriales bacterium
GCAGCTCGTATTGGTCTGGCGCTGGAACAACTCCGGCTATCGCCCCTCGGCATATGACCGGGCAAGACTTGGGAGTAGTTGCATTTTTCTTAGTGCAAACAAGCCGCCATTGGTCTGTACGCCTCTGTGTCCCCCCCTTGTCATTGCGAGCCAGTCCGCAGACTGGTGCGGCAATCCGCATCCCCTGTCCCGCCCGCGGGCGGCATTATCAATTCTCAATTTCCCCCGCCCAAATCTATCACCAACGAGGTACAACGAATGAACACCCAATTCCTCCCCGTCTCAAAACAGGAGATCACCGCCCGCGGCTGGGAGGAGTATGACTTCCTGCTCATCACCGGCGACGCCTACGTGGACCACCCCTCCTTCGGCCCGGCCATTATCTCCCGGGTCCTGGAAGCCGAGGGCTACCGGGTGGCCATCCTCTCCCAGCCCGACTGGAAAAACCCTGCCGCCTTCGCCGCCCTGGGGCGCCCGCGGCTGGGGGTACTGATTTCCGGCGGTAACATCGACTCCATGGTGGCCCACTACACCGTGGCCAAGCGCCGCCGCAGCACCGACGCCTACTCCCCCGGCAACAAGATGGGCCTGCGCCCCGACCGGGCCACCATTGTCTACGCCAACTGCGTCCGCCAGGTCTTTGGGGACATCCCCCTCATCATTGGCGGCCTGGAGGCCAGTCTCCGCCGCTTCGCCCACTACGACTACTGGGAGGACAAGGTCCGCCGCTCCATCCTCTTCGACAGCCAGGCCGACCTGCTGGTCTACGGCATGGGGGAGACGGCGACAAGGGAAATCGCATCCCGGCTGGCCTCCGGCACCCCCGTCTCGGAAATCACGGATGTGAAGGGGACCTGCTTTGCGGCCAGCCACCCCGGCCAGTGCGCCTACCCCATGGTGGAGGTCCCCGCCTTCGAGACCGTGGCCGCCGACCAGCGGGCCTATGCCGAGGCCAACATGGTGGAGTACAACGAGCACGACCCCATCGTGGGCAAGGCCGTCCTCCAGAAGCACGGGGACAGGCTCCTGGTGTGCAACCCGCCCGCCATGCCCCTCACCACCGCCGAACTGGACACGGTGTTCGAGCTGCCGTATACCAAGGAGCCCCACCCCATGTACGACGACCAGGGCGGTGTGCCCGCCATTGAGGAGGTTCGCTTCTCGGTCATCCACAACCGGGGCTGCTTCGGGGCCTGCAACTTCTGCTCCCTGGCCTTCCACCAGGGGCGCATCATCTCCTCCCGCAGCCACGAAAGCGTGGTCCGGGAGGTGGAGGCCCTGACCAAGCACCCCGGCTTCAAGGGCTACATCCACGACGTGGGCGGCCCCACGGCCAACTTCCGCCGCCCCGCCTGCAAAAAGCAGATGAAGGCGGGGCTGTGCAAGAACCGGGCCTGTCTGGCCCCCGAGCCCTGCCCCAACCTGGACGCCGACCACACCGACTATCTTCTGCTCCTGCGGAAGCTGCGGGCCGTCCCCGGCGTGAAAAAGGTGTTCATCCGCTCCGGCATCCGCTTTGACTTTATGATGAAGGACCCCAACGGGGAGTTCTTCGCCGAGCTGGTCCAGCACCACGTCTCCGGCCAGCTCAAGGTGGCCCCGGAGCACTGCGCCAACGCCGTGCTGGACGAGATGGGCAAGCCCCACATCGAGGCGTACGAGAAGTTCCGCCAGAAGTACGAGCGGCTCAACCAACGCTATGGCAAGGAGCAGTATCTGGTCCCCTACCTCATGTCCTCCCACCCCGGCTGTACCCTGGACGACGCGGTCCACCTGGCCGAGTGGCTGAACAAGTCCGGCCGCCAGCCGGAGCAGGTCCAGGACTTCTATCCCACGCCGGGGACCCTGTCCACCTGCATGTACTACACCGGCCTGGACCCCCGGACCATGAAGCCGGTGTTCGTCCCCACCCAGGCCCACGACAAGGCCATGCAGCGGGCGCTGATGCAGTGGAAGCGCCCGGAAAAGCGCCCCCTTGTGCTGGAAGCCCTCCGCCGGACCCACCGGGAGGATCTGATCGGCTTCGGCAAGGGCTGTCTTCTCCGCCCCGACCGCCCCGCCCAGGGCGGCGGCAAGCCCGCGGGGAAGCCCGCCGGAAAGCCTAAGAAGGGCAGACCCGAGGACCAGAAGCTGAAGCAGAAGGGCAAGCGGGTGGAACACAACGAGGGCGGCGGCAAGCGCAAGGCCGGCTGGGCCAAGCCCAAGCCGAAGAAGAATAGCAAGCCCGTGAAGGGAAAGCGGTAACAAAAAAGAGCCTGGGTACCCGCCGGTACCCAGGCTCTTTTTGTAATTAGAAGTTGAACTCACCACCCCAGTCAAACGCCCCGGAGGCCTCCCGGCTCATGGGCCAGTGGGCGCACCAGGCGGGCAGGGCGGGGGACTCCACCCGGTCCAGGCTGGGGGTGTAGGGCTTCAGGTCCAGCAGTGGGCTGCCGTCGTTGGCGTCCACGAAGTCCAAAACCAGCAGTCCCTCCTCGGGCCGGAGGTCCAGGACCTGTGCGCAGGACAGCGCAATGGGGTTGGGCCGGCGGGGGGAGCGGGTGGCAAAGACGCCCAGGGCATCCGGCCCCCGGCGGTAGGGGGATTCTTCGGTCAGGGTCCCACGGCACTCGGGCGTGTCGCAGCCGTCGAACCACCAGAAAAGCTGCACGTGGCTGAACCCCTCCAGCCCGGCCAGGGCGGGGCGGCAGTCGGCGTCGATTTGGGCGAGAAAGGTTTCATTTTGGGCGTGAATGTGCCCGATGGGCCGCAAAGTCAGTTCGTTCATAAGTCTCACCTCATGTTGTACTCCGGCGCCGGTGAGACCAGTATAGCGCAAGATTGGGATACTACAAGAGGCAATTTGAAGAAGAGGTCACCGATAAATTCGCTCCACCCGCGCCCCCAGTCCCGCCAACAGCTCGTTGGGGATGGTCCCCGCCGCTGCCGCCACTGTGGAGGCATCCATACCGGGGCCGATGACTGTCGCCTCGTCGCCGGGGGAGACGCCCTCGATGCCGGTGACGTCCACCAGGGTCTGGTCCATGCACACCAGCCCCGCCACGGGGGCGGGCCGTCCGTGGACCAGCACCGACCCCGCCCCGAGGGACAGGCTCCGGGGCAGGCCGTCGGCGTAGCCTATGGAGAGGGCGGCCAGGGTGGTGGGCCGTTGGGCGGTGAAGGCCCGGTCGTAGCCCGCCGTGTCGCCGGGGGCCAGGGTATGCAGGGAGGCCACCCGGCACTTCAGGGCCAGGGCGGGGCGGAGGCCGGGATCGGGACAGCCCTGGGGGCACACGCCGTAGAGGGCCAGGCCAGGCCGGGCCAGGCCGCAGGGGAGTCCGGGCCAGCACAGCACCCCCGCGCTGGCCTGGGTGTGCAGGACGCCGGGGTCCACCCCCCGCTTGCGCAGCTCCCCGGCCAGGGTGAAGAACCGCCGGAGCTGGAGAGCGGTAAATTCCCGGTCCGCCGGGGCGCACAGGTGGGTGTAAAGTCCCTCCGTCCGTAGAGCGCCGTAGAGGGCCTGGACCCCGTCGGTGTCGGACCAGTCCAGCCCCAGCCGGGCCATGCCCGTGTCCACCGCGGCGTGGACCCGCAGGGGGTGGGGGCACCGGGCCAGCTCCAGGGCGTGGGCCCGGTCGGCGGCGGTGAGGATGAGGTCGTGGGCGTAGGCGGCGCGGAACTCCTCGGGGAAGGCCCTGCCCAGGACCAGAATGTCCCCGGTGACGCCGCTCCGCCGGAGGTGGGCGCCCTCGGCCACGGTGGCCACGGCGAAGGACGCCACCCCCTCATCCGCGCAGGCCAGCCCCACCTGGGCGGCCCCGTGGCCGTAGCCGTCGGCCTTCACCACAGCCATCAGGCCGCAGGTCTGGGGCAGCAGCTCCCGCAGGACCCGGACGTTGTGGCGGACGGCATCCAGGTCTATCTCGGCCCAGCAGCGTCCACGGAACGCCTGCCGGACCGCCGGGACGACAGGCGCTGTCTGCACAGGCATAGAACCCCTCCTAACAGGGCGGAGGCCAGGACCACCGCCAGAAAATGGACCAGGGGCTGTTCCACCAGCAGGGGGACGGCCCCGATGAGCTTGGCAAAGCCCCGGACCAGCACGATGATCCAGGGGTGAAGCAGGTAGACCGCCGTGGCGAGGGGCCGCAGACCGGGCCGCGGGGGCAAGTCCAGGGCCAGAAGCCACCGAAAGAGGCACCAGGAGGCCAGGGGAAGGGTCAGGTACAGCACGCTGTACCGGGCCAGCCCTAGCTGCTGGACTATCAGCCCCTCGGCCAGCAGACAGACCAGGGAGAGCAGTGTCCCCACGGCGTAGCACCGCCGGGAGAACCGGGGCGGATGCTTCGCCAGGGCCCAGCCCAGGGCCAGAAACAGCGGGGCCAGGAAGGGGCCATTCCGGGTCTGCCCCAGCAGGGGAAAGACCCCGTCCCATGCGCCCCGCAGCAGTCCCAGTCCGTAATAGCTGTCCCCGGTGAGGCCAATCAGGTACAGTAGCCCCGCCGCCGGCAGGACCCAGCGGGGCCGGCGGAGCAGCAGGGCCATCAGCCCCAGCCCCATCAGCAGGGCGGGGAAGTACCACAGGTGATAGAAGGTCCCGTCGAAGAGGAAAAAGCGCAGCCACGCCGCCGGGTCTGCGGGGAGGCCCTTGTAGAGGTTCAGGGGGAGGTAGAGCAGGATGGCTGCGCCGTACAGCAGACAGCTTTTCTTCCAGACTGGCCCGGGGGAGTCCTGCTCCAGCCGGGGCAGGACGAAATAGCCCGTGACCATGAAAAAGAAGGGGACGGCCAGCCGGGAGAAGATTTGGACCAGCACGTAGTCGGCCTGAGGGGCGAAGGCCAGGGGAGAGGTGTGGTTGGCCACCACCAGCAGGGCGGCGGCCAGCCGGAAGAGGTCCAGCCCGCCGGTCATGACGCCCGCTCCCTGGCCCGCCAGTACTCGTCCAGGGTCTGCCCGCTCCGGGCCAGCTCCTTGGCGCAGGCGGCCCCCACGTAGCGGAAGTGCCACGGCTCATAGCCGATGCCGGTGACGGCCTCCTTCCCCTGGGGGTAGCGGAGGATAAACCCAAACTCCGGCGCCAGCCGCCGGAAGGCACCGCATATACCGCTGTCCGGGAAGGAGGGGCGGATAAAGTCCAGGTCGGGCACGTTCTCTCCCAGGTCGATGGCAAGGCCGGTCTCGTGCTCACTGCACCCCGGCCGGGCCACATAGGTCTCGGTGAAGGCGGGGCCGTTGTCCCGGAGGGAGTCTGCCCAGAGCTGGACCTGCTCGTCGTGGGAGCGGTAGCCGCTCACCGGGACGATGGCGTCCCTGGCGTTCAGCGCCGACAGAAGCCGCTGGAGCTGGGCGGCGGCGGTGCGGTGGAGCAGGATGCCGGGGAACCGGGGGTCGGCGGGGACCAGGTCCGCCGGAGCGGGCCATGCGGTCAGAGGGTGGTCCCGGCTGACCAGGAATGTGAAGTCATTCATGCCGCCACCGCCGTTTCGATGAGCTTGTCCAGCAGGGCGGGGAAGTCCAGACCCGCCGCCTTCATCATGGAGGGGTAGCGGCTGTGGGCCGTGAAGCCGGGGATGGTGTTGACCTCGTTGAACACCAGCCGCCCGTCCGGGGTGAGAAAGAGGTCCACCCGGGCCAGCCCCGCGCACTCCAGCGCCCGGTAGACCGTCACCGCCGTGTCCTGGATGCGCCGGGTGGTGTCCGGGTCCACCCGGGCCGGGGTGTGGATCTGTGAGGTGATGAGGTTATACTTCTCCGTGTAGTCAAAAAAGCCGCCGGTCAGCTCGATTTCGTCGGGAACCCCCAGGGTCAGGCGGTCCCGGCCCAGCACGGCGCAGCCCACCTCGAAGCCGGGGACCGCCTCCTCGATGACCACCTTGGCGTCGTGCTCCAGGGCGGCGGAGACGGCGGCAAAGAGCTGGGAGGGGTCCGTGATGCGGCTGACCCCGAAGGAGGACCCGGCGTTGGCGGGCTTCACGAACCGGGGCCAGGCCAGCCCCGCCGTCCGGGCGGACAGGGCGGCAAAGTCCTCCCCGGCCCGAAAGACCGCCGATGCGGGGACCTCAACGCCCGCCGCCCGGACCACCCGGTGGGCCAGGTCCTTGTCCATGCACAGGGCCGAGGACAGGCACCCGCAGCCCACCACCGGGATGCCGGCCAGCTCCAGCAGCCCCTGGACCGTGCCGTCCTCCCCGTTTTTGCCGTGAAGCACGGGGAAGGCCGCGTCCAGCGGGATTTCGGAGGGCCCGGCGGCGGAGAGGAGCAGCAGTCCGTGCAGCGCCCGGTCTGGCGAGAGGACGGCGGGAGTGCAGTGGTGGGTGTGCCAGGTGTCGTCCAGCAGGGCGTCGTAGGGCCCCGCGTAGTGGAACCAGCGCCCGTCCCGGGTGATACCCAGGGGGACGGGGGTGTATTTCTCCCGGTCCAGAGCGGTAAGGACCGCGTGGGCGGACTGGAGGGAGACCGGGTACTCCGGCGAACAGCCGCCGAAGAGAACGGCCAGAGACAGCTTGGACATAAAAAACGCCTCCTTTTTCCCCAGTATACCCGGGGAGAAGGGAGGCGTTTTGACTTTGAACGGTCAGGTTTGTGAAGAATTTCGGTCGAAACTGTGAAGGTATCGATAGATTGGCTTGACACATCCGAAAAAAATATGTATGGGCGGCTTACGCCGCCCATAGGCTTATCAAAAAGTAGCTGAAGCCCACAACGGGGCGGGGGAGCTCGAGGGGGCGGCAGCCCGCCTCGAGTGGGATCGAATGCCCCGGAGCGCTTGTCAGACAAGCGCTCCGGCCTGTGTAACAGGGACTTTCCCGGCGGTCTTCCGCCGGGAAAGTATCGGCATTTTAGGCTGTCGGGGAAGTCCAAAGGACTTTTTGACAGCCTTATGGGCGGCTTACGCCGCCCATAAGCTGACGTTACCGCACCGCGTCGGCGATGTCGTCGCCCACGCGCTCGATGGCGCGGCCGGTGCCGCGCACCGCGCCGCGGACCACGTTCCCGGCCTCGTCCAGGCCGTTGCGCACGGTTTTGCCGGCGGCGCCGTCGGTCCCCTCCACCGCGCCGTCCCCGTTGGCCTCATAGTGGCCGTCGTCGTCGGTGGGGGCCACGCTGGGGGCCACACCGTCGGTGACGCCCGGGGTGTCGGTTGCGCCGGGGGTCGTGGTGTCGGTGGGACGCACCGTCTCCGTGGGGGCCACGGAGGGGGTGGGCGTCACCTTCGGGGCCTTGTTGCTGGTGCAGCCGGTGAGGGCGAAGGCCATGGCCAGGCCAAGGAACAGACTGATATGACTGCGTTTCATTCCTCTTCCTCCTGCTCTTTCTCTTGAAAATTTATTCGGATTCCATCCGCTTGTTAGTATGCGTGGAGCGGTACCAATTACCCCCGGAAAATTTTTTTGAAAAGGGGCTTGCAATTGAGAATGATTCCTGCTATACTTCAATCAGTAACAGGAACTATTCTTGATTAGAAAGGAGGGGGCCTATGACTGGCAAGCGATATTCCAGACAGCGGGAGCTGATCTACCAGTGCCTGATGGACACTGACGAGCACCCCACCGCTGAGATGATCTACAACTGGCTCAAGCCGGACAATCCCAGCCTGAGCCTGGGGACGGTCTACCGGAATCTGAACCTGCTGGCCGACGAGGGAACCATCACCCGCATGCCGTTCCCCGTGGAGCGGTACGACGCCAACACCGAGCCTCATCCCCATTTCCGCTGCCGCAAGTGCGGGCATGTCTACGACCTGCTGGGCCTCAACTACGACAGCACCCTGGACCACCAGGCCGCCCAGTGCAGCGGCCACGACGTGGAGCGCCACGACATGGTTTTCTCCGGCACCTGCGTCCACTGCACGCCAAAACATTGATTGCAACTTTCCCCAAATAGTGGTAAACTAAATCATAAGTTACAGGAGGCTATTATTATGGAACTGAAACTGTATCGCTGTGCCCATTGCGGCAACATCGCATTCAAGCTGGTGGACAAGGGCGTGCCCCTGGTCTGCTGCGGCGAACCCATGCAGGAGCTGAAGGCCAACGTGACCGACGGCGCCGTGGAGAAGCACGTGCCCCAGATCACCCGCGAGGGCGGCCACGTGAAGGTCCAGGTGGGCTCCACCATCCACCCCATGCTCGACGAGCACTACATCCAGATCATCGCCGCCGTCAGCGGCAGCAAGGTCACCTTCCAGCTCCCCAAGCCCGGCGACGAGCCCGTGCTGGTCACCGGCGGCAAGGACCCCATCACCGCCTACGAGTACTGCAACCTCCACGGCTTCTGGAAGGCCGAGGAGTAAGTCCCGATCCAGCGCCGTACATAAAAAATAAGGTTTGAAGGGAGTTTTTATCATGGAATTGAAGGGAAGCAAGACCGAAGCCAATCTGTGGAAAGCATTCGCGGGGGAGTCCCAGGCCCGCAATAAGTATACCTACTTCGCCAGCCAGGCCCGCAAGGACGGTTACGAGCAGATCGCCGCCATCTTTGAGGAGACCGCCAACAACGAGAAGGAGCATGCCAAGCTGTGGTTCAAGGCCCTGGGCGGCATCGCCACCACCGCCGAAAACCTCCTGGCCGCCGCCGAAGGCGAGCACGAGGAGTGGACCGAGATGTACAAGGAGATGGCCGAGACCGCCCGCGAGGAGGGCTTCCATGCCCTGGCCGACGCCTTCGCCGCCGTGGCCAAGATCGAGAAGAGCCACGAGGACCGCTACGTGAAGCTGGCCGAGAACCTGGCCAACAGCGAGGTCTTCAAGAAGGCTGAGGTCAAGGTCTGGTACTGCCGCAACTGCGGCCACCTGGAGTATGGCGTTGAGGCCCCCGCCGTCTGCCCCGTCTGCGGCCATCCCCAGGCCTATTTCGAGATTCACGCCGACAACTACTAAAAAGTGTCGTGGGCGGTGGGGCAGACGGCGGGTCCCCGCGCAGCGGGGCGGCGCGTCAGCGCCGTACAAGCGTTTTGACTGTCAGGGCAAAACCTTGCCGCAGGGCCAATTCATTTGGCCCGAGGATGTGAAGTCAAACCCGGGTCCCCAATCCAAGGCGGGCCTTGGATTGGGCCTGCCCCGTCTGCGGCCATCCCCAGGCTTACTTCGAGATTCACGCCGACAACTACTAAGCAGATTCCAACAACGGCCCGCGTCTTAAGACGCGGGCCGTTGTTCGTTTGGCTTCCCCTGGCGGAAACCAAAAATTACGGCAATTTTGCTAATGGCCTTGAGAAGAACCCTTCGATATGATATTCTTAACAAAGAGTTATGCTTCTTGACGGGACAGGCGATTGACCTGTTGGTATGGAGGGACGATATGAAAAAACAGTTACTTGGATTTGCATGTATTTTGTTTGGTATTCTTGCAAGTATTTCAAGCATTACGTTTGATATATGGGTCCCAATTATAAGCTCGATTCCATGGGGATTTATCGGTATCCTGTTTGGAGTAATTGGCTTGGTAATCGTGTTTTTGAACAGTCAGGATTAACAGAATCTGCACCTTATTGGCACCTGCGAAAGAAGAAAAGGGGGAACGCCCATGGCAGAGCAGGTTATGGAACATATTTACCGCATCCCCGTGCCCCTGCCGGGCAACCCCCTCAAGGAGCTGAACGCCTACCTGATTCGGGGCGGGGACCGCGATTTGCTCATCGACACCGGCTTCCGCCAGGACGCATGCCGGGAGGCCCTGTTCGCCGGTCTGGCCGAGTTCGGCCTGGGGGCCGGCGATGTGGACGTGCTGCTGACCCACCTCCACTCCGACCATTCGGGCCTGGCCCCGGAGGCGGCCGGGGAGCGGACCATCTACGTCAGCGGGGTGGACCGGCCCAGCCTGGACGATTTGGCCGCCCGGACCGCTATGCGGCGGGAGGGCGACGTCCGCTTCCGGGCCGAGGGCTTCCCCGCGGACCTGCTGGACAGCCTGGAGGGGCGCAACCCCGCCCGGGCCATGGCCCCGCCGGTGGGCGGGCGCTACGAGAGTCTGGCTGACGGCGATGTGCTGGAGGCCGGGGGCTACCGGCTGGAATGTCTGCTCATGCCCGGCCACACGCCGGGCCAGATGTGCTTCTGGTTGGCTGACCAGGGGGTCCTGTTCACCGGGGACCACGTCCTTTTCGACATCACCCCCAATATCACCGCCTGGGTGGGCCGCCCCGACTCCCTGGGGGACTACCTGGACAGCCTGGAGAAAATCAGGGCCTATGACCCCCGGCTCTGTCTGCCCGGCCACCGGAAGGGCGGGGACCTGCGGACCCGGGTGGCCGAGCTGCTGGACCACCACCGCCGCCGCTTGGACGAGGCTCTGGCCGTGGTTCGCGCCCACCCCGGCGGCACCGCCTACGAGCTGGCGGGGCACATGACCTGGAGGATACGGGCCAGCTCCTGGGCGGACTTCCCCGTGGCCCAGAAGTGGTTCGCGGTGGGGGAGTGCATGTCCCACTTGGACTATCTCCGTCTGCGGGGCGCTGTCCGCCGGGAGGCCGACGGGGCACTTTACCGCTATTTTGCAAGCTGAAAGAGAGGAATATCCATGAACGCATCCAAAGTATATTTCACCGACCTCCGGGCTCCCGTGGGGACCAACCTGCTGGTCAAGCTGGAAAAGCTCATCCGCAAGGCGGGCATCGGCGACATCGACATGAACAAAAAGCTGGTGGCCATCAAGATCCACTTCGGCGAGCCGGGAAACCTGACCTACCTGCGGCCCAACTACGCCCGGGTGGTGGCCGACGTGGTCAAGAGCCTGGGGGGCGTGCCCTTCCTCACCGACTGCAACACCCTGTACCCCGGCCGGCGGAAGAACGCCCTGGAGCACATCGAAGCCGCCTATGAGAACGGCTTCTCCCCCTTCTCCACCGGCTGCAACGTCATCATCGGCGACGGCCTGAAGGGCACCGACGACGTGGAGGTCCCCGTGGACGGGGCCGAGTACATCCAGACCGCCAAAATCGGCCGGGCCATCATGGACGCCGACGTGTTTTTGAGCCTGAGCCACTTCAAGGGCCACGAGGCCACCGGCTTCGGCGGCTGCATCAAGAACGTGGGCATGGGCTGCGGCTCCCGCCGGGGCAAGATGGAGCAGCACTCCGACGGCAAGATAGCCGTGGACCAGGACAAGTGCGTGGGCTGCCGCATGTGCGCCAAGCAGTGCGGGTCCGACGCCATCTCCTTCGGCCCCGACAAAAAGATGGTCCTGGACGAGGACAAGTGCGTGGGCTGCGGTCGGTGCATCGGCGCCTGCAACTTCGACGCCATCTCCAGCATCGACGGCGCCGCCAACGCCGACCTGAACCGCAAGATGGCCGAGTACGCCAAGGGCGTGCTGGACGGGCGGCCCCACTTCCACATCAGCCTGGTCATCGACATCTCCCCGGTGTGCGACTGCCACGACGGCAACGACACCCCCATCCTGCCCGACGTGGGCATGTTCGCCTCCTTCGACCCCGTGGCCCTGGACCAGGCCTGCGTGGACGCCTGCCTGAAGCAGACCCCCCTGCCCAACAGCCAGCTTTCCGACAACATGGCCAGCCCGGATTTCCACGACCACCACGACCACTTCGTCAACACCACCCCCGAGGCCGAGTGGGAGAGCTGCCTGGAGCACGCCGAGAAAATCGGGCTGGGGAGCCGGAAGTACGAGGTCATAGTAGTGAAATAAGGAGCCGCAGAGCGGCGTGAGCGCCGGTGAGCATGGCGGCGCGGCTGTGGAGGGCCAGATAGGGCCAGTCGATGTATTGGTCAAGGATAAACATAAAAGCACCTCCACTCATTGTACATATATTATGCGCATAATAAGTGGGAAAGCCAAGGGGTATTGGATGGAATTTCGTGATAGGCTGAAAGAACTTCGTCACGCAAGACACTTATCTCAAAAGGCCGTAGCCAAAGAACTGAAAATATCCGAGCGGGCACTACAATCCTATGAATATGGAGAGCGATTCCCGGACTTCCAAGGCCTGATTCATTTGGCCGACTACTTTAATGTCTCCCTGGACTATCTGGTGGGGCGCTCCGACGTGCGGGAGCGCCAATAAGACAGGGGCGCGGCCCCTGCCGGGGGCGTCCCCTTTCTGGTTTCAGAAAGGGGACGGAAAGAAAACCAGGGGCAAGCCCCTGGCCCCCAGGGAACGTCCGGGCGGCGGTACGGTTTATGTTGGCTGGCAAGACTTGTGAGTAGTTGCGTTTATATAGGTGCAACCAAGCCGCCACAAGGTCTGTGCGTTTTGGAATCAGCCTAACACCCATTGCCGGTCTGCACGGGCCACCCACTGGGCGGCCCCTACAACTGACCTTCGGTTTCCGCCGTAGGGGCGGCCCTTGTGGCCGCCCGTACCCCGTCCACCGTCTCTGTCATTGCGAACCAGTTCGCAAACTGGTGTGGCAATCCGCATCCCCCGTTCCACGCCCGCCGCCCTGGTTTTCTTTCCGTCCTCTTTCTCAAATGAGAAAGAGGACCCCCGCGCGGGAGCGCATCCCCCCGGAGGGGGCCGCTCCAACCCAACGTCCCCGCCCGCGGGCGGACCCGATTCAACACCGAAAGGAAGTAACAGTTATGGACACGAAAAACATCCTCGCCCACTGTGACCACACCCTCCTGAAGCAGGAGTCCACCTGGGCCCAAATCAAGCAGATTTGCGACGACGGCCTCAAGTACCACTGCGCCTCCGTGTGCATCCCCGCCGGGTACGTCAAGCAGGCGGCCGACCACGTGGGCAACGACCTGAAAATCTGCACCGTCATCGGCTTCCCCAACGGCTATTCCACCACTGCCGTCAAGGTTTTTGAGACCGAGGACGCCATCCGCAACGGGGCCGACGAGATCGATATGGTCATCAACATCGGCTGGGTCAAGGACCAGCGCTGGGACGACCTCCTCAACGAGATCAAGGCCGTGAAGCTGGCCTGCAACGGGCGCATCCTCAAGGTCATCATCGAGGCCTGCCTGCTCACCGAGGAAGAGAAAATCAAGATGTGCGAGATCGTCACCGCCTCCGGCGCGGAGTATATCAAGACCTCCACCGGCTTCTCCACCGGCGGCGCCACCCGGGAGGACGTGGCTCTCTTCGCCAAGCACGTGGGCCCCGACGTGAAAATCAAGGCCGCTGGCGGCATCGCCAGCCTTCAGGATGCCCAGGATTTCCTGGACCTGGGCGCGGACCGACTGGGGACCTCCCGGCTGGTAAAGCTGGCCCAGGGGGAGCAGGGCGAGGGGTATTGAGCCTCAGCTCGCTTAACACTTTTGAAACAATTCTGTAAATATTCTTTGACAACTTAGAAATATCGGTTGCGTTTTGGTAAAACCTGCGTTATAATAAGCCCGTGCTCGGGGGAATGGACCTTTTTTCGATGTCTATATCTTGCCGGGCACTAGTTTTGAAAGGAAGGTAGATCAAGTTGAAGAATTTTAAGAAACTCTCTGCTCTTGTTCTGGCCGGCGCCCTGGTGTTCTCGCTGGCCGCCTGCAGCAACGGCACTCAGGCGGAGACCAAGGCCCCCGAGACCGCCCCCGTTGACACCAAGCCGGTGGAGACTCAGACTCCCCCCGCCGCCGAGGGCGCGGAAATCTACATGATCACCGACAAGGGCGACATCAACGACAAGTCCTTCAACCAGGGCACCTGGGAGGGCATCCAGGCCTGGTGCGCCGCCAACGGCAAGGAGTGCCAGTACCTCAAGCCCGCCGACGCCACCACCGACGACTACGTGGCCTCCATCGAGCAGGCCGTCCAGGGCGGCGCCAAGGTCGTGGTGACCCCCGGCTTCCTGTTCGAGGAGCCCATCTACATGGTCCAGGACCAGTATCCCGACGTGACCTTCATCCTCATCGACGGCAACCCCCACAACGCCGACTACTCCGACTATAAGACCGCCGACAACACCGTGGGCATCCTCTTCTCCGAGGAGCAGGTGGGCTATCTGGCCGGTTACGCCGCCGTCAAGGACGGCAACACCGAGCTGGGCTTCCTGGGCGGCCAGGCCGTCCCCGCCGTGGTCCGCTACGGCTACGGCTTCGTGCAGGGCGCCGACGCCGCCGCTGCCGAGCTGGGCGTCAAGGTCAACATGAAGTACTTCTACACCGGCGGCTTCGCCGCCACCCCCGAGGCCCAGGCCATGGCTGCCGGCTGGTATAACGGCGGCACCCAGGTCATCTTCGCCTGCGGCGGCAGCGTGGGCAACTCCGCCATGGCCGCTGCCGAGGCCAACAACGGCAAGGTCATCGGCGTGGACGTGGACCAGTCCGGCGAGTCCGCCACCGTCATCTCCTCCGCCATGAAGGGTCTGGCCTCCGCCGTCGAGCAGATGCTGGACGCCTACTATGCCGGCACCTTCCCCGGGGGTCAGAACCTGACCCTGGGCGCTGCTGAGGACGCCGTGGGCCTGCCCATGGACACCTCCAAGTGGGAGAACTTCTCTCAGGCTGACTACGATGCCCTGTTTGCCAAGCTGGCCGACGGCTCCATCACCCTGAAGAAGGATTCCGACGCTCCCAGCACCAACCCCGTTGACCTGGCTCCCGCCAACGTGAACGTGGAGTTTGTGACCCAGTAAGCGCGGAAACAGAACCTGATAAAAAAGAGGGACGCCTGCGGGCGTCCCTCTTTTTTGGTCAAATAAGCCAAAGGACCAGAAAAATTAGCGGGGATTTATGGAGTATTCCTTGCAACAGAACGAGAAACAGGTTATAATTATTCCAATGTCCGACCAGAAAACAGGACTGAAATCGGAGAAGGGAAGTGGTGGCGGATGAGTGATTATGTGATCGAGATGTGCAATATCACCAAGGAGTTCCCGGGTATCATTGCCAACGACAATATCACCCTCCAGCTGAAAAAGGGCGAGATCCACGCGCTCCTCGGGGAGAACGGCGCGGGCAAGTCCACACTGATGAGCGTCCTCTTTGGGCTCTACCAGCCGGAAAAAGGCGTCATTAAAAAGAACGGTCAGGAAGTCAAGATCAAGGATCCCAACGACGCCAACGCCCTGGGCATCGGCATGGTCCATCAGCACTTCAAGCTGGTCCATAACTTTACCGTCCTCCAGAATATCATCATGGGCGTGGAGACCACCAAGGCGGGCTTCCTCAAGATGGACGCCGCCAGGGAGAAGGTGGTCCGCCTGTCCGAGCAGTACGGCCTGAAGGTGGACCCCGACGCCCTCATCGAGAACATCACCGTGGGTATGCAGCAGCGGGTGGAGATCTTGAAGATGCTCTACCGCGACAACGAGATCTTGATTTTCGACGAGCCCACCGCCGTCCTCACCCCCCAGGAGATCGAGGAACTGATGAAAATCATGAAGGGGCTGGCCGCCGAGGGCAAGAGCATCCTCTTCATCACCCACAAGCTCAACGAGATCAAGGAGGCCGCCGACCGCTGCACGGTCCTGCGCAAGGGCAAGTACATCGGCACCGTGGACGTGGCCGATGTGACCAAGGAGCAGATGAGCGAGATGATGGTGGGGCGCAAGGTGGACCTGAATGTGGAGAAGGGCCCCGCCCACCCCACCGAGACGGCCTTCGAGGTGGAGGGCCTGACGGTGGTGAACAAGGAACACGGCAAAAAGGTGGTCAACGACGTGACCTTCCAGGTCCGCAAGGGCGAGATCGTCTGCATCGCGGGCATCGACGGCAACGGGCAGAGCGAGCTGGTCCAGGCCATCACCGGCCTCATCAAGGCCGACCAGGGCAAGGTGGTGCTGGGGGGCGAGGACGTGACCCGGGCCTCCATCCGCCACAAGAACACCCACGGCATGGGCCACATCCCCGAGGACCGGCACAAGCACGGGCTGGTGCTGGACTACCCCCTGGCCTACAACCTGGTGCTCCAGAGCTACTTTGAGCCCAAGTTCTGCGGCGGCGGCTTCCTCAAGTACAATGAAATCTACCAGTACGCCGACGGGCTGATTGAAAAATACGACATCCGCTCCGGACAGGGAGCGGCCACCATCGCCCGAAGCATGTCCGGCGGCAACCAGCAGAAGGCCATCGTGGCCCGGGAGATCGACCGGGACCCGGACCTGCTCATCGCCGTCCAGCCCACCCGCGGCCTGGACGTGGGCGCCATCGAGTACATCCACCGCCAGCTGGTGGCCGAACGGGACAACGGCAAGGCCATCCTGCTGGTCTCCCTGGAGTTGGACGAGGTGATGAACCTGTCCGACCGCATCCTGGTCATCTACGAGGGCGAGATCGTGGCCGAGCTGGACCCCAAGGAGATCACCGTCCAGGAGCTGGGCCTCTATATGGCTGGCTCCAAGCGGAAAAAGGAGGCGGTGTAAGTGAAGCAGCGCAGAAATCTGGTGGAGTCCCAGGGCTTCCGCAACGCGCTCTCCTCCATCATCGCCATCGTCATCGGCATGCTGGTGGGCCTTGCCATCCTGCTGGTCTCCAACCCCGGCAGGGCGCTGGAGGGCTTCGTTGCCATCGCCGTGGGCGGCGTGTCCAACATGAAGAACATGGGACAGGTCCTCTACTACGCCACCCCCCTCATCATGACCGGCCTTTCGGTGGGCTTTGCCAAAAAGACGGGCCTCTTTAATATCGGCGCGTCGGGCCAGTTCATCGTGGGCGCTTACGCGGCGGTGTTCGTGGGCGTGAAGTTCACCTTCCTGCCCCCGTGGCTCCACTGCCTGACGGCTTTGGTGGCCGCCTTCCTGGCCGGGGCCCTGTGGGGTGTGCTGCCCGGCCTGCTGAAGGCCTACTGCAACGTCAACGAGGTCATCACCTGCATCATGATGAACTACATCGGCATGAGCACGGTAAACCTGCTCATCCGCCGCACCATCTTCGACGCGGCCAAGAACGAGAGCCTCCGGCCCGCCGCCTCGGCGGTGCTGCCCAAGATGGGCCTGGACAAGATTTTCGTGGACGGGGCCACCCCCTCCAGCGTCAACTCCGGCATCTTCATCGCCATCATCATGGGCATCCTGGTGTGGGTGGTGCTGGAAAAGACCAAGTTCGGCTTCGAGCTGAAGGCCTGCGGCTATAACCGGGATGCGGCCAAGTACGCCGGCATCAACGAAAAGCGGAGCATCATGATGGCTATGATCATCGCCGGGGCCCTGGCGGGCCTGGGCGGCGCGCTGCTCTACCTCTCCGGCGCGGGCACCGGCATCAAGGTCATCGACGAGCTTGCCACCCAGGGCTTCAACGGCATCCCCGTGGCCCTGCTGGGAATGTGCAACCCCATCGCCATCATCTTTACGGGCATCTTCATGGCCTACCTCACCATCGGCGGCCTGGCCATGCAGATGTACGGCTTCGTGCCCCAGATCGTGGACATCATCTCCTCGGTCATCATCTATTTCGCGGCCTTTGCCCTGTTCTTCAGCATGGTGCTGAAAAAGCTGTTCCACGGCAAGGAAAAGAACGCCAACGACGACAGCCCCCCGCCGCCGCCCACGCCTATGGGGCCCGCGGTGGAGCCTGCGAAGGGAGGTGACGGGCAGTGAGCGGATTTGATTTGATCGTCTTTTTGGTCCAGCAGATGATGTATTTCTCCATCCCCCTGCTGGTGGTGGCCCTGGGCGGCCTGTTCGCCGAGCGCTCCGGCGTGGTAAACATCGCCCTGGACGGCACTATGATCATCGGCGCGTTCAGCAGTATCCTGTTCATCCACTATTTCCAGGATAAGCTGCCCGGGCAGCCCATTCTGCTGATCGCCATCGTCATCGCCGCCGTCTCCGGCATGGTCATCAGCCTGGTCCACGCTTACGCCTCCATCAACATGAAGGCGGACCAGACGATTTCCGGCACGGCCATCAACCTCTTTGCCCCCGCCTTCGCCATCTTCGTGGCCCGTATGCTCCAGCAGGTGCAGCAGGTCAACTTCATCAACCAGTTCCGCATCGAAAAGGTGCCCCTGCTGGGGGACATCCCCGGCATCGGCCCCCTGCTGTTCCAGAATACCTACATCACAACCTATCTGGGCTTCGCCATCCTGGCCGTGTCGGCGGTGGTGCTGTATAAGACCAAGTTTGGTCTGCGGCTGCGGGCCTGCGGCGAGCACCCCCAGGCGGCGGACAGTGTGGGCGTGAACGTCTACAAGATGCGCTACGCCGGCGTCCTGATTTCCGGCGCCCTGGCCGGTGTGGGCGGACTGATTTTCGTCATTCCCACCTCCACCAACTTCAACGCCACCGTCTCCGGCTACGGCTTCCTGGCCCTGGCCGTGCTGATTTTCGGCCAGTGGAAGCCGGCCCGCATCCTCTTTGCGGCCCTGTTCTTCGGCTTTATGAAGACCATCGCCGCCACCTATTCCAGCGTGCCCTTCCTGCTGAGCCTGAACATCCCCAGCGACATCTACAAGATGGTCCCCTATATCGCCACCCTGGTGGTCCTGGCCTTTACCTCCAAGAACTCCCAGGCCCCCCGGGCAGAGGGTATCCCCTACGACAAGGGCCAGCGGTAAGAAAACCAATTGCTATCCCCTGTGGGGCGGCTTTGCAAGCCGCCCCACCAGCTTGTCGAAAAAGTGGCGGAAGGCCGATTCGGGGCGGGGGAGCGCGAGGGGGCGGCAGCCCGCCTCGTATGGGATCGAATGCCCCGCGATGTCTGCCTTCGCAGACATCGCGGCGAGCGAAGCGAGGACTTTCCCGGCGGCGTACCGCCGGGAAAGTAACGGCATTTTTAGAGAAGGAGAGACCCGTATGCGTTTCACATTGCCCCGGCGGGGGGCGGCCGTCCTGCTGTCCCTGTGCCTCTGCCTGGGGGCGCTGCCCGCCCGTGCGGCGTCCGCCCCCAGCGACTGGGCCAAGTCCGAGGTGGAGCAGGCCGCCGCCCTGGACCTGACCCGCTTCTATGACGGCACCAACTATCAGGGCCCCATCACCCGGCAGGAGTTCGCCGAGTTGGCGGTGCGGCTCTATCTGCGGGCCAACAACCAGGACCTCGTTTACTCCACCGACCAGCCCTTCACCGATGTGTACGGCGACGTCTACGTGGCCCAGGCGTACCAGCTTGGGCTGGTCCAGGGGGTCTCCGACACCCAGTTCGCCCCCGAAAAGACCATCACCCGGATGGAGATTTGCGTCCTGTACGACCGCCTACTGAACAAGCTGGGGGCCGACCTGCCCGCGCCCTATGAGGCAGAGGGCCAGGCCCTGGCCGCCGGGGCGGAGGGCGCCGTGCCCGATTGGGCCACCACTGGAGTGGCATCGGTAGTGGGCGTGGGCGTGATGCAGGGCACCCAGAACGGCTACGCCCTGGACAGCACCACCAGCCGGGAGCAGGCCGCCCTTCTCTCCCTGCGCCTGTACGAGATGGTCCAGGAGGCCAGGGGCGGCGCGTTCACCGACGAGGAGCGGGCGCGCATCCAGGAGCTGAAGGCCCTGAAGGAGGAGCTGGGCACCCCCCATTTCGAGGGGGACCCCTATGTGGTCCAGCCTCAGACCGACGACATCACCGCCCTGGTCCCCGGCTCCCTCCAGGAGGGGTTCCTCCAGGACGGGCTGAATGCCATCAACTACGCCCGCATCCTGGCGGGCCTGCCCGGCGACGTGGTGCTGGACGCGGACAAGAACGCCGAGGCCCAGAAGGGGGCCCTTCTGCTGGCGGTGAGCACCTTTGACCACTACCCGCCCCAGCCCGCGGGGATGGACGACGCGCTATACAGCGCCGGCCGGAGCGCCACCAGTCACTCCAATATCGGCTGGGGCCGCAAGAGCCTGTTCGCCTTCAACCAGGGCTGCATGGACGACTCGGACAGCAACAATATCAGCCGGGTGGGCCACCGCCGCTGGCTGCTGGACCCGGACCTGAAGGTGGTGGGGATGGGCTGTGTGAACACCAGTACCACCACCATGGTCATGGACCGCAGCCGCACCCCGTCCCTGACCCCGGAGCGGGTCTGCTGGCCGGGAGAGGGGCTTTTCCCCCTGGAGCTGATGAATGCCCGTCTGGCCTGGAGCTGTACCCCGGACCCGGAGAAGTACGTGCTGGAGGGCTCCACGGACCTCACCGTCACCGTCACCCGCCTGCGGGACGGGGCGGTGTTCCAGCTGGACCGGAGCATGAACCGGGATGCGGACAACGGCCCCTACCTGGTGGTGGACAGCACCGGCTACGGCGGCGGCCCGGCGGTGATTTTCCGCCCCGGCGTGGAGGGCTATCGCTACGGAGACGCGTTCCAGGTGGAGATCGACAACGTGCAGCTGAAAAGCGGCGGCACCGCCACCATCTCCTACACCGTGAAGTTCTTTGAGTGACCCTTACGGGAGCAGTATATCAGCCCGCGGGAGGGACCCGGTAGGACATTTGGCATAGTATCCGTAAAAAAGCGGCCCGCACACTGTGCGGGCCGCTTTTCTATGCCTATTTTGGCGGTTCGTCCATGAGGGCGGCCATGGATTGGAAGGGGGCGGGCTGCAAAATGCGCCAGCCCCCCGCCGTCCGCTCCAGCCAGCCCCGGTCCAGAAAGGATTTCATCACCCGGGAGAGCTGGCGGTAGCTCACGCCCAGCAGCTCGGACAGCCGGGTCAGATTGCCCTGAAAGACGCCGTTCCGGGCGGCGTTGACCAGATAGGCCCCCAGCCGCTGCTCCACGGGGAAAAGGAGGTTGTTGGCGGCGTAGAGGGAGTCCTTCACCATCTCCCGGGACACCCGGCGCAGGGCGAAGCGGAGAAAGTCGCCGTCGTGGAGCAGGGCGGCGCGGTGCTCGGCGATGGGGATGCCGGCGCAGAGGACGGGCCCGCCGTCGGCCCGCAGGTCGGCGGTGGCGGCGGTGCTGCCCAGGGAGACCTCCACGTCGCCGCAGATCAGCTCGCCGGGGCTGCAATAGGTGATGATGTGGGTCCGCCCGTGGGGCGGAGTGAGGGAGACCGACACCCGCCCCTCCAGCAGCAGGAGCAGCAGGGGCACCGGCTCGCCGTACCGGCAGAGATAGGCCCCTTTGGCGTAGCGGCAGGCTCGCCAGGGGTAGCGGGGTAGCCAGAGCATGGTCCCGTCCATGCCCAGCGTTTTGAATTGTTGTGCAAAGTCCACGGCGGCAGTCCCCCTTTTCCACCAGTATAGCAGAAACATCCGGCCCTGTGGGCCGGATGTTTCGTTTCAGATGACTTTTTTTGTTTTCCACCGCCCGCTGAGGAAGCGGGTGAGGAATACGGCGCCACGGGCGATCCAGTCGATGAACATGGCCACCCACACGCCCAGCAGCCCCATGTCCAAGGCCAGAACAAAGACATAGCTCAGGCCCACCCGGAAGATCCACATGGTCAGCATGGACACGATCATGGTGAACTTGGCGTCCCCCGAGGCCCGCAGGGCGTTGGGCAGGGAGAAGGCCATGGGCCAGAAAATGAAGGTGAACACGGCGCACCAGTGGAGGACCTCCTCGGCCATGACCGCCGCCTCCGGCGACAGGTTAAAGAAGGAGACCACTGGCCCGGCGGCGAAAAAGAGGGCCAGGCTCAGGCTGCCCATGGCGGCGTAGACGATGAGCATGAGGTTGCGGGTGTAGCGCACGGCCTGCTTGTGTTCCCCCGCGCCCATACACTGGCCCACCACGGTGATGAGGGACAGGGAGATGGCTTGGCCGGGCACGTTGACCATGCTTGCCACGCTGTTGGCGATGGCGTTGGCGGCGGTGGCCGCCTTGCCCAGGGGGGTGATGAGGCCCAGCACCAGCAGCTTACCGATTTGGAACATGCCGTTTTCCGTCCCGTTGGGCACACCGATGCGCAGGATCTTCTTCACCAGCGGGCCGTTGAACTCCGGCGTCAGCAGGTCGCTGACGTGGACGGGGTTGTGGGGCTGGCAGATAAGCCAGGTCATCAGCAAAGCCCCGGCCAGCCGGGAGAAGAGGGTGCCGAAACCGGCCCCCGCCACCCCGATTTTGGCCCCGAAGATGAGCACGGCGTTGAGGCCGATGTTGATGAGGTTCATCAAAAGGGAGGCGAACATGGACACCTTGCTGTTGCCCATGGACCGGAACAGGGCGGCCCCGGCGTTGTAGGCGGCCAGGAAGGGGTAGGAGATGGCGGTGAGGAGGAAATAGGTCATGGCGGCTTCCATGATGTCCGGGTCCAGGGCGCCGAAAATCAGCCGGAGGATGGGGCCGCGGAACAGGAGGCACACCGCCGCCATGGCGGCAGCGAGCCCGGTGATGACGTATAAAAGCTGCTTGGCCGCGGCGCAGGCGTTGGGCTCGTCCCGGTTGCCCAGGTACTGGGCCGCCACCACCGCGCCGCCGGTGGCCAGGGCGGAAAAGACGTTGATGAGCAGGATGCTGATGTTGTCCACCAGAGAGACGCCGCTGACGGCGTGTTCCCCCACGCTGGTGACCATCATGGTGTCGGCCATGCCGATGGTCATGGCTAAAAGCTGCTCGATGACCAGGGGGACGATGAGCCGCACCAGCGCATCCCGGGAAAAAAGCGGCGCCCGCTCCAGCGTGGCCGTTGAGGTCTCCATGGGAACGCCTCCTTTCTGACAGAGTTTGGGAAATACTATTTTACTCTGTTTTGTCCGGAATGCAACGAGCATTTTACACAAAAGTGCCTTCGGCGGGACCCCTTTCTTCTCGAAGAAAGGGGTCGGAAAGAAGGAACGGGGGCGGCACGGGGGATAACAAGACTTGTGAGCAGTTGCGTTTCCATTGGTGCAAACAAGCCGCCATTTTGCCAGTTGCACTGGCGGCCCTTGCGGCCGCCCCCCGTCCCCCTGTCATTGCGAACCAGTCCTCAGACTGGTGTGGCAATCCGTTTCTCCCGTCCTACCCCCGTCCCGCCCGCAGGCGCAATTCTTCATTCTTAACTCTTAATTCTTCATTTCCCCGCGCCCCTCTACCGCTTCAAATACCCCCTCAGCACCTGATTGGCCTTGACGACGCACTCGCCCTCGTCCACGGTGGTCAGTTCGCCGTGCTGGACCACGGGCACGCCGCCCACGATGGTGTAGTCCACATTGCCCTTGAAGCCCACGGTGCCCAGCATGTTCATGGGGTCGAACTGGGCTCCCACCAGACTCAGCCGGTCCAGGTCCAGCATAAAGAGGTCGGCGGCCTTGCCGGGGGCGAGACAGCCGATGTCGTCCCGGCCCAGCAGCCGGGCAGAGCCCCGGGTAGCCATCTTCAAAATATCGTAGCCTGTGGGGGCGGCGGCGCTCCAGGTGAGCCGGTGCAGCAGGTAGGCCACCCGCATCTCTTCCAGCATATTGCTGCCGTCGTTGGAGGCGGAGCCGTCCACCGCCAGCCCCACGGGGACCCCCCGTTTCAGCATGTCCGGCACCCGGCAGACCCCGGAGGAGAGCTTCATGTTGGAGGCGGGGCAGTGGGCCACGCCGGTGCCCGTCTCGGCCAGCCGGTCCAGCTCGGCGTCGTTGAAGTGGATGCCGTGGGCGTACCACACGTCGGGGCCGGTCCAGCCCAGGGATTGCAGGTAGGCCAGGGGCCGCAGGCCGAACTTCTCCAGGGTGAACTGCTCCTCGTCCCTGGTCTCGGCCACGTGGGTGTGCAGCCGCACCCCCAGGCTCCGGGCCAGCAGCGCACTCTGGCGCAGCAGGTCGGAAGACACGGAGAAGGGGGAGCAGGGGGCCAGCACCACCTGCCGCATGGAGTAGGGGGCCGGGTCGTGCCAGACGCGGACCAGCCGCTCGGAGTCGGCCAGGATCTCGTCGATGGTCTGGACCACGCTGTCCGGCGGCAGGCCGCCGTCCTTTTGGGACAGGTCCATGGACCCCCGGGAGGCCACGAAGCGCATCCCCAGCTTGGCCGCCGCCCGGAACTGGGCGGCGATCAGGTCCCCGGCCCGGGCGGGGAAGACGTAGTGGTGGTCGAAGCAGGTGGTGCAGCCGGTTTTCAGCAGCTCCCCCAGCCCCGTGAGGGTGGACCAGGACACCACCTCCTCGTCCAGGTCCTTCCACACGTCGTAGAGCGTGACCAGCCAGGGGAACAGCTCCATCTTCTGAACCTCGGGCAGGTTCCGGGAGAAGATTTGGTACAGGTGGTGGTGGGTGTTGATGAGGCCGGGGTAGACCACCATCCGCCCCCCGTCGATGACCTGGTCGGCCCGCTGGTAGCCGTGGCCGATGGAGGTGATGACGCCGTTGTCCACGAAGAGGTTGGCGCGCTCGTAGAGGGTGTCGGCGTCGTCGCAGGAGACGATGTACCTGGCGTTTTTGATGAGCAGAGTGGACATGACGGTGACCTCCTTTTTGATTTGATTCTATCATAGCATACCACCGGGGAAAAAGGAAGCGCCGGAGGCGTTGCCTCCGGCGCTTCTAAAATATCGGCAGTAAATAGCGCCGTAAAACGGCCGACTTACTCCCCTATCTGTACGGGGTGCACCTCCGTACCGTTGATAGTGACCGTGCCGCCATAAGACGAGCCAATATCATTACGGAAATCAGTGGCTGCATCCTCACTGCCGTGTGTTCCAAGGGTTCCCGCGTCATATGTGACGTCGATTTTGGCAACGCCCTCATTCTCGCTGTAATCACCCAAAGCCACCAGTCGAATGCAACTGCTGTTCGTACTGTTTAGAGTGACTCCCGCTTCACTGATAAAGACCAGACCTTCAGGCGTCGTCTTGTAGCCCTTGCGGTAACCAAGAAGAACGGCACTGCCGTCCATGCGGGAACCTTCGCCACCCGGAGATACAGTGGCCTGATACCCTGCTTCTGCCCCGGCGTTGATAGTGGTGCTCCCTTTTAGCATAACAGAACCGGAAAAAGCCTCGATGCCGCAACCATAGGGCGCGTTTACCACACAATTAGTGAGTTCCAGTTCGTCACCGGCGGGGAAGTAGATTGCCGTGTCCTGTCTGCTGACCATCGTGGCATTCGACGCATGAAATGAGGTTCCACCATAGGTGCCGTTGTTGCAGAGGACGTAGTAATCCGCATTCAGCTCAGCCCCATCCACGATGATTGCTCCATTTTTCCAGTTGGCGATACAGGCGAATCCACCATTTAGAACGGCGCTACCCATAATAGTGGTCGTTCCCGTCGCTACGGACTCCATTGTATTATTGTCCACGACATAATACCCGGTATAGGTGCCGCCTATAATGGTTAGATTACCAGACTGGTTTCGGAACAGCCGGATTTGTTGGGTGCTTGGATTTTCAGTGTAGCCCGTGGTAACAGAGCTTCCTACGGTCGTACCGATTACGGTGAACGTGCCGTTGTTGACGAAGATATAGGTGGACATGATGGCATCTACACCGACCGGGTTCATCGAAGTCGTGATTTTGTAACCGTTCAAGTCTAAGGTGACATCCTTTCCTTCGTCGATGAAAAGGATGCTGTCGGTCACCACATTGCCGCCCAGAAGAATGTCTCCACCGCACTCCAGCGCCGCCGCCAGACTCTTGGAGGAGAACACCCATGCCGACCCGTCCAGGGTCAGGCTGTCGCCTTCCACCGCGCCGAAGCCGTCCTGGATGTTCATGCCGCCGGTGATGACGACCGTGTCGGAAAGAGCGACTTTGACCGTTCCCGGCGCCGCTTCCTCATTGCCCGATTTATTTTCGTGAACAACGACGAGCGCATCTCCACTCGGGGCATCATTGGTCAGTTTCCCGCCCTTCACGTCGACTACGATATCACCCAAATAGCCGTCCTGCGTGGCGTACTGCGTTTTTACCACGACCAGGGCCCCGGTGTAGTTTCCACTATTCCCGCTGATGGAAGTCGCGCCGATTTTCCGCGCGCCGTGAGAAATCAGCTCACCACCATTGACCGTCAGGTTCCCCGCGCGGATCGAGACAGCCTGAGTCAGCGCACTTTCAATAGTGCCGCCGTTGATGGTCACATTGCCCGCGCTGGGGAGGTAGACCGTCGTCTCGCCGCCCTTCAGCACGGCGCCGGAATTGATTTTCAGCGTATAGCCGCCGTTTTCCGCAATCCCATTGGCGGCGATTGCGCCGCCTCCGTTCGTACCATCTGTCCAGCCGCCGTCGATGGTCCCGCCGTTGATCGTCATGTTACAGTCGGTGCCCACACAGCCCACTGCCCAATAGTTATATTTTCCCGTTTGAATGGTGCCGCCGTTCATCGTAAAGGTGCCGCGGCAGTTGATGATGCCACGGGTGCAGTAACCGCTGCTGGTCAAGTCGGTCGACACGATTTTGCCGCCGGATTGGCTGTCATTCAAAGTCATGTTGCCCTGTGCTGAAATGTTAAAGGCATAAATGGAAGGGGCGTTATCCGCCTTGCTCTGGAAGGTCAGGACCTTCCCGTTCAGGTCCAGAACCACGGTGTTGCTTACCGCCACTTCTTCGGTCAGCTCAAAATTGCTTCCCAACCGGATATACCCGCCGTTGGCAACCGCGCTTTTCAGTGCGGACTCATCGTTGACCACAGTATAGCTGGGGCCAGAGCTGCCGCTGCTGGAAGAGCCGGAGGTGGTGCCGGTGCCGCTGGAGTTGGTGGTGGTGCTGGAGCCGGGCTTGACTTCCTTGTCGCCTACGGTGACGCCGGTGGTGTCCTTGCCCGCCTCCACCTTGGTGTTGGGGGTGCTGACGGCGGTATTGTCGGCGTTGGCCGTCACCTTGTCCACCTTGGCCTCGCCGGTGACAGTGGTGCCCTCGGCGTTGGCTACGACCTCCTTGATGCTGGCGCCCTTCTCGGTCTCCACCTTGGCACCCGTGGCGGTCTCGGCGGTCTCCACCTTGCTCACGGTGCCCGCCACGTTTACGGCGCTGTCCGGGGCGGCGGCGGTGACGGTCTCCACCTTGGCGCCCTTCTCCACGGTGACGGCGGCCCCGGCGGCGGTCGCGGCGGTCTCCGCCTTGGTCACAGTGCCGGCCACGGTCAGGCTGGCCTTGGGGGCCTCGGTGACTACGGTGCCGGCCTTGGCGTCGGCGTGTACGGTAACGGCGGCCGCCTCGGCGCTCTGCGCCACGGTGACGGTCTCGGCCTCGGACTTGCCGGTGAGGGCCACACTGGCCCCGGCGGCGGTGACGGCCACGTCGGCCAGCTTGGAGTCCTTGGCGGTGACCTCAGCGTTGGAGGCCACGGTGACGGTGCCGGTGACGGTGGCGTTGTCCAGCGTGACCGCGCCGTCCTCGGTCCCGGCGGCCACCAGGACGCTGCCCTCCAACTCGCCGGAGAGGGTCACGCCCGGGGCGGCCACGATGACGATGCCGGAGCCGCTGACGTCGTACTCGCCGGGCTCACCGGCATAGACGGCCACGGCCTTGTCGAAGAGGGTCATGGTGGAGGCCCGGTCGATGTCGGCGGTGGGGGCCACGGTGCCGTCGCCCATGCCGTTGATAATGCCGGCCTCGGCCATGGCCGCCACATAGGGGGCGGCCCAGTCTGCCACGGCATCCGCGTCGGCAAAGGCGCTCAGGTCGGCCTCGGCCGCCGGGGCGATGCCCAGAGCCCGAGCCGTCATCACCGTGGTCTCCTGCCGGGTGATGGTGACGCCCGCGTTGCAGTTGGCGCCGTCGCCCTGCATGATGCCGGCGGCGGTGCACTTGAGGATGGCGGGGGCGTACCACTCGCTCCCCGTCAGGTCCGCGTAAGTGTTGGGGGCCTCCTCGGTGAGACCCAGCAGGTTGACGAATACGGTGGCTAGCTCCGCCCGGGTCATGGAGTCGTCCAGGCGCAGGTCTCCATTGTCGTCGCCCTGGATGACGCCGGCGTTCTGCCAGCGCTCCGCCGCACCCTGGGCCCAGTGGGAGCCGTCCGCCGCGGACGCGGTGACGCCCAGGGAGAGCAGCATGGCCGCTGTAAGGAGCAGGGAGAGTAGTTTGCGTTTCATGTCACAACCTCCTAATAAAAAGTTCCATTTTCTCATGAGAAAATGGGGCAGCCCTCTCGAGGGCTGCCCCATAATCAGGATTACAGTCAGTAGCGTTTGGATGGCTGTGATCTCCCAATTAGTCTGGGAAGCTGCCCTTTGCCCGGTACTGCCTTTGCACGTTGTCTGTCCTTATTCTAACATCGATGTTTTGGAAAAGCAACTTAATAAGTGCTAAAAATGTGTAATATTTAATGAAAATAGCCACTAATAGACATAAAAAGTTATAAAATGATGGAGTTCTTCACTCAATTCGTATACGAAGAAAAAGCGCCGCCCGAATATCGGGCGGCGCTTCGTCTGGGAACCGTTTCTTGAGTTAGGAGATGGACACGACTTCGTATCCCGCGTCCTCCACGGCCTGTTTCAGGGCCGCGTCGTCGGCGCTGCCGCTGACGGTGGCGGTCTTGGCCTCCAGGTCCACGTGGGCGGTGACGTCGGGCAGACCATTCAGGGCCTTTTCCACCCGGGCGGAGCAATGTCCGCAGCTCATGCCTTCGATGACGATTTTCTTTTCCATGACGAATTGCACTCCTTTTTCCTGTTTTTGACTTGTTTTACGTGAAACAATTGTTCTAGAATCCCATTTGGGATGGAACCACTTTAACCGCAGGGCGTTGGTGACCACGCTCACCGAGGACAGGCTCATGGCGGCGGCGGCGAACATGGGGTTGAGCAGGGAGGAGGCCGCCAGGGGGATGCCTACGGTGTTGTAGATGAAGGCCCAGAACAGGTTCTGCTTCACGTTGCGGATGGTGGCCTTGCTCAGCTCCACCGCCGTCACCGCGTCCAGCAGGTCGCTCTTCATCAGCACGATGTCCGCCGACTCAATAGCCACGTCGGTGCCCGCGCCGATGGCGAGGCCCACGTCGGAGCGGGCCAGGGCGGGGGCGTCGTTGATGCCGTCGCCCACCATGGCAACCTTTTTGCCCTGGGCCTGGAGGTCGGCGATGACCTTCTCCTTGTCCTGGGGGAGGACCTCGGCGATGACCTGGGTGACCCCCAGCTCCCGGCCGATGGCGTCGGCGGTCCGCCGGTTGTCGCCGGTGAGCATGACCACGTCGATGCCCAGGGCCCGGAAGCCCCGGATGGCCTCGGCACTGGTGGGCTTCACCGTGTCGGCCACAGCCACGATGCCCAGCAGTTTTCCGTCCCCGGCGAAGTAGAGGGGGGTCTTGCCGTTTTCGGCCAACCCGTCGGCGATCATGCCCTCGGCCCCCAGGGGGACGCCCGCCTCCTCCATCATGGCCCGGTTGCCCGCCAGATAGTCCGTGCCCTGGAGGTGGGCCTTTACCCCCCGGCCATGGACGGCCTGGAAGTTTTGTGCTGGGACCAGGGGGATGTTCCGCTCCCGGGCCTCCTGAACGATGGCGTCGGCCAGGGGGTGCTCTGAGGGCTGCTCCAGGCTGGCGGCGATGCACAGCAGCTCCTCCGTGGTGGTCCCCTCGTTGGGGTAGAGGTCCGTTACCCTGGGCTTGCCCTCTGTTACCGTGCCGGTCTTGTCCAGCACCACGGTTTTGACGGTGTGGAGAGTCTCCAGGGCCTCGGCGGACTTGATGAGGATGCCGTTCTCGGCCCCCTTGCCCGTGCCCACCATGATGGCCACGGGGGTGGCCAGCCCCAGAGCGCAGGGGCAGGAGATGACCAGCACCGCCACCCCGGCGGTGAGGGCTTTGGTAATGTCTCCGCCTGTGACCAGCAGCCACACCACGGCGGTGACCAGGGCGATGCCGATGACCACGGGGACGAAGACCCCGGCCACCCGGTCCGCCAGCTTGGCGATAGGGGCCTTAGAGGAGGCGGCCTCGTCCACCAGGGCGATCATCTGGGCCAGGGTGGTGTCGTCGCCCACCCGCGTGGCCCGGAAGGTGAAGGAGCCGGACTTGTTGATGGAGGCGGCGACCACCTTATCGCCGGGGCCTTTCTCCACCGGGATGGACTCGCCGGTGAGGGCGGACTCGTCCACCGAGGAGGTCCCCTCGGTGACCTCGCCGTCCACGGGGATGGAGGCGCCGGGCCGGACCAAAATCAGGTCACCCACCGCCACCTCCTCCACGGGCAGCTCTACCTCCGCGCCGTCCCGAAGGACGGTGGCCGTCTTGGGGGCCAGGTCCATCAGGCGGCTGATGGCCTCGCCGGTCTTGCCCTTGGAGCGGGTCTCCAGGTACTTGCCCAGGGTGATGAGGGTGAGGATCATGCCCGCCGACTCGAAGTAGAGGTCCATGGTCCACTGGTCCACCCGGGCCATGTCCCCGTGGCCCAGGCCGTAGCTGATCTGGAAGATGGCGGCCACGCCGTAGAGGACAGCGGCAGCGGAGCCCAGGGCGATGAGGGAGTCCATGTTGGGGGAGCCGCGGAACAGGGTCTTGAAGCCCACCTTATAATATTTGTCGTTGACGTACATGATGGGCAGCACCAGCAGGAACTGAAGGAAGGCTACGGACAGGCCGTTGGCGCGCATGTCGTGGAAGAACATGGGCAGGGGCCAGCCCATCATGTGGCCCATGGCGAGATAGAACAGGGGGATGAGGAAAATCAGGGAGACCAGGAAGCGGCGCTTCATACCCCGGAGCTCGGCATCCATATCCAAGGTGGGGGAGGGGGCAGGTTTGGTGCCGTCTCCGGCCTTGGCGGGGAGGGAGGCCCCATAGCCCGCCGTGTCTACGGCGGCGATGATGGCGTCGGCGCTGGCCGCGGCGGGGTCAAACTCCACCAGCATGGACCCGCCCAGCAGGTTCACGTTAACGGCGTCCACACCGGGCAGCTTTTCCACGGCCTTGGTCACATGGGCCGAACACGCCGAACAGGTCATGCCGGTGACGGTAAATTTTTGTTTCATAGCGTACCTCGCTTAACGATTGGTGTCACTTCAATATCTTGCCCAGCATGTCCACCAGTTCATCCACTTTTTGCTCCCGCTCCTCCTGGCTCTCGGCGGTGTTGACGCAGTGCTTCAGGTGGGCGGACAAAATCTCCTTGTTCACCCGGTTCAGCATGGCCTCGGTGGCCATGATCTGGGTGGAGATGTCGATGCAGTAGCGGTCCTCCTCCATCATTCGGACGATGCCGTCCATCTGGCCGCGGGCTGTTTTCATCAGGCGCAGGACCTTGGCTTTGTCTGCCATCATGGCGATGACCTCCTCGGTTTGATACCCCCCGGGGGTGTGGTATTATAATACCCCCCGGGGGTATCCTTGTCAAGAGGGAAGCGCAAAAAAATCCGCGCCCAGCCGGGCGCGGATTTTTTCGGGGCATCAGGCCCGCTCGTCGGCCACATCGGTGTTCCGGAACAGCAGGGAAATACACCAGATGGCGGCCAGACCCACCAGCGTGTAGATCACGCGGCTGATGGCGCTGGCGGAGCCGCCGAACAGGAAGGCGACGATGTCGAAGCCAAAGATGCCGATGCTGCCCCAGTTCAGCCCGCCAATGATGGCGAGGACCAGAGCGATCTTATCCATGATCACGGAAAAAACCTCCTCGTTTTGGGTATCCAGCCATAGGATGACCATCACGGGGAGGTTTTATTCAAAAAATTGTTTTTACAGCAGGGCCTTGGGGCCGAAGCCGTGGGCCAGAAGGTCCCGGAGGGGCAGTTTCACGAAGTCGCCGCCCTCTTTGGCGATGAGTACCTCCAGGTCGGGGGCGAACTCGAAAAGGACCTGGCGGCAGGAGCCGCAGGGCCAGCAGTAATCCTTGGAATTCCCGGCGATGGCGATGCGCTTGAAGTCGTCCCGGTGGCCCTCGCTGACGGCCTTGATAACGGCGGTGCGCTCGGCGCAGATAGTGTCGCCGTAGGCGGCGTTCTCCACGTTGCAGCCGGTGAACACCGTGCCGTCGGCGCACTCCAGCGCCGCGCCCACGGGGAAGTGGGAGTAGGGGACGTAGGAGTAGTTCAGCATGTCGATGGCTTTGTCCACCAGTTCGCGGTCGGTCATGGGAAGGACCCCCTTTTTGAAATTGATAATTGACAATGAGGACGGGGGATGCGGCTGCTCTAGTAACAGGGCAAATTATCCATTGTCCATTATCCATTGTCAATTGTCACTGGATGTGCACGTGGTTATTGATATGGTTCATGCAGTAGCAGTAGTAGCCGGTGCACTTGGAGCAGTAGCGGAACTCCATGTTGGGGTCGTCGGCGTCGGTGACGCCGCAGACGGCACACTTGTGGAGGTAGCCCTTCTCCTTTTTCACGTCCCGGGTGGCCTTTTTGAAATTGACAGTCTGCCGGGAGTTCTGGTGCTGGGCCCGGCGGAAGGCCCGCTTGACGATGGTAGAGAGGTCCGACCAGAAGAACAGCACGTAGTTGAGGATGGCCACCACGGGCAGCAGGGCGCCCAGCAGGTTCAGATGGAGCAGGCTGAACAGGAAGGAGAGGCCGAAGAAGGCGGCGTCGATCCAGGCCAGCCACTTGACCTTCACGGGGATGATAAAGAAGAGGAGGATGCGCATATCGGGGTAGAGGGTGGCGAAGGCGAAGAACATGGACAGGTTGAGGAAGGTGGCGTCGGCCCGGCCCAGAATCAGGCCGAGGACCAGGTTGAACACCACGCCCAGGGCGTAGAAGAGGGTGAATTTGGTGGTGCCCCACTCCCGCTCCAGGCTGGAGCCGATCCACCAGTAAAAATAGAGGGAGAGGATCACCGTGAAGGGGTCGCCGCCCAAGGGGATGAAGAGGAAGGTGACCAGCCGCCAGACCTGGCCGTGGAGGATGCCGTATCGGGAGAAGGCCAGCATGGCGGAGAACGTGTTTCCGCTGAACATGTCCATGAGATAGACCAGGACGGTGCCGATAACGATGACCATCATCAGATTTGGGATGCCGAACCTGGGGTGCTTATAGGCGAATCGGTCCAGCCAGCTGTCAATGGAGCGCACGGTGGCGGTCCCTCCTTATGTTTCGTGTGAGAGATATTCTACCCGCTTTGGCGGGGGAAGTCTATCAGTTTTTTGTGAACTTTTCAGGTCCCGCCGTAGACCAAGCGCTCATAGTCGGCCACGGGCACAGGGCGGGAAAAGACGTAGCCCTGGAGCAGGTCGCAGCCGGTGCCCTCCAGGAAGCGCTGCTGCTGATGGGTCTCCACCCCCTCGGCCACGGTCTTCATGTTCAGCTTTTTGGCCAGGTCCACCACGGTGGAAATCACGTCGCGTTCCCGGGGGTCGTCCATCCGCTCGGAGCCGAAGAAGGCCCGGTCCAGCTTCAGAATGTCCACGTGGATGTCCTTGAGGGTGTTCAGAGAGGAGTAGCCGCTGCCGAAGTCATCCATGGAGCAGGTAAAGCCGTACTGGTGCATATCCTCCACGATGCGGGCGAAGAGTTCCGGGTACTCGAAGACCACGGTCTCCGTCACCTCCAGCTCGATGAGACTGGTGGGGACCCCGTGGCGGCGGCATATGTCGGCGTACTCCGAGACAAAGTGGAGGGTGGAAAAGTGGAGCCGGGAGACGTTCACAGAGATGGGCGGTACCCGCCGCCCCTGGTCCAGCCACCGGCGGACCAGGGCGCAGACCTCCTCCAGCATGTACAGGTCCAGCTGGAGGATGAAGCCGTTGCGCTCGAAGAGCGGGATGAAGTTGTCGGGCGGGATCAGGCCCCGGACGGGGTCGTTCCAGCGGACCAGGGCCTCGGCCCCCTCCACGGTGTGGGAGGTGAGAGAGAGCTTGGGCTGGAGATAGACCTGGAACTCGTGGGCGTGCAGGGCGGGGCGCATCCGGTTTTCCAGGTCCTTTTCCAGCAGCAGCTTGGCCCGGTCCACCTCGCTGTAAAATTTGCAGACGCAGAGGCTGCCGCCGGCGGCCTCCAGAATCTCCTTCCGGGCCAGATTGGCCCGGTCCTGGAGCTGGGTGATCTCCAGCGCCGGGTCGTCCACCCGGCAGAGGCCGGCAGTGAAGAAGAGGAAATACTGGAACTCGGCGTGCTCGTTGAAGCTGTTGATGTCCCCCGCCATCTCGCGCAGGCGGCCGGACAGCGCGGCGTCATCCCCGTTGTAGAGCAGCAGACTGTAATTGTCGGCGGCGGTGCGGGCCACCAGTTCGCCGGGCTGGAGGTGCGCTTGGAGCTTGTCGTGGATATAGCGCAGGGTATCGCTGCCCGCGGCGTTGCCGGCCAGGTCGTTGATAAGCTTGAACTTCTGGAGGTTCAGCCAGACCAGCACGTAGGTCCCCGCCGGGGCCGAGCGGATGGCGTCGGCCGCCGCCCGGTCGAACCGGGTGCCGTTCATGCCGCCGGTGACCAGGTCGGAGAAGGCCAGCCGTTCCAGCTCGGCGTTCTGCTGGGTGAGCTTGGTCACGTCAGAGTGGAGCAATAAATAGACCGGGTCGTGTTCAATCCAGTCCACGCACTGGGCGCTGACGTCCATATAGACCCGGCTGCCGTGGACGTCGTCCTGGAAGATGGAGAAGGAGGCCGGCTCCCCCCGGCGGAACTGGTCGCGGCGCGCGGCGATGGCGGACAGGCCGGATGTCCCCGTCATATCCTGGAACAGGTAGCGGGCGGCCCTGTGGAACACCTCGAAATAGCGGTCGTTGGCGCTTAAAAAGTAGAAGCCGTCCTCCCGGACCCGGAACTTGGAGATGAGGCCGGGGAAGTTGTCGTAGGTCGCCTCCTGCTCCACCAGGGTCTGCATCTGCTCGGTGATGTCCATCATCACGGTATAGGAGAGCTGGCAGCCGTTCACGTACTCGTTGATGCGGGTGCCCACCAGCTTGATCCACAGCAGGCGGCCGTCCCGGTGGGGCATCCGGCACACGCGCTCGAATTTCAGCGCCCCGCTGCCGAAGGTCTGGACGACGCAGTCCACCAGGGCGTCCCAGTCCGGCTTGTTGTCCGCGTAGAAGAGGTCGCACTGGTTGTGGAACAGGGCCTCATACTCCTCCCTGGTGTAGCCGAACAGATGGTAATAGTACTCGTTGGCCCAGACCACGGTGAAGTGCTCGTCCAGCATGTGCTTGCTGACGCTCACATTCAGGGAGTTCATCAGCAGCTCGTATTCCTCCCGGCGGGAGACGGGGCAGGAATCGCCAACGGCCTCCGGGGCGATTTGCGGTTCCGTCATCAGCGACATCTCCTTGGTGTTTGAAATCAAAGCCTAAAATAACAATCTAATTGTAACACTATGAACCCCCCGAAGCAAGGGAAAGAAGGCGGAACGGAGGCGAGGTCCGCTGTTGCAATTTGGGGAAAGAGTAGGTATAATACCAGTATCTATGTCCGAATGCCTGGGAGGATAAGCTATGCCTCAAATCTCAATCATTGTGCCCGTCTACAAGGCCGAGCGGGTCTTGCGCAAGTGCGTGGAGTCGGTGCTGGGCCAGACCTTCGCCGACTGGGAGCTGCTGCTCATCGACGACGGCTCCCCCGACGGCAGCGGCGCCCTCTGCGACCAGTACGCCGCTCAGGATGGGCGGGTGCGGGCCGTCCACAAGGAAAACGGCGGCGTGTCCTCGGCCCGGAACCGGGGCATGGACGAGGCGGCGGGGGAGTACATCCTCTTCATCGACGCCGACGACTGGATCGAGCCGGCGGCCTGCGAAAGGCTGCACGGGGCGCTGACCGGGGCGGGGGCCGACTCCGCCGGGTGCGCCCACTGGAACATCCAGCCCACCGGGGAAAAGGCGCTGGAGCCCGCCGCCATGCCCGCCGGGGTGTACGGGAAGGACGCCTTCCGCCGGGGCATCGTGGACCGGCTGCTGGGTCAGCGGCTGGGGCAGCCGGGGGAGGTCCTCAACGGGTTCATCTGGCGGTTCCTCTTCTCCCGGCGCATCATCGCGGACAACCACATCCAGTTCGCCGGGGCCTATCTGGAGGACGAGCTGTTTCTGATGGAATACTTCTGCCTGGCGGAAAAGCTGGTCATGGTGGACGAGCCGCTGTACTACTATCTCCAGAACCCGGCCTCCGTGACCCGGAACTACCTGCCCGACTACATGGGCACCTTCCACCGCTTTATGGAGGCCAAGGAGGACCTGGTCCGGCGGTTCGGCCTGGACGGGGACGACCCCCAGTGGCGGGAGAGCTCCAACTGGGCGGGGCTGCTCATCGCCATCGGCAACGAGTACGCCGCCACCAACCCGGCCCCCTGGGGCGAGAAGCGCCGCCGGGTGGAGGGCTTCTGCCGGGAGCCGGACATGGTCCGGGCCATTCAGACGCTGCGGCCCCAGGGCATGGGGCGGAACAAGCAGTTGGCGGCCGATTTGGTCCGCCGGGGCCGGTTCGGACTGCTGACTCTTTTATACAGGCTCAAAAACAGAGGTTAAAGGAGGCGAAACGCCTGTGCAAGTAATGGAAAACAGCGCCGTGGGGGGCGTCCTGCTGGCGGTTTGGCGGGTGCTGTACGAGTGGTATCTGGGCAGCGGCCTGTGCCGGCTCCTCCGGGGTGTGTCGGCCTGGTGGACCCGGTGGTTCCACGGCAGCTGGGTCATGCGGGTCATCACCCGGGAGGGCGTTCTGCCCCGGGCGTGGCGGGACAGCCTTCTGGTCAGGGGGCTGGAGACGGTCCTCAACCTGCCCGCGGCCCTGCTCCACTGGGTCTACCGGAAGTTAAAGACCGTCTTTGACGGCAGTATCTTTGCCAATCTGGGGTTCGGCATCGCCGAGCAGGTGCCCGCCCTCATCGGCTGGTTCATGCTGGGGGTGATGGTGTTCCCCTATGAGCACTGGGACAACATGTACTCCTTGCAGGGCTTCGCCTTCGCCATCGTCCTGTTCATGCTGGGCGGGATGCGCAGCCGCAGCCAGCGGCTGGACTTCAAGAGCGTGGGGCCGTACCCCGTCCTCTTCGCCGGGGCGGTGGTGCTGGGCTATCTGGTGTCCTACTCCTCGGCCCTGTCCTTCCGATTCCTGTTCTTCCATGTCACCTGCATGCTCTGCGTGGTGGTGACGGTGAGCAGCGTGGAGCGGGTGGACCAGCTCACCCGGCTGGCGGGCATGGCTACCGTGGCCCTCTTCGCCATGGGGGCCTACGGCGTCCTCCAGCGCATCCAGGGCGTGGAGGTTAACTACTCCTACTTCGACCCCCTGGTCAACGAGGGTATGCCTGGGCGGGTGTTCGCCTTCTATGAGAACCCCAACGCCTTTGCCGAGGTGCTGGTGCTGCTGATCCCCCTGGCGGTGGCCCTGCTGCTGGGCAGCAAGTCCATCTGGGGGAAGCTGGGGGCGCTGTGCGCCTGCGGCGTGGGGGTGCTGGCCTGGGGCATGACCTATTCCCGGGCCAGTTGGATCGGGCTGGTGGTGGCCATGGCGGTCTTTGTGTTCTTCTGGAAGCGGAAGCTCATCCCCGCCCTCCTCATCCTGGCCCTGCTGTCCATCCCCTTCCTGCCCGACACCATCTTCAACCGCATCTTGTCCATCTTCAACCTCAACGACAGCTCCACCTCCAGCCGCTTCCCCCTGTATCAGGCGGCGCTGGAGATGCTCAAGGAGCGGCCCGTCCGGGGCGCGGGGCTGGGCACCGACGCGGTGCGCACCGCCATCAAGGAGCTGAACCTCTACCACGGCGAGGCCCCCTTCGTACACTCCCACAACCTGTACTTCCAGGTGTGGCTGGAGACCGGGCTGCTGGGCATCGTGGCCTATCTGACGGCCATGGTCTCCGGCGTCAAGACGGCGGCCAAGGCCGCCCGGCTGGCCAAGTGCCCGCCCCAGGTGAAGCTGGTGACCATCGGGGCCATGTCGGCCATCTGCGGTATTCTGGTGAACTGTCTGGCGGACTACCTGTGGAACTACCCCAGGGTCATGGTCATCTTCTGGTTCGTCTTTGCCATTATGCTCTCCGGCATCAAGCTGGCCCGGAAGGCCGCCCACGGGGAGACGGGAGGCGCCCGCCTGTGAGAAAGCGCGTGTTGGTCTGCGACATGGACAACACACTGTTGAATAGCGCCTCCCAAGTTTCGCCGGAGAATCTGGAGGCCATTCGCAGCCACGTCCGGGCCGGCGGGTACTTCACCATCGCTACCGGGCGGGCCCCGGCGGCTATCCGGCTCTTCCCGGAGCTGGTGGAGCTGGTGAACCTGCCCATCGTCACCGGCAACGGGGGACAGGTCTGCGACCTCCACAGCGGGGAGGTCTACCGCCGCTGGACCCTGCCGCCGGAGGCGGACGAGCTGGTGCGGGCGGCGCTGGAGCGCTTCCCCCGGATGGGGGCGGTGGCCTATTACGATTTGGACGGCTTCTGCCTGTTCCGGGGCAACGAGTACACCGCCGAGCTCATCCACCGGGAGGGGCGGCCTGCCGTCCCCGTTACCCTGGACGAACACCCCAGGCCCCTGAACAAGTACCTGATGACCGAGTGCCACGCGTATATGGAGGAGGTCCGGGCCTTTCTGGCCCCCCGGGTGGGGGCGGTAGGGCGGCTGGTGTTCTCCGAGGCCAACTTTTTGGAGCTGCTCCCCCTGGGGGTCTCCAAGGGGGCGGCCCTGCTGGACCTGCTGGAGCGCTCCGGCCTGGACCGGCTGGAGACCGTGGCCATGGGCGACGCCCAAAACGATCGGGAGATGCTGGAGGAGGCGGGCCTGGGCGTGGCCGTGGACAACGCCGACCCGGCGCTGAAGGCCGCCGCCGACGCCGTGGTCTGTCACCACGACGGCCCCGCCGTGCGGGAGTGTCTGGAGCGGTTTTTTTGAGTATCAAACGAGGACGTACCAAATTGGTGCGTCCTCATTTTTATTTCTTAGGAGGTGCGCCTTGTAGGGAATGACCAAAAAACTGCCTGCGATTTTGGCAGATGCACGAAGATAAAACGATTTACCAATTTTGCTTGACTTTACAGGTCCCCGGCGCTAAACTCAACAAAGAACCGCAAATGATGGTTTCATAGAGAGGGATGCAGAATGATGAAAAAAAGAAACCGCAGAATCTTCTCCTGGCTGCTTGCAGGCGCGCTGGCCGCGAATGTAAGCGTGGCCACCGCGTTCGCCAGCGACTACCAGAGCAACTGGGCGGAGCCCTATCTCACCCGGCTGGTGGAGCGGGGCGTGATTCGGCCCGCCGCCGACGGCAGCGTGCGGCCCGACGACCTGATCACCCGCGCCGAGACCGCCGCCATGGTCAACCGCACCTTTGGCTTCACCGAGACCGCCGCTATCAGCTACGCGGATGTGGCGGAGTCCGACTGGTTCTACCAGGACGCCGCCGCCGCCAAGGCGGCGGGCTACATGCAGGGCACCGGCGACGGCTTCCAGCCCACCGCCCTCATCACCCGGCAGGAGCTGTGTGTGGCGGTGGCCCAGGCCATGGGGCTGACCGGCGATGAGAGCGCGGCCCAGGGCTTCACCGATTCCGGCGACATCGCCGCCTGGGCCGCGCCCGCTGTGGGCGCCATGGTGTCCGCCGGGCTTCTGAACGGCCTGCCGGACGGCTCCATGAAGCCCTTGGCCAACCTGACCCGGGCGGAGTTGGCCGCCATTCTCAGCCGGGCCCTGGATGCGGCCGAGCCCACCTCCTCCACGGTCATCGTGCGCAACGGTGAGGCGGCCGACCTGCTGACGGTGGGCACCTCCTCCGTCACCGTGAAAACCGGCACCACCGTGGCCACCCTGCTGAGCCAGATCAAGGCCAAGGACGGCACCAGCCAGAGCTATGCCGTGACGGACGCGAACGGCGGGGCCAAGGATGCCGCCGCCGCTATCGCCGACGGCGACAAGCTGGTGGTCACATCCTCCAACGGGAAGGCCAGCTTTACCAACGCCCTCTACGTCAAGGACGCCCTGGACCCCACCAAGGAGTATTGGGACGACGAGACTTACAGCCACATTGACGAGACCGTGAACGCCAACACCCCCACCTTCAAGGACGTGGACTATGTGGTGACCAGCGACAAGTACATGGCGCTGGTCACCGACATGGAGGAGGTCTACAACGTCGATAACGGCACCGAGGATTCCGTGGACGTGCGCACCCAGACCGTGCAGGACTACACCAAGGCCATCCAGACCGCCATCGACGACGCCACCGCCGCGGGCGGCGGCCGCGTGGTGGTCCCGGCGGCCCAGGACGCCACGGCGGAAAACCCCACGGTCTACTACACCGGCTCCATCGAGCTCAAGAGCAACGTGAACCTGCACATCGAGGAGAACGTGGTCCTGAAGTTCGTGCGCAACATCACCAACGAGTATTACCCCATGGTGCTCTCCAGCTTCGAGGGCAACGACACCTATAACTATGCCTCCCCCATCCGGGCCTTCCACGCCCGGAACATCGCCCTCACCGGCAAGGGGACTCTGGACCCCCAGGCGGACAACTACAACTGGTGGCCTTGGAAGCGGGGCACCTTTGGCTTCCCCAACCAGTCCGAGGTGGTGGACATCCTGGTGAAGGACTGGAGCGACGGCGCCTACCCGGTGGAGTACCGGCTGCTGAACGACGGCGCCACGCCCCTTCCGGCCCAGATTCCTACCATGGACATCGACTGGAACGACATCACCAAGGTGACCATGATGGACACGCCCACCGTGGACGGCGAGGGCAATGCGATCACACCCCTCAAGTCCCTGCTGCGGCCCTGCACCGTGGAGACCTACGCCTGCGAGAATATCCTCATCGAGGGTATCAAAATCGTCAACTCCCCCATGTGGGAGATCCATCCCCTGAGAAGCCGGAACGTGCTGGTGCGTGACGTGAACGTGGACTCCCACGGCCCCAACAACGACGGCGTGGACCCCGAGTCCACCAGCTACGTGGTTATTGAGAACTGCGCCTTCAACACCGGAGACGACTGCATCGCCATCAAGTCCGGCAAGAACCGGGACGGTTACGCCCGGGGCCAGGTAGGCGGCGAGCCCAGCGAGAACCTCATCGTGCGCAACAGCGTCTTTGCCGACGGCCACGGCGGCGTGACGGCGGGCAGCGAGTGCACCGGCGGCGTGCGGAACGTGTTCGCCACCGACAACCACTACGACAGCGTCAACCTGCAGCAGGTCCTACGGTTCAAGACCAACTCCTACCGGGGCGGCCTGATCGAGAACATCTACTTCAAGGACAGCACCGTGGCCAAGGCCTCCAATGCCCTGATGTACGGCGAGACCCAATACACCGCCGGTTCCGCCCAGGACAAGGAGGGCGACCTGGGCCCCTACACCCCCCAGCTCAAGAACGTGTACATGTCCAACATCGTCGCCGGCGCGCCGGACTCCCCGGTGGACGCCAAGAACGCCATCTACTACACGGCTTACGAGCGGGCTCCCATGACCGACATCAAGGTCAAGGACGTGACCGTCTACGGCGTGAAGAATCAGTTCAACCTGGTCAACGTGAAAAACTTCGAGCTGGAGAACGTGCAGATCAGCCTGAACACCGACACCTCCAATCTGACCACCTACAACACCACGCCCATCACCCTGGAGAGCGCCAAGCTGACCGTGGAGAAAACGGAGTATACCCTGGCCGAAGGGGCGCGGGTGGAACTGCCCGCCGCCACCGACAAGACCAAGACCGCCACTGTGAGCGGCGTGATCGTCACGGAGGACGCCCAGTTTGCCGACGCCAAGGGCACCGTGAAGGTCTACCTGGATCGGGGCACCGTGGAAGAGGGCGACAAGCGGCCCATCATCACCCCCTATGACGCCACCGTCACCGCCCTGGGCGACGGCAAGTACAGCTTCACCGTGGAGGTCCCCCTGGCCGACAAGCCGGATTACCAGTATGCGTACCAGCCCGAGAGTGAGCTGGTGAACATGCTTCCCGGCAACCATATCGTCTCCATCGTGGCTACCGGCGAGGTCTACCAGCAGAACACCTGGAACTTCAACGTTCAGATCCCGGAGACCGCGTCCTGATGGGACATAGCTGAAGCCATAAAAAGAGGACGTACCGCACGCGGTACGTCCTCTTTTTGATGGCATTACGGCTTGCAGACCGAACAGGCGGTGTAGCCCTGGGCTTTGGCGTCGCTGCGGTCGATGGCGATCTGGCTCTTGGACAGGTACCGGCAGCCCGCCCGGTGGTACTTGCTGCCGGTGGCGGTGATGTAGACGGTGTCGGTCACCGTGGACTCCTGGACGGCCACAGGGGTGGGCGTGGGGGCCGGAGTAGCCGCCGGTGTGGGGCTTGGCGCGGCGGCAGGGACCGTTGCCGGGGCACTGCCCACGGTGACACTGCCGGAGGGGGCGTCCCAGCCGATGTCCACCCCCAGCAGCTCGGCGATGCGCCGGGCGGGCAGATAGGTGGTGCCGCCGCCGGACGGGTCGGTGTAGACGATGGTGGCGGGGACCTGCTGGCCGTTTTCCAGGGTGTAGTCCTCCCCGGCCTTGGCTACCTGGACTCCCTGGACCATGAGCCCCACAGTGTTAAAGTCCACCGCGCCGGAGGCCGCCAGGGCCGCGCCCGCCAGGCCCAGGAGCAGGCAGGCCGTCAGCGCACCGGCCAGGAACGAGGAAACACGTTTTTTCATGGAAATCCCTCCTTTTGCCTCTACGATACCGTTTGAGGCGGGAAAAAGAGGTCGAACTCCGTCGGGCGGAACACCGATTGACAGCGAGGCGGTTTCGCGGTATCATAAATGCTATCCTAAATTGGATCGGAAAGGATGTCATTCACTATGAAGGAAATCATCAGCACCACCGGCGCGCCCGGCGCCATCGGGCCCTACTCCCAGGCCGTCAAGGCCGGCGGCTTCGTCTTTGTCTCCGGCCAGCTGCCCATCGACCCCGCCACTGGGGCCTTCCCCAGCAACGACGTGGCCGACCAGACCCGCCAGTCCCTGACCAACATCAAGGCCATTCTGGCCGAGGCCGGCATGGGCTTGGAGGATGTGGTCCGCGTGGGCGTGTTCCTCCAGAACATGGGCGACTTCGCCGCCATGAACGCCGTGTACGGCGAGTTCTTCACCGCCGACTGCCCCGCCCGCGCCGCCGTGGAGGTGGCCAAGCTCCCCAAGGACGCGCTGGTGGAGATCGAGGCCATTGCCTACAAGTAAAGGGAAGTTTGAAAAGGCCCGCCGCTGGATTTTTCCAGCGGCGGGCCTTTTTGGGTATTGGAGACCCTTCGGGGGCGGCGCTCCCGCGCGGGGGTCCTCTTTCTCGTTTGAGAAAGAGGACGGA